>JBDHXL010000003.1:0-123680 GCA_039810685.1 Pedobacter sp. | reverse complement strand
CTTCGTTCCGCTTCGGCTACGCCTTCGCTACACTCTGCCCTGAACGAAATATTAACGAATTAAAAGAAAATGAATAAAATATTCTACTTTTGAATTGTACTAAAAATGGGAAGCCTTCAACCAGATTACTTTCTCTCAACGCTGTCGAGAGTTTTGAGTTGCCAATCATTGTTCGTTCGAAAAGGCTTGCTGAAATTTGGCGGTCAAGTTCTCGTTTACTATAATTTTCTTGTTTAACCATTTTGAGGTAGAATTCCATTTCTTCAACAATTTTACATCTGGAAAAAATCAACAGATTGTTTGTCCAACTGATTTCTCTCACCAGTGGTGAGAGTTTTGGAAAGTCCTTGTAAGTTTCGTAAAACTGTTTCATTCTCCAGATATTCTTATCGGAGAAGCCTTTTATTTCCGGTTCTTGTGTCTGTATGAAATTGGCTAATTCAGTCACAACAGAGTCGCCCCATTCTGATTGTTCAATTTTCTTGCTGATATATTCACCTATGTTCCAATAGAGATTTATTAGTTCAGTGTTTACGGCTTTTATTGCATTAGTCCGAGATTGTTTAATGAGCTGAATTATGTCCGTAAACGATTATCCATTATTTATTTCTATATGCTACAAACTTATGTTTTTTCAGTCGTATTTCTCTTTTGGAACCGGTTTTCTGCCATTACTGCTAACGGCCCGGCGGCTTGGCGAAGGTGGCGATTTTTAGCACCACATTTCAATCGAAGCACGAATGTTCAATTTTACGAAAAAGTTTCAAACGAAGTACTTAACCGCCACTTTTGCAAAACCGATGGTGGTGGCTGTGCTTTCTATTTTGTTAGTTTGTTTCAATTATTTTTATTTCATCATTTGTCAAGTCGTAAAGCTCGTAAACGATTTGATTGATTTTGTTTTCTGTGTGTTCTATTCTTTGTTTTACTTGCTCAATTCTGTTAGGCAAGGTTTCGGTTTTTAGGTCTGTGTTTAGTTGTAAAACTTGTTCAACAAGTTTGATGATTTGCTCTTTAGCTGTTTTGTTTGGTGTTTCAAAAATTGGAATACCTAAAATTGGTTCTTTGTCCACTTGATACAAATTTCCCTGCATTTTTCCTTTGTGTTTGAGCCAAAACGCTACAAGTTTTGAGTTCAAAAATGCCGTCAGATATTTTTGATTGATACGGTCGGTTTTGATTACGAAAAAAGTTTGTGAAACATAGCAATCAAATTCGGTAAATGTAAATGTCGGCTCGGCACATTTGCGAAGCGAAACAATTTTTTTGTCTGTAAAAAACTTTTCATCTCTTGAACGATGTAAACCGTAAGGTTTGTTATCGGAAGTGATGATGTCTTTGAATTGGTCTAAGTGCTGTTTTATGTTTGGACAATCTTTCATTTTGGACGGATTTTTAAAGTCCGAAGTTGTATAAATTACCCAAAGTTTATTTTCATTGTTCCCGTAGTATTTTCCTAATTGTTCTGTTGTATAAAATGGTTTAAAAAGTCGTTTTTCTATTTCGTTTGGATTGATTTTTTTGCGTTCAGCTTCGGTTACATTAAAAATTCCTGTTCCTTTCGGAATAGCAAAATTTAATGCTTTTTCTCCTGCTCCATTTAAAAAGTCTTGCGGTGCAACAATTCCCTGTGCAACTTCTTTTCTTGCGTCCAAAACGAAGTTTTGTTTTACTTGAATTTTACTTAACAAACCTTCCGTTTCGTTGTCCCCAAAAACTAAAAATTTGTCCTTGAGTTCGCTTGGTTTTACAAGCGGTTCAATGTATTTCAAACCTTGTTCTGTTTCACTTGCTAAAATTTGCTGTGCAAGTGAAATGTTTGGCTTTTGTGCTTCTAATTTTCGGTAATCAAATGAATATGTTTTTTGTTTTCGGTTTTCTAAAATCAAAACCATTGTTTGAATACTTGCACTGTCAAAAACCATATATGCACCAAAGTCCACAATATTTTTAATGGTGCTGTCTACCAAAACTTTGTTTCGCAAAATACTTGCACCTGCGTTTGTAACCCAATTATTCGGAACGATAAATCCCAACAATCCATTTGGTTTCAAAATGTCAATTCCGTAACAAACAAAAAAATACCACAAATCCATTTTACCCTGATAATACTTCGCAAGATGTGATTTTCGGATTTGCTCAAATGTTTCCCGACTTGTGTATTCTTTTACATAAGGCGGGTTGCCGATTATGCAGTCAAAACCACCTTGTTTAAACACTTCGGGAAACGCTTTTTGCCACGAGAATGGTTTTACTTTTTTCTCTTCGCCAAAGTCGAGTTCGTTGTCGTAATAATCCAAGTCAATCAAAGAATTTCCACTTTTAATGTTGTTGTCCAAAGTCGGTAAAATACGGTCGTGAAAAAGTTTGGTTTGTGCTTCAATCGTTTCTTTGGTTTCGCCTTCCATACACTTCAAAAGCAACGAAAGTTTTGTTACTTCAACTGCGTTGCTGTCTAAATCAACTCCGTAAATATTGTTGAGCAAAATGCGTTTCTTTTCGGCTGTGGTCAATTCGCCAAGTGGTGTAAGCGGATTGTCTTTGTTGCCTTTACTTTGTTTGCCGTTTTGCGTATAATAATCTTTATGCCAATCGAGCAAATATTGATAAGCACCAATCAAAAAACTGCCACTGCCGCAGGCTGGGTCAGCTATTTTTATTTTGCTTATCTCTTTTGGATTTTTGTTTTCTACGATTTTGCCAATCGTATTTTTTACGATGTAATCAACAATATATTGAGGTGTGTAATAAACGCCACCTGCTTTTCTTACTTCGGGTTTTTCTTCAATCGTGGCTCGTCCACTTTTTGAAAGTGAAATTTGTTTTCCGAGAAATTGCTCGTAAGCACTTCCTAAAATCTCAACTGATAAAACCGAAAATTCATAAGGACAAATAGGGTAGTAGAGTTCTGAAATAATGCTTTTGATAACTTTGTTGTCAATGGAAATTTCGCCACTTATTTTGTCTTTTTGAAAGTCGAAAAGCCCTGAATTGTATTTTTGGTCGGCTTGATGAAAACGGAACAAAAGGTTTTGGTAAAAATTTCCGCTTTTGATGTCGGTTTGTAAATCTCCGTAAGGTTCAACGCTTCTATCTTCTGCAATTCTCAAAAATATAATTCTATCAATCGTGTGTTGAACGATAAAATTCAGTTCCTCTTCGTTCAGATGTTTGTTACGAAGTGCAATGTTTACGGCAAGTTCTACACGCCATTTGTCAAGAGATTGCAGAAACTCGTTGTCAACGGTGG
This sequence comes from Pedobacter sp., assembly GCA_039810685.1. Lineage (GTDB taxonomy): Bacteria > Bacteroidota > Bacteroidia > Sphingobacteriales > Sphingobacteriaceae > Pedobacter. The sequence goes on along the minus strand of JBDHXL010000003.1, from coordinate 120,430 downwards.
AAGTTCCTTTTTTGTTTTTGTCGTTCGTAATGTATTTGTCGAAACTGCCACGCAAAACCCTTTCTTTTGCAAACGTGTCCCAAATGAAATCGAACTCCGAAAGATAGTCCGAATAAGTCAAATATTTTATTCGTCCGTTGCTTGCTTTGTCAGTTGGTTTTGGCTTGTTGGTGCAATCGTAAATAGCAAATTCTTCAAAATCAGTGATGACAGAAATCGGCATTTTTGCACTCCAACCGTATCTGCGAACTTGGTAAGCAGGTGCAATATCGTCTTTGATAAGAACACTTGGTTTTTTGGCTTCGAGGAAAAATAAACGTTTTCCACCAACCAAACGGAAAGAATAATCGGGTGCTTTTGTTGCACCGCCAACTTTTACACGGTCTTCGTGGATTACTTCTCTGTAACTTTCTGCGTAACCGTTTTCGTTGTCGATGTCCCAGCCAAGAGCTTTCCAAAACGGGTCAATGAAATCCCGTCTTGTTTGGGTTTCGTTATAATCTGATTTTTTGTAAAATTCTTTTTGTTCGTCAAATCGTTCGACCAACGATTTGATTTTGTCAAGTGCCAATTGTTTTTGCATCCGCTTTCCGATTTACGGTAGCGAATGTTTTCAGTCGATTTGTGTTAAATGTTGAATTTTAGCCGACCGTTGAAATAGCATTGCCACCAACTTATTTATCAACGAATATAATTGCTTTTGTTTTAACTTAAAATTTTTCTGTTAATTTATTCGGATTGCTGATTTTAGGTATTTCGGTGCGGAAAATAGAACTTGTTTTTGTCTTTTTTTCATTCTTTTTTAAATTGGATATATCTTTTTTGTAGCTTCACTTTACAAACCTATTAAACTATGGACGAAAGCCTTAAACGCAAAAATGTAGTTCTTATCGTATTGGTGGCCTCTTTGGGCTATTTTGTTGATATTTATGACCTTATCTTGTTCTCGGTAGTGCGGGTAGCGAGTTTAAAAGACTTGGGTGTGCCCGATAGTGAAATGTTGAATGTAGGAGCACGTATCATCAATAGCCAAATGCTAGGTATGTTGCTAGGTGGTTTGCTGTGGGGCATATTGGGCGATAAAAAAGGACGTTTGAGCGTATTGTTTGGCTCTATCATTACTTATTCTTTAGCCAATATAGCCAATGGCTTTGTACACTCGGTAGAGGCTTATGTGCTCATTCGGTTTGTTGCCGGGCTTGGTTTGGCCGGCGAATTGGGGGCGGGCATAACCCTGGTTACCGAAACCATGAGCAAAAAATACAGAGGCTACGGCACCATGATTGTAGCTGCTGTAGGTTTGATGGGTGCTGTAACAGCGGCCTTAATTAGCGAGCGCTTTACTTGGCAAACCAGCTATTTTATTGGTGGGGCAATGGGACTTGTTTTGCTGCTAATGCGTGTGGGTATTGTAGAATCGGGGATTTATAAAGCTACCCAAAAACAAGAAGTGCAAAAGGGCAATTTTTTTATGCTTTTCAACAACTGGGGTCGTTTTAAAAAATATTTGGCTTGTATTCTTATTGGGCTACCCACTTGGTATGTGGTAGGAGTGCTTATCACATTTTCGCCCGAATTTGGGAAAGCGCTTAATGCTACAGAATTACTCAATGCCGGCGAAGGTGTAATGTATTGTTACATAGGTATTTCTATTGGCGACATATTGGCCGGTTTCTTAGCTCAAATGTTGAAATCTAGAAAAAAAGTGATGTTTATCTTCTTGATGATTACCTTGCTTGCTATGTTTTTGTACCTCAATGCTTTTGGTATCACGGGCAAGCATTTTATTGCCTTGTGTCTGTTGTTGGGTTTTGCATCGGGCTATTGGGCTACTTTTGTTACCATTGCAGCCGAACAATTTGGTACCAATTTGCGGGCTACTGTAACAACTACAGTGCCCAATTTTATCAGAGGTTCTTTGGTGGCTATTATAGCCAGTTTTCAATTTTTAAAAGGCCAAATGGGTATTTTAAACGGAGCTTTGGTGGTGGGCTTGGCATGTGTAGCCATTGCCTTGTTGGCTTTGAGCCAGCTGAAGGAATCTTTCGGTACCGACCTCGATTATATTGAACAATAGCCTTATACAAATAATCGGCCCAAAAAACTCAGTACATTGAGCGCAATACCGATAATGGCTAAAATACCCCAAAATTTAAACAAGGCTCTTAGTTTGTCTAAACCCTCCTCAAAACTTTGTTGGTTGGCATAAAGAATACCTTCTTTTGTTTTGTTGGCAAATTTTAATAACAAGAAACTGGGATAAATGAATATAAGACCATAGAGTAGAAAAACTATTCCCATCACCGATTGGAGACCACCTATACCTAAACTACCGGCGGTACTTGGGATGGGGGCTTTGAAAAATAAAGACATTCCAATCATCAAGGCGGCACCAAACAGCCCCAATGTTCCCAAAAAATTACACCATTTGCTGCTATCGTAAAGATAACTTCTTATATTTTCGCTTACTTCAAGTTTAACTTCTTGCTGCTCTTTCTCGTTGTACTGATCCATAATAAAACTAGTAGAACAGCGAAGATAAATTTTTAATTCTAATTGTCGCTCAAAATTTCTTTCAAAAATAGCAAAGTATGATTCCAAGCTCGTTTGGCCATTGGTGCATTGTACTCGGCAGAACTTGGATTTGTGAACGTGTGGCCACAATTGGCATAGCTGATAATTTGCCAATCGGCCTGTCCCTCGTTCATCTCTTTAATCAGGTTGTCGTAGTCGGCTTGGCTAACGTTGGGGTCATCAGCAGGATGTTCTACCAATATTTTTGTGTTGATTTTAAGGTTTGGCCTCTCTTTGGCTTTGTTTAAAATACCATGTATTGAAACAACTCCAACAACAGGCAAATTTCCACGAGCGGTTTCTAATGCTCCACTACCGCCAAAACAAAAACCTATTACTGCAATTTTGCTCGGATTGACACCCAGCTTTTTCATCTCGTCAAGAGCAAGCGCAATACGATGTTGGTAGGCCCTATGGTTCTGATAATAGTACATAACGCTTTTGGCTGCTTCTGCATTGTTACTTGGAACATGGCCAAGTCCATAAATATCTGCAACAAATGCAATATAGCCTTCTTTGCTTAGGTTGATGGCTGCTGTTTTGGCCTCCTCGTCAATACCTTTCCAAGCGGGTAGTATCAATACCCCCGGTAAAGCTTTTCCGCTATTTTGGCTCACCAAGCCATCCAACTGCTGTTGGCCATCAAAATAACGGTGTGTTTTTAGCTCTTGTGCCAAGCTTTGTATGGCCGTAGAGCAGATTATGAGGCCAATTGTAATTAGTTTTTTCATGACAATTTTACTTTGTTCATTAACAAATTTATCGTTTTTATTTTATGGGCAGATAAATTTCGGCCATCATACATCGGGCACTACCTCCACCATTTTGTTCTATGGTGTATAGCGGAGCTGCTATTATTTTGCTGTATTGTTCGAGTTGATTTTTTTGTTCCTTGCTCAAGGATTGTATGGCTTGGGAAGACATCACTAAAAGGCTTTCGTTTTTACTGTTCTTAAGCTCTAACATATTACCGGCAAAGTGGTTCATTTGTTCGTAACTGATTGTTAAGATTGCTTTATTGGTTTTGGTTATTTGCTCTACTATCATTTGTCTTTCGTGTGCAAGGCTAATGCTTTCTGTACAAATCACCACGTATTTATCAGCAACACACATCATTACGTTGGTGTGGTAAATTGGGTAATTGTTCTCATCAACGGCATGAAACGTTACGGCCTTATATCCCGATAGGCCACAAAAATTGGCTAATACTTCGACATTGGTTCTTTCGCTTATACAGGCATAGGCCAGTTTGTTGGTGCGATCCAACACCATGCTTCCTGTGCCTTCTAAATACATTCCCTGGTTTTCAAAAAAACTCAAATCTTGTATGTGCGAAACCGAAAAATCTTGTCCTAATTGCTCTAAAATATCATTTCTTCGCTCCAAACGTCGGTTGGCCGAACGCATCGGGTACAAAAAAACCGAACCATCGGCATGAAAAGATACCCAATTGTTCGGGAAAATAGAGTCGGGAGTTGCGGGCTCGGCCGTATCATCAATTACGGTAATACCAACACCATTCAATCGTAATACCTCCACAAAATTATCAAACTCGGCAAGGGCTTTTTCATGTACCTTGTCCTGCTCGCCAGCTTTTTGAAATTTATTATCATCGGCGGTTTGGCTATTAAACTTAAAATTTACCGGCCGTATCATTAAAAGATGTGAGGGCTGTGCCATAAAAATTTGTGTTTTTATTGTTAGGGTTGATTGCTAATCTCTGAGTAGGGGCATGCTCATACAATGAAAACCACCTCTGGCACGAGAAAGCTCTGCCGATGGCATCAGGATGATGGTATTGTTGATGTGCTCTACATCAGTTGTTCCATTTTCTAGTTCTTGTAACAGGTCTTGTACTTTTACAGCCCTAAAACCTATTTTTACAAAGGCTTCAATGGTTTTATCGTTGCGATCATAGCCCACAACTACTCCTTCTTTTAGTGCCAGTAAATTACATGAGTCTGTCCATTGCTCACGACTATCGTAAGGAAATACGTGATTTCCGCTGTAGATAATTTGTGTAGGTTCGGTACAGCCTAAGTCGTTTTGACTAATGTCGTTCAGTAAGGCTTCTACATGTTCAAAGTATTTGGGCCGGCCGGGCTTGTTGCGTATAAACTGAATGGCGCTGGTACTTTCTTTCTTTTCGGGTTCTTTTAAGAAATGGATAGGGTCTATTTGTGCATATTGCGGACTGTGGGCAATTTGATGCAGTATAACCCAGGTGTTGACCTTTACTTGTGTAAAAACAGTGTCGAGGTGCATATAATCTCTTTTTGCAGGTATTTTCACCACGGTTACTTTATCTACCACAGCCCGTTCAAAAAGTAATTTTATTGCCTCGTTGGCTCCTTCTTCAGAGGTTCTTTCACTAACACCTATTAGTAAATGTTTGGGGCTAACCATCATTACATCGCCCCCCTCAAGTGTGGTGCGGTATTCGGGTTCGTCACCGGGTCGCAAAAAGTGCATAGTAGGGTCGGGTATTTCAATAATCTTATCCCGATAGTCAGAAAAAATACGGTGATTAAAAAAGATATAACGCATCAGCATATTTTCCCGTACACGAGCCTTTTTGGCAGGTTTGTTCAATAAAATATGATCGTTGATGGTGATACCCACATCTCGGGTAAAGATAAGGTTGGGTACGGGCGGAAAAATCATGGTGTCATCGGCCAAGCAGCCCGATATCAATACCTCTGCCAGCTCTTGGGCTGCTAAGTCTAGTAATTGTTGCTGTAGCTGATAGGTACAGCTTTCTATAGTACAAATAGCAGCAACCAACTGACTTTTTATATCGTTATCTAATAAAATATCAGCCAATAAATTTTGTACTTCTATCACACAGTCAGATTGGTGAAATTTGGGATGACCGGGCTTGTAAAAACTACGTTCTTGGTCATCATCTATTTGCTTCAATTTACCTTTAATCTTCTCCGGATCAAGAAAATACATCAGTAGTTTAACATAGTAGTCGTACTCGTCTTTGCGAATGGTGTCCAGGTGTACAATATCTTCAAAAAGCCAATCTTGTGCTTTAGAGGGCACAACTTTCCCCAAACCGCTATCGGGGCTATGTATTAATAAACGACGCAATCGGCCAGTTTCTGTGGCCACTTGGATATTGGGGCTGCTCTGTTGCATAGGTTGTATTTGGTTACTGCACAAAACTATTTAAAAATTCCTACAATTCAATATTAAGCAGTTTTTGCAGGTAGAAGTTCTTTGTGTTGATGTTCAGCAAATTTATTGCTAGTTGCTTAATTGTAAATTTAATTAATGATAAATAAATATTAAATATTTGGCTATGTAGCACATTATAAACGGGTATTTGCTGGTATTTTTCAACGGTTTTTAACTGTTAATAGCACTAGCATAAAAAACAGGCAAACAATAAAATTGGCTTATGGTAAGTATGTACTTGGCGTGCTTAAAGTTCATTTTTTGAATTGCAGTACAATAAAACGAACATTATCGTATTTTTGCGCTATGAATTTTATTATAGCAGGAACAATAGAGGCAGTAAAAAACTTGTACAATCAAGATATTACAGCCAATGATATCAACTTACAAGAAACCAGGAAAGAGTTTGAGGGGCAAATCACGATAGTCGTTTTCCCGATTGTTCGCTATTCTAAAAAAAGTCCGGAGCAGACTGCAAAGGAGCTGGGCGAATATTTGCTTAATCAGGTAAAAGAAGTTAGTGCTTTTAACGTAGTTAAAGGTTTTTTAAACTTGGTGATTGATCAGCAATATTGGCTCAATTTGTTGAACAATGAACTGCTAGATCCTGCATTTTTCAGCATTAAACCCAAAAACCAAAAGGTAATGGTCGAGTATTCATCGCCCAACACCAACAAGCCTTTGCATTTGGGACACATACGTAACAACCTTTTGGGCTATTCGGTAGCCGAGCTACTCAAAGCCGATGGTTACGAGGTAGTGAAAGTAAACTTGGTGAACGACCGTGGCATACACATTTGCAAGTCGATGTTGGCCTGGCAAAAGTGGGGCAATGGCGAAAGCCCCGAAAGCTCGGGACTGAAAGGCGACCACTTAGTGGGTAAATACTATGTGGTTTTTGACCGCGAATACAAAAAAGAAATAAATGCTTTAGTAGCCCAAGGGCAGAGTGAAGAAGAAGCCAAGAAAAATGCTCCCTTAATAAAAGAAGCACAACAAATGCTCTTGCAATGGGAGCAAAACGACGAGGCTGTGGTAGCGCTTTGGAAAAAAATGAACGGCTGGGTTTATGAAGGCTTTGATGTGAGCTACAAAACTTTGGGCGTAGATTTCGATAAGTTTTATTACGAAAGCAACACTTACTTACTAGGCAAAGACACCGTAGAAGAAGGTTTGGCTAAAGGTATTTTCTTTAAAAAGGAAGACGGATCGGTATGGATAGATTTGAGCAATGACGGTTTAGATCAGAAACTCGTTTTGCGAGCTGATGGTACTTCGGTATATATTACGCAAGATCTCGGTACGGCGCAAATGAAGTACGATGATTTTGGGATGGACAAATCTATTTACGTGGTAGGAAACGAGCAAGATTATCATTTTAAGGTCTTGTTCTTAATTTTGGAGAAATTGGGCAAATCTTGGGCAAAAGGTTTATACCATTTGTCTTATGGTATGGTTGATTTGCCTAGCGGCAAAATGAAAAGTAGGGAAGGAACCGTAGTAGATGCTGATGATTTGATGGCAGAGATGTTTGAGACCGCCAAGAAAAAGACCGAAGAACTAGGCAAAACCAATGATTTTAGTGAAGCTGAAAAAGAAGAACTCTACCGAATGATTGGTCTAGGTGCTTTGAAGTATTTTTTACTAAAAGTAGAACCAAAAAAAAGATTGTTATTTGACCCCGCCGAGTCGATAGATTTTCAAGGAAATACCGGGCCATTTATACAATATACCCATGCCCGCATCAAATCTTTATTGGCCAAGGCTGCTTATGTGAAAGGCAATTGTAACTTGGTAGGGCTTAACCCACAAAATACCGAACTAGACCTCATTAGAGCTATTGCCAAATACCCAAGCGAACTAGCTCAAGCGGCACAAGCCTATAGTCCGGCTTTGATTGCTAATTATTTGTATGAAGTAGCCAAAATGTTCAATAAATTTTATCACGAGGTGCCACCAATTATTAAAGAAGAAAATGCAGAGCTCAAACAAATGCGTCTAAATCTTTGCTACTTGTGTGCCGAGTTGTTAAAAAGAGGAATGGCTGTTTTGGGAATTCGAGTACCCGAAAGAATGTAAAAAAAACATTATTTTTAGGTCTATTGTAAACGAGAAGTAGTCTCTTAAATAAAATGTTTATAATAGACCTTATATGATAATCAGACAAGTCAGAACCTTCTTATTTTTATCGCTACTTTGCTATGGAGCATTAACGCTTAAAGCACAAACAACAGTTCAAAAGCTTGATTTTTTAATTAAAAACGCCACTGTTTTTTTGGGTGATGGTTTAGATTCGATACAAGTTAATGTAGGTATTGTAGCCGATAGAATAGCTTACCTAGGCAAAGCATCGCCCACAGCAAAAACCATTATTGATGGTAGCGGAAAATATTTGGCTCCGGGTTTTATAGACACCCATACCCATGCCGATAGGTGGGTAGAAGATCGGAAAAGGCAAGAGCTTTTGCCTTGGCTCTATCAAGGTGTTACCACAGTATTTGCCGGAAACGATGGTTTTGGCACTTATAAAATTGCCGATAAAATTGCCGAGTTTAATGCCATAGGCATGGGCACCAATTTTGCTTTGTATGCCGGTTTTGGCCCTATCAGAAAAGCTGTTTTAGACAATAACAACGTTCAGCCCAACGCAGCACAATTAGAGCAAATGAAAGCACACTTAGTGTCGGCAATGCAAGAGGGTGCAATTGGTTTTAGCACCGGCTTAATCTATTTACCACAAATGTACTCTAAAACACCCGAATTGATTGCGCTATATAAAACAGCCGCACAATACGGTGCTGTTTACGATACCCACATGCGTAACGAGGGCGATAGAGTACTCGAAAGCATTGATGAAACCATTAAAATTGGGGCAGGTACCAATTTGCCTATACACATTTCGCATTTAAAGATTGCTGGCGAGCAGAATTGGGGAATGGCCGATGAGCTCATTAAAAAAGTAAACAAAGCCCGAAAAGCCGGCATGGATCTTACCGCTTGTCAATATCCCTTTATTGCCTCTATGACTAGTCTAAAAGCTACTTTAATACCGTCTTGGGCACAAGAAGGGGGCAGTACCAAAACCTTGGCACGTTTCAAAGATGAAGACAGCCGATTACGAATACTTAACGCTTTACAAGCAAAAAGCGATGAGGTATATAAACGGATTGTAATTATGAGCAAAAACAAAAAGTTGTTAGCCATAAGCGGCAAAAATCTGTTTGATATTGCCCGCCAATGGGCAATGAGCAACGAAGAGGCCGTTTTAGAAATATTGAGTAAAGATATTGCCGTGTCTTGCATGAATTTTTCTATGAATGAAGAAGATTTGGTTAAATTGATGAAGCAAAAATGGGTAATGACCGGGTCTGATGGTGGAGGCATGCACCCACGCACCTATGCCACATTTACACGTATTATGGAAGAGTATGTGTTCAAACGCAAACTCATGTCCATGTCTTGGGCCATACATCGGGCTACAGGGCTTACTGCACAAACATTTGGCATCAAAGAGCGTGGCCTTATCAAAGAAGGCTATTTTGCCGATATTATTTTGTTTGACCCGCTAAAACTAAAAGCCAATGCCAGCTATACCAATCCCGAACAGTTGTCTGATGGAATGGACTATGTATTTGTGAACGGCAAAATGGCAATTAAACAAGGAAATAAAACCGGAGAATTGGCCGGAAAAGTAATTACTAAAAACTAAATATACATGATGCAATTGAAAATTGTTGTAGCTGCAACAGCACTATTTGTAGCCTGCAAGGGTGGCAAACCTAACGATACCTTTCAGCTCGACCCCAAAGGAGAAACCTACGCCATTGAAAAAGATATACTAACCAATGATAAGAGTTTCTATTATATAGACGTAAATAATTATTTTGGTACAGAATCTAGAAACGATTTGGCTATTGGGGTCTTCGATTCGGGCACTGGTGGACTTACTGTTTTGGATGCTTTGATAAGGTACGATCAAAACAATAACCAGAGCCATACAAATGGACAAGACGGCATTGCCGATTTTAATAAAGAAAACTTTATTTATTTGGGCGACCAAGCCAATATGCCCTACGGTAATTATTTTAGTGCAGGTAAAACCAGCTTGTTGAAAGAGCACGTAGTCAAAGACATTCAATTTTTATTGGGCAACAAATATTACCTCAAGCCCAATGATACCAACTACCATAGCGATAAACAAAAGATTAAGGCTATTGTGATAGCCTGCAACACAGCTACCGCCTACGGACAAGCTGAGGCCGATGCTTTCATGGCTCGCACCGGATTAAATATTCCCGTTATAGGGGTAATCAATGCCGGAACAAGAGGCACCTTACAACAATTTAAGAAAGACGAGTCGGGGGCAATAGGAGTGTTTGCTACCGTAGGTACCATAGCTTCTGACGGATACGGCAAAAACATCAAAAAAATGGCTCAAGAATTGGGCTATACGGGCAATTTGCAAATCTTTAACCAAGGTGGTTTTGGACTTGCAGAAGCTGTTGATGAAGAACCCGAGTTTTTGAATCGAAATTTGCACGTACCCAGCACCACCTACAAAGGCCCTAGTTTATCTCATAAAGATTTCCCAATAGATAAAGCTTTGTTGGATGTGTACAATTTTAATTTTGATAAAGATAAAATGCTTTGTGACAGCAAAAATACCGACGATTGCTCGGTGCTACAATTAAATGATGCTGAAAACTATGTGCGCTACCACCTAGTAAGTTTGATGGAGAAAATCAGAAAGAGTAAAGACCCTCAAGTATTGAAGGCCTTAGTATTAGGCTGTACGCATTATCCGTATCTGAAAAATGAAATTCAAAAGGTCTTTACCGAGCTCTATAATTATCAAGATAAAAATGGGCGCAAAGTATATCAGCAGTATATGGCTCCTCATATTAAATTGATAGACCCGGCAGAGTATGTTGCTAAAGAACTGTATGATGCGCTCAAACAGCAAAATCAATTTAATCCAAATGGTGATGCACAAAAAAATAGTGAGTTTTATATCTCTATGGCCAATTTAACCAATCGCAATGTGCTGGTTGACGATCAAGGACGCATGACCTACGATTATAAATACGGTAGAAATTCGGGAGAAATTCAGGAATATGTGAAAGTTACCCCATTTAGCAAAAAGAACATCAGCGAAGAAACCCTTCAGCGTTTTAAAACCGCCATACCACAAACATTTGAGCTAATTAAAAATTTTAGCCAAAATAATCCCAAACTACTTAAACAAGCAGCTCAAGAGCGAATTAACTAAGCAAAAAAAGCTCGCAGATAAAATAAAAATGCCCATAAATTTTGTTTACGGGCATTTTTATTTTCTTGATAAAAAGGCAATACTATTTCAATTTGGCTAATGCCTCTTTGATACGTCTAAGTGCCTCAACCAGTTTATCGTCTGATGTAGCATAAGACAAACGGATGTAATTGTCGTTACCAAAACTATCACCGCCTACAGTAGCAACGTGCCCTACGTTGAGGAGGTACAGCGCCAAGTCAGACGAGTTGTTGATGGTGTTACCGTCTTCATCTTTTTTGCCAAAGAAAGAGCTAATTTCGGGGAAGAAGTAGAAAGCTCCTTCGGGCAAATTAGTTTTTACACCGGGAATTTCCTTCAATAAATCATAAACCAATTGCCTACGGCGAGCAAAAACCTTTTTCATTTCCAATACCGATTCGAGCCCTTCGTTGTAGGCTGCTATACCGGCATATTGAGAGATAGAGCTGGTACCCGATGTGGTTTGTCCTTGCAGCTTGTCATTGGCAGCGGCAATTTCTTTGTTGGCTGCTATGTAGCCCAAACGCCATCCGGTCATGGCAAATGCTTTTGAAAATCCGTTTACAATAATTACCCGATCTTTAACACTCTCGAACTGGGCAATTGATTCGTGCTGGTTTACGAAGTTGATGTGTTCATATATCTCATCCGATAAAATAAAAATTTGAGGATATTTCTCAAAAACTTTTACCAGTGCAGCCAATTCGTCTTTGCTGTAAACCGTACCGGTAGGGTTGTTGGGCGATGAGAACATGAACAACTTACTTTTTGGTGTTATAGCAGCTTCTAATTGCTCTGGGCTGATTTTAAAATCGCTCTCAATGCTAGTGTTGATAAATACCGATTCGCCTTCGGCCAATTTTACCATCTCCGAATAAGAAACCCAATAGGGGGTAGGAATAATTACTTCATCACCTGGATTAATTAAGGTCAATAATACATTGGACAAAGATTGTTTAGCTCCGGTAGAAACCACAATTTGCGAAGCATCGTAATCGAGATGGTTCTCTTTTTTAAGTTTATTGGCAATAGCCTGTCTAAGCTCAGGATAGCCAGGTACGGGCGAGTAGTGGGTATGGTTATCGTCTAAGGCTTTTTTGGCAGCGTTTTTAACATGCTCTGGTGTGTTAAAATCGGGCTCGCCTATGCTTAGGCTAATTACGTTGATACCTTTTGCGGCTAGTTCTCGCCCCAATTTGGTCATTTTTAAAGTAGCAGATTCAGATAGACTGTTGATGCGGTCGGATAAATAGTTCATAATTTTTCTTTAACTGCCACAAATATAAGTAGCTTATGCTTAAGAGTGAGATAAAATTCTTAAAATTAAGGCTTAGAATATTTTTTGATTGAAAAGGATTTTGTATGATTTAAATATTGGTCTATCTGCAAAATATAAGAACAAATTTTGCTTCAACTTGGTTTTTTAAACAAGCAGAAAACTTTATGAAAAAAGCAATAAGAAAAACTGGATTTAAAAATTGAAATCCAGTTTTAATTTAGCAATATTTTTTAAAATGGAGCTTCGCTCTCGTCAGTCATTTCATTGGCTCGTGAGGGCCTAATGATGACATTGCCGGGGGCAGCATCAAAACTGCTCGATGGCATAAAATCGTTTCCGGCAGAGAAGCTGCTTTGTGGTAGGAAATTTTCTTCCAAATCGGCAAACTTCACGTATTTTCCAACAAATTTTAGGGGAACAATACTGGTTTCTCCATGGCGGTTTTTGCCAATAATTACTTCGCCCACACCAATGTTCGATCTACCGGTTTCATCTTCGGTAATGCCGTAGTATTCTGGACGATACAAAAATAACACCATGTCTGCATCTTGTTCAATAGAACCCGATTCACGTAAATCGGAGAGCATGGGTCTTTTACCGTTTATGCCTGGGCGGTTCTCTACAGCACGGCTCAATTGCGAGAGGGCAATAACAGGCACGTTTAGCTCTTTAGCTACTGATTTTAGTGCTCTTGATATACTACCTATTTCCTGCTCCCTGTTTCCGCCGCCTTCGCCTTTTCCGTGCATCAATTGCAAATAGTCAATAATAATAAGCTGTATGTCGTATTGCGATTTTAGTCGACGGCATTTGGCTCTGAACTCGAAGATATTTAGTGAGGGGGTGTCATCTATCAGCAAGGGAGCTTCCGAAAGTCGCCCAATTTTACTGTGTAACTGTTGCCATTCCCACTCGGCCAAATTGCCTTTCCTAATTTTTTCTTGCTCTATCTCGGTCTCGCCAGAAATTAAGCGGTTTACCAATTGCACCGACGACATCTCTAAAGAGAAAACTACCGTAGGCTTTTGAAAATCAACCGAGGCGTTGCGGGCACAGCTCAAAACAAAAGCAGTTTTACCCATTGCAGGTCGAGCTGCAATAATCACTAAGTCAGAGTTTTGCCATCCTCCGGTTATACGATCCAATGCACTAAAACCCGAGGGTACACCGGTAACACCATCTTGTTTGCCTCTTAATTCTTCCAATGCAGCTAAAGATTGCTTGATGATGTCATCCATCTTTTGGGTGTCGCGACGGAGATTGTTTTGGGCAATATCAAAGAGGCTTTTCTCTGCAGTGTCCAATAGTTCAAATATATCAGAGGTATCCTCGTAGGCATCTTTAATAATTTCGGTTGAGATGCGTATCAACTCACGTTGGATGTACTTTTGCGAAATGATACGGGCATGGTACTCGATATTGGCAGCTGAAGATACCCTGTTGGTGAGGTAAGTGATGTAATACGCTCCACCAATGGTTTCTAAAGCACCCATGGCCCGTAGTTCTGCCGTAACCGTAAGGATATCTACAGGTCTTGATTTTTGAAACAACTGTTGTATGGCTTCAAAAATTTTAGAATGCCGATCGTCGTAAAACAATTCGGGTTTCAATATATCAATTACCGATGATAGCGCATCCTTTTCTAACATTAAGGCGCCCAATACAGCTTCCTCTAAATCAGGTGCTTGTGGTTGTATTTTGTCCACCAAGGCAACCTGATTGGTTAATCTTTGTTTGCGTGCAGATAGATTAGTTTTTGCTTTAGAGAAGCTTTCTTTTTCGGTACTCATATTCACAAAAGTAGCTAAAAAAAATCCGCCATTTGCCAATAAGTTATTCAACAATTGTCAACAAACTGATAGTTAATCCGATGTATTTTTGAGTGTTTGAAAGCTTTTTTGTACTTGTTCACAAATTGATGTGGATAAGCAAGAATAAAATTAATATTGGCTATTTTTGTTGCATAAAGATTGTTATGGATAATTTTAAATCGAGAGGTCGAACCAGAGAGAGCAACGAGTTTGTGTTTGGTATCCGTGCCGTGGTAGAAGCTATTAAAGCAGGGAGAGACATTGAAACCATCTATGTACAAAGAGGACTTTCGGGACCGCTTTTTCTCGAACTCAAAGCTTTGTTGTCGGGTATGACGGTACCACTAAGTGTTGTGCCGGTTGAAAAACTTAACCGCATGACTACCAAAAATCATCAAGGTGTTATTGCGGTTATTTCACCCATCACCTTTCAAAACATCGAAGACCTTATTCCTACAATCTTTGAGAAAGGAGAAACTCCTTTAATTTTAGTATTAGATAGTGTTACCGATGTTCGCAATATGGGAGCTATGGCACGCACGGCAGCCTGCGCAGGTGTACATGCCATTGTTGTACCTTCAAAAAATGCTGCACAAATCAATGCCGATGCAATAAAAACTTCTGCAGGTGCTTTGTTCAGTATTCCGGTTTGCAGACACAACAGTTTGTACAAAACCTGTCTTTATTTGCAAGACTGCGGATTGCAATTAGTGGCTTGTACAGAAAAAACTGACGAACTCATTTACCAACAAGACCTGAGTGTACCCACTGCCATCATCATGGGCTCTGAAGACCAAGGCATATCTAACGATTTGTTGCGTATTGCCGACCGCTTAGCTAAAATTCCAATGTACGGTAATATCGAATCGCTAAACGTTTCGGTAGCGGCAGGTATAATTATTTATGAAGCCATACGACAAAGACAAGCATAGTAATGGGATATAAAAGTTTAGCTGCTTGTGTAGCCGATTTAGAGAAACACGGTCATCTGCTACGCATAAAAGAAGAGGTTGATCCGTATTTGGAAATGGCTGCTATACACCTTCGTGTGTACGAAAAAGAAGGCCCAGCTCTGCTTTTCGAGAACATAAAAGGGAGTAAGTTTCCGGCAGTATCCAATCTTTTTGGTACTTTAGAACGTTCTAAATTTATGTTCAGAGATAGCTTGGCAAGTGTAAAACAATTGGTAGATTTACGTTCAGACCCTTTAAAAGCCCTTAAAAATCCTTTTAAATATGCCGGTACTGCTTTGACGGCACTTTCGGCCTTGCCTATGAAACAAAGTTTGTTGAGGCAACATTTCGAGAAAACCAGTATTTCGGCTTTGCCTCAAATTGTCAACTGGCCAATGGATGGCGGGCCTTTTATTACTATGCCTCAGGTTTTTACCGAAGACATTGATCGACCCGGATTACTTTCTGCCAATTTGGGTATGTACCGCATTCAATTGGCTGGTAATGACTATGTGAAAGATCAAGAAATAGGTTTGCACTATCAGTTGCACCGTGGTATTGGTATTCATCAAGCCAAAGCCAATGCTAAAGGTCAAGCACTAAAGGTGAGTATTTTTGTAGGCAGTCCACCGGCACATCCCTTAGCTGCAGTTATGCCCTTGCCCGAAGGACTTTCTGAACTTACTTTTGCCGGAGCCTTAGGCAACAGAAGATTTCGTTATTTTAGAGATGATGAGGGTTTTGTGCTTTCTGCCGATGCCGATTTTGTTATTACCGGAACAGTTTACCCTTACCAAAATAAAGACGAAGGGCCTTTTGGCGATCATTTGGGCTATTACAGTTTGGTGCACCCTTTTCCTTTAATGAAGGTACATAACGTTTATCATAAGAAAAATGCCATTTGGTCTTTTACCGTAGTGGGTCGTCCACCACAAGAAGATACCAGTTTTGGCCAGCTAATTCATGAAATATCGGGAAAAGCTATACCTCAAGAAATTCCGGGTTTAAAAGAAGTGAACGCTGTTGATGCTGCAGGGGTGCATCCCTTGTTGTTTGCCATAGGTAGCGAACGTTATACACCTTATTTGCCAGATAGCCGCCCCCAAGAGTTACTAACCATAGCCAACCACGTGTTGGGTTCAAACCAGCTAAGTTTGGCCAAATACCTTTTTATTGCAGCACAAGAAGACCACAGCCAATTGAGCACCAAGAATGAAGGTGCATTTTTGAGCCATGTGTTAGAGCGTATAGATTGGCGACGGGATGTGCATTTCTACACCAACACCACCATAGATACTTTGGACTACTCAGGTGATGGTTTAAACTCGGGCTCGAAAGTGGTTTTTGCTGCCGCAGGCAAAGCAAAACGAAAATTGTGCACTCAACTGTCGACAAATTTTCTGACCAATTACGCTCATCGTTTAGCACATCCGGGTATTTTGGCCGTAAAACTTGCTGCATTTAGCAATTATGAAATAGCTAAGACCGAGATAAACCAACTGAAATACCAGTTGAAAAATGAAAATCAAGATGGTTTAGCCCTTGTAGTAGTGTGTGATGATGCTGATTTTACAGCAAAAAATCTGCATAACTTATTGTGGGTTACATTTACACGTAGCAATCCGGCTAGCGATATTGATGGAATTGATGATTTTGTTGAACACAAACATTGGGGTTGTTTAAACACATTAATTATCGATGCTCGGATAAAGCCGCATCATGCGCCGCCTTTGGTGGTGGATGCTGAGGTTGAGCAAAAAATTGAACGTTTTTTTCAAAAAGGTGCTTCTTTGCAAAGCTTAGGATAATTTAAAACTTTGGCTAAGAAGGGGCTGCATTTTGTTGTATCCGCTTTCATCTATTTTTGCGATATTAGAAGCTCATTTTTTATTTATTGATGAAAATTGTTATTGCCGAAAAACCATCTGTTGGAAGAGAATTAGCGAAAGTATTTGGTGCCAACACTCGTAAAGACGGGTATATAGAAGGTAAAGGCTATTCGTTTACTTGGGCTTTTGGGCATTTGTTGCAATTGGCTCCACCACAAGACTACGGTTTTTACGGCTGGCGAAAAGAGCATTTGCCCATGTTGCCTCAAAAATTTAAGCTTGCCGTCCGAAAAATAAAAACCAAAGACGGATTGGTAGAAGACCCTGGCGTTCGCAAGCAGTTAGATATAATAAAAAAACTATTTGATGAGGCTAGTGAAATTATAGTAGCTACCGATGCCGGGAGGGAAGGAGAGCTAATTTTTCGCTATATCTATGCCTATCTGAAATGCAAAAAACCTTTCAAACGCTTGTGGATTTCATCACAAACTGATGAGGCTATCAAAGACGGTTTCAGAAACTTAAAACCCGGCACCGATTACGATACTTTGTACAGTTCGGCACATTGTCGTTCGGTATCAGACTGGTTGGTGGGCATGAATGCTACCCAAGCACTAAGTATATCGGCAGGTAATAAAAGTGTTCTTTCTTTGGGTAGGGTACAAACTCCCACCTTGGCCATGATTTGTGCTCGTTACCAAGAAATTAAAAATTTTGTACCCAAAACATATTTTCAGCTCAGTATTTTGTTGCAAAAGGATGAGCAACAATTCAAAGCCATTTCGATAGATAATTTTGATGAAAAAGAAAAAGCTCAAGCTGCATTTGCAAGTATAGAAGATGTGGGCTCTGGCAATCCGCTTGGAGCCGAGGTGTTACTAGTTGAGGCCAAACCCCGAAAGGAGGCTCCACCATTGCTGCACGATTTGAGTTCCTTGCAACAAGAAGCCAACAAAAAACACGCCTATACTGCAGAACAAACTCTTTCTTATCTGCAAAACCTTTACGAGAGCAAATTGGTTACTTATCCGCGTACAGGTAGCCGATACATTGGTGATGATATTTTTGCAACCGTACCTCAACTTATTGCTAGTTTGAAGGAGCATGCCTTATTTGGTAAACAAGCCGAATTATTACAACAAACTACGCTCAATAAAAGAAGTGTAAATGCAAAAAAAGTAACCGATCACCATGCTTTACTCATTACCGGTATTAAACCTACAACACTTAGCACAGACCTGCAAAACATATATAATTTAGTGGCTGGACGTATGTTGGAAGCTTTTCACCAAGAATGTATAAAAGAAATCACCAAAATTACACTTGCCGCCGGAATTACATTTATGGCTAATGGTACGGTCATTAAATCTGCCGGTTGGCGGGCTGTTTTCAACGATAAAGATGAGAAAGATAATGATAACGAAGAAAATGCCAGCCTTCCTAAAGTAACCAAAGGCGAACTACTGGCTATTGTTGAAAAACAATTACTCGAAAAACAAACTAAGCCCAAATCTTTATATAACGAGGCTTCATTATTGAAAACCATGGAAACTTGTGGTAAAGAAATTGAAGACGAAGAGCTACGTTATGCTATGAAAGATAGTGGCTTGGGTACACCGGCTACACGAGCTGCCATAATAGAAACACTACTTACACGAGGCTATATACAAAGAGAAAAAAGAAACCTAGTACCCACACCCAAAGGCTTATCTGTATATGAAGTAGTAAAAGAAAAAAGGATAGCACAAGCTGAACTTACCGGACAATGGGAGAAACGATTAGAGGAGATACGCTCTGGTGCATCGGTAGAGGAGTTTAAACAAGAAATTATAGACTATACCAAAAATATTACCCAAGAGCTTTTACAAGCTGAAATTTCATTGGCAGAAAGTGAAGTTTAGGTTTAATCTTCGTCTTCTGGCTCGAAAAAATCTATCAAACCTCCTAAATAATAATGGGTAATTCCGTAGGTGAAATCTTCGTAATCCTCGTCAGGAATATTGGTTTGGGCAAATTCTAGCGAAGTGCCCTTTTTGTCTGGATGAAGTTTAATGGTTACAATAGACTCCTCATTGTCTTCTCCAAAATACCATTGTTGAACAATTTTCTTACCGTAATCAAACTCAAGGTTTTTTCCCACAATATCACCATCCCATAACGAAAACTCGGTACCTGCCTTTTCCTCAAATACCACTTCTGCACCAGTCCATAATTGTATGCTTGGTGCTTTGGTCAGGGCCAAATAAACTTCTTCTGGCGATACCGGTAAAAGGGTGTATTTTTTAAAATTCTTCATTGTCTAAAATTAATACAAACTGTCGGTGCTCTCTACCACTATAACTTACAACTGTTTTCATCACAATGTAAGGGAATTATTTTTCTGTTTACAGCAAATTGTAGATAAATAAATTGTCCTAATTGACTAATTTTAAGTAAAAACAAGAAAGGAATAAATAACCAAAATAGAGGTAAACGAATAAAAATTAGATAAAGCGAATCAAAACCATAGTGCCATTTACTATCAAAAGCAGCCATTTGTTTTTTAGCCAAATCATAGTCTATTGAAGGGTAACGCAATTCAACACCGTCATTACGTAGTGCTTCTAGCTCGATGAGGTGTAACCAATCTAGCTGTTTTACAAAATGAGAAAAGCTACTACAGTTAGGACACCAATTGTCATAAAATATCTTTAGCTTTTTCATTTATATAACAGGTGTTTATATGTTGTTTTAATATAGAGCGAGCCAAAAATAAGCACTTCTAATTATTTCTCTTTTCGCAATTTATCAAGCACTTGGTTGAGTTTGGCCGATTTATTAGCATAAGGTTCCAAATTATACAGTTCAACCAATCTAAACTCTATGGGATGGCTCTCGCTCTGTAAAGAAATGTAACCTTTTTTTAAGGCTGTACCATCAATTTTTTGTTGGGGGTCGTAGTTGGTTACGTTACCACCACCTATTTTTGGATGTGTATAGCTCAATACCGTATCACCGTTGATAATATGTTTGATAAGCGAATCGCCCAAAACCAAGAACTCTGCACGTACCCATTGGTTGCCGTGAAAAGTTTTTGATGTACTGTTGGTGCAATGTGATTTCACTAGTTTCGATTTTATTTCGATAGTTGTTCCGGGTGTACAGACATTGCCCGTTGGTCTCTCGTCTTTTCCGTTGCCGCCAAGTAACTGCCCTTCAACAGAAATTGGGAAATCTTGATTCTTTAATATGGTTTTAGGATCTTGACAATGCAACATTACTCCGCTGTTTCGGATAGCCCAATCTTCGCCACCTTTAGCCTGCTCGCCTACAAAACGATATTCGACACGAATTAAGTAATGTGAGAATGGTTTTTTATAGTAAATATGCCCGTATTGCTGGTCAAAAGTAGTGTAAGCATCGTATTTTACTTTCAACATACTATCTTCAACATAGAAGGTGTTGCCATAATTTTCATTATAATCGTGTTTGGCTATTTTAATGTTCCAATCTTTTAAATCTTTTCCGTTAAAAAGCTTTATCCAACCTTTTTGTGCAAAAGTAACTTGGGTTGCTTGTACTAGCAGGCTAGTGAAAATTAAGGCTATTAGCTTGTTCATCTTTTATAGGTTTATGTTTCGATACCAAAATGTAATATTAAGTATTTTTAAAAGACGAATGAAAAGAAATCTATATCATCAGTTAAAAAAATTGTTTCCAAAGAACAGCAGCAGTTGCCTACAACTATGTACAAACTTTTACCTCAATAAAACTGCAACATAATAAAGTAGTTGTAAATGCTAATTTTATATCAAACCACAATAGTGTTAGGAACAAAGCATGAAAGAAGACTAATTTTTCTAGCTAGACTTTATTTAGCAGAATCGAGATAAGCTTGTACTTTTTCTAATGCAAAATTCAGTTGCTCTTCTTCACTCAAATCGGTATTGTCCAATATTATGGCATCGTCAGCCCTAGTAAGTGGACTTTCTTTTCGGGTAGTGTCGGCATAATCACGGTGAGCCAAGTTTTCAAAAACTTCTTCAAGTGTAATGTTCGTATCGCCCTTGGCTTGCATTTCTTTATATCTTCTTTCGGCCCTTACTTTGGGGTCTGCTGTCATAAAAAACTTAATCTGTGCATCCGGAAATACAGCTGTGCCTATGTCGCGTCCATCCATCACAATATTTTTTGACTGTCCCATGCGTTGTTGCTGTTTAACCATTTCTTGGCGTACAGCTTTCAAGGCCGATACGGCACTTACTGCTTCCGAAACTGGCATTTGCCTAATCTCATCTGACACTTCTTCGCCGTTTAGGGTGATGTGTGATTGGTAATCTCTGGAGTTGAAATTTAGCTCTATTTGGCTCAAGGCGGTATCAACGGCCTGTTGGTCTTGCAAATCAATTTGCTTGCGTAAAAAGTATAGGGTAACAGCCCTATACATTGCGCCACTGTCTATATAAATGAAGTTTAAAAGCTTTGCCAAAGCTTTGGCCAAAGTACTTTTTCCGCAAGATGAATAGCCGTCTAATGCAATTACCAAATTTTTTCTCATCGTGAGCAAAGATAACACAGTTTGCTGCATTAATTGGGTTATACAGCGATAAGTTTTAAACAATGGTTGCTAAAACCTATAAGCCAATGCTATACTTCCGTATTGATGTGCCTTAGCCTTACTTTTAAGTTCTTTTGACAAGAAAACCATGCTGTAATCTATCGTAAATCGTTGGCTGCTGTAGTTGAAACCCAACTGTTGCGAAAACACAAGTGGCTTTGGTGCAAAAGTAATTGGACTATTCTGCTCAAAGAGGCTTCCCTCAAAACTAGCATCATACAAAACATATTTTAACTGGGGCTTAGCATAGAAATAAACCTCTTTTTTTTGGTTAGCTTGTTTTAGTCCCAAATTACCGTGGTAATAGCTACTTTCGCTAAGTTGCTTTGGACTACCTAACCTAAATAAAATTCCTAAACCAGCAAAGTCATAAATAGTGCCTAGGGCTATTTGGCTTTCTAAACTTAATTCGCTATGTTGGTCTTCATCCCGGTAGAGCAATCTTGCATAATCTGCTTTAAAATTTATACCTACTGCCGAGCCAATTTGATATTCCCATCCTGCAATTTCATAAAAGCCTACCAGTTTGTGCAATAGCGTTTGTGCTTCTTTACCCAAAGCTTTGGGGCCAAGTATGCCTGCATCAAGGTTTAGGCGGAGCAAACTTTCGTTCTTATAAAATAAAGTGCTGCCAATTGCACCATAAAGATAAGCAGCAAAAGGTCGGTCGTGGTAAAAAGGATCGGGGCTATAACCCGAGCGTGGATTGTAAATTTTCTGTCCAAGTTCTAAAGAAAAAATTCGACTTTTTAAGGCCGACCCTTTGGTATTTTTTGCAGGTGAAAACCGATAATTGAGAAACAAACCGTTGGTATAGTAGCGATCTTGTCCGTACCAAAGATATGCATCGTTGTCGCTCCGAACGGCTAGCTCATGCCTATGCTGTGCCCTTGATGGGTGAAAACCTAGTAGCATGAGCAATAGCGTTATGCCTGTGTAGCGGATTTTAGAAAAATTCATCAAGATGCTATATTTCTGTTGTCTTCTTTCTAACACTTAAAGATAGTGGTTTTTTAACTTTCTCTTTCAGCAAGGCCAAGTTAATCACTTCTTCCATATCCGTTACATAATGAAAGTTCAAATCTTTGATATAGTTTTCGTTGATGTCTAAAATATCCTTTTTATTGGTTTTGCAAAGAATAATCTCTTTGATGTTTGCACGCTTAGCAGCTAAAATTTTCTCTTTTATACCACCTACAGGCA
The DNA here is from genome assembly GCA_039810685.1 of Pedobacter sp. Classification (GTDB taxonomy): domain Bacteria; phylum Bacteroidota; class Bacteroidia; order Sphingobacteriales; family Sphingobacteriaceae; genus Pedobacter. The sequence goes on along the minus strand of JBDHXL010000003.1, from coordinate 97,711 downwards.
ATACTTTGCCTCGCAAGGTAATTTCGCCGGTCATAGCCAAATGTTGTTTCACCTTGCGTTGAGTAAAAGCAGATGTAAGTGCGGTAAGCATGGTAATACCTGCCGATGGGCCATCTTTTGGAGTTGCCCCGGCTGGTACGTGAATATGCACATCAAAATTATCAAACAAGTCGTAATCAATGCCAAAATTTTCGGCATGGGTACGTAAATAGGCTAAGGCAATTACTGCCGATTCTTTCATCACATCGCCTAAGTTTCCGGTTAGGGTTAATTTGCCTTTACCTGGGCTTAGGCTAGCCTCAATAAAAAGTATATCGCCGCCAACTTGTGTCCAAGCCAAACCTGTAACTACCCCAGCTACTTCATTGCCTTCATAAGCATCTTTGTCAAATAGGGGAGTGCCTAGTACTTGTTCAACATCATCGGCGTTTAGAGTCTTGTTGTAAGCTTGTTCGGTTGCAATTTTTGTAGCTATACCACGCACCAAGGCGCCAATTTTTTTCTCCAAGCCTCGTACTCCACTTTCGCGGGTGTACTCATCAACCACTTTTTCGAGAATATTGTTTTTTAGAATCAGTTCTTTTGACTGTAAACCGTGCGCTTCTAATTGTTTGGGTAATAAGTACTTTTTGGCAATCTCTATTTTCTCTTCTATGGTGTATCCGTTTACTTCAATAATCTCCATTCGGTCTAACAAGGCCGGTTGAATACTACTCAAAGAATTGGCCGTAGCAATAAACAAAATGTTGGAAAGATCGTAGTCAACCTCTACATAATGATCGTTGAAAGCATTGTTTTGTTCGGGGTCTAGTACCTCTAGCAGGGCTGAAGATGGATCGCCTCTAAAATCTGAACCTACCTTGTCAATTTCGTCCAAAACAAAAACAGGGTTGTCAGAGCCTGCTTTTTTAATAGACTGGATAATACGTCCGGGCATGGCTCCTATATAGGTTTTACGATGTCCTCTAATTTCGGCCTCATCACGTACTCCACCCAAGGCCATTCTAACGTATTTACGGTTAAGTGCCTTAGCTATTGACTTGCCCAATGAAGTTTTACCTACTCCTGGAGGGCCCACTAAACATAAAATAGGGGCTTTCATGTCTTTCTTCAGTTTCAACACAGCCAAATACTCGATGATGCGCTGTTTCACCTTTTCTAACCCGAAATGATCTTTGTTCAATATCTTTTCGGCTCTTTTAAGATCAAAATTGTCTTTGGTAAACTCGCCCCAAGGTAGCTCAAGTAATAACTCCAAGTAATTGATTTGCACTGAATAATCTGGAGCAGAAGGGTTCATTCTACTCAATTTCTCCAGCTCTTTGTCGAAATGTTCGGCAGTAGCTTTGCTCCATTTTTTGGCTTGAGCTCTGTTTCTCAGATCTTCAATTTCTAGTTCGCTAGAGTTGCCCAGCTCTTCTTGTATGGTTTTTAACTGCTGATTCAAATAGTAATCACGCTGTTGCTTGTCCATATCAGTACGCACCTTGGTTTGTATCTGATTTTTTAGCTCAAGCATTTGCAGTTCTACGGTCAGTAATTCCATCACCTTCTCGGCACGCTTACGTAGATTGTCCATTTCCAACATTTTTTGTTTTTCTGCCATTTCGGCATTCATGTTAGAAGAAATGAAATTAATCAGAAACGAGGTACTTTCAATATTTCGTAAGGCAATGCCAGCCTCACTAGGTATATTGGGCGATAACTGGATGATTTGTGAAGACATTTCTTTGATAGCAGCTACCAAATTTTTGAAACTTTTGTCGTCACGAAATTTACTTTCTGAAAACTTGGCAACAATTGCTTTGATAAAAGGCTCATGTTGCACGGGTTCAACCAATTGAAAACGTTGTTTACCTTGTATAATTACGGTAGTATTGCCATCAGGCATTTGCAACATCTTAATGATTTGAGCAACCGTTCCAACACTATGTAATTGGCTAAAATTTGGGTCTTCAATAGAAACATCTTTTTGACTAACCACTCCAATAATACGATTGCTTTTATAAGCTTCTTTAATAAGGCGAATAGATTTATCGCGACCTACAGTTATCGGTATAACTACACCCGGAAACAAAACCGTATTGCGTAAAGGTAAAATAGATAGTATTTCAGGAATTTCTGACGCATTCATGTTCTCTTCGTCTTGTGAGGTTAATAAAGGGAAAAATTCGGTGTCCTCGTCAATTATAATAGGAAGTGTTGAAATATCAAACGTTTCAGGATTACTCATTTAACTGTTTTTTTATGTTCAAAGCCGACAAACTGACAGTTTGCCAACAATTTTATCAATTTTTATAAGATAGACAGATAATTCAACTCTTATGCCAATTTTTGAATTGACATTTTTTTAGCATTTATTAACAGGTTAAAAACATTTTTTTTGTATTCTTTCGTTATTATTGTTGTTGAAAAGACCAATAGAGATAAAAACCTAGAACCTAAATATAACTAGTACATAAATGAAATTTACGACAAAAGCAGTTGTTGTTGGAGTTTTTACACTCGGTGGGCTATCGGTTTCTGCCCAGTCTAATTTTGAGAAAGCAGGAGCACAAGCTTGGATGAAAGGTGATTTTAAAAATGCTGTTTACCATTTGGAAAAAGCTGAGAATAAAAATCCCAATAATTCTAACGTACTAAAGATGCTTGGCTATTCTTATTTTCAATGTGGTGATTTTGATAAAGCCATCACTACTTATACCCAATTGTTAAACTTAAAAAATAATGATTATTCTGCTCTTTATTATCGGGGCAAAGCCCAACTTAACATAGCAAATAGTCCTAAAGAATCGCAAAACCCTAACCGAGAAGCATTTTACAATCAAGCCATTGATGATTTTACCAAAGCTATGGAGATAAATGGTGAAGAAGACGTACAAATACTACAAAATAGGGGTATTGCCTATAAAGATCTAGGAATTTATAAATCATTTAAAATTAAAAAAAGAAGTGATAAACAACCCTGTCTCACCGCATTCAATAATTCAATTTCCGATTTTCAAAAAATACTTAATCTGCAACCCTTACGAAAAGATATTACGTCTTTAATTGATTATGTAAAAGCCCAAATTACCAGCCTCAAATAAAATAATTCAAACGAAAAACGACCGACGACCAACGACCAACGATCAACGAAAATCGACCAACGATAAACGAATAACGAAAATCGACCAACGATAAACGAATAACGAAAATCGAACAACGAAAAACAAAAAACGAACAACGACAAACGATAAACGAACACCTAAAACTTCCCAATAATACGATATACTTTCTCTTTCAATAGCCTAATTTTTTGATGATTTTTAATTTCATAGCTACTATCCGGGAAATAGGTTAATGTATCAGCAGATTGATAGAGATAATTGTCTTGAAATTTATAGATTTTTACAGCAGCTATGTGACCATCAGCCATACGTTCTATCTCAATCCGTTTCACAGGTATTTTCTTGCTTAAAGTTGAAATGATTGTAGTATGTCCAACAACTTGCTCTTTGAAAAGACCTGCCCACGAGCTTTTATTGATGTCAGCAGCTTTGAAAATAGCTAGTTCATTTTGCCAGTCTTTTATAGTGATAGTTTTGTTCTCTGCCGAGCCATTTGTAAAGACCGTTTTATTAACTTTAGGATGTAGCTTATTTAACCTTAAGGCTTCTTGACTAAAATATTGGCTCAAATCAAAATAAGAACTTGAAATTTTGGCCTTCGTTTGCACCTCTTGCTTACAAGAGAACAGCACAAAGACCAAAATACAAGCAGCAAATATTTTCATCCCTTGTTTATACAAGACAATCACCAGTCATTACTTCGGGCTTGTTTAAGCCAAGAATTTTTAAGATAGTAGGACCGATATCGCCCAATTTACCATCTGCAATTTGAGTATAGTCCTTGTCTATTAAAATACAAGGTACCAAATTGGTTGTGTGTGCAGTATTTACAGAACCATCCTCGTTTAGCATGTACTCGGCATTACCATGGTCAGCTAAAATAATGAAAGAGTAGCCGTTAGCTATACCTGTTTCAACAACTTGTTGAGCACAGCGATCAGCAGTTTCTACCGCTTTTACTACCGCTTCAAACACCCCAGTATGGCCAACCATATCAGGATTTGCAAAGTTTAAGCATACAAAATCTGGCCATTGTGCTTCAAGTTCTTTCACTATTGCATCAGTAATTCCTTGTGCACTCATCTCGGGTTGTAAATCATAAGTTGCTACTTTGGGCGACGGGATTAAGATACGTTTCTCATTTTCAAATTCTTTTTCGCGACCACCCGAGAAGAAAAACGTAACGTGTGGATATTTTTCAGTTTCAGCAATGCGAATTTGTTTTTTACCGGCAGCAGCCAGTACCTCGCCCAAGGTATTGCTCAAATCATCTTTCTTAAACATAACTTGCACAGCCTCAAAACTTTCGTCATAAACCGTCATAGTTACAAAATGAAGAGGCAGTTTTTTCATTTGCTGCTCCGGAAAATCTTTTTGGCTAAGGGCTTGGGTAATCTCGCGTCCACGATCGGTTCTGAAATTGAAACAAATTACCACATCATTTTCTTCTATCTTTGCTAAAGCAGCACCTTGCTTATCAACCAAAACTACAGGCTTAATGAATTCATCGCTTACGCCATTATCATAAGACTGTTGTATGGCAGTTTTAGCATCGCTGTAGGTTTCGCCTTTGGCATGTACCAATAAATCATAAGCTAACTTTACTCTTTCCCAACGATTATCCCGATCCATGGCATAATAGCGTCCAATAATAGAAGCTAATTTGCCGGTAGATTTTTCAAGGTGTTGCTCTAAATCGGCAACATAGGTCAATCCACCATTAGGGTCGGTGTCTCTTCCGTCCATAAAAGCATGTACAAATACCTCGCTTAGTTCATGTTGATGGGCAGCATCGCACAATGCTTTTAAATGATTAATATGGGCATGAACACCACCATCAGACAGCAAACCTATAAAGTGTACCTTCTTTTTATTAGTTTTAGCATAATCAAAAGCATCAAGAAGCACCTTGTTTGTAAAAAAGCTTCCATCGGCAATAGCTTTATTTATTCGCCCCAGCTCTTGGTACACTACTCGTCCAGCACCCAAATTCATGTGCCCTACTTCTGAGTTGCCCATTTGCCCATCGGGTAGGCCTACAGCTTCTCCAGAAGCTTTAAGCTTAGAATTAGGATATTTATTTAAAATACTGTCGAAAAAAGGAGTTTTGGCAGAATATACAGCATCAGAATTGTCTTTCTTTCCGTAGCCCCATCCGTCTAAGATGAGTAAAACGAGTTTTTTGGTGTCCATTAATAGTTTTGTATTTTATAAGAGGTAAATCATTTGTAGTCTGCATGCAGCAGAGTACAAATATAGGCTTAAAACAGCATTTTCACCATAGATTTTTAGTAAATGATGCTGAAATGGCATAGTTTTAGCTGTGATAAAGACAAAACAAAGGGAACAATTTTGAAAACAATCTTTCTTTTTTTTGTTGCATTTATCTCATTTCAGTCTAATCCCTTGATTCAGGGTGATTTTGCTGATGAATTGGCCTCACATTTTAGACAAGGGAACTCAAAAGAAATTGCCAAAACCTTTGCTTCTACTGTTGATTTAATCTTGATTGACCAAGAAGATGTCTATAATAAAGCACAGGCCGAACAAATTTTAAAAGATTTTTTTCTGAAAAACCCACCTCAAAAATCGAGTGTGCTTCACCGCTTAAACAACAATCCCAATTATCGTTTAGCCGTACTCTCGCTTAGTGGACGGACAGAGAAGTACCGGGTAACAATCACCCTTAAAAAAATATCTAATTCATTTCTTATCACGGAATTGCGTATCGAAACCGAACGCTAGTAAGATAATTGTTGCCTTTTTGTTACTTTTGTTTCCAAAATCTGTCTAGTTTTGGATAAAATCATCGTAGAACAATTTATAAAAAACGCTATTGCCGAAGACATTGGCGATGGTGACCACACCTCACTCTCAACCATACCAAATGATGCCCAAGGCAGGGCTCGTTTAATAGTAAAAGAGGATGGAATATTGGCAGGTGTAGAGCTTGCCCAAGAAATATTTAAGCAAATAGACCCTAAACTGCAAATGCATGTTTACTTAAAGGATGGTGCTGTTGTAAAAGTGGGCGATATTGCCTTTGTGGTAGAGGGTAACGTACAAGCCATACTTTTGGCCGAGAGGTTGGTGCTCAATTGTATGCAAAGGATGAGCGGTATTGCGACTAAAACACAACACATTGTGGGATTGTTGAAAAACTACAAAACCAAAGTGCTCGACACCCGTAAAACCACACCAGGAATGCGCTATTTAGAGAAATGGGCGGTTAGAATTGGTGGAGGAGTCAATCATCGTTATGCACTTTACGACATGATTTTAATTAAAGATAACCATGTGGACTATGCCGGTGGAATAGAAAATGCTATCAAAAAAGCACAGAACTATCTTCATTCGAAACATAAAAACCTACAAATAGAAATAGAGGTGCGTAACTTGGACGAGTTGAAGGAAGTGTTAAGAGTAGGAGGGGTTGACCGTATTATGCTCGACAATTTTAGTACCGAACAATTATCTGATGCCATAAAATTGATTGATGGACGCTTTATTACTGAAGCATCCGGAGGAATCACAGTAGAAAATGTTGAAGAATATGCTGCCTGTGGGGTCGATTTCATATCTATGGGTGCACTTACCCATTCGGTTAAAAGTCTTGACCTTAGTTTAAAAGCATTTTAGAGGCTTGTTTATCAAACCACATTTTTTTTATAATATTGTATAAATGATATCAATATATTCAATCGGGGCCATCATTTGTGCGTACCTGCTGGGTTCTATCCCTTCAGCCGTATGGCTTGGTCAGGCTTTTTATGGGGTTGATGTTCGAGAATACGGAAGCGGAAATGCCGGAGCAACCAATACTTTTAGGGTATTAGGTAAAAAGCCGGGCATTATTGTTATGCTGATTGATATTGCCAAAGGGTTTACAGCAACAAAATTAGCCTATTTAATTGGCCTATCGGTTACCGGTCCCAAGTTCTCTGCTCAGTTTGTCAATTACGAGTTAGCCTTAGGGGTTATTGCGGTAATGGGTCATCTTTTCCCTATTTTCGCTGGTTTCAGAGGTGGCAAAGGTGTGGCTACCTTGTTTGGTATGGTGTTGGCTGTAAGTCCATTATCGGCTTTACTTTGTGTAAGTGTGTTTATTATCGTATTGCTGCTTACCAATTATGTTTCGCTTAGTTCTATATTAGCTGGGTTTACTTTCCCTTTAGGTACGATTTTTGTTTTGCAGACCCCAATAAAGGGACTTGCGCTTTACAGTATTTGTGTTTGTTTTTTGATATTGGTAACCCACCAAAAAAATATCGAAAGACTGCTGAAAGGTCAAGAATCGAAAGTTTATTTATTTAAAAAGAAAACTAAAAACTTATGAAAAAAAGAATGTTGACTGGCTTAGTTTTATTGGCTGTAGGTATCTCGTCTTGCTCAACAGTGCCCTTAACCGGTCGTAGCAGGTTGAGTCTTATTGATGAAAGTCAGTTACAACAAGAAGCAGCATTGGGTTACGCCCAATTGCTCAAAGACCCCAGTACAAAAGTAGTTGCAAGTAACAATGCCAATACGATTATGGTAAAGCGTGTTGGACAAAAGATTGCTGCTGCTGTAACCCAATATATGAACCAAAACGGCTACGGTAGTCAAATTGCTAATTATAAGTGGGAGTTTAACCTTATTGATAGTAAAGAAGTAAACGCTTGGTGTATGCCCGGTGGAAAAGTAGCAATCTATACCGGTATATTGCCAGTTACAAAAACCGAAAGTGGTTTGGCTACCGTAATGGGCCATGAAATTGCTCACGCTATCGCCCAACACTCGGCAGAAAGAGCTTCTCAAATGTCGGCAGCGCAAATGGGGGGTGCAGCATTAGGTGTAGCAACCGTCGGAAAATCACAAGCTACTCAATCTATTGTCAATCAATTATATGGTATTGGTGGACAACTAACTTTACTCAAATTTAGTCGCAACCAAGAATCGGAAGCTGATAAAATGGGTTTGGCTTTTATGGCTATGGCAGGTTACAATCCTAGTACAGCAATTGATTTTTGGACACGTATGTCCGAAGCAAGTAAAGGCTCAGGCAAACCACCCGAATTTTTAAGCACACACCCATCAGACGAAACACGTATTGCCCAAATTAAAAAGGATTTGCCCGAAGCTTTGAAGTACTATAAGAAATAATAATTGTCAAAAAGAAATAAAGAAAATAATTTGCGAAGTAAACTGTTTGAAGAAAATAATTACCATACCTCTAAATCCCGGTTAAACTTATAATCGGGATTTTGTTTTTTTAATAATTAGCCGCTAATGCGGTCAACATTGCTTTTGCTTTCACCATACACTCTTCTAGTTCCTGCTCATCGTCAGCGGCATAGGTTATGGCACTACCCACCTGAAAAGAGAGGTATTTTGTGTATTGGTTATACAAGATAGTTCTGATGATGACATTGAAATCAAAATCACCATCGGGACAGAAATAACCCAAAGCACCGGAATAAGCACCTCTTTTGCTCTCCTCTAAGTCATCTATCAGTTGCATGGCTCGTAATTTTGGAGCTCCTGTCATAGATCCCATCGGAAAGCTTTGTCGAATAGCTTCAATTGGATGTATATTCGGTGCAAGCTCAGCACTTATAGTAGAAATCATTTGGTGCACTTGCGGAAAAGTATAAATACCAAACAATTCTTCCACTTTTACGGTACCACTTTTGGCTACTTTAGAGAGGTCATTTCGTACCAAATCTACTATCATTACATTTTCGGACTGTTCTTTGTGGCTATTTTTCAGTTTTTGTTTTTGCAGTTCATCATCTTTGTCATCACGTCCTCTTTTGATTGTACCCTTTATAGGTTGTGAAATAATTTTATTACCTTTTTTGGCTAAAAACCTTTCGGGACTAGCCGATAAAATGTATTTATCACCTAATTTGAGCATAGCCGAAAAAGGTGTAGGTGATAATAGACTTAAGCGACTATAGACTTCAATTGGGTCAATTTCAGCATCTTCGACAAAAAACTCTTGGCAAAAATTCATCTCATAAATATCGCCACGTGCAATATGAGCTTTTATTTGAGCAATTCGTTGTAAATATTGCTGAGCGCTCAACTTTGCTTTAAGATTTAAACTTGGCTTGGATTGAGATTGTGTAGAAATGGGGTAATCCCATATTTGATTAACTATTTGCTTATCACCTTTTAGTACTTGAATACCATTTGCACCAAGGGCAATTACATGTTGTGGTATAAAAAAGTGCAAATCGGGGAAATGAAGTAAATCGGGGTGACGACTTTCTAATTGTTCGAGCTCATTTTTCAAATCATAGGCAAAAAGGCCAAAACACCAATCATGGTACTGATCAATGTGTGCCTTTAATCTATCGAATGCAAGCCCGGCATTTTGTGTTAATATTTTTTCGGCACCAATTGCCAAGAGATAGTTGTACTTTCCGTACACATCCGGATAGTCATTCGAGTCGAGCAAGCAGCAGTACTCGAACCGATTTGCATAGTTCAAAGCTTTTTGCTTGAAAGTCTGAATATTGTTTGCATTGTGCATGGTTATTCCCGAAAAAGGCAATGTAAAACGATTGGAAATTAGAAGGAGAAAAATCCATTACAAATATGCTGGACTTTTCTCCTTTATATAATCTTTTTTAAGATAATTGAAGTGTCTGAGTTCTATCTGGTCCTACCGATAAAAATTTGATTTTCACTTCCAGTTGCTCTTCTAAAAACACAATATATTCTTTGAGCTCTTGGGGCACCTCATCAATATTTTTTATTTGGGTAAGATCACACTTCCAACCTTTTATTGCTTTTAAAATTGGTTTAGGTTGTATGGTGATGATGTCATAAGGCATGTAATCAATCGTTTTGCCTTCGTGCTCATAGTGGGTACAAGCGTAAATAGTCTCAAAACTATCTAAAACATCGGCTTTCATCATAATCAGCTCGGTAACACCGTTGAGCATGATGGCATATTTTAATGCAGGAATATCAATCCATCCACAACGACGAGCACGACCAGTTGTAGCACCAAACTCGTGTCCTAGAGCCCTAAGTTGCTCTCCGGTTTCGTCAAACAATTCGGTAGGGAAAGGACCGCCGCCTACGCGGGTGCAATATGCTTTAAAAATACCATATACCTCACCAATTTTGTTGGGTGCAATGCCCAAACCTGTACAAGCACCAGCCGTAGTTGTATTGGATGAGGTTACGAAAGGATAAGAACCGAAATCTACATCGAGCAATGTACCTTGTGCGCCTTCTGCTAAAACTTTTTTACCAGCTTTAAGGTACTGGTTTACAAAATGTTCACTATCTACATGAGGTATGGTTTTTATAAACTCTACTGCTTCAAAAAAGGCTTTTTCCTTTTCTTCTAAATCGTACTCAAACTCATAGTGTGAGAGTATTTCTTTGTGCTTTTGCACCAGTTTGTTGTAACGTTCTTTAAAATCGGGGAGGGTAGTATCACCTACACGAATGCCATTGCGCCCGGTTTTGTCCATATAGGTAGGGCCAATGCCTTTTAAGGTAGAACCTATTTTGCCTGCACCCATCTTTTGTTCGTTAGCAGCATCGAGCAATTGGTGGCTTGGTAGTATCAGATGTGCTTTACGAGCCAATACCAATTTGCCTTGTGCTACGGGGTCATGTCCTGCTGCACGCAAATTGTCTAATTCTCTTTTTAAGATTATGGGATCTATCACCACACCGTTACCAATAAGGTTCATGGTCTTCTCGTTAAAGATACCCGAGGGGATGGTGTTCAATACAAATTTCTTACCGTCAAATTCTAAAGTGTGGCCAGCATTGGGACCACCTTGAAAACGAGCTATCAAATCATACTTAGGACTGAAAACGTCAACAATCTTACCTTTTCCTTCGTCGCCCCATTGCAGGCCTAAAAGTACATCTACTTTGGTCATTATTTTATGTTAAAAGAATATATTTATTGATTTGTTTTGTTTTTAATAGCAGCAGCGGCACTACAGTCAAAGCATACCCCGTACAAGTTTAAAGAATGGTGTTTTATCTGAAATTTCAACAAATCACCCACCATGCTTTGTATTTGGCCAATTCGGGGGTCACAAAACTCCACTACTTTTCCACAGTCTATACAAATTACGTGATCGTGTTGATGATATCCGTAAGATTTTTCGAATTGGGCAATATTTTTTCCAAACTGATGTTTGGTTACCAAATCACATGATACCAATAACTCCAAAGTGTTGTAAACCGTGGCTCTACTTACACGATATTTTTGATTTTTCATGTGGATGTAGAGAGTCTCAACATCGAAGTGGTCATCACGAGAATAGATTTCTTCCAAAATAGCAAACCTTTCTGGTGTTTTTCTTAGGCTTTTGCTCTCCAGGTAAGCTTCAAAAATCTTTCTTACCAAATCGTTGGTGTTCTGTTCGGACATAGTAGTAAACTTATGGTCAAAGGTATTAAAATGATTAGAGAGAAAGAAAATTTATCGAGTATTATCTATGTAATTTAGGTAATTTGTTGTTCAAATTTTATGTATTGCTTGGTATACTTGTTCAATCTAAAATTTGTTCAAATTATTAGTCATCAAAACGTGTCACCCCGGTAACACCGTTTACTTCTAAAAGTAGCTTCATCAATTGGTCCAATTGTTCCTTATCATTTACAAAAACTTTAATGCTTCCTTCAAAAATACCGTCGTTAGTATCCACCGTAATAGAGCGAATATTTACTTTAAAATCATTAGAAATTACCTTTGTAATGTTATTAATGAGACCCACATCGTCTATACCGGTAATACGTAAACCGGTCAAGAAACTCAATTCTTGATGTTTGTTCCATTTTGCTTTAACAATTCTATAACCATAGTTGGCCATCAGTTGTGCAGCGTTAGGGCAATTGGTACGATGTATTTTGATACCCTCGTTAACTGTAACAAAGCCAAAAACGTCATCACCGGGTATAGGATTACAACAATTGGCCAAATTGTAGTCTATTTTTTGAAGATCCTCACCAATCAACAGTTCATCCGATTCGGGATTTTTTACCTTCTTGAGCAGTGTATTGATTTTATCGTTGTCAGATATTCTTTCGTTAACTCTGCTCTCTATTTCTTTCTCGCTAGTGGCATATTCTTTTAAATGCTTTTGCTCTATATCACCTTGTGCTACGGCAATGAAAAGATCTTGTGTAGAAGCTAGCTTGAAAAAATAACTTAGCTTGTTGAGGTTGTCGGTGTTGTAGGTAATTTTTAGTGCTTTGAGTTTTCTTTCTAGTATTTCTTTCCCCTCTTCAGCAATTTTCCGCTTTTCTTCTTTTAGCGATGATTTGATTTTGCTTTTGGCTTTAGCTGTAACAACTATATTCAACCAATCTTCTTTCGGACTTTGTTTGGCAGAGGTAATGATCTCTACCTGATCGCCGTTTTGCAACTTGTGCGATATGGGTACTAATTTATGATTAACCTTAGCACCGATACATTTGGCTCCCACGTCAGTATGTATCTCAAAAGCAAAATCAAGAGCTGTGGCACCTAAGGGCAATTGTAGTAAAGCACCCTTTGGCGTAAATATAAAAATCTCATCCGAGAAGAGATTCATTTTAAAATCGTCCAAAAAGTCTAAAGCATTCGATTCGGGATTGCTCAACATCTCTCGTACTTTTTGTATCCATTGATCTAAACCACTATCGCTATCGCCTTCCTTATATTTCCAGTGAGCAGCAAATCCTTTTTCGGCAATTTCGTTCATGCGTTGGGTACGTATTTGTACTTCAACCCATTGTCCTTTTGGTCCCATTACGGTGGTGTGCAACGACTCGTAACCATTGGCTTTTGGCGATGAAACCCAGTCGCGTAAACGATCGGGGTTGGGACGATACAAATCGGTTACAATAGAATAGGCCTTCCAACAATCGGCTTTTTCACGATCGGGAGTACTGTCCAAAATTATCCGAATAGCAAATAAATCATAAACTTCCTCAAAAGGGATGTTTTTCTTTTTCATTTTATTCCAGATGGAATGGATGGATTTGGGACGACCAAACACATTAGCAACCAATCCTTGTTCTGCCAATATTTCGTTAATAGGCTCAACAAAAGCTTTTATGAAAGCGTTGCGCTCTGCCTTTTTCTCATTAAGTTGAGTTGCTATGTATTTATAGGTGTCTGGCTCGAGGTATTTCATCGAAAGATCTTCCAGCTCAGATTTGATGGCATACAAACCCAAACGATGGGCAAGAGGAGCATATAGATAGATGGTTTCGGATGCAATTTTGAGTTGTTTATGCCTTGGCATAAAATCCATAGTGCGCATATTATGCAGTCGGTCAGCCAGTTTTATAAGTATCACCCTTACATCATCAGCCAAGGTGAGTAACATTTTTCTAAAATTCTCGGCTTGTAGAGATGAATTATAATCGAAAACACCTGATATCTTAGTAAGACCGTCAATAATCTTAGCAGCTTTTTTGCCAAATTCTCTTTCTATATCATCTAAAGTCAGCTCGGTATCTTCTACCACATCATGCAGTAAAGCACAAACAATAGAAGTAGTACCTAAGCCAATTTCTTCGGCAGCAATTTGTGCAACAGCAATAGGATGGTAGATATAGGGTTCGCCCGATTTGCGTCGCATGTCTTTATGGCTCTCCAAAGCCAAATCAAATGCTTTACGAATTTCTTTTTTATCGCCCTTTTGTAAGGTTGATTTGCATGCTCGCAATAAGGCACGGTATCTTTTTAGTATTTCTTTTTTTTCGGCCTCTAAATCTATTTCAACATTGTTTTTCATAGGGTACTTCTCTTAATCTGATGGATTGCCTCATTTTTACCCAAACCTAATTATTTTTCATTCAAAATGCTATTTTTGAGTAAAAAATGGCTATTTTTAATTTATAAGAGTTGAGCTTATAGACCAATATTTAAAAATAGCCGTAACTTTGACTAGCGATAAATTTATGAAATTTTGTTGGCTTTTATGGTGGGTAATTGTCATGTTTTCGATAACTAGCTCGAAAGCCCAAGACAGCACTGCAAAAGTAATATGGCCAAAATTGGGAAAGAATGATACCATTCGTGTAGCAGCCACAAATGACAATGGCTATATGATACCTTGGATTAGCCTACCCGAAGTAATTATATACGGGAAAAGAACTTGGAAAAGCCCTCAAGACCAAGCAGCCTACAACCGTTTACGGTACAATGTGCTAAAAGTTATGCCCTACGCCTTGTACGCCAAACAGCGGTACGAACGTTTAGAAAGAGATTTGGCTTTGGTTGCCGATAAAAAAGAACAAAAAAGATTGGTAAAAGAATGTGATGAGGAAATAAAAAAAATGTTCAACCAAGAGATTAAGGAACTTACTATTACTCAAGGACAAATACTCACCAAATTGATTGATAGGGAGTTGAATAAATCTACTTATGATATCATTAAAGAAACCAAAGGTAAGTTTGCTGCATTTTCGTACCAATTGATAGCTAGGGTTGTAGGGCACAACCTTAAAAGTACTTACGATGCTGCAATTGACCGAGATATCGAATCAATAATTAGAAGTTCGGGCTATTATCCATAACAGATGACAACAAGTACAGTTCCAAATATTTATCAATTTAGTGCAAAACTGGTTAACGGAGTAGAAAAATCATTAGCTGATTTTAGTAACAAAGTTTTATTGATTGTAAACACAGCCTCGTCTTGTGGTTTTACACCGCAATACCAGGAACTTCAGCAAATATGGGAAGAATTTTCACCCGCAGGTTTTGAAGTATTAGCATTTCCGTCAAATGATTTTGGCAGACAAGAGCCTTTAAATGGGCAAGAAATCAGTGAATTTTGCCTCAATAAATACAATGTTCTTTTCCCTATTTTTGAGAAAACTCTGGTACGTGGCCATCTTGCGCACCCTTTGTTTAAGTTCTTGGCTGATAAAAAACTGAATGGTAAATTAAACTCAACACCACGATGGAACTTTCATAAATACTTGATTAACAGGAGAGGGGAGTTGGTTGAGTTTTTTTATCCCTTTACCAAGCCCAGTTCAGCTAAAGTAAAGAAAAAGATTAGCCGATTGTTGAACGAAGCTATTTAAACATACATATATGAAATTAGATATTTTGGCATTAGCCGTACATCCAGATGATGCTGAGTTGGGTTGTTCAGGCACATTACTCAAATACGTAGAGCAAGGTAAAAAAGTAGGTATTATAGATTTTACTCGGGGAGAATTGGGTACACGTGGTACAGCCGAAACTCGCGATGCCGAATCAAAAGCTGCAACAGCAATTTTAGGTTTACATGCTCGTGAAAATTTATTGATGCGTGATGGTTTCTTTCAAAATAATGAAGAAAATGTGTTGAAGCTAATACGTGTAATCCGTAAATACCAACCCGAAATTGTTTTAACCAATGCACTTTACGACCGTCACCCGGATCATGGTAGAGCTTGCGACTTAGCTAATGATGCGCTGTTCCTCTCCGGATTGCGTCGCATTGAAACACAATTAGACGGACAGCAACAAGCCGCTTGGCGACCTCGGCTAGTTTTATCTTACATACAAGACATGTACATCCAACCCGATATCATTGTAGATATTACAGCCCAAATGGAAAGAAAAATTGAAGCTATAAGAGCTTTTAAAACACAGTTTGACAATACGGATGCCAATGAGCCACAAACTTATATTTCTAATCCGGCTTTTCTGCAGGCCGTAATTGCCCGTGCCAGAGAATTAGGAAAAAGTATAGGCGCAGAGTATGGCGAAGGCTTTACTTCCAAAAAGCTTTTAGGAGTGGATGATTTGTTTAATTTACGCTAAAGGCTAGTCTTCTTCTAGTTTTTCGGCACAGCAATAACAATATCGGGCATCTTTTCTGTGTCCACCATGCCCGCATCGTTTACAAAGTGTCAGGGTATTTTGTTTGCCTAAGCTTTTAGCCATCTCAGAAGTTACTATCCCCGTAGGTACGGCAATAATACTATAACCACAAAGCATTACCAACATAGAAAGAAACTGACCAAGAGCAGTTTGAGGCGAAACATCGCCATAGCCTACTGTTGTAATGGTAACCACCGCCCAATATATTGCAGCCGGAATACTCTCAAAACCGGGTGAGTTTTCTTCTACAATATACATTACCGACCCTACAATAATTACCAACAACACAATAAATAGCATGAAAATCAAAATTTTTCGGTAGCTGTTGTAAAGAGCCTGAGTAATGTGTTGCCCGGCATTTAAAAACCTGCTAAGCTGAAAAATCTTGAAAATCCGTAAGAGACGTAAAGATCGCAACACCAATAAAAACTGGTAACTGGCATTTATCACGCTAAGGTAGGCGGGTAATATTGAGAGCAAATCTATCAGTCCGAAAAAACTGAATACATATTTCAACTTACGTTTAGAGACCCAAACTCTAAAAATGTACTCGATACTAAATAACAGGGTAAATAGCCACTCAGCAATGAACAATAGGCTGCCATATTGTGCATGGATAGCTTTTACGCTGTCCAAAAGAATTATCAATACACTGCACAAAATGGTTATTAACAAAATAATATCAAAAAGCTTTCCTTTTTTAGTATTTGATTTAAAAATGATCTGGTGTAAATTTTCTTTCCAATTTTCCATAACAGCTGAAATTAGAAAATTTTAGTGTTTTAAGTGTTAATTTTTTGCTGGCTGGCTCTTTTTTCTATTTTTCACATTTTGCCAAGGGCAGTGTTTACATTTATTTTTACAGCAATACCCTCTTTTTAAGTGATAATTTTCTGTAAATACCATCAGTCCGGCTTCATTAAAGTAAAAATCCTCTCCGATTTTCATGCATTTAAAAGTTTTACTCTTATGCTGTTTTCAAAATAAGTTTTCAGGTGTTCTCCATTACCGTGCAAAGTCCATATTTCTTGAGGTGTAACCTTTTCAACCGTTCTTAAAATATCATCCCAATCTACATGATCGGAAATATACAAAGCCACACTTCCTTTTTCTTGCAAACGTTCCCAGCCCGAGGCAAATACCCTAATTACGTTAACTGCTCTTCTGTAATTATTGAAAACTAAAGGAGGAACCATATACACCAAACCTTTATTTTGTTGTTTCATCAGTTTGCGGTCATAGGCCTGATAATTTCCAATCGTTACTCCCATTTGTTCATACAAACGATTGAGGGCTAAAATATTTTGATGCACCAAAATTTTCTTATCTGGGCAATATTCGTTCAATAACTTGATTAATCTTTGACATTTTCCAAGTGCATAGCCGCCTAGCATAATATTACTCTCTATTTGGTTAAGTTTTTTCATTTCAAGCTCAACCAAAGGATGCTTGATGTTGGGATTAGCAAAAGTGCTTTCGGTTATCAGTACATCGGCTTTTACTAGTTCGATGGGCTCGCAGGTACTGTCGGATTGTAGTTTATAATCGCCCGTGTACAGATAGCAAGCACCGTCATAACGCATCTCTACCATAGCCGAGCCTAACATGTGTCCAGCGGGCAAAAATCTAATCTGTACCGATTTAATCGAAAAAACTGCTCCAAAATCTTTAATTTCAAATTTTTGCGCTGCTTGTTTTTTGTAGCGATACAGCATAAATTGTTGTGTGGCCTTGGTACAAAAAACGGTATGATTACCCCGCACAGCATGGTCGGCATGGGCGTGGCTTATCACCGCTTGTGCTACTGGTTTTTGTGGGTCCAGATAAAAATCGCCGTAGGGACAATAAAGCCCATTATCTGTTAGTTGAAGAAAATCTTGTCTAATCACAGTTTTAGTTTATACCCTTGCTCCAACGTTGATGAAAATCCCAAACATGCTGTATCAGCGAATGTTGTCCATCATTTTGTATAAAATAATCGGCGTAAGCAGATTTCTTTTCATCACTCCATTGTTTTTCCATTCGTGCTAGTACTTGTTCTTCTGATAGTCCATCGCGTTTCTTCACCCGGTCTATTCTGAGCTGTAAAGGTGCACAAACCATTAAGTTGTAATCGCAATGTTGGTAGGATCCGCTTTCAAACAGCAAAGCAGCTTCTTTTAAACAATAAGGCAAATTTTTCGGCAGTTGGCTTTGCCAGTTTTCAAATGCTCTTTGTACTGCCGGGTGAACCAAGTTATTGAGGCGGTCTAATTGCGTTTTATCATTAAAAACAATATCGGCTAGGTACTTTCTGTTTAGTGTTCCGTCATTAAAATAGCTTTTTTCGCCAAAATTTTGCTTAATAGCATCTATCAAAATCGGATCGATAGTCATAATGCTTTTGGCTTGGTCATCAGCATAAAATACAGGTATGCCAAGTGTCTCAAAAATGCGGCATACAATAGACTTACCACTTCCTATACCACCGGTTATTCCAATACGAAGCATGCTGTTTTAATTTGATTTACCTTGCGAATATAGCCTTTTACGTATGATATTACACAAAAACTAGGCATTTTTAAGAGTTGATGATTGTCAATAAACTGCAAATTAACTTTTGATAGTTGAGATAATTCATAAAAAAAGCCTTACCTTAATTGGGCGAAATGAATAATAGATGGAGATTACTTACAAAACAGGTTTCATACCACCAGTCAACAGCATTATAAGCTTGTATCAAAGTGCTGGTTTGGTTCGCCCTTGCGATGATAGCGAACGTATTGAAAAAATGTATCAACATGCTAATTTGATAATAAGTGCTTGGCACGATAGTGAATTGGTAGGTGTAGCTCGTTCACTAACAGATTTCTGTTATTGTTGCTATTTATCTGACTTGGCGGTAAAGGCTGAATTTCAAAAAAGTGGAATCGGCAAAAAACTAATTGCACTAACTCGTGAAGAAATAGGGGAACAAACCAGTTTAATTTTGTTGTCGGCATCGAGAGCAATGAATTATTACCCTGCTGTAGGCTTCGATAAAATTGATAACGGTTTCATTATTAATCGAAAGAAATGAAAAAGAATATAAATCTCTTAACACTAATTATCTGTTTTTTAAGCAGTATTGCAATTAGTGCCAATTCTCTAAAGGCTCAAGAACCACAGCAAGAGGTAAAAGAAATTTCGCCAAAAAAATTGGAGCGAAAAATGGCTAGAACTGTACAATTGCTAGATGTGCGCACCAATAAAGAATTTTCTGAGGGTCATTTGGAGCAAGCCAAGAATTTAGATGTTCAAAAAGATGATTTTAACACGCTGGCTCAAAAGCTAGATGCTTCAAAACCGATATATGTTTATTGCAAAAGTGGACGCAGAGGGGCTTTGGCCGTACAAAAACTTAAAGCTTTGGGCTACAAAAAGGTAAGAAACTTAAAAGGGGGATATTTAGCTTGGCAGAAATACTTAGCAGAAAAAAAGTAGTTAACGTAGAGGCAAACTTATTTTTGTGTAGGGCTGTAAATTCAAAGGATAACTTATATATTTGCCGAAATTTGTTTCCGTAGTTCAATGGATAGAATGTCAGATTCCGGTTCTGATGATGTGGGTTCGACTCCCGCCGGGAACACCAGAAAACATTTTACAAAAAAAAGAGCCACCAAATGTTGATGGCTCTTTTTTGTTGTTGATAGAAATTCTATTTTTTGGCCTTCTTCACATAGGTGTCTAACCAAGTGTTGGTTTCCCAAATAAGGTGCAATAAATTCTCTTTGGCCTTATAACCATGTGCTTCATAAGGTAAAAATACCAATCGGCTAGTGCCACCATGTCCTTTTATGGCATTAAACAAACGGTCGCTATTTATTGGAAAAGTACCTTGATTATCATCAAGTTCGCCGTGTATGAGTAATAAAGGAGTTTTTATTTTGTCGGCATAGCTAAACGGGCTCATCTCGTAATACAGTTTTGGAGCTTGCCAATAGGTTCGTGCTTCATTCTGAAAACCAAAAGGTGTTAGTGTACGATTGTAGGCCCCACTTCGTGCTATACCAGCTTTAAACAAATTGGTGTGTGCTAAAAGATTAGCCGTCATAAATGCTCCGTAGCTGTGTCCACCAATAGCAACACGACTACTGTCGCCAACTCCCATTTCGGCTAATTTATTGATGGCTGCCTTTGCGTTGAGGGTCAGTTGCTCAACAAAATTATCATTAGGCTTTTTGCCTTTGTGTGCTACAATTGGCATTTCGGCATTGTCTAAAATAGCATAGCCTTGGGTAACGTAATAAATTGGGCTACCGTAATTCAAAGTCGTAAATTTATCTTCAGAGCCTCTAACTTGAGCGGCACTAGCAGCATTAGTGTACTCGCGAGGATAAGCCCATATCAACACAGGCAAAGGCCCATCTTTGTGTTTGTCATAGCCTTTGGGCAGGTACAAATCGCCTGTAAGTGTTACACTATCACTTCGCAAATAACTTATTTTTTGTTTGCTTACACCTTCTAATGCCTTATACGGATTATTAAAATGAGTAAGTTGTTGGTCGGCTATACGCAATACCAAATTTTTCAAGAAATAATTGGGCACTTCGGTTTTACTCTCTCTGCGGCTAATAAAACTAAGTTTTACAGGGTCAATGATTTGCTGCACATATTCAAAATAGCCTTTAGGACTACGCCACACTATTTCCGATTGCTTACTAGCAATATCAAAAGTTGCCAAAAAGGGTCTGTCGCCTTCTGCCGATGCTCCTGTTGTGTTGTTGAGCAAGAGCTGATCATTGTTTTTACCTGTATATACAACGTATTGATTATATTGGTTTTTAACGCTTATGGGGTTACCCGGATTACGATAAGCATCGTTTGTTTTTAGATCAAAAAGTAAATCTTTTTGTCCATTTTCAGGGTTTAAAGCATATATTTTACTTCGCGATGTTACCCTTGATGATTCACTTAATAACGCAAAATTGACATTGCCCCAGCTAATACCGCTGTAGCGCATCACTGTTTTAACCAATTCTTTTGCTTTTCCCAAAAAAGGAGCATCAAGACTAAAAACTACATCACGATACGGAACTTTGTTTTTCACCAAACCACTATCCAACGCTTCGACCCAAATTACGGTTGCCGGCATATCATTGCGCCAATCGAATGCTCGGGCTACGTTTTGTACATTGTCTAAACCCAAAGGTCGGCCTTCTGCAGATGGTAATTCGGCCAATACTTTAACCGTTTTACCTTGTCGATTGATTATTTTCTGTGTAGATGGAAAGCCATAAACTCCAGTCATATAGGAAAAAGGTTTTTTAACCGTTTTAACCATCAAATATTGTGTATTTGGTGATAAGCTGATACTGTTGTAAATTGCAGGGCTAGCAATAGGACTTTCCAAGCCTGCTTTATTTTGTACCAATTGCGAGGTGGCCAAAAATTCAAACATTTTTTCGTCAAAGGCACTACGCAACATATCTTGGTTGGTTCTGCTAGGTGCTATTTTTCCCAAATTCTCTTGAACATTTGGACCAATAGGTGCTAATGGAGCTTTTGGAGCCATTGCTGCACTTTGTGGTGCTACAGTATAAAGCAAAGTTTGTTCGTTTACCCAAAAAATATTCTGCCCCATAACGGTGTTTAATGCTTTTTTATTGATTTTTTGGGCTTTAGCAGTTTGCAAGTCCACTACATAAAGATCAACACGATTGGCAGAAGTATGTGTAAATGCAAACTTGCTTTCTTGCGGACTCCAAACCGGGTTACTAGCCCGTAAATTTTCGGGTAAACCAATTATTGTTAGTAGTTTTTGGCTCTTATTGTTTTTAAGCTTAAAGTTGTTGATGAACACTTGACGACTTAAAGAGAAATTTCGAGGGTTGATGCGTAAACCAGCCAAACGATACTCGGGCATAGCCAATTCCTCAATACTGGGGTAGGGATCTCGTTCGCTCAAAATCATCCAATCGCCTTTGCTGCTTATACTCACGTTAGGGCTTGGTTTTGCCAAAAGTAAGTCGGCCATTACTTGTGGTGGCTTTTGATAAGTTAAGGCATCTTGCCCTAATGCTGTAAAGGTAGCACCAAGCAATAAAAATCCAATAAAATGTTTTTTCATCATTATATAAAATCAAAAATTTGTTAAACCTATTGAAAAGACCGATAATCTGGGGGTTTGTATCAAAAAAAATAGAAAAAAATAGCCCTTACAACAAAATATTGCAAGAGCTATTGTGATTTTGGTGTTTTTGTTAACTATTTGAAGGCGTTAAACCCAGTTATATCCATACCTGTTATGAGCAAATGAATATCGTGTGTACCCTCATAGGTAACTACCGATTCGAGATTCATCATGTGTCGCATAATTGGATAATCGCCTGTAATACCCATACCACCGAGCATCTGCCGTGCTTCACGGGCCACATTCAGTGCAGTTTCTACACTGTTTCTTTTGGCCATTGATATTTGCTCTGCACTAGCTCTGTTTTCGTTTTTAAGCTGCCCCAAGCGCCAAACCAGCAATTGCCCTTTGGTAATTTCAGTAAGCATCTCGGCCAGTTTTTTTTGTTGTAATTGAAAAGCACCAATAGGTTTGCCAAATTGTATTCTTTCTTTGGCATATCGCAAAGCGGTGTCATAACAATCCATTGCAGCACCTAGTGCTCCCCAAGCTATACCATAACGAGCTTGGTTTAAACAACCCAAAGGGCCTTTTAATCCACTTATATTTGGGAATAGGTTTGCTTTTGGCACTTTTACATTATCAAATACCAACTCGCCAGTTGCCGATGCTCGCAAACTCCATTTATTATGCGTTTCAGGAGTGCTAAAGCCTTCCATACCACGTTCCAAAATCATTCCTCTTACTTTTCCTTCTTCATCTTTAGCCCATACTACGGCAATATCTGCAAAGGGTGCGTTAGAAATCCACATCTTTGCACCGTTTAATAAGTAATAATCACCTTTGTCTTTGATATTGCTCACCATCCCGCCTGGGTTGGAGCCGTGATCGGGTTCGGTAAGTCCAAAACAGCCCATTATTTCGCCGCTGGCCAATTTGGGTAGGTATTTTTGCTTTTGTTCTTCGCTGCCGTAGGCGTATATAGGGTACATCACCAAGGAGCCCTGTACAGAAGCAGTTGATCGGATTCCCGAATCGCCCCGCTCTATTTCTTGCATCAAAATACCATAAGCCGTATAGTCTAGTCCGGCACCGCCGTAAGCTTGAGGAATAGTAGGTCCAAAAGCACCAATTTCGGCAAGTCCTTTAAGCAAATGTTTCGGAAATTCGGCTTTTTGGGCATAAGACTCGATAATGGGACTTACTTCTCTTTTTACCCATTCTCTGGCTGTGTCCCGAATTAATCGGTGTTCTTCGCTCAATAATTCATCAAGTAGGTAGTAGTCTGGTGATTCGTAAAGATCTTGTTTTAAAGATTTGTTCATAGCATTAATCTGGTTAACTGGTCTGTGTTCAAAGGTAGCAAAAACACAAGATTTCAATAAATAATTAACTAATATTGTGCTGAATTATTTATACTAAGATGTTTATACAAAAGGTAGGGTTAAAAGGAGTTAAGTTTTATGCTTTTCATGGATATTATCCAGAAGAACAGTTAATTGGATCTGATTTTATAATTGATTTGGAGTTATGCTTCACTCCCTATGGGGAAAGAGAATGCCTTGATCAAACAGTAAACTACGAAGAATTAAACGAAATTTTGAGAACACGAATGGCCATTCCCCAAAAATTATTAGAAAGTGTTGCTAAAGATATTATGGCCGATGTGCTAAAGCGTTACAATTTTTTACTAAAGGTAGATTTGAATATATACAAATGTTCGCCACCCATGCCGGGCCAAGTTGGGCAATCTGTTGTGGGGCTACAATATCAAAAAAACCAGCATAGTTAATCAAAAAAAGCCGTTCAGTTTTGAACGACTCTTTTTGATTAAAAAACGGCATAGCTCACTAAGCTTCACAACTTACACAAGTTACCAAATTGGTCACCATTTCTTTAGATACGCTTTGGCTACGCTGATAGTAGAGTGTTTTAACACCCAATTTCCAAGCATCTATTAGTAGGCGGTTCACATCTTTCACAGGCAAGTTAGAAGGGATATTGATGTTGAGGCTTTGTGCCTGATCGATGTATTTTTGACGAATAGAAGCTTGAAGTATAATCTCGTATTGGTTTATTTCCTTGAAAGTCTTAAATACCTCTTTTTCATTCTCGCTTAGCTCATTCAGGTGCTGCACACTACCGTGGTTTAGCATAATACTACGCCAAGTTTCTTCATTGTCTATACCGTGTTCTTTTAGCACCTCTTTTAAATATTTGTTTTTACGCATGAAATTGCCCTTTGCCAAACCAGCCTTATAGTAATTAGAGCTAAAAGGTTCTATTCCGGGTGAGGTTTGGCCCAAAATGGCTGATGATGAGGTTGTAGGAGCTACAGCAACTAAGGTGGTGTTTCTACGTCCGTAGCCTTGCAGTAATTTGGGTTCACCGTAAATTTGTGCTAATTCTTGAGATGCACGTAGTGTTTTCTCTTGTATTTCTTTAAATATTATGTTCGTAAGGTTTTTTGCTTCCATACTAGCAAAGGGGATACGATTTTTTTGCAAAAACGAATGCCAGCCCATTACGCCTAAACCCAGTGCCCGATGGTTTTTGGCAAACTGATGGGCTGAGGTGAGGTAGTAATTATCTTCAGTTTTGGCAATAAACTCTGACATTACTGCATCTAAAAAGAAAGTAGCTAAGCGAATCAATCCGGTATCTTTCCACTCGTCATACAACTCAAGGTTTAGTGAAGACAAGCAACATACAAACGATTCGTCTTTTGATGAAGGTAAGGCAATTTCAGAACAAAGATTGCTTGCGTTGATACGCATGTTTTTATCTTTGTAAACATCTGGTTTGTGGCGGTTCACATTGTCGCTAAAAAAGATATAAGGTAAGCCTTTTTGCTGACGGCTTTCAATTACTTTAGCCCAAATTTTACGTTTCTCGATATCTCCATCTATCATGTCTTGCATCCAATAATCGGGTACACATACGGCATTGAATAGATTCTGTATGGGGTTACCAATATTTTTAATCTCTAAAAACTCTTTGATGTCGGCATGGTCTATGTCTAAATAGGCTGCAAAAGCACCACGGCGTACTCCGCCTTGCGAGATGGTATCCATGGCTGTATCGAAAAGGCGCATAAAGCTTACTGCACCGCTACTTTTACCGTTGTCGGTAACAGCGCTACCGCGTTCTCTTAGCTCGCCAAAATAGCCTGATGTACCACCGCCAGTTTTGGTTTGCATAATCACTTCGCCTAATTTATGGGTAATTCCTTCAATGTGGTCTGGAACATGGACGTTGAAACATGAAATTGGTAGGCCCCTTTCGGTACCCATATTAGCCCAAATTGGAGAAGACAAGCTCATCCAACCGTTTTCAATCATCTCAATAAATGGTGCAATAAGCTCGGGCTTGTACAGTCTTTTGGCAGCTGCTGTAGCAACTCGTTCTATGGCTTTTTGTGGGCTTTCGCCTTTAAGTAAATATCCACGGTTTAATATTTGCTCACTCTCATCGTTGAGCCACCATAATCTTTTCATTTATAATAGGTATTTAAAGGATTGGAGGGTTTGAATTTTTGACAAGCTTTGGTTTCACCAATTTTAATTTTGCTAATGTGTAAAAAATCAATTTCGGGATCTAGAGCCAAAAACTCATCTATTTTTTTAATACAATAATTTAATCTATAGGCCACAGCAATACATACTTTCTTTTGGTTTTTATTAGCCATACCTAAGTACAGATAAGAACCTAATTGATAACTATCTGCATAGTTCATTGCAATTTCTTCTTTAATTAGTGTTTCCATCTTAAAAAAGGTCATTAGCGGTAATACTTTTGTCGTGTTTAGTATAATCAACTGGTCTTCTGGCAAAAAAATCATCCAAACTATTGGCAAACACCTCTTCTTCAAACCACTGCATAGGCTGATACTCTTCCATGCTGATATTGAATTGTTTTTCTATCCCAATTTTGGTAAGACTATCGTCCAACCTAAACTTCATAAAATTGAGTAGATCTTTTTTACTGATGTTGTTGATTTCGCCTTTCTCGAAAATCCAATCCAAAATTTCACTTTCAACATCAATTGACTCGCGTACTACTTGGCATATCTCGGCAATGTACTCGGTACTAAAATACTCAGGAGACTCTTCACGAATTTTGTTTACAATATAAATGCCTGCATTGGCATGTACTTGTTCATCAACAGAAGTCCAGGCAATAATATTACTCACATTTTTCATCACTCCTTCAAACCTGTTGAAGGAAAGAACGATAGCAAACTGACTAAATAGGGAAACGTTTTCAATCAATATAGAAAAGAGTATCAGCGATTTAACATACTCTGCATTGTCTTCTGCTTTAGCATTTTTTAGTGCATTGGCCAAATAATTTATTCTTTTGTTGATGGCCGGAATACTCACTACATCCGCAAACTCATTGTTGTAGCCCAATACCTCCAACAACCTCGAGTACGCTTCAGAATGTCTAAACTCGCACTCGGCAAAAGTGGCTCCCAATCCATTAAACTCGGGCTTGGGTAGGTGTCTGTACAAATCGCCCCAAAAAGTTTTAACATTGACTTCAATTTGGGCAATAGCCAATAAACTGCGCTTTATTGCTTCTTGTGCAATTGGCGAAAGGTGCGAATGGAAATCTTGCACATCGGCAGTGAAGTCTATTTCTGAGTGTACCCAAAAAGAAGTGTTCATTGATTTGGTGAAATCTAAAACTTCGGGATACTCGAAGGGTTTGTAATTGATGCGTTTGTTGAAGATGCTCATGATGCTCTGCAATTTTAATAGGTTACAACATTTTTCTTGAATTTCGGGCCAGAGTAGGCACAAAAAGAAAGTTGATTATTTATGCAAAGCTTCCCTTTGGCCAATACTCTTTGTGCGAAAGTAAAGTCCTATCGGCCCAAGGTCTGACTTATAAAAGATGGCTTTTATTTACAGTTGCGCAACAGTTCAAGAATTTCACTTGATTCTTTTATAGCCGATATTTATATCACGAAGGTAAAACAAATAACAGTAAACGTATTTTCAAATTTTCAACAAGCCCAATTTCCTTTGTGGATAAGCTAGGAAAGGCCAAAAGTCTGTGGAAAAGTCAAAATTTTGGTGAACTTTATTGGTTTATACTGTCCATATCTTTCATCACCATTTGCACGGTATTGCGACTTTTTACCTCGAGCCAAATTTTCTTACCAAAACTTACTCGTTCTATGGTTTCTTGGTTATAATGCCTAATGGTTACCAGCTCCATATTGCGGTTGTATTTTACCTTAAACTCTTCTGAAAGTTCGGCGATAAGCCCCTCTACACGGTTTTCTTTATCGTCTATACTTACCGAGAAACTAATAGCCGAATTCAACATGGTATTTACTTTTACCTTGTGTTTATGAAAAATTGCAAAAATACGGCTCAGATTTTCCTCGATTATAAATGAAAAATCTTTAGGGAAGATAGATAATAGAACTTGATTTACTTTGAAAATAAAGCAGGGGATAGGCAAACCACTTGCTTCATTGCTAATTTTGGTGCCTTTCTCGTTAGGCTGCAAAAATGAGCGCACAAACAAAGGTATTTTTTTATTTTGTATGGGCTTAATGGTTTTTGGGTGAATTACTGTAGCTCCGTAATAAGTAAGCTCTATAGCATCGTGGTAAGAGAGTTCGTCTATCTTTTCGGTTTCGGAGAACCATTTGGGATCGGCATTGAGAACACCGGGTACGTCTTTCCAAATTGTCATAGACTGTGCGTCTAATGCGGCACAAAATATGGCTGCGCTATAATCAGAACCTTCTCTGCCCAAGGTGCTGGTAAAATTCTCACTGGTAGTACCAATAAAACCTTGTGTTATCACAATATTTTGCTCCAATATGGGGCTTAGGTTTTTATTGATTGCTGCAACAGTTTTGTCCCATTGTACATTGGCTTCGCGGTAGTTGTTATCGGTGTGGATATAATTACGGGCATCTTGCCAGCTTACATTAACTTGTTCTTGTTTAAGATAGGCTGCAAGTATTTTTGAAGATAGTAGTTCGCCTAGGGATACAATCTGATCATATTGGTAATCAGCTTCACCGTGTGCTTCGTCTTCCAAAAACCAATCTACCTCTACAAAAGTATTGGCCAAATCATCATATATAGGATTTTGTTTATCAGCTATTAACTCATCAAGTAGTTGAAAATGAAAATCTTTTATAGCAGATAATTGCTCATGACAATTGTCTTCCCCTCTGATATAGGCAAAAGCCAAATCCTGTAGCCTATCGGTTGTTTTTGCCATCGCCGATACCACTACCAACAAATTTTTACTGGTACACTGTCTAATAATATTGGCTACGTTTCGTATGCCTTCTACATCTTTGATGGACGCACCACCGAACTTATAAATCTGTAACTGCACTTAATATACTGTTTGGTTTTGCAATGTTTTTCAATAAACTAAAAGGAATGTTAATGCTTGTAGTACCTTCTGAGTAAGGTTTAATCTCGTAAATATTATACAGAAAAACCAAAGATTTGTCTGTCAGGTAAAAATTGTCTGGCAGGTAAAATTTACCATTATCAAAAAAATACCGATTGTCTAGTTTTTCTGTAGGGCTTAATTGCTCATCTTTTCTGAAAATATCTTCTGCTACACGCAATAAGTCTTTTTGTTTGCCCTCGGCAATTAAAGAGTCTAGGGTGATAGGCTGAAGAATTTTAGGATTGAAATTGAGGTAGTGAAAATAGTAATTACCGTGTGCTCCGCCCTGAAAATCGGCATAGCTTTTCTCTATTGCCATGTAGTTGAATTTTTGGTAACGGACAGTTACTTTCAAATCCATAAACCAAGGCATTAGTATTTCTGGCTGCTCTGCCGCATATTGGTTATAATTATCAATAAAATCTTTAGCGATATCTGCATAACCTAGCACTTTTTTGTTATTGACGGGCGCATTGGCTATAGCTTTTTCTATAAAAGTAGAAATTTCAGTCTGTTCAAATACGGGATAGCTTACTGAGGCATAAGCACTATCTTGTTTGAAGCTGTCTCTTAGTATTGGGCTAGTCATCCGTAAGCTGTCGTAATGATAGCTCAGGGTATCATTTTGTGGTGTAATTACATGGGCTACTTTTTTGTCTTGCGACTGGCATGCCCAAAACATAGGTAGCAATAACAGTAAATAATATTTAGAGCATTTCATTTTCAAAAATTAAAGTTTAATAATTGTTCTTTACTAAAAGAACCGTTTAACCACTCGGCATCGTATTGAGCCTTGTACTTATTATAAAAATTAATAGCCGGTTGGTTCCAGTCTAGTACCTGCCAGTTCATACCGTTAAAACCTCTTTCTTTTGCTTCTTTTAGTATGCGTTCAAATAACAGTTTGCCAACTCCCTTGCCACGGTAGGCTTCAGTTACCAAAAAATCTTCCAAATACAAGCGGCAACCTTTCCAAGTAGAGTAGCGCACATAATAAAGTGCTAAACCTATAATTTTATCGCCATCTAGTGCTACAAAAGATTTCCAAACAGGATTTTCTCCAAAACCGGCTTCAACAAACTCTTCTAAACTTACGGTAACCTCTTGTGGTGCTTTTTCATATAAAGCCAATTCCTGTATCAACTCTAACAAGCGTGGGCAATCTTTTGCCTCTGCCTCTCTTAATGTAATACTCATTTTTCTGCTAATTTCCAATGTTTTATCACCCTTTTACCAAAAATTCCACTGCCTACTCGCACCATATTACTACCTTCTGCAATGGCTATTTTATAATCAGAAGTCATCCCCATAGACAACACATTGAAACAATCATCGTTTTTGAAAAAACTCTGTTTTATACCCGAAAAAAGCACTTTAAGCTCATTAAACTCGGCTTTTATAATTTTCTCGTTATCGGTATTGCTAGCTATTCCCATTAGGCCAACTATGCGAATATTCTTCATAGATTGGAATTCTTCATCACGCAAAAGTTCAACTGCCTCGTCAAAAGCTAGTCCAAATTTGGTGTCTTCATCGGCAATATAAATTTGCAATAGGCAATCAATAACCCGTTTGTGTTTTGCTGCTTGCTTGTTTATTTCTTTTAATAGCTTTAGGCTATCTACTGATTCGATTAAACTTACAAAACCAGCAATATATTTTACTTTATTGGTCTGCAAATGACCAATAAGGTGCCATGAAATATCTTGCGGCAATTGGTCGGCCTTCTCAACCATTTCTTGCACCAAATTTTCACCAAAAACCCTTTGTCCGGCTTGGTAGGCTTCTTGAATAGCTTCTACACTTTGGTATTTAGACACCGCCACCAAGCACACGCCCTGAGCCTCAATTTCGGTTTTATATTTTATTAAATTATCGGCAATGCTCATTTAATGTTTATTTTTGGCGTAAAATTAACAACCTTATGGCAAATAGACTAAGAAAGCGTGAATTTTAATAAAGAAATGACCCGAATATTAAGCATATTGTCTATCATCATGCTGGCAGTGGCATGTAAACCCGGTGTGCCGAAAGATATTATCCAACCCGAAAAAATGGAGAAAATATTATTAGACATTCACGTAGCCGATGCTTATGCTAGTTTTTTGGCCAACCAGGATAGTGCAAAAAAGGTTGTACCACCAATTTACAAGGGTATTTATCAAAAGTATGGGATTGATTCGGCTATGCAAGCCAAAAGTATGGATTACTACTACAAACATCCTGATATTTTGAATGGCATGTACGAAAGAATAAGCAGTAGATTACTAAAAGCCAAAGAAAACGAGCAAGAGCGTTTAAATAAAGAAATGAAAGCACTTGAGGCTAAGCAATTGAAAGAAGCCGAAAAGCAGCGCAAAAAAGACAGTCTACAAAAACTAAGCGACACGCTTGGCAAAAAAAAGAGTACACGCAAAGACAGTTTACTTAAAACCGCTCCGATAAAGAAAATTAATCGAAAAAATCTAAAGAAAATAAAAACCGTACCCTTGGAGGATGTGAAATGATGTTGTATCCGGATAACTGCGAAGACAAGCTCGGTTTTACAGAAATAAAAACTTTGCTGCGCCAACATTGTCTGAGCAGCATGGGGCAACAAATGGTTGATCGGATGGCTGTAATGAACAAAGCCGACCAGATAGAGAAATTTTTATTGCAAACCAAAGAGTTTAAAACCATTATTGAAAATCAAGAGCCTTTGCAAATCGGTTCTTTCTTTGATTTGAAAATTTTGGTGGACAAAATCAGGGTAGAGGGCACCTATTTGTTGGAAGATGAATTGTTTAAACTTTACTCTTCGTTGCAAACAGTATTTTCGGTGATACGTTTTTTTGATGAACGTAAAGAAAACTACCCCAACTTGGTAGCCTTGTTAGAACATCTTCCAATAGAACGTTCTATTCTAAAAAACATCGAATCGGTGCTTGACATCAAGGGCAAAATAAAACCCAATGCCTCTGCTTTATTAGCCAATATTAATGCCGAACTGGCAAAGGGCGAACAAGAAGTCCGCAAAAAAATGGAGGCTATTTATAAGCACGCACAAAATCAAAAATGGTTGGCTGATGGTAGCTTAACCATACGTGATGAACGCATGTGTATCCCGATTTTAGCCGAATTTAAACGAAAAATAAAAGGTTTTGTACATGATGAATCGGCTAGTGGACAAACGGTTTATTTAGAGCCCGAAGAGGTTTTTCACCTCAACAATAAGTTGCGTGATTTGGAGTTTGATCGCCGCCGAGAAATTGTTAGGATACTAATTGCTTTGAGTGATGAACTTCGGCCTTATGCACCATTAATTGGCTCGTATCACCGTTTTCTTACCAAGGTTGACTTCGTTCGTGCAAAAGCTTTGTTTGCCATCCAACTCAACGCTCATTTGCCATTACTTAGCAAAGCACCAAAAACCAAGTTAATTAATGCAAGACACCCACTTTTAACACTTAGCTTTAAACAAGAAGGAAAGAGCGTTGTACCGCTTAACATACATATTGATGATAAAACCAGGATTGTACTGGTTTCCGGGCCTAATGCTGGTGGCAAATCGGTGTGTATGAAAACTGTTGGTCTGTTGCAGGTTATGTTTCAGTCGGGCTTGCTTATTCCGGCAGATGAGCACAGTGAAATGGGTGTATATCAACAAATTTTTGCCGATATAGGTGATGACCAATCCATCGAATCTGATTTGAGTACTTACAGTGCCCATCTTAATAAAATGCGTCATTTTGTAACTTTTGCTAATACTAAAACTATGGTGCTTATTGATGAGTTTGGTACAGGTACCGACCCTCAGTTTGGTGGGCCTATGGCCGAAGCAGTGCTACAAACCATCAACAAACAAAAAGTGAAAGGGATAATCACTACGCACTACTCTAACCTAAAATTGTTTGCCGGCGAAACCGAAGGCCTCGAAAATGCCTCCATGCTTTTTGATAATAAACACATGCGTCCGTTATATGTGCTTGATATTGGAAAACCGGGTAGTTCTTACGCTTTTGAAATTGCACAAAACATTGGATTACAAGCCGATGTTATTAAATTGGCCAAAGAGAAAGTTGGAGTAAGCCAAAACAGCATTGACAGTTTATTGGTGAACCTAGAAAAAGAAAAACGCATTTTGCACGAGCAAAAAATAAAGCTGTCCAACCAACAAAATCAACTTAAACAACTACTGGCCGAAAACGAAAAGCAGAAAGATTTTTTAGCACAAAACAGAAAGCAATTACTGAAAGAAGCTAAACTCGAAGCTCAAAAAATTGTACTTGAGGCCAATAAGTTGGTAGAAAATACTATTGCTGAGATAAAAAAGCAACAAGCCGATAAAGAAATTACCAAACAACTCAGACAAGGCTTACAAAAAAGTATTAAACAAAACGAAGTGCGACCCGAGCCTAAGCCCAAACCTGTATTTGAGGAGGGTGAGTTGCAAATAGGGGATTGGGTACTACTAAACGGCACCGAGAGTAGCGGCCAGGTATTGGAAATAAACAAAGCTAATATTGTGGTAGCCTTTGGCGATTTGCGATCGGTCGTAAAACGTAATAGACTGCAAAAAATATCTAACCGCGAGGCCAAAAAGATAATTCAAAAAAACAGTTACACTTCAACACTTTTAGAAAGTGTAGCAAATTTTAAAGGTGAGCTGGATTTAAGAGGTATGCGAGGCGAAGAAGCACTTGCAGAACTAGAAAACTATTTGGACAAGGCAATTATGTTGGGCATCAACTCCTTAAAAATAATACATGGTAAAGGCGATGGTATTTTAAGGAAACTTATTCGCAACTACCTCAAGCAATACCCACAAGTGAAAAGCATAGAAGACGAACATGCCGATCGTGGTGGTGATGGTATCAGCTATGTGTATTTTTAGGCACACCTGTGCTTGTTTTACCAATCTTATTCAAAAAATCACTTAGTTCCTCTGCTTTTTGTGTGCCAATAAGCAAGCGACGACCATTTGTAAACTCCAATTGTAAACCCTTGTTGCCACTAACGTTAAAGGCTTTGCCCTTGGCTCCGTAACGTATGCCCCAACCTCCATAATCAAAAAGAGGGGAGTAGCTTTGCACTTCGGCTTGGCGAATATCATTCCAGTCATAAAAACGATAAGTAAAATGAAAAGGCCAAAATTTTAGATAAATACCTTTCTCATCAAACTTGGTTTTTAAGTTCATTTTATAAAAAAACAAACTAAACAGCAGAAAAATAAGTGTAAAAATTACCATTCCGGTATCACTAAAAGGTTTATTGCCAAATGGAATTTTTAGTACCAGTTGCTGATAGAGGCCATACAGATTAAACAAATTGAAAGCAATAAAAAATGTCCAAATTAACCAATGCCTAAAACCTTGTTTTTCTTCAAATGTCATGGTGCGATTTTTACTAAAATAACGATTTTTACTCCGACAGCAAAACAATGCACCACATAAAATTGTATTTTTGTAGAAAAACTATCAGTTGTGAAACACTACGCATTCAAAGACCTCATTATATTTGAAAACGAAAACTATATTGTAGTAAACAAGCCAGCCTTTTTAGCTTCTTTAGATGAGCGAGGTGCTACCGGCAAAAACGAAGCAAATGTGTTGCGAATGGCTAAAATTTATTCGCCCGATGCCCAAATTTGCCATCGGCTTGACAAAGAAACCTCTGGCGCATTGGTGATAGCTAAAAATCCTGAAGCCTACCGTCATTTGTCTATACAATTCGAAAAAAGAAAAGTACAAAAAATCTATCATGCAGTGGTTGATGGACAATATCAATTCAGCAATTTGTTGGTGGACCTCCCCATACTCAATGAAGGCAACAAAAATGTCACCATTGATAAGGCACAGGGTAAAAGAGCTGAAACTTATTTCAACGCTATTCAGTTTTTTAAGCATTATACCTTGGTAGAGTGCAAGCCCATAACCGGACGAATGCACCAAATCCGTATTCACCTAGCTACACAAAGAGCAGCCATTTGCGGCGATGACATGTATCGAGGTAAACCCGTTTATTTGTCGAAAATAAAAAAAGGCTACCGCCTTACTGATGAAGAGGAACAGCCAATTATGAAGCGCTTTGCCTTGCATGCCAAGCAAATAAGCTTTTTAGATTTGAATGGAGAAGAGTTGACAGTAATAGCACCTTACCCAAAAGATTTTAGCACCTTGCTCAAATTGTTAGAGAAGTACGATGCCTAGGTTGGTAGCTCGAAGGTAAAAATACTACCACCCTTAGGGTTGTCTTCAATCCAAATTTTACCGTTGTGGCCCTCAATAATTTGTTTGCAAATTGATAGCCCCAAACCAAAAGGTTGCTCGCCCGATGTACCGTGCCGCTTAGCAGAAGTAAACATCTCAAATATTTTCTCCTTATCCTTGTCAGGAACACCAATACCGTTGTCCTTTACTGCAATTTGCACGTGGTCTGCATGCTTTTTGAGGCTAAGTTTAATTTTGGCACCATCCTTACTGAATTTTATGGCATTTACGATTAAGTTGTTCACTACACGCCAAATTTTCTCTCGGTTGGCCATAATCATTAAAGGTTGACAAGACTGAAACTCAATTTTTTGCTTTTTCTCGTCGGCACGATATTGCAAAAGTTCAACACATTGTGTCAGCAACAAGCACAAATCAATCTCTTCTTTTACCAACTTTTCGTTTTCGGTAGCCAATTTAGAATTGAGCAATTCGTTAATCATCTCAATCGAGTTTTCTCCGGTGGTGGCAATCAAGCCCAACATTTCTTGATCTTCT
This sequence comes from Pedobacter sp., assembly GCA_039810685.1. Lineage (GTDB taxonomy): Bacteria > Bacteroidota > Bacteroidia > Sphingobacteriales > Sphingobacteriaceae > Pedobacter. Next base: position 62,494 of record JBDHXL010000003.1, on the reverse strand, counting down.
GCGTTACGTTCATCTTCGAGCATCAATTTGGCTACTCCCATCATCCCGGCAAGTGGATTTTTAAGGTCGTGTGCCATCACCTTCATCATTTTTGCATAGTCCTTGTTTTTTTGTTCCAACTCTTCGTTGTGCTGGGCAATCAGATTTCTGGCTCGTATCGCCTGATGACTATTTTTGATGGTTAAAACAATAATCGGAATAATCATCAAGATAAAAATAAGAGCACCAACCAAAAATATATTTTTGTACTCGTTCTTTTTCTCCAAGCTATCAACCGTTTGTTTGTTCTGCAAGTTCTCGAACTTAAGGGTGAGATTTACTTTTGAACTCTCTTTTACATTATTTCTAATACTATCTACTATATAATTGGCTTTACGCAATATGAATAAGCTTTGCTTGTAATCGCCTTTTGCTGCATACCAATTGCTTTTTGCTTTCAAAATACGTGGGCCAATCTGGTATATTTGCTCCAAGTTATGTTGCTTATAAATCCGATCAGCATTTTTCAAACACGAATCGGCCTCTGCTAATTGGTTTAAGGCAATATAACTGTCTGCCAATTTTATATAAGTGGTAACACTAATTTTATCATGATTGATACCGGCTGCTAAAATAGATGCTTTTAAAGTGTTGATTGCCTCCTGATTTTTTCCTTGCTTATGTTGAACACCACCTAAATTATCCAAAAAGACGGATTTAGAGGGTAATAGTTGATCTTCAGAGACCAAACCATTCTTACTTTCCTTATCAATATATGACAAACCCTTGTTGTACATTATTTCGGCACTATCCAATCTGTCGGCTTGCTCAAAAGAATAACCACCGTTATTTATTGTCCCTTGTTTGATAAAGAAAAGCTTAGCACCGTTAATCTTACTTAGGTCTTGCTTATCTAACATATCAACAATTTCTAAATTAGCACGGGCTGCTTCTAAAAAACGTTCTTGTTTATAGAAAAGTTGAGAAATTCTAGAAAGATAATCTGCATATAGTACCGGATCATCCTCCGGTTTTGCAATATTTTTTATCCTGAAATAATTTTCTAAGGCTTCATCAAATTGCATATACCGAATAAGGATATCACTTTTTGCTATCAAAGCCCTTATATATGCTTGTGGATAAAGTTTTTGAACTTCCTTTGTGTTTAAAGTCAGTAATGCACTATCAGCATAAGCATTAGCTATTTGAGTGCTGTCTATGTTTATAGAACTTTTAAATGCATAGTAATAAGCCCTGCCCTCCAAGTCATTACTTGCTAAAGTGGTCTTAAACTTGGAGAGTTCTTGTGTGGCTTCATCCAGTTTGGAGGTCGATAAAAGCTCATCTATTTTTTTAACTTCTACACTAACAACATCACTACTTTTTTTGTTTTCTGACTTTGAGCAAGCGCTAAGTAGTAGTAAGAAAAAACCAATTAAAAAAACTATACTACTTCTAGTTTTATAGAAATGTTTTAAAGCGTTGTTAAACAAAGGATTTGTAAGGCTTTTCAAAAAATAATATTTTTACAAAAGTAATAAAAATACCCTATTTATTCGGGCAATATTAATTTTATCTGTTTCTTTGTGATTTTAAAGCATATTTGATACCAAAATCTACTTAATCATGATAATTATTACTTCGTTTGATGAGTTTGCATCACACCTTGGTAAAGAGCTCGGAAAATCCGATTGGCATAAGATAACACAAACACAAATCAACCAGTTTGCTGATGCTACTTTGGATCATCAATGGATACATCTAGACAGCGAGCGTGCCAAAACTGAAAGTCCTTTCCAAACCACGATAGCACATGGCTACCTTACGCTTTCTTTAATTCCCTATCTGTGGAAACAAATAGTAGAAATAAAAAATCTAAAAATGGAAATCAACTATGGCATTGATAGCCTAAAATTTGGCCAAGCCGTAACGGTTGATTCTGAAGTGAGAATTAAAACTAAGCTAAAAGACATTGTCAACCTGAGGGGTACTACAAAGGCCACTATAAGTGTAGTAATGGAAATAAAAGACCAGAATAAACCCGCCTATACGGGTGATATGGTTTTTCTTTATCACTTTAACGCCTAATTGAAGCTTCGCACCAGCAATTTGAAATATTTTTTCGCTTTATTGCATGTAAATTTTATCTTTGCAGCGTCTTAGCAATAAGCAGATACAACTTGTATCAGGCCTCCATAGCTCAGCTGGATAGAGCACCGGTTTTCTAAACCGTAGGTCATAGGTTCGAATCCTATTGGGGGTACAAAAAGCCGTTATCTATGCAGATAGCGGCTTTTTTATTTATTTAGCAAATAATTGGTTTTTAACAAAAATTAAAACTGATTTTGTTATTTTTAAACCATGGAAATCGACTTGTTATCCCTATTGCAAAAATCTATTGGTCAAGTTATTCAAAATTCACCTTCACATTTTATGAATTGGCTAGAGCCAAGGTTACTTGCTGCCGAAAAAGGTAGTTTGACATGCAGCTATATCATCCGACAAGAAATGACCAACCCTCACCAAATTCTGCACGGAGGCATTACTGCAGGTATTATTGATGATTTGATTGGGGCAACCGTATATACACTTGGCTTGCCCAAGCCCTTTATTACAGTAAATAACAATATTGATTATTTTGCCCCAGTAAAAATGGGCGAAACCATTATTGCTCGTACCCAAATAATTAAACAAGGCAGAAGCATCATTAATTTACAATGTGAGGTTATGCTAGACCAAACCGAACGGCTTATTGCCCGTGGCACATCCAATATGATGGCGGTTGGCCATTAAACCAAATTAATTGTACTTACGAAACCAGCTGTCAAGTTTCATTCGTATTACACCCCAAAAGGCTTCTTTAAAAATTTTGGTGCTCATTTTTGAGGTCCCCTCAGTTCTGTCGGTAAAAATGATAGGCACTTCTACCACCTTAAAACCATATTGTATGGCTGTGAATTTCATCTCTATCTGAAAAGCATAGCCCACAAACCTAATTTTGTCCAGAGCAATAGTTTCAAGCACTCGTCTGCGATAACATTTAAAACCGGCAGTGGTGTCATGTATAGCAATACCGGTAATAAACTGTACATATTTAGAAGCAAAATAGGAGAGAAGCACCCTACTCATGGGCCAATTTACTACGTTTACACCTTTTACATACCTCGATCCGATAGATAGGTCTGCACCCTGCACACAACTCTCTCGCAAGCGCAAAAGGTCATCGGGGTTGTGTGAAAAATCAGCATCCATTTCAAAAATATATTCGTAATTTTTGTTTAGAGCCCACTTAAAACCATGGATATAGGCTGTACCCAATCCCTGTTTGCCTTGGCGTTCTTCTAGATGTAGGCCGGTAAACTCTTGTTGTAATTGTTTAACAATAGTTGCAGTACCATCAGGCGATCCATCGTCTATAATCAAAATCTCGAAAGGGTAGGCTAAAGAAAAAACTTTACGGATGATTTTCTCAATATTTTCCTTCTCGTTGTAGGTCGGAATAATTACTAGGCTGTCTGACAAGGGGTGTTTTTTAAGTACACAAAATTAAAAATTTTAAAAATATTCTTTCTATTAATATTTAAAAGATATATTTGTCTTTTATTAGAAGGGATTGATTTAGAACTATGAAAAAAGACAGAGCAGAACTACCAATTGTTTATTCGTGCTCGGGTTGTTCAAGTGCAGCACAGATGGCCAATTATATGGCTGTGAAACTTGATAGAACCGAAAAGGCAGAAATGTCTTGCATAGTTGGCGTTGGTGGTAATGTTAAAAAACTAGTAAAAACAGCTAAGTCTGGACGAAAAATAGTAGTAATAGACGGTTGCCCATTAGCCTGTTCTAAAGCTGTATTAAAAAACCAAGGACTAGCACCCGATTTGTATTTTGAACTTTCAAAATCGGGTGTAAAGAAAAAACAGCACGAAGATTTTGACAAACAACAGGCTGATGAGCTATTGCTTGATATTGAAGAACAACTTAAAGAATTGAATTAAAATAAAGATCTTGTAATCAAATGTTGACAAAGACGGCAAGTGTGGATGCACTTATACGCAAAAAAAAGTCGCCCTTAATTGGAGCGACTTTTTTTTAGGTACACAAAGCTTTATTTTTTGTTTTTGCTTTGTGCAGCATTTTGTTGCTGACGCATGTACTCTTCCATACGTGTCTGAAAAGCTGATTTTTTCTTCTCGGTTTTAGGCTTTGTTTTGTTCTCCTGCAAAATAGCATGAATTTTATCGTCATCAACCATTTTTCGAATAAAATATTGTTGCAAGAAAGTCAACATGTTGGCCAAGAAATAATAGTAATTCAATCCAGAAGGATAACTATTCAACACGCCTAAGAAAATTATTGGCATAATGTAACCAATGTATTTCATTTGACCAGTAGCACCCGAAATTTGGTTATTGAAATAAGTATAGATGAGTGTAGAGATCGTCATCAAAAGACACATCAAACTGATGTGATCACCAATAAACGGTATATTAAAACCAAATTTGATAAAATCGTCATAAGTAGAAAGATCCTTCATCCACAAAAAGCTTTCGCCTCTCAACTCAAAAAGATTTGGAAAGAAAAAGAAAAAAGCCATTACAAAAGGAAGTTGAAGCAACATGGGTAAACAACCACCCAAGGGGTTGACACCAACTTGTTTATAAAGTTTCAAATACTCTTGCTGCAACAAAGTAGGGTTGTCTTCACCTACCTTGGCTTTTATTGCATCCATCTCTGGTTTCAACACCCTCATCTTGGCCATAGACACATAAGACTTGTAGGTGAGAGGTGACATAGCCAATTTAAGCAAAATAGTCAGCACCAAAATAATAAGGCCATACCCCCAATTAAAACCTTTTAATAAATTAAAAATAGGCAATACAATAAATCTGTTGATGTATTTTAAAGGCCAGTATCCCATATCAACTTGTTTCTCCAACTCGTGACCTTGCGCTTTGAGGTTGCTAAATTTGTTACTACCAAAATAGTAGTTGAAACCATATTGCTGATTAGCATTTTGCGAAAAAGGAAGTTCTATTTGTGTATCGTATTGCTTTATCAACCCAGCTTGTGTTAATGATTTCACTTCTAAACTAGCTTTATCAAAAGCTTGAGTAGGTATCAACACCGACGAGAAAAAGTGTTGTTTAAAAGAAATCCATTCTATTTTTCCTTTATCCAATTCTTCTTTCTCGTCTTTATGCATGCTCAAATGATCCGGACTTTCGTTTACGTATTTGTAATATGGTGCTGATCTTTCTTGCTCGGTCTTTTGGCTTTTTTCTTGCTGGCGCAAAGCAGTTTGCCAATTCAAGTCAATTTTCTTTCCCTCAATTACACCATTTAGCCCTACCAAGTTCATATCAAATTTCAGGTTGTACCCCTCGGCAGGCAATTGATAGGCAAACTCAACATAACGTCCTTCGGCATAATTAGCACGCAGATTGAGGGTTCTTTCGGTTAGTACTCCATCAAAATACAAATCTTTTGTGTCGATAGATTTTCCAGTAATATTAAGCTTGATTCCGAGTTGATTATCCTCTTTATTAAATAGTACTACCGGATTGCCACTGTAGTTTTTTTCTTTTTTAAGCTCTACCGATTTTATTCTTGCACCTTTATTAGATATAGTGATTTTTAAATCGGGGTTCTCTAACACCGATTCACTTTCAGTTCCTTGCAAGCTAGCCCCAAAAGGACCGGTAAATACTGAGCTATCTACTTTTTTTACAGTTTTAGCTAAGGTGTCGGCTGTTTTTACTGCTGTTGTTGTTCGATTTTTAATCGAGTCCTGTATCTGTTGTTCTTTTTTTAGTTCTGCTTCTGAGGGCTTCATAAAATAGACCGAAGCTCCGATAATTATCATCATCAGAAACAGGCCTGTAAATGTATTTTTATCCATTTTAAATTCTTAAACTTACTTTTTAACAGTTCTTTTTTTATTATGTTCTATTGCGGCGGCGACAAATTTAATAAAAAGTGGGTGAGGATTTGCAACTGTTGATTTTAATTCGGGGTGAAACTGCGCACCAATAAAATGAGGATGGTTTTTTAGCTCTACTATCTCAACCAAGTTACTATTTGGGTTAATTCCAGAGGCAATCATACCGGCAGCTTCATATTGTGCCAAATAGCTGTTATTAAACTCATAACGATGACGATGCCTTTCTGATATGTGTGGTTTCCCGTAGGCCATATAAGCTTTGGTGCCTTTTTTCAAATCGCATGGGTAAGCTCCCAAGCGCATAGTCCCACCTTTTTCATCTATATTTTTTTGGTCTTCCATGAGATTGATTACCGGATGAGGGCTATCGGCATCAATCTCGGCAGTATTAGCATCCGTTAAACCCAACACATTTCTACCAAACTCGATTACGGCACACTGCATACCAAGACAAATTCCAAAAAATGGAATATTGTTCTCTCGTATATATTTAATGGTATCTATTTTACCCTCTATACCACGGCTACCAAAACCTGGCGCTACCAGTACGGCATCGAGATGTGCTAATTTATCTTTTACATTTCCTGAATTTATACCTTCAGAGTGGATGTATTCTAATTTTACTTTACATTCATTTTTAGCACCAGCGTGTACAAAAGCTTCTACAATAGACTTATACGCATCTGGCAGCTCTACATATTTACCTACTAAGCCTATTTTTACTTCGGAGGTTGGATTTTTCAAACGACCCAAAAAGTCTTTCCAGCTTTCCATATCGGGTTCGTTTTTGGTAGGCAGTTTCAGCTTGCTCAGCACGGTTTTATCCAATTGCTCTTTATACATCAACAATGGCACGTCGTAAATGGTAGGGGCATCCATAGACTCGACAACGGCGTTGATGTTGACATTACAGAACAAGGCAATTTTTCTCCTAATATCTTGGCTTATGTGGTGCTCTGTACGACAAACCAAAATATCGGGCTGAATACCGTACTCTAGCAACATCTTTACCGAGTGCTGGGTAGGCTTGGTTTTTAGCTCGCCAGCAGCTGCTAAGAAGGGGATAAGGGTAAGGTGAATAACAATAGCGTTATTGTTACCTTCTTCCCACTTAAATTGGCGTACAGCCTCTACAAATGGCAGCGACTCGATATCACCTACGGTTCCACCTATCTCGGTAATAACAATATCATAGTCACCACTTTCGCCCAAAATTCGCATGTTACGCTTTATCTCATCGGTAATATGTGGTACAACCTGCACAGTTTTACCTAAAAACTCACCTTTACGCTCTTTGTTAATTACGTTTTGGTAAATACGACCCGTTGTAATGTTATTGGCCTGTGAGGTGGCTACATTTAAGAAACGCTCATAATGTCCTAAGTCCAAATCGGTTTCGGCACCGTCTTCGGTAACAAAACATTCTCCGTGCTCATAGGGGTTCAAAGTACCCGGATCAATATTGATATAGGGGTCAAATTTTTGGATGGTAACCCTATAGCCCCGGGCTTGAAGGAGTTTGGCTAATGAGGCTGAAATGATGCCTTTTCCTAATGAAGAGGTCACGCCTCCCGTAACAAAAATATACTTCGTCATATAAGAATTTTTAGTCAACAAATGCTTTTTGTTGCTTTTTGTACGGGATACAAAGGTATAAAAAAATCCTTGCCAATGTCCTTTTGTGGACAATTAAATTAATTTATCATAAAGTGCTGATATATCGATTTTTGGGCAAAATAACGCTTCTGTATATAAGGTTTTGTTTGAAAATAAAGGGCTTATTTATTATAAGTGTAAAATCCTTTCCCACTTTTCACACCGTATTTACCGGCTGTAACCATATTTACCAATAGGGGACAGGGAGCGTATTTTGGATTACCAAAGCCCTGGTACAGTACGTTTAAAATAGCCAAACAAACATCTAAGCCAATAAAATCAGCCAGTTGTAAAGGCCCCATAGGGTGTGCCATTCCTAATTTCATCACGGTATCAATTTCATCAACACCTGCAACACCTTCATACAAAGTATATATTGCTTCATTTATCATGGGCATCAAAATCCTGTTAGCTACAAATCCTGGATAATCATTTACTTCAACGGGAATTTTATTTAATGTTTTTGCTAATTCCATCACCGTTTTTGTGGTTTCAGCATCAGTATCATAAGCTTTTATAACTTCTACCAATTTCATAACAGGAACCGGATTCATAAAATGCATTCCGATTACTTTATGAGGACGTTTTGTTACTGCAGCAATTTGGGTTATGGAAATAGAAGAAGTATTGCTAGCCAAAATGGCATCAGCTTTTGCATACTTATCCAAATCTTTAAAAATTTGTAGTTTAAGTGTGGTGTTTTCGCTAGCTGCTTCAACAATAAAATCGACATCAACAACAGCTAGCTCTAAATCTGTAAAAGTTTTTATGTTATTTAATATCTTAATTTTATCGTCTTCACTTAAAATTTCTTTTTTTATTTGTCGATCTAGATTGCTCGCAATTTTGCTGATAGCCAATTCAAGTGCAGCTGTATTTACATCTAGCAAATTTACTCGATAACCGTGTTGTGCAAAACAATGCGCAATTCCGTTGCCCATAGTACCCGAGCCAATAACACAAATATTATTTATACTGTTCATATTCAGATTGGTTTTGATATTTTATGCAATAGTAGCAAAAAGGTGAGAGTTACAAAAAAAAACAACTTAACATAATGTAAATTATACGACAAATTAATATTGTTTTATAAAATATGCTTAAAGCTCGTTTAATTGGCGTTTTAATTCCTGTACTTTATCAAAACGATTTTTACGAGTATAAATTTCCATCAATAAGGCAATTACTCGACGGTTATGCTGATTAATTTCTAAAGCTCGGTTCAAAGTAAACTCAGCACGGTTAATATTTGAGCTAAATTTGGGATATTCTTTTTTGCTCAATGCATCATTGGCTTGTTGTAGATAGATTAAAGCCAATTGATAATAAGCATCAAAAAAGTTATGATCTAGATTTATTGTTTTTTTATAGGCATCTTCTGCTATTTTATAATCTTTGTTGTTTTGTGCCAAATAGCCTTGCAAATAAAGTAATATTCGGTTGTTAGATTGGTTGCCCAACATTTCAACAACCACTTGCTGGGCTTTGCTTTGCTCATCATTATCCAACAACAAATTCAGGTAATCATTAAGCAAAAGTGGTTGCTGAGGATTGTTTTTTAAGCCTTCTTCTAAGGTTTTTATTGCTTTTTCTATCTCGAATTTTGAAGTATATATGGCTGCAATTTGCTGATAAACTACTGGATTTTTGACACCATTTTGTTTAGAACGTTCAAAGTAGCGTAAAGCATCATTATATTGATGCAAATTGAGTGCACACAAGGCCGTATTGGTGGACATCAGTGTGTCGGTAGAAAAATAATCGCTGATTTCTTTTAAAATGGGGAAAGCAGTTTGGTAATCACCTTGTTTAAATAAAAAGGTAGCTTCTTTTTGTTTCCGAGCAATAAGATTGTACTCAACCGCATTAATTAATTCTTGATTAGATTGGTATTTGTCCAACTCTTTAGCTGTCTCAAGTGCCTCTAAAGCTTGTTGGGTATGCTTACTGATATTACTTTCATTATTATCTATAAGTGCAACATACGATGAAAAATAAGCCTTTATTACCCAAGTTTCTGGCCATTTTTTTGATTTTTTATCTTTTTCTGCAACTTCAATAGCTTTAATCCCCTCTCCTATTATACTTAGTTGCTTTTTTGCATCGGCTTTTTCCTCTACCGCACGATGAAGTTTGGCCATACTATTTTTTGCAAGTTTTAGTTGCGAACTTTGTGCGAAGCTCCATGTACTTAGGAGTAATAAAGAAATCAGATAAATAAACCGCATATTGAAGCAAAATAAATAAAAAAGGGAGACAATTGTGCTATCTCCCTTTGTAAAATCTTTAAATGGCTTTTTTATTTTTGCAAGGCATCCAATTGTTTTTTTATGACTTCCCAATTTTTACTATCATTCTTAAAGGCGTAAATTTGTTTTAAGGCCTCTAAGGTGTGTATAGCTTTGGGATCCAATTCATAAGCTTTCAAATAAAAAGGTAGGGACTTATCAACCAAACCTGTCATTTTAGCTGAGAGCGCATTGAATTCTTTAACCTTTTTCTGATCTAGTTTCTGTCTTTCAATTTGTACCGCCAAAGCTTGTCTGTAATAGGTTTCGCCTAATAGAAAATGGTATATGGCCTTTTTTGGATCTTTCTCAATCAATTTGGACAATGTACCTTGTGCTTTCTCAATTTGGTTTTTAGCTATATAAATATCGGTTTGTGTACCTAAAAAATCAGGATCGTTCGGAAATTTAACCAATGCCTCGTCTATTAAGGCCAATCCAGCAGTGGTATCTTTTTGTGTAACTAACTTGATACTTACCATTTCTAACATGAGGTTTTTAGATTCAGGCACATTGAAGCTTACTACTTTTTTAAAATTACGGATAGCTGCATCATACTCTTCGGCCTGTTTGGCTGCAACACCTGCGTTTAAGTACATCGAAGTATCGTTAGGGTTTCTTTGGGTTAACTCTTCAAAAATCTTATAGGCAGTTTTAAAATCCTTTTTGTTGTAGGCACGTACAGCACGGCTTTGTATGGCACTACCAATATTAAGGTTTGCATTGTGTAAATCTTCTTTTTTATCACCTTTTGTATCTAAACTTGTGGCTTTTGCAATGGCATCTTCTGCTACTTTTTGTTTAGTTACAGAATTATTAGCATTTAAGGTATCAATTACAGCAATTGCCGATGAAATAGAAGCCCGTAAAGTCCAAGCTTCAACATTGTCTTTTGTTTTGGCATGTAAAATGGCGTTATCGGTATGCTTTAGACCATTCTCTAAAAGTTCAAGATTTTTGGCTAAAGTGTTTTTTTGATTCATAGCCTGAAAAAGTTCCCACATTTTTTTGGCCTCTGCAATTTCACCTTTTTGTGCATAAGCACCAATAGAAGCTGTTAACACAGCTAAACATACTATTAGCTTTTTCATATTGATTAATCTGGATTATTTGGTTTCTATTTCATTGTTTTCGTCATTGTTCTCCTCATTGGCTTCTGTTTCGCCAATTGTTTCATTTTCTTCTTCTTCCTCACGGTCAATTCGAGCTACCGAAGCTATTTCGTCATTATCCTTCAGCGTAATCAAGCGAACCCCTTGTGTAGCACGGCCCATTACCCTCAACTCATTTACCGCAATACGAATAATGATGCCTGATTTATTGATAATCATCAAATCATGTTCGTCAGTAACGTTTTTAATAGCTACAAGATCTCCGGTCTTATCGGTAATATTAATCGTTTTTACTCCTTTTCCTCCCCTATTGGTAACACGGTAATCTTCTAAATCGGTACGTTTTCCATAACCTTTTTCAGACACCACCAATATGGTTGCATCAGGATTATCTACAGCAATCATGCCAACTACCTCATCTTGGGCTCCGGCCAAGGTTACACCTCTAACCCCGGTTGCGGTTCTGCCCATTGGACGCACAGTACTTTCATTAAAACGAATAGCTCTTCCAGAACGCAGGGCCATAAGTATTTCACTGCTTCCGGTAGTCAATGCGGCTTCCAATAGTTCATCGCCCTCGTTGATATTGATGGCGTTGATACCGTTTACTCTTGGGCGTGAATAGGCTTCTAACGAAGTTTTCTTAATTGTACCTTTTTTGGTACACATAATGATAAAGTTGTTGGCCAAATATTCTTGGTCTTTTAGGTTCTTAACCTTTATATAAGCCTTAACCTTCTCTTCTTTCGGGATATTAATGATGTTTTGAAGTGCCCGACCTTTGCTTTGTCTAGAGCCTTCAGGTATTTCATATACCCGTAGCCAGTAGCAACGTCCTGCATCTGTAAAGAACAACATGTAGTTATGATTGCTGGCTACTAATAAGTGTTCAATAAAATCTTCGTTTCGCGAGTCGCTTCCTTTTGCACCCTTGCCTCCACGTCCTTGTGTACGGTATTCTGTAGCTGGGGTACGCTTTATATAACCCTCATGAGAAATGGTTATCACAACATCCTCGTCCTCAATAAAATCTTCCATACTCATGTCTTCGGCAGAGTGTACTATGGTTGAACGTCTCTCATCACCATATTTCTCACGCATTTCAATCAATTCTTCTTTGATGATTTGCATCCTCAAACCTTCGTCAGCTAAAACAGATTTTAAATAGTCGATGGTTTTCATCAGCTCTGCATATTCTTCCTTGATCTTGTCTCGCTCCAGTCCTGTCAAACGGCGCAAAGTCATGTCCAAAATTGCTCTAGCCTGAATATCTGATAAACCAAAGGTTTCCATCAAACCGGTTCTAGCTTCTTCGGGCGTGTTGGATGAGCGTATCAGCTTAATGACTTCTTCTATATGGTCAAGGGCTATAAGCAAACCTTCTAGAATATGAGCTCTCTTTTCGGCTTCAGCCAATTCAAAACGGGTACGGCGCACCACCACGTCATGGCGGTGTTCAACAAAATGATGAATAAGATCTTTAAGATTTAACAATTGTGGCCTACCGTTAACTAAAGCAATGTTATTTACACTAAATGAGCTTTGTAGCGCAGTGTGCTTAAAGAGATTGTTTAATACAATACTAGCGTTAGCATCACGTTTAATTTCGTAAACTATCCTTATACCGTCTTTGTTTGATTCGTCTTTGATATTGGATATGCCTTCTATTTTTTTCTCTCCAACCAATTCGGCTGTACGCTCAATCATTTGCGCTTTGTTTACCAAATAAGGTATCTCGGTAACAATAATACTCTCACGATCTTTGTTGGTTTCTATTTCGGCTTTTGCCCGCATCACTATACGTCCACGTCCGGTTTCAAACGCTTCTTGCACACCCGAATAGCCATAAATAATTGCTCCAGTTGGGAAATCGGGAGCTTTGATGAATTTCATCAATTCGGCAATGGTAATATCTCGGTTATCGATATAAGCTACACAGGCGTTGATGGATTCGGTGAGGTTGTGTGGAGGCATATTAGTAGCCATACCCACAGCAATACCCGAGGCTCCGTTAATAAGCAAGTTGGGTACTTTGGCCGGCAACACGGTAGGCTCACTAAGCGAATCGTCAAAGTTATTTTGAAAATCGACTGTATCTTTTTTGATATCAGCCAACATCTCTTCGGCCAGTTTCTGAAAACGAGCCTCGGTATAACGCATCGCTGCGGGCGAGTCGCCATCAACAGAGCCGTAGTTACCTTGCCCGTCAACCAGCATATAACGTAAACTCCAAAATTGAGCCATACGCACCATGGTCATATAAACCGAAGCATCGCCATGCGGGTGATACTTACCCAATACCTCACCCACAATACGAGCCGATTTTTTATAGGGTTTGCCGCTTCCCAAACCCAACTCATCCATACCGTACAACACCCTACGGTGAACGGGTTTGAGACCGTCACGCACATCGGGCAAAGCCCTACTTACGATAACCGACATGGAGTAATCAATATAAGCTGAGCGCATTTGCTCATCTATATTTATAGGAATAATCTTGTTTCCGTCTTGCTCTTGATTTTCTAAGTCTTCAGCCATAAATTTAATTAAATCGTCTTGTTGACGATAGTTTTATACTTGATATTATAACCATGCGAATTTAGCAAAATTAGCTTCATCTTGTAGGTGCTTTCTACAAAAGTTTTTAACAGTTTTAAATGCAGGAAGAAACATTACACTTTTCTAAATTTATTGGTAATTTTGACCATATTTAGCATAATTTGAAACAATGATCGTCTCTGAAAGTACATTAAAATGGGCTTTGTGTTTTTATCCTCCTCTGCTATTTCAGAGAATATGGGTAAAGCGTTTCCATAAGGGTTTTAGAGGGGTTGATGTAAAGATTAACAAAAGTATTTTTAACCGAAACTATAACGGTTCGATATTTGGTGGTACGATTTTCTCGGCCACCGATCCTTTTTATGCAATATTGTTTGATCAAATTATGCAAAGGAAAGGTTATAAGTGTCGTGTTTGGCTAAAAAGTGCTACAATACAATACCTAAAACCGGGGCGTAGCGATTTGTATTTTACGTTACATATTAGTGATGAGATGATTGTTGAAGCAGAAACTGCACTACATTCTACAGGTAAATTCGTAAAAGCTTACCCCGTGCAGCTTTATAATAAAGAGGGCGAATTATGCGCCCTAGTATCCAACGAAATTTATTTACGCAACAAATATCCCAACGAAAACCAAAAAGTAGCTATCTAAGGAAAACACTTTCTGGTTCTTACAACTTGCGTCGCTTTATTTTTACCAAGACAACACACATTATAATTTTAATTTGCCGAATTTTGCGGGCTTATGTTCAAATATTCCTTCGTAAAATATCAACAGTTTTATCGTGACAACTTAAGGTTAGCTTTGCCAATCGTACTTTCACAATTGGGACACACCTTAGTACAGGTAATAGACGGCACTATTGTAGGGCACTTTGCCGGTACCAGTCAGTTGGCTGCCGTGTCATTGGTGAATAGCCTTTTTATGTTAATATTGGTACTAGGGCTTGGTGTATCTTATGGAATTACACCATTAATAGCACAAGCCAATGGCCGAAAAGACCATCAAGCTTGTGGGCATTTACTCAACAACGGCCTTACCATTAATCTTTGCTTTAGCTTTATTTTGTATGCTATGGTTTGGTTGGTCAATCATTTTGTTATCGATCATTTAGGGCAATCGCCCGATGTGGTTGCCCATGCCAAACCTTTCTTAAACTACATGGGCATTTCTATTTTTCCTTTGATGATATTTCAGGCTTACAAGCAATTTACCGAGGGCCTGGGCTTTACCAAACAAGCCATGATGATTTCTATTTGGGGTAACGTAATTAACGTTATTTTAGGGATTACCTTTGTTAAAGGTATGTTTGGTATTAGCCCGATGGGGGTTGCCGGAGTTGGTCTTAGTACTTTGATAGATCGTATATTAATGGCATTGGTTATGGCGATATATGTTTACAAATCACCTCATTTTAAGGGATATCTTGTCAAAGCCAACTTTCTTCGCCCCGATTTTAGTCGCATAAAACAAATCCTTAAACTTGGGGCACCTGTAGCACTTCAGTATTCGTTTGAGATCAGTGCTTTTAGTGGTGCCGGTATTTTGATTGGAACTATAGGCAAAGTAGAACAAGCAGCCCACTTTGCAGCGCTATCATTGGCAGCCTTTACGTATATGCTGGCCTCAGGAATTGCCAATGCTGCCACCATTAAAACCGGGAACAATTACGGCAAAAAAGATTACAAGGCACTTCGCCTATCAGCTATAGCCAGTTACCACATTGTACTAGTTTTTATGCTGTTTACTGCCTTGGTATTTATAATTGCTAACAAACAATTGCCCTACATCTATACAGATGACCCTGCGGTAGTCAGTATTGCGGCTAACTTGATAATTTTAGCAGGCTTTTTTCAACTTTTTGATGGTACACAAGTAGTTGGTTTGGGTATTTTGAGAGGCTTGGGTGATGTTAAATTCCCTACTTTTATTTCTTTTCTCTCATACTGGATAATTGGTATTCCGGTAGGTTATTTTTTGGGAATGCATGCCGGCTTAGGGGTAAACGGTATCTGGTATGGTTTAACCTTAGGTTTGCTTACCTCGTCCATCTTGCTATTTATACGTTTTCAAAAAAGAAGTCGCCATCTAGCGTAACAAAATGAAGTCATAAAAAAAGGGAGAATTTTTCAATTCTCCCTTTTTATTTTTTGGTTTTGCTCTTATTTTACAGCATCAATAACCGCTTTGAAAGCTTCTTTATTGTTCATAGCCAAATCGGCAAGTACCTTACGGTTTAAGCCGATGTTTTTAGCAGCCAATTTACCAATAAGCTGTGAGTAGGAAATTCCGTGCTCACGAGCTCCGGCGTTGATACGCTGAATCCAAAGTGCACGAAACTCTCTTTTTTTGGCTTTACGGTCGCGATAAGCATATTGCAAACCTTTTTCAACTGTGTTTTTAGCAATGGTAAATACCTTGCTTCTGGCGCCCCAATAGCCCTTGGCCATATTTAGCACCTTTTTTCTTCTGCGTCTAGCAGCTACTACGTTTACCGAACGAGGCATAGTGTTTGTGTTTTTTGATAAGCGGTGTTGTTTATTTCAACAAACTTTGAACCGATTACCTGGTTAAAAAATTAATTACTTACCGATGCAAAGCATACGTTTAACGTTACCTAAATCTGCATCGTTTACCAAACTAGTGTTGGTTAGATTACGCTTACGCTTAGTACTTTTCTTAGTAAGAATGTGACTTTTGTAGGCGTTCTTTCTTGCAATTTTACCGGTTCCAGTAAGCGAAAAACGCTTTTTAGCACTGGAATTGGTTTTCATTTTTGGCATAACCTGTCTTTGTTTATATAATTTATTATTTCTTTGCTACTTTGGGTGCTACCGTCAAGAACATTCTCTTACCTTCTAATTTTGGTAGCAACTCTACTTTTCCGTAATCTTCCAAGGCTTGTGCAAATTTCAACAAAAGTATTTCTCCTTTTTCTTTATACACAATTGCTCTTCCTTTGAAATGTACATAAGCCCTTACTTTCTCTCCGTTTTCTAAAAAACTGATGGCATGTTTCAGTTTAAATTGATAATCGTGATCGGAAGTGTTAGGGCCAAAACGAATTTCTTTAATTACGGTCTGTTTGGCATTAGCTTTAATCTCTTTTTGCTTTTTCTTCTGTTCGTACATAAACTTGCTATAGTCTATGATACGACAAACAGGAGGAACTGCATTGGGAGAAATCTCTACTAAATCCAATTCTAAATCATCGGCTATCGCCAAAGCTTTAGACAATGGATATACACCTTGCTCTACATTATCTCCAACCAGCCTAACTTCTTGAGCCCGAATAAACTCATTAATGTTATGTTCTGCTTCTTTTTTCTTAACGGGAACACGCGACCCCCTATTAAAACCTGGTTTTCCTAATGCCAAATGATAAGTAATTAAACGGTTATTTCTTTATTTATTAATTCACTAAATTCTGTTAAGGTCATACTACCTAAATCGCCCTCTCCGTGTTTTCGCACTGATACTTTCCCTTCTTCCATCTCTTTTTCACCGATAATGAGCATATAGGGTAATTTTTTAACCTCTGCATCCCTAATCTTCCTTCCGATTTTCTCATCACGGAAGTCAATTAGACCGCGAATATCGGAATTATTTAATTCTTGTGAAAGTTTTTTTGCATATTCCTCATATTTCTCGGAGATGGGAAGTATGATATATTGCTCTGGCGATAGCCACAAAGGAAACTTACCTCCACAATGTTCAATCAATACGGCTACAAATCGTTCCATAGAACCAAAAGGAGCACGATGTATCATTACTGGGCGATGTTTTTGGTTGTCGCTTCCGGTATATTCTAGCTCAAAACGCTCGGGCAGATTATAATCCACCTGTATTGTGCCCAATTGCCACTTTCTGCCAATGGCATCACGCACCATAAAATCTAGCTTAGGTCCATAAAAAGCAGCTTCGCCGTATTCTACTACAGTAGGTAAGCCTTTTTCTGCAGCAGCTTCAATAATGGCATTTTCGGCGAGTTTCCAATTCTCATCTGTACCAATATATTTTGCCTTATTGTCTGGATCTCTTAGTGAAACTTGAGCCACATAATTGTCAAAACCTAAAGATTTAAATACATAGAGCACCAAATCAATTACTTTTTTAAACTCGTCTTTCACCTGATCGGGACGGCAAAACAAGTGGGCGTCATCCTGGGTAAATCCTCGCACCCTAGTCAAACCATGTAGCTCGCCACTTTGCTCATAACGATATACTGTACCAAACTCGGCAAAGCGTACAGGCAAATCTTTGTACGAGCGAGGTTTGAACTTGTACATTTCGCAATGGTGTGGGCAGTTCATTGGTTTAAGGAAAAATTCTTCACCTTCTTGTGGGGTTTTTATCGGCTGAAAACTGTCTTTTCCATATTTTTCATAATGCCCCGAGGTGATGTACAAATTTTTGTGACCAATATGCGGTGTAATAACTTGTTCGTAACCGGCTTTTTGTTGTGCCTTGGTCAGAAATTGCACCAAGCGCTCACGCAAAGCTGTACCTTTTGGCAACCACATGGGTAGGCCCATGCCCACTTTCTCCGAAAAAGTAAACAACTCTAGTTCTTTTCCTAATTTTCTGTGGTCACGTTTTTTAGCCTCTTCAATCATTTGAAGATATTCGCTCAATTCGCTGGCTTTTGGAAATGTTACCCCATAAATACGGGTCAACTGTTTCTTGGTTTCATCTCCTCGCCAATAGGCTCCGGCAACATTCATCAATTTTATCGCTTTAATAAAGCCTGTGTTGGGGATATGTGGCCCACGACACAAATCGGTGAAATTACCTTGTGTGTAGAAAGTTATCTTTCCGTCTTCAAGACCTTCTAACAAATCTAGCTTATACTCGTCGCCTTTTTCAGTAAAATAGTTGATAGCATCGGCTTTACTGATACTTTTTCTTTCGAAGACCTCTTTTTGTTTAGCCAATTCAAGCATTTTATCTTCGATTTTCTTAAAATCATCAGAAGAAAACTCTCTATCACCAAAATCAACATCATAGTAAAAACCGGTTTCAATAGCCGGTCCAATACCAAACTTTGTTCCCGGATAGAGCGCTTCGAGGGCTTCGGCCATCAAGTGAGCCGATGAATGCCAAAAAGTTGATTTCCCTTTAGCATCGTTCCAGGTCAGCAATTTCAATGTCGCATCGTTTTCAATTGGACGAGAACTGTCCCAAACTTCGCCGTTTACTTCGGCAGCTAAAACATTTCTTGATAAGCCTTCAGAAATAGATAAGGCTATTTGATGGGCGTTTACCCCTTTTTCGTACTGACGTACAGAGCCGTCAGGCAATGTAATGTTAATCATCTACAACTATGATTTTAAATTATAAATTAATAAAATTATTGAATCACTTACTTCTGTGATTTTATACTTGCTGCAAATATAGTTTTTATCGGTAGAGCTACAAAGTCCCAAACATAAATTAGCCATCTGTGGAGATGAAAATTGCAGCAATTACCTATCGAATCATATAGCTACAATTATTTGACCTAGCCTACAAAAAGAAACGTTCTCAATAGCAAGTACCGAGAACGTTTTTTTTTAATAGTTAAAGCTAAAAATTTGCTATTGTATTGTAATACGCATTGACCTGTTGGGTTGTCCCCCCCTCATATTTCTAAAACGATTGGCCATGGCTTCCATTTTAGCTTGATACTCTTCAGGGGTGATAGCAATTGCTTTTTTTGGTGCTGTAACGTCACTGTTACTTACCTTACGGTACTCGATACTGGTTGCCGTAATGTTACCACCTTTCTTTTCGATAGACAAAACGGTTCCACCAGCCCAAAGATTGGGGTCTGGAGAGAAATCGAAGCCGAGTGCATCAGTATGCCACACATTAATTTCTTCAACAATCTCCTTGTCCATATCTAAGATTTTTGCTTTACGAGATATTTTAACGATGGTTTTTTTACAATCTAAGTTTAGAATTTTTTTAGTTTCATCGGTATTAATCACCTCTAATTTAGGTGGCTCGGTAGAAAATTGCACCAAACCGTTGTTTGAGGATTGCGCTTGTTGATTGTTATTGCGGAAACCGCCTTGAGGTTTTGCAACCTCGATAGTAAGTTTAGCGTTCATGACATAGCTAGTATCCATAATATCGAAAGCCTCAACAACTTTTTTATCGGCAAAGTTATAATAGTACTCTCTGTTTCCACCTCCAAATCCTCCAAACCGCATCATCATACGCCCGGGGCCGCCCATTCTGCCACCACCATTGCTATCTTCAGTTTCGACAACCGGCATATAACTTGCTCCTACCGAGTTGAAAAGCAATTCATAGTTGGCTTTTATAGATTTAGGCATACGAGCCTTCATTTCTTCACTCATCGGAAAGCCTGAGGCTTCAGCAGCTGCAACGGGATCTACCTGAGTTTCGTATTGGATAGCTCCTGATTTTTTCTGCGCTTGTGCAGTAAATGCAAAAATAGCTAAGCCAAAAACGGTCAATAATGATTTTCTAGTCAACATTTTTATCAATGATTTAAAAAATTAATCAAAGTTAAATGAATGTGTGCTGCTAACTTGTTAAAAAACGTTAATTATCGAAATCTATCTTTAGTGTTACAAAAAACTAATACTCACTACTTTCTAGCCAGCCATTAGCCAAAACATCAGCCAGATGCATGGTTTTGATATCTAATTGGTGGGCAGTAATATAGCTTTCTAGTTGCAAGAGACAGGAATGGTCGGTAGAGATGATATAGTTGGCCTCTACAGCCAAAGCATTTTGTATCTTTTGCTCGGCCATAGCCGAAGATATGGCATCGAACTTAACTGCAAATGTACCCCCAAAACCACAACATTGATCGGTATCTTTCATTTCTACCAGTTCTAAGCCCAACACTCTTGAGAGCAATTGTCGGGGCTCGTCTTTTATCTTACATTCACGTAAACCACTGCACGAATCATGAAAAACTGCCCTACCCTCCAGCTCAGCACCAAAATAATCTTTACGAAGTACATTCACCAAAAAATCGGATAGCTCAAAGATATGGTTTTGCAATTGTCTGCATTGGTTGTGTGCTCTTGAGTTGGTAAACAAATCATTAAAACCGTTTCTGACCATACCTACACAAGAGGCAGAGGGAGCCACAATAAAATCAGAACCAGAAAAATCGTTCAAAAATTTTGCACCTATTTCTTTGGCTTCTTCCCAATAACCCGCATTGTAGGCAGGCTGTCCACAACAGGTTTGGTTTTCATTGTAAACCACTTCACACCCGGCTTTTTCAAGAATTTTTACTGTATTGAATGCAGTTTGTGGATATAACTGGTCTATAAAACAAGGAATAAACAATTCTACTTTCATTTTCGGGCACTAGTGTTTGGGATTCCATTTCATAAGTCGCAGCAAAAATACTAAACTAAGCACAAAAAACAGCCCTAAAGCAATTACAGAGTTACGCATTGAACCACTAAGCTCTTCGATATAGCCAAAACTAAATAACCCTATTACAAGTGCTACCTTCTCACAAACATCATAAAAACTAAAAAACGAAGTGTGGTCGGGACTATCTGTAGGCAAAAATTTGGAATAGGTAGAACGTGCTAAAGCTTGTGTACCACCCATAATTAAGCCTATAAGTATGGCCAAAGCGTAAAAATGATATTCAGTCTGTATAAAAAAAGCTGCTACACAGGTTATAATCCATAGCAATACAATACCTATCAACACCTTTACATTCCCAAACTTTTTGGCTGATAAATAAGAAATAAACATTGCGCCAGGAATAGCGATGAGCTGTAAAGCCAAAATAGTACCGATTAACTTACTGGTGGATAAATGTAAAATCTTTTCTCCAAAAAGAGTTGCTACCAACATCACCGTTTGTACCCCCATGGACAAAAAGAAGAAGGACAATAAAAATTGTTTCAAAGCAGGAGATGACCAAACTTGTTTCCATACTTTTTTAAGCTCTTTAAAACCCCTTATCCAAACACTATCAGCTGATTGCTTAAAATTTGGACTACCCTTAGGTAGATTTTTGAAAGGAATTTGTGCAAACACAATCCACCAAACACCTACCAACAAAAAAGAAAAACGAGCCGGAACACTCGAATCAACTATACCAAACCAATCGGGTTTAAACACAAATACAAAACAAATTAGTTGAAGAATTACACTTCCGAAATAGCCATAGGCATATCCCTTTGCGCTAACAGCGTCTTGTTTTGCTGGGCTGGCAATCTCGGGCAGGTAAGAGTTGTAAAAAACTAAGCTTCCCCAAAAACCAATTGCAGCCAGAACAAACATAATAATGCCATAGTTGAGCATATTGATACCTTTATCGGCATTGATTTCGAAAAAATATAAGGCCGAACAGGCCAAAGCACCTAAATAAGCAAAAAACTTCATAAATACCCGCTTATTTCCTCTCGTATCGGCAATAGATGATAAGATTGGAGAAACAAGTGCAATTACCAAAAAGGCAAAAGCCATAGCATAGCTATACAATGCCGAATTGACTACTTTCCAGCCGAAAAAATAAACGTAATCAATACTTTCGGGGTCGTTGTCGGCGGTGATGATGGAGTAGTAAGCAGGAAAAATTGTTGAGGTGATGACCAAATTGTAAGCCGAGTTGGCCCAATCAAAAAATGCCCATGATCGTATAGTTTTTGGGTTGTCGATAGTTTGCATGTTCGTTTTGTTCACTAAGGTAAAAAAATTGAGCTAATTCACTACAAATAATACTTGTGCCCATCGCTTTTAATTTTCCCGGCATCAAGTAATTGCCGTATCATATCTAGCTTGTCTTGTTGCCCGGCAGTATTTATTGCCTTTAGTAATTGTTGCAGATCTAGGCTATTGCCTTGCAATGCAGTAACGATACTATATTCTATATTGTCCCAATAATTTTGTTGGTATTCTATTCTTTTTTCTTTTAAACAGTAATCACAAATACCACATTTATCGGCATTCTTTTCGTTGAAATAGGATAAAAGTTGTGTGCTTCGGCAACGATTGGCTCGTGTATAACCTATAACGGCATCTATTTGTGATTTGAAAACTTCTTTTCTGAAATTTAAAAATTTTTGATCGATACTAAGGTGATTTTTATCCAAACGTGGAGATAAAAACTGTATTCTAGGCTGGTCAGACTGGGGTAAGTAGCTTAGTACGCCCATTTTATCTAGTTCAATCAAAAACTTAACCACCTGTTGGTATGGCAGCCCACATCTTTGTGCCAAATCACTCTCGCTAATTTTCAAATAATCTTCAAACAAAGCCCCGCCATAAGACCTTAGAATGGTTTTTATAAAATGGTCGTATTGAAAATGTTTTACCTGAAACTCATATACATCTTGGTACTTCAACAAAAACATCAGTCGCGAAGGATGGTAAGTGCTTTCTGACAAACTAATTAACTCATCACGTTCCAAAAATTTAAAACTAGCCAAGGTTTTGGGTACACTGAGCTGATATTGTTTGCAAAACGCAGCAATATCAAACTCCATATTCAAATCTTTTCCGGCACCGTAGGCCAATTGAAAAAAATTACCCAAATGCTGATAAAGCACTTTAATTTCTTCAATACTTGGAAAATTTTGATCAAATTTCAGATTGAGGTAATCGATATCAGCATTATTACACAACAAAACTGCATAAGCTTTTTTCTCGTCTCTGCCTGCCCTACCCGCTTCTTGGTAATAAGCCTCTAAGCTCTCCGGCAAATCCATGTGCACTACAAATCGCACATCGGGTTTGTCAATACCCATCCCAAAAGCATTGGTAGCAACCATGATACGTGTACGGTTCTTTTTCCAATTTTCTTGTTTGGCAAATCGGATAGTGCTCTCCAATCCGGCATGGTAATAATCGGCTGAAATTTGATTTCTTAATAAGAAATTGGCCAGTTCTACTGTTTCTCTCCTGTTGCGCACATAAACCAAACCACTACCCTTCAAACTCTGCGCTACACTTAATAGCTTTGATAACTTATCATCCAGATTATAAACCACATAAGATAGATTATGTCTAGCAAAACTTTTCACATAAACACTAGGGCTACGCATAGCTAGTTTATCCACCAAATCTTCCCTCACTTTATTGGTTGCTGTGGCTGTTAGTGCAATCAGTGGTACATTGGGCAGCAAGTCTCTCAATTTTGCAATCTGTAAATAAGGCGGACGAAAATCATATCCCCATTGAGATACACAGTGAGCTTCGTCAATTGCAATTAAGCACACATTCATGTACGATATCCGGGTTTTTACCAAATCAGATAATAAGCGTTCTGGCGATAAGTATAGAAATTTTATTTTACCAAAAACGCAATTATCCAATTTTATGTCTATCTCTCTTTTAGACATGCCCGAGTAAATTGTCGTAGCTGCTATGCCCTTAGCTTTTAGGTTTTCTACCTGATCTTTCATCAGGGCAATTAGTGGCGATACTACCAAACAAATTCCCTCTTTAAGCATGGTCGGCACCTGAAAACAAATGGATTTACCGCCACCCGTTGGTAAAAGAGCCAAGGTATCATGCCCACTCAGTACCGATTGGATAATTTCTTCTTGCAAGGGCCGAAAAGCTTGATGTCCCCAATAAGTATTTAATATTTCGCTTGGCGTACTCATGTGTACCAAAACTATCTATTTTCAATTACAATCTAGTTAAAAAATGTTATCCCTAGTTTACAATTCTATTTTTTAGAGTTCAAAAGTTAGCTATTTTGTATATTGCGGCTTTTTATTTAAGTGCATAACTTTGAATATGAATAAAATCATTTATGGATTGTCGGCTATGCTGATTTTCTGCCATTTGAACATAAAAGCCCAAGTATCCGATAATAAATGGGATATTGAAAAATACCGAGGTCCGGTTAAATCATTTACCATTACCACCAACGAAGGCACTTGGATGAATTTGGATATAAGTCCTGATGGTAAAGAAATTGTTTTTGATTTGCTTGGCGATCTTTATGTAATGCCCATAACAGGAGGCACAGCAAAGTTAATAAGTGGTGGACCAGCCTTTGATGTTCAACCTCGTTTCAGTCCCAACGGCAAATACATCTCCTATACCAGCGATAAAAGCGGGGCTGACAATATCTGGATTATGGATCGCAACGGCGAAAACAAAAGACAAATTACTAAAGAAAGTTTTCGTTTGCTAAATAATGCCACTTGGTTACCCAACAGCGAATACATCATAGCACGTAAACACTTCACGGCATCCCGATCATTGGGAGCAGGCGAAATGTGGATGTACAACATCTACGGAGGTGATGGCATACAACTCACCAAAAGAAAAAATGACCAACAAGATGCCGGAGAGCCTAACGTATCGCCCGATGGCAAATTGCTTTATTACAGTGAAGACATTAGCCCAGGACCTTATTTTCAGTACAGTAAAGACCCCAACGGCACCATATATGCTATTAAACAATTGGATTTACAAAATGGCAAGTCGCAAACTTTAATAGCCGAACAAGGTGGTAGCGTACGTCCACAAGCCTCGCCAGATGGCAAATACTTGGCTTATGTAAAAAGAGTACGTTTGCGTTCTGTATTATTTATCCAGAACCTAAAAACTGGCGAAGAATTTCAATTATATGATGATTTGAGTAAAGATCAACAAGAAACCTGGGCAATTTTTGGAGTCTATCCGAATTTTGCTTGGACACCCGATTCGAAACAAATTATCTTTTATGCCAAAGGAAAAATAAGACAGCTTGAACTCAGCACCTTACAAGTTAATGAAATTCCCTTTGAGGTCAGCAGCAAACAAGTAATTCAAGAGGCATTACATTTCGAGCACAAGGTATTTAACCCAGAGTTCAATGTTAAAATGATTCGCCAGTTAACTACCTCGCCCGATGGCAAAATTGTGGTTTTTAATGCCGCAGGTTATTTGTACAAAAAAGAACTTCCCAACGGTACACCCGAACGTTTAACCAACAATATAGAATTTGAATTTGAACCCAATTTTAGCCCTGATGGTAAATACGTAGTTTATACCACTTGGAGCGACGAGTTTAAAGGTGCAATAAAACGTACCGAACTCAAATCCGGTCGTACCATAGCTTTGACAGATGAAAAAGGCTATTACTATTCGCCATGTTACTCTACAAAAGGCGACAAAATTGTGTACCGCAAAGGAGCGGGAAATGATGTGTTGGGCTTTACATTTGGTAAAGGAACGGGCATATTCTATACATCTGCCAATGGTGGTGCAAAAACACTGGTCTTAGATCATGGTATTTTGCCTCGTTTCAACAAAGACGATACCCGAATATATTTCCAAAGTAATGAAGGTGGTAAAAAAGTGTATAAAAGTGTTGATCTTAATGGCAATAATGCACTTACCCATTACAGTTCTACTTATACTACCCAATTTTGTCCAAGCCCCGATGGAAAATGGATGGCATTTACAGAGCTGTTTAATGTGTATTTGACACCTATGGTCAACACAGGTTCGGCATTAGATCTTTCAAGCAGCAACCATAGCTTGCCACTGGTAAGGTTAAGCAAAGATGCTGGAACCTATGTACATTGGGCTGCCGACAGCAAAAAAATATTTTGGACATTAGGAGACCGTTACTACCAAAAAGAACTTAAAAACACATTTAATTTTGTTGCCGGAGCGCCACAAGTTTTGCCCGAGGGAGACACTTCAGGAATTGCCCTTGGCCTAAAACTTAAAGCCGATGCACCCAGCGGTATAGTGGCTTTAAAAGGAGCCCGAATTATAACAATGAAGGGCAAAGAGAATATTGATGAAGGGGTAGTATTAATTGAAAATAATAAAATAAAAGCCGTAGGGAAAGTCAATGAAATTAACCTACCAGCAGAAGCCCAAGTAATAGACTTGACCGGAAAAACCATTATTCCAGGCCTTATTGACGTACATACTCACCTACGCACTAGTCCCGATGGCTTGAGCCCACAACAAGATTGGTCTTACTTGGCCAATCTTAGCTTTGGAGTAACTACTGCTCATGATCCTTCTAGCAATACCGAAATGGTTTTCAGCCAAAGTGAAATGCTTAAAGCCGGTTTGATGGTAGGCCCTCGAGTTTATTCGACAGGTGGGATATTATATGGTGCTGATGGTGATTTTAAGGTGGTTATCAACAGTCTAGATGATGCTATGTCCCACCTTCGCCGATTGAAAGCCGTAGGTGCTTTCTCGGTTAAATCGTACAATCAACCCCGTAGAGGTCAGCGTCAACAAATTATAGAGGCTGCACGTCGCTTGCAAATGTTGGTAGTGCCCGAGGGAGGATCGACTTTTTTTCATAACCTCACCCAAATTGCCGATGGCCATACCGGTATTGAGCATAGTATCCCCATTGCACCAGCCTATAAAGATGTAATCAGTTTCTGGAATAATACCAAAGTAGCATATACCCCTACCCTTATTGTGGCCTACGGCGGCCAATGGGGAGAAAATTATTGGTATGACCGTACCAATGTTTGGGAAAACGAACGCTTGCTAAATTTTACACCAAGGTCTATTGTTGATGCACGATCACGCCGCAGAACAACATCAGAATATGGTGATTATGGCCACATTGAAGTAGCAAAAACAGTAAAACAAATTGCTGATGGAGGGACATTGGTGAATTTGGGAGCACATGGCCAAATACAAGGATTGGGAGCACATTGGGAACTGTGGATGCTGGTGCAAGGAGGAATGAGCCCAATAGAAGCACTAAAATGTGCTACCCTAAACGGAGCCAAATATTTGGGTATGGAAAAAGAGTTGGGTTCTATTGAAGTTGGAAAACTGGCTGATTTAGTGGTACTTGATGAAAACCCGCTCGATGATATCCGTAATTCTGAAAAAATAAAATACGTAATGATTAACGGAAGAATTTATGACAGCATGACCATGAATGAGACTATAAGACGCGACAAAATACGTCCAAAGCTATGGTTCGAGACTGATAAAAGTATGTTATATACCATACCAAGCTATTCGGACACTTGGACATACACCGTTCCGCATTGCGATTAATATAAACAGCTAGAATGAATTTTGCACAAAAAAAAGTAGTACAACAAAGTACTAATGCACAAGACAACGCACAAATCATCAAGGTAGTCAATATGCTTTTAGATAAGCAATTGATTAGTATAAAAAATCAAGATGTGCAGTTTTATGTACAATTGTGGAAATCAAACAAACAAGCAATCAATTGGATGAACTGTCTTTATCGTTATGCTGTCATCAAAAAACAGATAAAAAATAACAGTGTTTTAAACTTTATTAACATAGAAAATGGTGAATTATTGGGTAAGGCTCAGTCTGGAAAAGCAAAATTATTTATCTCAATAAACGAAGTTTAAACATGGGTTTTTGAATTTCAGGCACAAAAGTCTGAACTCACCTCATCAAGGAACGGATAATATCCATTTTCTATTGCAAGAAAGTCTATTAAAATAGTATCTTTGCCACAAATTATAATCAAATGAATATCCACGAATATCAAGGTAAACAGATTTTAAAAAGTTTTGGTGTTGCCGTACAAGAAGGTATCGTTGCCGACACAGTAGAACAAGCTGTAGAAGCAGCCAAACAAATGAAAACCGAGTTCAACTCTGACTGGGTAGTGGTAAAAGCTCAAATACATGCCGGAGGTAGAGGAAAAGGTGGAGGCGTAAAATTGGCCAAAAATCTAGATGAGGTTAAACAAAGAGCCGGTGATATTTTGGGTATGCAATTGGTAACTCCGCAAACTGGCCCCGAAGGTAAAAAAGTAAACAAAGTGCTTATTGCACAAGACGTATACTACCCCGGTCCATCTGCAACTCAAGAGTTTTACATGAGTGTTTTGCTTAACCGTGCAAAAGGTAATAACATTATCATGTACAGTACCGAAGGTGGTATGGATATTGAAGAAGTAGCAGAGAAAACCCCTCATTTGATTTTCAAAGAAGAAATTGACCCTAAAGTTGGCTTACAAGGTTTTCAGGCTCGTAAAATTGCTTTCAACCTTGGTCTAAGCGGTGCAGCACATAAAGAAATGGTAAAATTCGTTTCGGCACTTTACAAAGCTTATGACCAAACTGATTCATCAATGTTTGAGATAAACCCTGTATTGAAAACCAGCGATGATAAAATTATTGCAGTTGATGCAAAAGTAAATTTAGACGAAAACGCTTTGTATCGTCATCCCGATTATGCTGCCATGCGTGATATTACCGAAGAAGACCCAACCGAGGTTGAAGCCGGTAAAAGCAATTTAAACTACGTTAAGTTAGATGGTAATGTGGGCTGTATGGTTAATGGTGCCGGTTTGGCCATGGCTACTATGGATATCATTAAAATTGCCGGTGGTGAACCAGCTAACTTCTTGGATGTGGGTGGTACTGCTAATGCTCAAACTGTAAAAGCTGCCTTCAACATTATCTTAAAAGACCCTAATGTAAAAGCCATATTGATTAATATTTTTGGTGGTATTGTACGTTGCGACCGTGTAGCACAAGGCGTTATTGATGCCTACAACGAAATTGGCAATATTAACGTTCCGATTATTGTACGTTTGCAAGGTACCAATGCCGAAGAAGCCAAAAAGCTTATTGACGAATCGGGCTTGAAAGTATATTCAGCTATCTTATTGAAAGAGGCTGCTGATTTGGTTACAAAAGTGCTTTCTTAATCAGTAAAGAACATAAAAACAGAAAAGCCCTAAGAAAAATTTCTTAGGGCTTTTCTGTTTATCCTTAATAACAGAGGATTATTTATTTCACACGCTCGAAGGCTGTAGTTTCACTCCCTACCCAACGATATTTGTATAAAGTGCTTTCCTCTCTTTTTTCTTTATCTTTTTTATTGTGAGAGATATAAAAATATCCATCACCAAGAGGGACAATTCCGGTAGAACCCCATTTAAATCGCCATCCTCTTATTTGTGATTTTTCATCTTGCTGCCCTGCATTAAGCAACGCAAGAGTTTTAACCTTTTGTTTTTTGTTATCAACGGTAACTGTTGTTTTACCAGGGCTTTGTTTGCTGCTTATAACAAAAAGATCATAATTTGGGTAGATAGACTTTTTACCTTTATAAACAGCAGCATAAAAATTACCGCTAAAATAATCGTAGGCCAAGTTTTGAATACCCCAATTGGTATTTCCGGTAAATACAAAATATTTTTCGTTTGGTTTTTGCGGGCCTGAGTGGTGCAAGCTTTCTTGCGAGAGCGGTTTAGCCAGAGCAGACCATTCACTAATATCGTACTGTAAAATTACTTGATAATCGTTGTCGGTACGGGTAGTGTCGCCATATACGCCATAGGCTACATAAAGGTATTTTTTACCATCGTTGGGTTTGGTAATGGAAGGTGCCAAGGCTAATCCATCTATGCCCGAACATGCAAAACGATGCGAAAAGCTTTTATCACCAATTTTAACTGATGCATTAAAATCATCTACAGCCTCTTTGATATAAACTGTTTTGAGTATATCTTTCTCGGTTTCGGCATTCATATCGGTTTTAGTAATCTTGTTCACATCAATTATTGCCACGTAAAAACCATTCTCGTCTAGAGTTTTTACTCCTAATTTTTGGGCAATACCCTTGCCGATAGCATCGTTCTTATATTCTAAAGAGCCATAAACCAAACCCGTGCTGGAGTCAAAATCCAAATCGCCCAAATGGCCAATAAAGCCTGTAAGGCTGCCCAACAATTTACCTTGTGTATCATATTTTAACAATTTATTGGTAAAAGACATGTAAACAAAGCCTTTTTGCTGATCAACTACAGCACCTTGAACATGCATTTTTTCTTGTGGACCAGAATAAATAGCTGCAGGTAAGGATTTGGCCGAATAATCTTGAGCAAAACTGCTCGAAATCAGTAAAACTAAAAAAGATAAAATAGAAATAGGTTTTTTCATATTTGATTAATTTAACTTGCTAACGAAACCAAATATAACAATTTTATGTTTCCTTTTGATTTGCTCCACATTTTGTTTTGATTTATTTTCTATTATTTCTATTTATTAACACAATTTAAACTATTTCAAAACATTGATTTGCCGTTAAAAAGGTATTTTTGCAATATGACGAGTACCCCATACAGTATTTTCGAAACTGCTTTAAGCGTTAGGCCTGATGACATTGATATGTTTAACCATGTTCACAACAGCAAATACCTTGATTATGTGCTGGCTGCCCGCTACGAACAGATGGAACGATGCTACGGCATGAGCTGGGAAGACTTTGCTAAACAAGGCTATGGATGGGTGGTTGCTGCAGTACAAATCAATTTCAAACGTCCTTTGAAACTAGGTGATCAATTATTGGTACGAACCGGTATTTTGGCTATTAGCGACAAAGGCTGTAAGGTACAATTTGAAATCATCAACCAAAAAAGTAATAAAGTAGCTTCTGATGGTGTTTTTGAATATGTGTTAATTGATTTAAGCAATCAGCGTTCGTGCAAAATAACATCCGAAATGTTGGCAGTTTATAGCATCTAATCTTTAAACAAAGTAGTTTGTTTGATTGCGCTTTCATTATCAGTCCGATACAAAAAATTGGATAAACCAACCCCAATAAGGCGTACTTTTTTGTGCTCAAAATCTATCTGCTCTAGCATTTCTCTAAGATTTTCGTAGGCAAAAGGAACATCTACAACCAGAAAATCAAAAGATTTGCTACGAGTAATTACTTTAAAGTCGCTGAATTTTACTTTCAGATTCAGAGTTCGGCCAAAGAGTTGATACCTTTCGGCTCGGGCAAAAGTGTTTCTGGTTATTTCCAAAAGTTTTTGCTCCAACAACTCATCTTTGGCCATGTCTTCTGCAAAAGTATCTTCAGAGCTTATGGACTTTGTTTCGCGATGGGGTTTCACCTCTCGATTATCTATACCACGAACTATTTGGTAAAAAAACTTCCCCGATTTACCGAAAAGTATTGTCAATCTTTCTTCACTTAATTTTTTAAGGTCACTACCCCATCTTATCCCTTGCATTTTCATTCTTTGTGCTGTAACCTTACCCACTCCATGAAATTTTTCTACCGGAAGCTTTTCCATAAAACGGGCAATCTTTGAAGGACCTACAAAAGTAAGTCCATCGGGCTTGTTCAAGTCAGAGGCTACTTTTGCTACAAACTTGTTGATAGACACACCGGCAGAGGCTGTTAAACCCAATTCTTCTTTGATGGCTGTTTTTATTTCTTTTGCAATATCAATTGCCGAACCAATTCCTTTCTTATCAAAGGTTACATCCAAGTAAGCCTCATCAAGTGACAGCGGTTCGATAAGATCGGTATAACGAGCAAATATTTCATGTATTTGTTTTGAAACCTCCTTATAAACCTGAAAACGTGGATATACAAATATGGCATAAGGGCACAATTGTTGCGCCTTTTTAGAACTCATGGCCGAGCGTATGCCGTAGGCTCTGGCCTCGTAACTGGCTGTTGCTACTACCCCGCCCCTTCCCTCGGGCGAGCCGCCCACTACTAAAGGTTTACCCCTCAAATGTGGAAAATCTCTTTGCTCTACCGAAGCATAAAACGCATCCATATCAACATGGATAATTTTCCGTACTGTTTTTGTCGAGCCTTCCACCTAACAAAAATACAAGAAACAATTATTTGTTTTTGTGGCCGATATTAAAAATAAGTCCCAAACTAAAAACAGAATAACCTGCGTTGAGGTGTTTGCGCTTTCGTAGGCCAATATTACTGCCGCTACTATATTGTAGTTGCAAATGCTCATCAAGAGCCATACGGGTATAGAAAACAGGCTCAATAAAAATATTGTCTTCATTGGTCTGTCTAAGTCCATTTATACTGAAACTGTCTGTACTGGCAAAACTCAATCGCCATGCGGTACCGTAGTTAAGTCCAAATTCTTTACCTAAAAGCCTTAACGAGCCAACATCTTTGGCGTTGTAGTTCACTTGTACAAAAATTTTGTTGTAATTGGCCTGATACAAATCATTGGCTACCAACTGTCCACTATCAAAAGTTCGAAGCCTACGTTTGCTATCAGCTATACCCAAACCGGCATACACTTCTAAGATACGGTTTTCATCTCCTCGCAAATTCCCAAAATATCCGGCTCCAAGCTCGTAATAATGATGGTTGATGTCTCTCTTACGCCCCTCTGTATTGATTGATCCCAAATTAAAAACCCCAGCAAAATGATCGGAAAAGGCATAAGCAGTATTAAAATTAAGATTACCTTTTAGTGATACATGTCCACCACCTGCAAACTCGCCTTGTGCGTTGAGCATTGGGGTGTTGGGCACACCAGGCATGTAAATTGATGAACAGGAGCAAAATAGGCCAAGTGAAAGCAAAATCAGGTATATTTTAGTTTTAAGCATCGGGCTTGATTGTATTTAAAAAATTAGCAGGCAAACTGAGATTCATTAGCTGCATGGCACGCACAAATTCGGCCTGCAGATTAGCTGTAATTCGAATTTGTTGTTGCTTGTACGGATGCTCGAAACAGAGACTATAAGCATGCAAGAGCATGGTATCTAATTGAAAATTAGCTTTGAAAAAACGATTTTGTTTGTTACATCCGTGTGGTCGGTCGCCTATTATTGGGTGAAAGATGTGAGCAAAATGTTTTCTAAGTTGGTGCATACGTCCTGTAGTTGGACAAGCCAAAACCAAGGAGTAACGAGAACTGGGGTGTTGACCTACTGACCATGGTGTTTCGGTGCGTTGTAAGGTTGTAAAACTAGTAAAAGCCTCTTGCAAAGTTCCGTTGTCTTTTGCCAAAGGGTAGTCGATATCCATCGTATCAGCAGTATGTCCACGCACTATGGCCAAGTACTCTTTCTTTACAGCCGAATCTTGAAAGGCTTTTTGCATACTTATTTCATATTCTTTGTCTAGTGCAAAAAGTAGCACCCCTCCAGTTTTACGATCAAGGCGGTGCACCGGATATACATGTCTGCCCAATTGGTTACGTAGTATTTGCAAGGCAAACTCTTGGGCATCGTTTGCCATTTTAGAACGATGCACCAATAAACCATGCGGCTTATTGATGGCCACCAATTGTTCGTCTTGATAAACAATCTCTAACATAGATTTAGCTATACAAATCAAAGGCCAAACGAAAAGTGTTGCAATGTGCCTCTACAATAATCTTTATATCTTCCGAATAGCCTCCACCCATACTAATTTGTAAGGGCAATTTTGCATTTTTACATGTACTGAGTACCAATCGGTCTCTTTCTTTGCAGCCTTCTAGACTTAAAGACAGTTTGCCCAATTTGTCGCTGGCCAAAACATCAACCCCCGATTGGTAGAACACAAAATCAGGTTGATGTTTTTCTATAATATTGGGCAATGTGTCCTGCAAAATACTCAAATATTCCTCGTCCATACAATAATCGGGCAAAGCAATATCTAAGCTGGATTGCTCCTTGCGGTATGGGAAATTCTTTTCGCCATGCATAGAAAAAGTAAAAACACGTTCATCTTGCTCAAAAATTTGTGCTGTTCCGTTGCCTTGGTGTACATCTAAATCAATAATAAGTATGCGTTTGGCCAATTTTTTTCTCAACAAATAATTGGCTGCAATAGCTTGGTCGTTCAGCAAACAAAAACCTTCGCCCCAGTTTGAACCCGCATGGTGGGTACCTCCGGCTACGTTAAATGCAACACCATTTTTTTGTGCAAACAAAGCACCGTCAACCGTACCTTGGGCTATACACAACTCACGTTCAACCAAACGAGCATTTAGCGGAAAACCTATTCTGCGTTGCTCTTTTGGGGCTAAAGTCAAACTGCTTAATTGCTCCCAATACGTTTGCTGATGACTATACAACACCTCGCTTGCTGCTAGCAATTGTGGACTAAACAGGTTTTCGGGGCTAATGGTGCCTTCGTGTAAAAGCTGTTCGGGTATTAGCTCATATTTGAGCATTGGGAAACGATGCCCCTCCGGTAAAGGGTGTGCAAATATTGGGTGGTAGGCAATTTTAATCATGTAAGGCCATTATCAACTTTTACGCAGCATTATTTTTTAGCAAGTGTGCAAGTGCTAAAATTAATATTGCCGATGAAAGAACCGACTATTTGCCAAATTTCATACGTAACTGGTCTAACATATCACCCGTTAGTGGCTTGGCTGGTTCATCATTCTTTTTAGTTCTGTATTCCTGCCTTGCGCCAGTTGTCTTAACCGCTTGCTTGCGGCTTTCTTTTTTCTGGCTCCACCTTTGCCATACCTCTTCGAGTTTCTGTTTGGTAAACATTGGGAAATCGCCTTGCATCATCCAAGCATAATAACTAGGCTCAGAGTCAAAAATATCCTCGAGGGTTTTACCTTTGTGTTTTCCAAAATTTATGGTCTCCTCTCCTTTTTCGTTGAAAACAATTCGTCCGGCATAATCAACCGATTTATTGAGATTGGTAAATTGGTAAAGTGCTTCTACATCATTTTTGACGGGGTATGAAATTTTTCCGTGACGATCTTCAAAGGCTTTACCATCATAACGTTCAATTTGTGCCAACAATACTTCGTACGTAGCTCTGATATCGGCCTCGGCCGAGTGGGCATTCAATAATTCTTTATCACAATAAAATTTGTAGGCCGCTTTTAGCGTTCGCTGCTCCATTTGATGAAAGATATTTTGCACATCAACAAATTTTCGGGTGCTCATATCAAGCTTAAAACCCGACCTCAAAATCTCTTCGAGCAACATCGGGATATCAAATTTGTTTGAATTATAGCCGGCCAAATCAGCATCTCCTAAGAAAGTAATTATTTCTTCGGCCACATCGGTAAAAATTGGGCTTTCGGCCACATCGGCGTCGTATATTCCGTGTATCAATGAAGCTTCTAAAGGAATAGGCATTTGCGGATTGATACGTTTATGGTATAAAACTTCCGAAGCATCGGGCATAGCCTTTAGTATGGCTATTTCAACAATTCGATCGGTACCAACGTTTACCCCGGTAGTTTCGAGATCAAAAAAAGCTAGTGGTCGTTTCAGATTTAATTTCATTTTGATGCTTGGGATTAGTTAAAACAAAGATATATAATTTAAGATGGCTTTGTGGTTGATTAAAAAAGGATATTATTTAAGTTCGCCTGTTTTTTTGATGTATTTCTGATAAAAGTTCAAATCATCAACTACTACGCCTTTGGTGGTTGAGGCATGAACAAAAAAAACATCGTTGAGGTAAATGCCCACGTGGTCTATCGCCTGACCACCGAAAGCAAAAAAGATAAGATCGCCCTCTCGCAGTCGGGACATGGATTTGGTGCTGATGACTTGTGCTTGCTCTATTGAACGGCGGGGTAATTTTTTACCATAAATTTCTTTTTGCAACAACAGAGCAAAACCCGAGCAATCAATACCTTTTTGGTTCAAGCCACCTAATTTATAGGGTACTCCCATCCAATCATTAATGAAACGGTATAATTTTTTGTTTTTTACATGAGCCAATGCTTCGGTGGCACGAGCAGCAGCGGTATTAGTTGATTTTCTGGTGCCACAAGCCGCAAAAAACAAAATTAGTAGCAACGACAAGCCAAGACAAGTCCTCAATAAAGGCTTGGTTTTATGTACTGAAAAAGGCTTGGCACAATGTTGCTGCATGTTGTTTAATTTTTTATCAATCGTTGTATTTCATCCAGTTTCAATAAAGCTTCAACAGGAGTTAGTGAGTTTACATCTAAATTGTTGAGCGAATCCCTGATTTTAACTAAAACGGGGTCGTCTATAGCAAACATTTGCAACTGATAGGCCTGGTTTTGTACTTTCTTGATACTATCTTTAATACTTTGCCCTTCTGTACGGTCTATTTCAAGTCTTTTTAAGATTTCGTTGGCACGGTTAATAAGTTTTGTGGGCATTCCGGCAATTTTGGCGACATGTATCCCAAAGCTATGTTCGCTACCTCCAGGAACCAATTTACGAAGAAAAATTACCTTGTTTTGTAACTCTTTGATGGTTACATTGTAATTTTTAATACGCTCCATGGTGTTTTCTAAATCATTGAGCTCGTGATAATGGGTAGCAAAAAGCGTTTTGGGACGTGCAGTTGGGTGCTCATGCAAATATTCAGCTATAGCCCATGCAATAGAAATCCCGTCATAAGTGCTCGTACCACGACCAATTTCGTCAAGCAGAATGAGGCTGCGATCTGAGATGTTGTTTAGGATACTGGCAGTTTCGTTCATCTCGACCATAAACGTACTCTCACCACTCGACAAGTTATCGGATGCTCCAACACGGGTAAAAATCTTATCCACCAAACCCATTTTCACATCCTTTGCCGGTACAAAACAGCCCATATGCGCCATGAGCACAATTAAGGCTGTTTGCCGTAATATAGCCGATTTTCCGGACATATTGGGACCGGTAATCATCATGATTTGCTGTTTATCATTATCCAAGAAAACATCATTGGTTATGTACTCTTCACCCAAAGGTAAGCGTTGCTCGATTACGGGGTGCCTACCTCCTTTAATATCAATAGTTTTACCTTTATTGAGCTGAGGTTTTACGTAATAATTACTTTTGGCCAATGCGGCAAAACAGAGCAACACGTCTAATTGGGCTACCAAATAAGCGTTGAGCTGTATCGGTTTAATAAAGTGCGATACTTGGTACAGCAACTCGTTGTAAAGACGCAACTCTATTTGGTGAATTTTATCTTCAGCTCCTAAAATTTGTTCTTCATAGCTTTTTAGCTCGGGAGTGATGTAACGCTCGGCATTGACTAATGTTTGTTTTCTAATCCAAGTGTCAGGCACTTTGTCTTTGTGCGTGTGCGTTACCTCGAGGTAATAACCAAACACATTGTTGAATGCAATTTTCAACGACGGAATTCCGGTATTTTCTACTTCTCTTTTTTGCAGTTCTATCAAATACTCCTTACCTCCAAAAGCAATTTTGCGTAATTGGTCCAACTCCTCATCCACCCCATCGGCAATTACATTGCCTTTGGCTACAAGCGCAGGTGCATCTGCTTGCAATTCTTTTTCTAATTTGTCATGGATATTTTGGCAGGGATTGAGTTGCGAAGCAAGCAGCTCTAAAAAACTATTTTTACTCTCGGCACATATTTTTTTAAGTTCGGCCAAATGGTACAGTGCTCTTTTTAGCTGCAACAAATCTCGAGGGCCAGCTTTTTGCAAACCAACTTTAGAAATTAGTCGTTCCAAATCGCCAATTGGTTTTACATGTTGTAAACAGTTGTGGGCAAAAGCTTCGTTTTGCGTAAAAAACTCAACCATACCCAAACGCTCCTCAATGGGTTTTAGCTCTTTGAGAGGCATTAATATCCATTTGTGCAAAAGTCTTGCACCCATTGGAGTGGTTGTTTGATCAAGTATATCAAAAAGGGTGACACCATTGTCGTTACTCGTGCTCACCAGTTCGAGGTTGCGAATGGTGAAACGATCGAGCCACATGTATTTTTCTTCCTCTATACGAGCTATGGCGGCAATATGTTGCAGGTTTCGGTGCTCGGTTTCGCCCAAGTAGTGCATAATTACCCCTGCAGCTACTATACCCGATTGCAACTTATCAACCCCAAAACCTTTGAGCGAGCTTACCTCAAAATGCTTGGTCAATACTTCTTGTGCATAATCGAGACTAAACACCCAGTCTTCCAAATGAAAACTATAAAACCTATCACCAAATTGCTGACTAAACTCTTGTCGCTTAGCTTTTTGAAAAAGTACTTCGGTAGGTTTAAAACTCTGCAAAAGCTTATCCACATACTCTGCACTACCTTGAGCCAACAAAAACTCACCGGTAGAGATGTCGCAAAACGATACACCAAAGCTATTTTTATCGAAAAAAACAGCCGCCAAATAATTGTTTGATTTCTGATTTAGAATATTATCGCTATGCGCTACCCCTGGGGTTACCAACTCGGTAACACCTCTTTTTACAATGGTTTTGGTTGTTTTAGGGTCTTCTAACTGATCGCAAATAGCTACTCTTTGCCCTGCACGAACTAATTTTGAGAGGTAGTTTTCTAAAGAATGGTGTGGAAAACCAGCCAGTTCCAATGCACCGTTTGGGCCTGTGCCGCGTTTGGTCAGTACAATTCCCAATATTTGGGAGGTCTTTATTGCATCTTCCCCAAAAGTCTCATAAAAATCGCCCACCCTAAACAACAATAAGGCACCGGGGTGCTTGGCCTTGATGGCATTGTATTGCTGCATGAGGGGTGTTTCTTTCGTATTATTCTTTGCCAAAACCTATATTTTATAAAAGGCTATAAATATAGTATTTAGCCCTGCTATATATCTTTTTTGTTGAAAAATATAAGCTTGTTGGTTTTATTGGATTTTACGACCTAAACAAGCCAAATCATTTTTTAACTTGAGCATGGTCAGGTTAGTGACTTGGTGTACAATTTATCTTTGGATAACACAAAAGGTTAAGCTTATGAATGCGAATGTTCCCGTATCCGAAATAATGACCAGAAACCTGATTACGGCCAAGGCCAGTGATAGTTTAAGAAGTATCAACAATTTGTTTAGAGATCATCAAATTAGGCATCTACCTATCGTATCGGGAGATAAGCTGGTTGGTATTATTAGCAAAACAGATTTATTGCGATTAAGTTTTGGAGATTTGTACGATGACCAACAAGCTGCAGACGAAACAGTTTTTGACCTACTCAGTACCGAGCATGTGATGGTAAACCAACCCATAACTGTACAAGCTAAAGAAAGTATTAAGGCAGTTGCCGAAAAAATGAGCCAAGTAGAGTTTCATGCCTTACCCGTGCTCGACGAAGATAAAATTGTGGGTATTGTTTCTACAACAGATTTAATAAAATACCTGTTGCAACAATATGCATAGTTGTTTAAACCCTCTATAATTAATTAATTGAAGCTGTTTGTTGGAAAAAACAAACAGCTTTTTTTTGTTAAAGCAAAAATTCACTACAATTCACTTATCAAACTAAGGAACAAATCTTTAGCTTTTATTTTTTCTTCATCCAATTTGAAATCTAATTGTTGAGTAAGGTAGGCTCTCAAAT
The DNA here is from genome assembly GCA_039810685.1 of Pedobacter sp. Taxonomy (GTDB): domain Bacteria; phylum Bacteroidota; class Bacteroidia; order Sphingobacteriales; family Sphingobacteriaceae; genus Pedobacter. The sequence goes on along the minus strand of JBDHXL010000003.1, from coordinate 22,996 downwards.
CAATACCCGTTACCGGAGCTAAACTCGGTATCAGCTCATCAATATGTGCTACACCATAAGCCAATGCTAGATCAAAATGTTTTAAAAAATCAGCCGGTAGTTCTCTATTGGCTACCCATGCTGCATACATAAATGGTAGTCCACAAAAATCCATCCATACTTGACCAAGATCATAGGCATAGGTATAATTTTTACGAGCAAAAAAGGTACGATCGCCAATTAAAACACGGGCATCATGTGCTTGGTTTTCATCAGTCAAAAATGCTACATCTTGCTTAAAATGATGTTTCAAAAGCACCTTTGCTAAGTTATTTGAAGTTCTAGAATGCGAGTCGAGCAACAAGGTTTTTACTTCGGGCAAGGCTTTTTGCGAAAAAATAAACACCGAATTGACCGCACCTACCGATCCAATGCAAAACGAACTGATTAGCTGTGCATTTTCTACCTCAGGAATTGCTGCAACAGGTATTAGCCCTATATCTACTTGTTTGCTGATGAGTTTAGCGGCGCAATCACTAGGTATATCCAAGCTCAAATCCATTTGTGAGAGCAAATTTGTGTTTTGCTTCAATCCGTAAATAAAAGGCTTAGTATTGGTATATGAAACGGCAGATACGCTAATTTTGTTCAATTTTTGCATCTTCTAAGTGAGAAATATCATTGGTTTTTAACACCTTTTGTAATATACCATCCTGTAGTTGTACTTGATATAATGTAGTGTTGGCGTGTAAGATCGTATCCATATCTTTTAGACTTTTGTCCAATAGCAGGCACATCAAAATACGCAGTGCCCTACCGTGAATACAAATTAACACGGTTTTTTCATTGGTACGAGCCAATATACTATTTAAAGCGACACGTAAACGAGCAGCTACTTCTTGCGGACTTTCGCCTCCGGGTATTTTGGCTTCAAAATTGCCCGATTTCCATTCTTTTGCTAAATGATCAAATGTAGAAATTGTTAGCTCAGTTCGGGGCATCCCTTCAAGTTCTCCCCAAGCCATCTCATCTAAATTGGCCATTTGCTCAAAAGGGATATTTTGTTTCAGAAAAGGTTCAACAGTTTGGTGCGTTCTTATTAAGGATGAGGTATATATCTTATCAAAAACTATCTCTTTGTATTTATCATAAAAAGCTTGTGCTTGTGCCCTACCTGTCGAGTTTAAAGATGTGTTTACGCCACGTCCCTGCACAATTCCCTGTCGGTTTAAATCGGTCTCGCCATGGCGGATGATATACAACTCTTTCATCATGATTATAGCCGTTTGGTGGTTTAGGATTTAAGAATATGCTCTTTGGCTTTCGGCATCTTCAAATTCAAAAGCTGTATAATCTTTGACGACATGATAAAGGGTATCTCTTTCTATAGGCCTACGTTTTACAGCTTTTATTAGTTTCACCAATTCTTGTGTACTCATTGCAGGATGTTGTTCTTCGGCACCTGCCATAGCATATATTTTGGTGGTATCGTCTAATGTGCCATCTATGTCATCAACACCAAAATTAAGACTTAATTGCGCTGTTTCCCTACTAATCATGGCCCAATAAGCTTTGATGTGATCAAAATTATCAAGGTAGATACGGGCTACGGCATAGTTACGAAGATCTTCAACCACAGACACCTCGGGTACATTGCTCATTTGGTTGTTTTTATTCCTAAACTTTAGCGGTATAAAGGCTTGAAAACCTCCGGTTTTATCTTGTAGCTGGCGCAAACGCTCCATGTGATCTATCCGGTGCCAAAACTCTTCGATATGGCCGTAGAGCATGGTAGCGTTAGATCGCATCCCCAAACTATGGGCTTGCTCGTGTATATCGAGCCATTGCTCGGCATTGCATTTGTCTTCGCAAATCTGCTTGCGTATATCAGGGTGAAAAATTTCGGCACCACCGCCCGGCATCGAATCTAGTCCGGCTTCTTTTAGGTATTTCATTCCCTCGTAATGGCTCAATTTTGCTTTCTTGAAGATATAGTAATACTCTACCGGGGTCAATGCTTTGATATGTAAGTCAGGACGGTGCGCTTTAGCTTTTCTGAAAAACTCAGCATAAAACTCCAAACCTTGATTGGGTACTACACCACCCGTAATGTGTACTTCGGTTACGGGTTCCTGATCGTATTTTTTCAATATCTTCATCATCCCTTCCACATCAATCTCCCAGCCCTCACTACGGTGCTTAATCATTCGAGAGTAAGAACAAAATTTGCAATCGTACAAACATACGTTGGTTGGTTCGATATGAAAATTACGGTTAAAATAAGTGTTGTCGCCATGCTTCTGCTCACGGATATAATTGGCCAGCACACCCAAATAAGCCAGTTCGGCATGTTCATAAAGGTAAACCCCTTCATCAAAACTTATGCGTTCTTTTTGCTGTACTTTTTGGGCGATAAGCCTCAGCTGCTCATCCAATTTGGGATCTTGAAGTAAAATATCTAATGAAACCACCTTATTATCTAAGTTTTGTTAGCGATAAGCAAAAGTACAATATTGTAAAGAATGCACATCATTTTGTTGTAAAAAGAAAAATGAAACAATATTTTCGAAAACTTTATTTTCACTTAGTAATCGTTTATTTTAGCAGAAAAAAGCAACCTAAACCGAAATGAAAAGAAAGTTTTTACTGTACCTTTTATGTTTTTTAAACCTAGTATTTGTTGAGTCTAATGCCCAAAATTTTCGCTATGCCTTTGTAAGCGATACCCATGTGGGCAGCCCAAGTGGCGAGGCCGATTTAAGAAGAACCGTAGCTGATATTAACCAAACACCCCATATTGATTTTGTAATCTTAACCGGCGATATAACCGAGATGGGTACAAACGACGAACTGGCACTAGCCAAATCGATACTAGATGGATTAAACAAAAAATACTACATCATACCAGGCAACCATGACACGGGTTGGTCCGAATCGGGCGGAGTGTCCTTTATCAAGACTTTTGGTTATGACAAGTTCTTTTTCGATTATAAAGGTTATCGTTTTATTGGTTGTGCATCTGGACCTTATGTACGTATGAGTGATGGCCATATCCCCAGAGATGCTACTGTTTGGCTAGATAGTTTACTTAAAGCCACACCCAAACAAATGCCTTTAGTTTTTGCCAATCATTACCCTTTAGACAACAGTTTAGACAATTGGTACGAGGCAACAGACCGACTAAAAACTAGAAATATCCAGTATGCAATTTGCGGACACGGACACCAAAACAAGGCTTTTAATTTTGAGGGTATTCCGGCTACAATGGGACGCTCTAACCTAAGAGCCAAAGATAGCGTGGGTGGTTACAATGTGGTGAGCATGTATGCCGACAGTGTAGTGTTTGCTACAAAAAAACCAGGAATAGAAGGAACACATACTTGGCGAAAAATTGCACTCAAAAACTTTGTTGATAACAATAAAAGCTATCCCCGCCCCGATTATCAGATCAATGAACAGTATAAAAATGTAAAAAAACAATGGGTTTACCATGCTAAAGCCAATGTGGTCAACACCCCTAGCTATGCCCAAAACATTGTGGTATTTGGCAACAGTTTGGGTACAATAGAAGCACTAAATTTAAAAAATGGCAAGCAATTGTGGAGCTACCCAACCGGAGGTGCCATTTACTCTTCGGCTGCTATTGCTGGCGATTGGGTAATTATTGGTTCGGGTGATGGAAAGTTGTATGCACTAGCCCTAAAAACAGGCCAACTCAGGTGGGTGTATCAGGCAGAGAAATCTATATTGGCTAGCCCCATCATTGACGGGCAAACTATATACATAGGTGCTAATGACCACACTTTTAATGCCATAGACCTTAACACCGGAAAATTGAAATGGCAGAACCAATCTATTGAAGGTTCTATTGTAGGTCGCCCCTTGCTATATCAGGGTAAAATCATTTTTGGCACATGGGGTCGCCAACTCTACGCTCTTGATCAAAAAAATGGTAAAACACTTTGGCAGTGGAATAACGGTAGTGCCAACCGCATGTTTTCGCCGGCAATGGTAAGTCCTGTTGCTAGCAAAGGTGTAGTGTATATTGCAGCACCTGACCGCTATTTGACCGCTATTGATGCCAACAATGGCGAAACAATTTGGCGTAGTAATGTGGCTAAGGTACGCGAGTCAATTGGTTTATCAACAGACTCTAGTTTAGTATATGCCAAAACCATGCAAGACGAAATTGTTGCATTTAAAACAGAGCGCACCTTCAATGGTTTGGCATGGTCGCAAATGGTTGGTTTTGGCTATGAGCACACACCCTCTGACCTAGTTGAGCAAAACGGATTGGTTTATTTTGGTACCAAAAACGGAATAGTTTATTGCATAGATCCCAAGCAAAAAAACACACGTTGGGCACACAAAACAGACAACTCTATGGTAAACGGTTTCAGGTTGGTAGCATCAAATAAGCTGTTACTAAGCACGATGGACGGTGTAATTAGCTTGCTGAAAATAAAGTAAAGTTATTTCTTACCTACCACCACCTGCAATAAATCCTCAGTTCCTAAATAAGTTTGTGCAGTTTGCAACAATTCTTCTGCACTTACTTCTTTTACGGTTAAAAGGTTTTTTAAAATAATATTACGCTAATCGCAATAAAAGTAACTGTTTATTTTATTGAAAAAGGGTTTAAGTAAATGTTATATTTGTTAACGATTCGGTATTATTTTCGAGTATATTCATTGAACATTTCTTCTAACTCTTCATTTGGGTGAAAACCCAATTCTACCTTTTCATGTACAAATAAGCCATCTTCATAGGTTACTTTCGCAAGTGATCGAGGTAAATCTTCATCATAAACTTTTTCTGTATATTCAGCTAAGGGTATAGGTTGCCATTCTCCATCTTTTTGTTCTTGATATACGTAATCAGCTTTTGTCAATACATATAGGGTTCTCTTGTCATTTGAGAATCCACTCTTCTCAACTACATATTCTCCGTTATGATTTCTGAAGAAGATTGCTCCTTTGGTCAATCGTTTATTATATGTTGACAATGGGTCGCCCTCAAAAATTTGTGGAGTACTTGGATATTCGTTTGGGTTATCTTTATAATTGAAAATAATGCGTTGAGCTGCATTAGTCGTTCTAGACATTATGTAATTTGGGCTTGTATCAGTTGGACTTTCAATATTTCCTCGATTAAAAATCCATTCTCCCAAAGAACCGCCTTGTAATTGTATGTCACTTTTCGCCCAAGCCAATAAACGAGCTTTGCTTATTTGTGCTTCTTCACGACTAACAGCACACATCCACTCATAGTTTGAGTCTGGAAACTTATCCCGAAATTTTGAAGGGTTAGCAAGAAATGCTTCAACGCTCCCACAGACCATTTCAATACGTCTTGCCGTAATAGGATTAAGTAAGATGTTTTCAAATCTTGTTACCCAACGCAAATTTTCAGGTCTATTATTTTGTTTGTTCGTGTCAATGTGGTCAACAACGTGTTCATTTGTCGGTGGTACTCCGAGAAATGCGGTTGCAACTATTCTATGAATACGAACCGAAGCAATTTCTAAATAACCTGTCTTAAAGTTTAATTTACCAAAAGTCCATTTATTATCAGTTGGTCGTGTTCGTTTGTTTATAGGAGTGTGTCGTAATACAGCTCCATTGTCCCGAACGGAATAATGCTCGTTTTTATAGTGGCATTCTTGAATGCAACTATAAATTTCAAGTAAACTTTCCATATTATTTACTTTTGATTAGGCACAATATCTATTTGACAGCCCAATACAAATGCAATTCTTGAAAGAATATCAAGTCCAACAGAGTATTTGCCTTGCTCAATTCTGCTAAGATTTGCAGCGTCTATATTTGCTAATTTTGCTAAATATTTAGCTTCTATTTTTTTTTCTTCCCGAAATTGACGAATTTTTTTTCCTATTCGAGTTCTTTCCCCTTGTCGGTCTCCTGAACTAATACCCATAAATGTTACGCCATTTATAAATAAATCACGCCAAATATTGTCGGTCATTTTTTCCTTATCATAAGAAAAGTTTTTGTCAAAAATCCATTCTACCAAATGCAGTTGATAATGACGAGTTTCTTCACTGTTATAAATCCCAATTTGAGCCATTACAAAGAAAACTTCACCATCTGGTGCAACAACTTCAACCATATGGTCGTCAATTATTTTAGCTTTGGACTTAAAATCAAAAGCTAAAAACTCTTCATCACTCTCGAAGTACTTTTTATTTCCCTTTTTCATAACACTTATTGCCGTATTTATCGTGTTGCCGCCACTTTTAAAAGCTATGAAACAAAAGTAAAAACAAATATTGTAATTGGCAAATTTACCAATTACAATATTTAATATGGATATTATTGCAATAACTTCATTTTTTCCATTTAACTTATCAAGTTAACCGTCTATTTGATCAAGCAAAATAAAGCTATATATATTTACAGTTGGGTGAAGAAAAATCTTCCAACCATTAATCTTGTTTATTTACCCAAGGATTGTCTGAAAGCGTAATTTCTAAAATATTCACTCTACGTATTGTATTAAATTAAACTTACCACTTTTGACAATTTCTTTTGTATAATTTAATAAACGTGTGTAAGTATCGTGTTGAAAAAAATCTGTGCAATGGACAGAGAAAATTCGATTGTTGAATCTGCATCTATTTCTTACCTACCACCACCTGCAATAAATCCTCAGTTCCTAAATAAGTTTGTGCAGTTTGCAACAATTCTTCTGCACTTACTTCTTTTACGGTTCTAATATAGTTTTGGTAATAATCATACCCCAGACCACTAAAATGGATGTTTTTGAATTTATCGGCATGTGAAAAAGCATTTTCTAGGCTCCCCAATAAAGAGCCCATCATATAATTGCGTACCAAAGCCAATTCTTCTGATGGTATTAGTTCATTTTTAATTCGATCTAGCTCTTTTTCAATCTCAACAAGGGCTTTTTCGCACACCTCGGTTCCTACTTCGGTAGCTATGAAAAAATACCCGGCCTGTTTTAGCGATACCACTGCCGAACCTATGCCGTAAGTGTAGCCCTTGTCTTCGCGTATGTTTGACATGAGACGAGAACCAAAATATCCACCCAACACACAATTGAGCACTTGCAACTTAGCAAAATCGGCATGTTGACGATTGATACTCAGTTTACCAATCCGAATGGCCGATTGCAGGGCATCGGGTCTATCAATCAATATACTTTGTTGGCTTTTGCTTCTAAATTGGAAACTATTGTGTGTAAATAGCCCTGTGTTGTTCCAGTTTTGGCCAAACACACGGTTTATTAGGTCGGTGTCTTGTTTTGCAATTTTTCCGGCTACGATTATTGTACAATTCTTTGCCTGATACGCAGCTTGGTAATAGGCCAATAATTGCGTTCTATCTAGTTGCATGTAATCATCTGGCTGGGTATCAACTCCGTATGGACTTTGACCAAAAAGCTGATGAGCAAATGTTTTTCGAGCCAAGTAATCATTTTTTTGTAGGCTTACTTGTAGTTTCTGCTGATGGTTTTGGCTGTATATAGCCAATTCTTCATCCGGAAAAACACTATCATTGAGCAATGCATAAAGCACAGGCAAAACTTGCGGTAAATGTTTGGAAAGAGTATAAAGGCTTAGGGTTGCACAATCGGCGTTGTAATCGGTTTGTAAGAAGGCTCCGTAATAATCTATTTTTTCAGCTATTTCACGAGCCGACCATTGTTTTGTTCCGGCATTAATCAATCCGTTTGTAGCCAAACCTGCCAATGCTTGCTCGGCGTTCCAATTTACGTTTTGAAACACCAACTCAATACGAAGCAAATTTTGTTCACCTACATTGATGAGATACAGTGGAATACCATTATCTAATTTTTGGGCCTGAGCCTGTACAAAATCTATTGTTTCTACCGGTTTAAAGTCGGGCGCTAGGGTTCTATTTAGCATAATAATACAGTGTTGAACACTTTTCTTTTTGAAAAATTAATTGGGCTGTTGCTTTGATTTGTGCGGCACTTACCGCTAAATATTTCTCAATTTCTTGGTTCAAATCGGCTGCATCACCCAACAATTCGTAATAAGCTAGATTCATGGCTTTGTCCAAAAGGCTCATTTCGGCAAAAACCATTATCGATTCCGATTTATTTTTCACCTTAGTAAGTTCATGATCGTCCACCTCATGTTCTGCAAGTTGGTTCAGCTCTTTCCAGATGGCTTCTTCGGCATCTTGCATGCTTACTCCTTTTAGCAATCTGCCTTCAATTAGCAACAAACCTTCGTCAATACTGCTGGTAATATAGGCATTGATATCGCTAAACAATTGCTGCTCTTTTACCAATGCAAGGTACAAGCGAGAAGATTGCCCTTGCGAGAGTAAGTCGCTAATCAAATCGCAAGTTTGATAGCGTACATCCAAACGAGCCGGCATTTTAAAAGCCATGTAAATAGCATCGAGTGGCACATTAGCTTCAACAGTTAGCTTTCTACCTTCGGTTTGTTCGGGTTCTTTTGGTAAATTCCTAATATATTTTTCGCCCGAACTAATTGGCTCAAACCACTTTTCGGCCAGTTCTTTTACCCTAGCAGTAGTTACCTTGCCACCTACTACCATTATAGCGTTTTGCGGGTTGTAGTGCTTTTTAAAAAAAGCTTTAACATCGGCCATCTTTGCTTGTTCTATCTGTTGTAGATCTTGCCCAATAGTAGCCCAACGATAAGGGTGTTTTTGATAGGCCAAAGGACGGAGTTTCAACCAAACATCGCCATAGGGCTGATTGAGGTAACGCTGCTTAAACTCTTCGCAAACTACGCCTCTTTGGGTTTCGAGACTTTTTTCGGAGAAGGCCAAGCTCAACATCCGATCACTTTCTAACCAAAAAGCAGTTTCAAGATTTTCTGCCGGAAGACTGATGTAATAGTTGGTGATGTCATTGCTGGTAAAAGCATTGTTCTCGCCACCTACCCTTTGCAAGGGCTCGTCATAGCTAGGTATGTTGATAGAACCTCCAAACATTAAATGCTCAAACAAATGGGCAAAACCGGTACGGCCCTCTTCTTCATCTCTGGCTCCAACATCATACAAAATATTTACAACGGCCATGGGTGTAGTGTGGTCCTCATGCACCAAAACCCGAAGTCCGTTTTTAAGTGTAAAGCGATTAAAATTTACCATATTGGGCAAAGATAGCTTAATTCTGATTTTTATTGGAAATACCGATTAATTTGATTTTGAAATCACAATACCGATTGCTAAAAAAACGTAAAAACTATGTTTTTGTAGGCATACAATAGAAAAAACTTAAGGGCTATTTGCTTACCTTTGCCCTATGAATACTGCAAAATTACTACAAAGAGCACTTGATTTTGATTTTTTAAGTCAAGAAGAAGGTGTTTTCCTGTACCACAATGCCAGCACAGCAGAATTGGCCTATGTAGCTAATGAGTTAAGAAAAATTCAGGTGCCCAGTGGTAAGGTAACTTGGCAAATTGACCGCAATGTGAACACCACCAACGTGTGTATTGCCAATTGTAAGTTTTGCAATTTTTTTAGACGACCCGGCCATGCCGATAGCTACATTACCGATATTGAAACCTATAAGGTAAAGATTGAAGAAACATTTAGGTACGGCGGCGATCAATTGCTTTTACAAGGTGGTCACCACCCCGATTTGGGCTTGAGTTTTTACACCAATTTATTTAGGCAACTCAAAGAATTGTACCCACAACTAAAATTGCATACTTTGGGTCCGCCAGAGGTAGCGCACATTTGCAAGCTTGAAGGAATGGGGCATACTGAAGTACTGAAAGCACTTAAAGAAGCCGGTATGGATTCGTTGCCCGGAGCCGGAGCCGAAATTTTGAACGACCGTGTAAGAAGACTGATTTCAAAGGGTAAATGTGGTGGCCAAGAATGGTTAGATGTAATGCGTGCTGCCCATCAATTGCACATTACCACATCGGCCACCATCATGTTTGGCCATGTAGAGAGTATTGAAGAGCGATTTGAGCATTTGGTTTGGATACGACAGGTACAAAGCGAGAAACCTGCTGATGCTGATGGCTTTTTGGCTTTTATACCGTGGCCATTTCAGGATGACGGTACTTTGTTGAAACGTTTAAGAGGCATCAGCAACAACGTTAGCGGTGATGAATACATTCGTATGTTGGCCTTGTGCCGTATCATGTTGCCCAATATCAAAAACATACAAGCCAGCTGGCTAACCGTAGGAAAATCGGTAGCCCAATTGTGCCTACATGCCGGTGCAAACGACTTTGGCTCGATTATGATTGAGGAAAACGTGGTTTCGGCAGCAGGAGCTCCGCACCGATTCACGGCCAAGGGCATACAACAAGCAATTGCAGAAGCCGGTTTTGAGCCGCAGCTGCGTGACCAAAAATACAATTACAGAACCTTGCCAAAGCATATCGAAGAGCAAGTCATCAATTATTAGTGCTGAGATAACTAATACCCGAAAAAATATAGGATTTTTCATTAATCAAGCAAAAACACTGACATTGCGAGAGGATGCGATACAAAAAAGCCCGACCAAAAAATGATCGGGCTTTTTGATTGGTTTTTATTTTAAACTTATCGTTTTCGCTCTACTTCCCTATCCATCTCGGTCATATCTACCTGTTTCGATGAAGAAAAATCACCCATCAGGTAGTTGTTAAAATAATCGGCCAAGCGCCAAAACATGTACTCAGTCATTTCGCCAAAAGCATGTCTTTGTCCGGGTACCAATATAAAATCAAAACGTTTACGGGCTTTTATCAAAGCATCGGCTACACGGATACTATTGGCCGGGTGTACATTATTATCAATATCGCCATGCATCAAAAGCAAATGACCTTTTAGGTTTTTGGCGATATCGGGGTTTTTGTCAATCGAATATTTAAAGCTGGTATCGCCTTTTAAGGAAACAATTTCTTTAACGCCGTGGTGTTTCTCGCTCCACCAACGGTTGTATATACTGTTGTCGTGGTTGCCGGCAGCAGACACGGCTACTTTAAAGAAATCGGGATATACTAACATGGCCGCAGTTGACATAAAACCGCCACCCGAGTGCCCAGTGATACCTACTTTGTTGGCGTCAATAAAGTTGTAACGATCGGCCAATTGTTCGATTGTGGCTTTTTTATCAGCCAAACCGTAATCCCTCAAATTGCCGTAACCATAAGTGTGGTACCATTTTGAGCGTGCCGGATGACCGCCTCTGTTGCCCACTGTAACCACAATGTATCCCAATTGTGCCAATCGATCTACTCGATCCATCGATCGGCCAAAAGATTTGTTTACGGCCTCGGTTTGTGGTCCGGGATATACGTACTCAATTACCGGATACTTTTTGTTGGGATCGAAATTGAAAGGTTTGTACATTACCCCATACAAATCGGTTATGCCGTCATCAGCTTTTACTTTGAAAGGTTCTGGAAATTTATAGCCTGCGGCCATCAGCAAAGATAAGTCTGCGGTTTCCAAATCCATTATTTTTTTCCCATTTTGATCATACAATGCCGATTGTGGCGTAGTGTTGACCCTCGAGAAATTATCTACAAAGAAACGAGCATCATCGCTCATACTTATTTGGTGATCGAGATTGCCACTATTCAATAATTTTAGACCTGAACCATCAAAATTTACCCGATACAAGTGGTAATAATAGGGATCTTCGTTGGCCTCTTTGCCATTGGCCATAAAATACAGTACTCGGGCTTTTTCATCAATATTTACAATACCTTCGCAATGAAAAGCACCTTTTGTAATCTGGTTTTTAAGTTTTCCGTTTTCATCAAAAAGGTAAAAATGCCCCCAGCCATCGCGTTCACTCCAATGAATAAGCTCTTTCCCTCCATTAACCAAACCCGGTCTTTGCACTTCTACATAAGTGTTAAAACGCTCTTCTATCAATGGTTTCACTGTTGCACTAGCCACATCTACCACACAAATATCAATACGTTTCAAATCTCTACTGGTGCGCCCCATGTAAAACTTGGTTTCATCACCAAGCCAAATTGAAGGGTTAAATTCTTTGTTTCTATCCAACTGCAAACTTGGGCGACTGTAAACATTGAGACTATGGTCTTTAAAAGCTGCTACATCAAGCTTTTTGCCTGTTTTGCTATTCATATCAAACAACCAAATTTCATCTTTGGGTGCTTCTTTTTCGCCGGGCATTTGGTACTTGTAGGTTTCGAGTGTTGGACGACCTGCCGCTACACTGTTAATAACCCACAAATCTTTTACCTTACGTGTATCAGAACGTTGTAAGCTAAAATATTTCGAGTCGGGCGACCATAATATCCAGGCCGAACGTCTTTTCTTGAGGTTTTTTTGTTCTTCTTCGTTGTTTCCACTAGCTCCGCTACCGTAGGCATAATATTTTTCGCCGTCTTTTGTTAGTTGATGCTCTACAATAGTGCTATCTTCTTCATTTTTTACAGCCTTTAGGTAATTGGCTTTATCCATCCAATAGAGGTTGTAGTTCTTAGAGAAAACAACTACCGACGAATCGGGAGCTACTGAGCCCCAATTTGGTTTGGGTTTTGGGCGTTTAAAATCTTTAATTTCGCTAAGCTTTGCGCTGGCCAAGTCATATTGAAACTTAAAGATCTTTTTTTGCATAGAATCGGCTGCTTTCTTGTCCTTTCGGTCTGGTTTTAGCTCATCTACAGTGCTAGCTATCTCAAAAGTAAAGCTCTTTTCATCATCAGCAAATTTTAAGTTTTGTATTGGCAAATGTTGTGCATCAAAAGGATCGCGAATAGTTAGGGTTATTTCTGCAGCTAACTTTGCGGGGTCAAACAACAAGGTCTTTTTTCGTTGTACAGGATCTACCAAATACCAGTTTCTACCGTTTGGCGTTTCATAACTGTACCAAAATTTGTTGCCATTACTCATCCAGCGAGGGCTGACTGAGGTTGAATAAATCATTTTTGCCAACTTGCTGGGTGAAAAACGGGCAGCCAACTGATAATTGGCTTTTTGCGGAGCCGCAATAGTCTCGGTAGTGGTAATGGTGGTGGTTTGTGCCTGTGCAGAAACTGCCAAAAGACAACAAACCAACACCGATTGGTAAAATTTGCTCATTGTTGATTAGTTATTTTATCGTTTGGCGAATTTAGCGCAAAAAGAAAATTACTGAGCAAATTTTATGTAATAATTGAGCGATAAAGCGTACTTATTAAAGACTTTACTGTTTGATTATTTTTTGCACTACACTTTCTTTTCCATGTAGTTTAACCAGATAAGTACCCGAAGGCAAATTATCCAACATTAAACTATGTGTAGTGTCTGAACTCGAAAGCGAGAATGTAGTTAGTACTTTACCTTGTAAATCCATTAATAACACTTGATTAAACAGACCTGATTCAAAACTAAGATTAACTTGATTTTGAGCTGGATTAGGATATATATTTACTTTTGGCAAGGATATTGAAAACTCAAGGCTGCGTAGTCCAAGTTCTGTTGCTTTACCATCGTTATCTACTTGTACCAATTTGTAATAGTTTATTCCATTTTGTGGTTGGTAATCGGTGTATGAGTAGGAATTGATAGCTAGATTTTGCTCATTTTTATGCAGATCGGCTATTTTCACAAAATCATTATCAGCCGTTTTCCTGTACACCTCAAAACCTTTATTATTACGCTCGCTAGCTGTCTCCCAATAAAGTTTTGCAGAGTTCTGTTCTCGCTTTGCTGTAAATTTTAGTAATTGTACGGGTAATATAGTTTGCTCTGTATTTGCAAAAAAACCACTAAAACCGGTTACATCAAAAGTCACTTCCCAACGGTTATCTGCAGCATTCCATACAATTTTATCGTCATCTGGATTGATTATTTGAGAAGTACCAGTAAACGAACCAATTTGCCCACTATTATCGTTACTGCTGCCCGATATTTTTAAAATCCTAATATTTGCGATACCCTGAGCATCGGATGGACTTATTGGAAAATCAGCAGTTTTTGCCGGGTTATTATTGAAATCTAAAAATTCTTGTTGACTGAAAAATAGGGTTACTGTAGCTGTACTTGTTGAAGCATCTTTAGTAGGAGTTATTTGATAACTTCTTGAAAGATATAACTTACCATTGGCACTTTGTTCGGCAGCATGTTTCCACACGGTAGCTTGAACAAAATTTTTATACAAGTTTTTATTGCCGCTAATACCTAATTTAACCACAGGTTCTTTATTTTCTGATAACAAAGTTAGTTCACTAATTTTTCCAAAAGCACTTGATGCAGTAGCAACAGTTGTGGGTAATGCCGATGTTTGAAAAGCTGTAAACACATAACCAGCTCCCATCATATACGATGCAGGTATTTCTTTACCTTCTAAATCAGTACAGTTACGAACTGAACCTACCGCAATGCGATTACCTTTCACAGCCACTGCATAACCAAAGTACTCAGAAACACTGCTAATAGATCGATCATTAGGTGTCAATTTTTGAAATTGTGTCAATTGTCCATTATTACCTCGTTTAAACACATAGGCGGCACCATCACTATAAGCTCTTGAGTTATTGTTGTTAGCATCTGTTTTAACCCCCGTAGCACCAATTACCATAAGGTCATTATCCATTGATATGCAATCACCGAAACTATGATCAGCCATACGATCTGCTTGTACTAATTTTTGTGTGTAGGTCCACACTTCGCCTACTCCTTTCTCATACACATAAACAGCACCTGCTTGAAATAACATGTTTTGACCTTGCAGGTCGCGTTGAGCCGACTTCGAGGCCAAGGCAATTGTATTTCCTGAAATGGCAACATCTGATATAGCATTTGATTCATTTGGTGCCGAAATTTCAACAACCTGACTTTGGTGCCAAACTCCGGCAGTACGTTTAAAAATGTATGCCTTATATCCGGAAGCAACTACCAGATAATCACCAGACACGGCTAGTTTCACACCAAACTTATTTAACTGGAATTGTTGAAGTTGTGTGTCAGGACCTAGCTTTTGAACTTGTACCCAATTATTATTACCATCTTTTTCGAAAACATATACACGCCCTTGATCAGCAGCAATACCAGTATAAACATCAGTGCCAACAATTATTTGCTGATCAGCTATGGCTACAACACAACCAAAGTATTCTCTTTTAATCGGGTCGTTGGGCCGAAGTCTATGCCGAACAGCCCATGCTTCGCTTTGTTCATATACATAAGCTGCACCGTAATCGTCAGTACTCTGACCTACACCTAATTCATAGTAATGTTTTTCTCCAACAACTGCGTATGTGTTACTAAGTGCAACAGCTTGGCCAAAACCTGTAATAGTATTTTCAGTAGAAAAAGTCCAATCAAATTTAATTGGGTTGTTATTGATTACATGTCCATTTACACCAAGCGAAACCAGATAAGAAGGGGCGGTTCTTGGATCGCCATGAACAAGTTGTTTTAAGGACATTCCTCTAGAGCCAACCAATACTTTAGTATCGTTTAGAGCAACACTCATACCTACAAATCGTTGATTGACCCATTGATTTGCTGGTTGATCTATAATTTTTGCAGTTTGATAAAATTTTTGTGCATAACTCTCAAAAGATAAGAGTATTAATATCATGCACATATTTAGTATTATTTTCATAATAAAGCTATTAATTAGTTTCTAATGTTTTTTTTTAAATCTTTATAAACTCTACCCTTCTATTATTGGCTCTTCCTTGAGGGCTTTGGTTGTTATCAATTGGTTGGGATGCTCCTTTACCGTCGGTAATTAAACGTGAAGCATCTACCCCATAAACAGTACTTAGCATTTGTTTAACCGATTCGGCACGCTGTTTGGATAGCTTGAGATTAAAGTCGTTATTGCCCTGAGCATCGGTATGTCCAACAATTTTCACCTTGATGCCGGGATTTTCATTTATTAAAGTGGCAAGCTCTTTCAATATCCCTGCAGATGCTGCTTGTATTTGGTCGGAGTTGACATCAAACAAAATACCGCTTGTAGAGAATTTGCCCTCTACCAATAACTTATTGCGAGTATCGGGCAACCCTTGTGCAAGTTTTAAATTGCTCAGATATACTTTTCCTTCCCACAAATTGGTTGCAAACAACAAAGAATAGACCTGCCCTTTGACAAAGGCTTTGGGCAAATCCCACACTTTTTGCTGGTTGATATATAACCGCAATCTGCTATTTTGCCGCCAAATAGCAATGTGGTTGGCCTTGTCCATTTCCCAAGTAATTTTGGTCTTATTTTCTACAGTATTTTGCTCAGTTTCTGATACCCAAACTTGACAGTAGCCCTCATCTGTTGTAAATGGATGCAAATCGAAGATGACATGTGGTACACTCGGAAAGAATTGATCAAACTGTAGGTTTCTTTTCTTAAATTCGGGAAAAACTAGTTTTAAACCCGATTGCATCTCGCTCAAATCTGCCGAGATGGCCATATCAAACTCAAGTGTAAAATTTTCGGGTAGGCTACCAATTTTGTCCGGTATCACTAAACCCGGTTGTTCTAGCTGTAGCCACTTTTGTTGCTGGTCAAAACTTAGCTGCACCAATTCTCCACTGGCATTTGTGTTCCAGTTTACAGGAAAATCGCCCAAAGCATCTTGCTGAAAATCTTCATGAAAAATTACTTTATCACCAGGCACAAAATCAAACTTGCTAGACACCGAAAAAACATTGCTTTTTTTACTTTGTGGCTTCTCTATTTGATCACCTTGATCACTTTCTTTTTCTTTGGTTTTATCCTTTTTTTTTGTCTTCTTACCCTCTAATGTTTCATCAACAGCCCTATCAACCTTATCTTCACCTTTGCCTACCACTTTATCAATGGTTTTATCGGTTTGGCGTTCAACAGCTTCTTTAGCTTTTTGTTTAATACGCTCTCCCAAAGAGCCAAACTGGGCATATAATCCACCATGCACCAGCATCAAAATCAATATTAATAATACATTTTTCATAAACTTATACTTTTATAGATATAAAGCTATTTAAACAAGCTTTAACAAGCTAGAAGCATAAAGTATCCGTAGGCTTTCATTAAGTATTGAGGCTTTTTGAGCAAGAATTTAGAATAATAGCCAAAAGTTCTCATTTGCTCAATCGAAAATACTTTTTGCTATATTTCACGATAAATTTAGCTGACATTTCGCTAATTATGCGTTTATGAAAAGAATATGGCTCTTGGTATGGTTAATTTTTTGCTTTGCAAATGTCAAGGGCGATACAATTTTTGTTTCGAGCCTTAAAGAAAACACTAAACTGGCCGAGCTGAAACATATAGAATTTGCTGATGCAGGTTCTACTTGGCGTAATCCTTCGCTAGCACCAACACAAAACTATCTGCCCTATACCAAAGAGATTGTATTGAAAAGTAGAAATAGCTATTGGCTGCGCTTTACTTTGCACAATAACTCAAGTGAGCAAAACACTATACTCATCAGAAGCATGTTTGATTATACCTGCTTGTACAAAAAAACAGCTGATAGTTTGGTAGAACTGGGTAGGTCGGGCCACATTAGCCCCAGTAAAGAACTTGCCATAAAATATGCCCGCTATTATATTCCAATTTATTTAGCACCAGCAGAAACAGCAACTTTTTATTATTGGGTGTACGAACGACATTTGGACACTAACGATAGCGATTTCTTGTTTGTAAAAAAAGATGATGCACTGCTTAAAGAATATCGTAAAGAGGTCAACAAACTTAGTTATAGCCTCTTCTTCTTGGGTGCATTTTCCTTCTTATCTTTATTTATGCTGTTTATGTATTATAAAAGTAGGCAGCGTATATATCTATTTTATTCCCTTTACCTAATTGGTGCCATACTTTACTCGCTTACCCGTTTGAGTACTGCAAGCACACTTGGTGCATGGGCGGGTAACTTTCCGATATGGCGATTATTGTTTAACGAACCTTCACAGTTGCTCTTCTTTGCCGCTTACAATTTTTTTGTAAAGGAATTGCTGGATACAAAAAATCAAGACCCTTTACTCAATAAAATCTTAAAATATTTATCGGTAGCCTACCTCATATATGCCGTTTGTTATATGGCTTTAAACGCTTTGTATTTTAGCCAAGAAGCCCGGGCTACTTATTTCAATTTCAGCCGCTGGGTGCTTTTACCGGTTAACTTATTTTTAATAATCAGAAGCTATTACACCATCAAATTGCCAATATACAAATATTTCTTCGCTGGTATTTGCTGCTTTATGTTAGCATCAGTTTTTTCTGTATTCTCGGTGGTAGTTTTAAGAGATCTTGGGATAGAGAACATCAAAGCGATAAACATTTTTCAGCTTGGCTTAATGGCAGAGGCTCTTTGTTTTGCCTTTGCACTAGGACACAAAATTAAACTGGATGAAGAAGAGAAAAATAAGGCACAAAAAGCACTGATACAACAATTAGAACTAGACCAACAAGCGGTAGAGCAGGCCAATTTAGTACTCGAAGAGAAAGTAAAACAACGTACTGCCGAGTTGGTATTGGCCAATAAAAAAATTGAGGAACGAAAAACAAAAGAACTTAAGATCTTTTTCGACCAACAACTTGCACAAGCCAAAACTATGGCCTTACGTTCGCAAATGAACCCACATTTTCTGTTCAACAGCCTCAACTCCATAAAATACCTCATTCAAAGCCAGCAAAACAAACTAGCTGTCGTTTACCTAACCAAATTTTCGAAATTAGTAAGAATGGTTTTGGAGCACAGCCGGGTAGAGTTGGTAAGCTTATCAGCAGAAATTGAAGCCCTTAGGCTCTATCTAGAAATTGAAAGTAATCGATTAGGTGAGCAGTTCACCTATCAAATCAATATAGAAAAAGGTATTGAGACAGATAGCTTACAAATCCCCCCTATGTTACTACAGCCTTTTGTCGAAAACTCAATTTGGCACGGTTTGCTGAATTCGAGCAAAACCCAAAAAGAGGTGATTATCAGCATTAGCCAAAACCTAAAAAAAGGGCTTGTATTTTGCGACATCACCGACAATGGTATTGGCCGCGAAAAAGCAGCAGCCTATAAAGAAAAATCAACCAAAACACGCCAATCATTGGGTACATCACTTATCTTTGAGCGAATAAGATTATTTAATTTGCAGTATCCGAATAAAATAACTGTTCAAATCGACGATGTTGTAATAGACAATAAAACAGCAGGAACAAAAGTGCAAATCTGTATTCATGAAGAAAAGAACCATCAAAACAGTATTGATAGATGATGAGCAACACTGTACAGCCTCATTAGCAATCAACCTTGCTGAGCTCCCCTACGATATAACCGTGCTAAAGAGCTTCAACAATCCGTACGAAGCCTTAAGTTATCTTAAAGAAAATACCGATATCGATATACTTTTTTTGGATATTGAAATGCCGGGCATGAGTGGTTTTGAACTGTTGAAACAATTAAATCAGCTTTCATTTGAAGTTATTTTTGTAACAGCTTACAACCAATATGCCATTAATGCCTTTAAATTTAGTGCTTTTGATTATTTACTAAAACCTATCGACGACACAGATTTGGAACAATGCATAGAACGCTGGTTGAAGAAAAAACAGTTTGGTGTTACACCAGAACAACTTAATTATTTAGATGAGTTGCTTAAAGTAGATAGAGCTCCAGATAAATTGGCCTTACCTACTCAAGATGGACTAGAACTAGTAAAGATTTGTGATATTGTTCACTGTAACTCGGATAGCAATTACACGTATTTTTATTTTACCGATAACACTACCCTATTGATTTGTAAAACTTTAAAAGATGTAGATACAGTATTATCAAAAAATGGTTTTATTAGAATTCATCAATCGTACCTGATAAATCCACAACACATCAAAAAACTGGTAAAACATGACGGAGGTTACCTGATAATGAGCAACGGCAGCAAGCTTCGGGTATCAAAAAACAAAAAAGAACTGATTAATAATATCTTCAACACATTACCTTAAACAAGCAATGCATAGAAGGCATATTCTTTTAGCAAATACACTCCAATTGCAAGTACTAAATATAGGAGGCAAATTGTGTATCGGGTTGTCTTGTAAAAAATTGAATAGAAAAATACAAGTGCCGGTACATTTCACTTAAATTCACTTAATTATTACTTAAACCCTTAAATAAACCGCACAATGAAAAGATTTACCCTCATTGCCCTTAGTGCAACGCTCAGCTTTGCAGCTTTTGCCCAAGAGCCGGTCAATATGGAGGCCGTTCAAAAAATTCGTAAAGAAGGATTGGAAAACTCTAAGGTGATGGAAATTTCACACCAAATTACGGATGTAATTGGGCCAAGGCTGGCCAACTCGCCTGGTATAAAAAAAGGCAGAGAATGGGCTGTTAACTACCTCAATAGCCTAGGCCTAAAAAATGTAAAGCAAGAATATTGGGGCGATTTTGGCAAAGGCTGGTCGGTAGAGAAATACTATGCTGCCACAACTAAACCGTTCTACCAGCCCATTATTGCTTACCCGAAAGCATGGACTCCAGGCACCAAAGGAGCTATCAAATCAGAAGTCTTACTCATCAAAGCCGACACCGTAAGTGACTTAGACAAATACAAAGGAAAACTTGCCGGTAAAATTGTTTTGATCGAATCGGCCACTATACAAGCACTAAAAAACTCTTACAAAGCAGATGTTAGCCGTTATACCGATGAAGAATTGGCTAAAATGGCAGAGGCAGAAGCTGCACCCGCCAGCTCTAGGGTGGCACGCCCCAATAATGCAGGCCCCAATGCTAATCGTTTTGCAGCTTTTATGCGAATGCGCCAAAACCGTGCAGCTATTAACCAACGCTTGTTAGAAGAACAAGTAGGATTAATTTTAACCTATGCTAGAGGTAGTTATGGCACTTTCTTCACGAGTAATGGTGCATCTTATGCCATGGATGCAAAACCTGTTTCGCCAGAGCTAGAAGTATCTGCAGAAAACTACCTGCATATTTTACGTCTTTTGCGTAACGGACATACGGTAGAAGTTGAAGCCGAAGTAAAAACTACATTTTACGATCAAGATCCAAAAGGATATAACGTCATTGCCGAGATACCCGGAAACGATAAAAAGCTAAAGGATGAAATAGTGATGATTGGTGGCCATTTCGACTCTTGGCATGCGGCAACCGGAGCAACCGACAATGCGGCCGGTTCTGCGGTAATGATTGAAGCTATGCGAATACTCAAAGCCATTAATTTTCAGCCCAAACGTACCATACGTCTTGCTCTTTGGGATGCCGAAGAACAAGGTTTACATGGGTCGAGGGCTTATGTGAAAAACCATTTTGCCGACCCTAGCAAAATGGAGCTCAAACCCGAGCACAGCAAATTAAGTGCTTACTACAACCTCGACAACGGTACAGGTGCTGTAAGAGGAATATACCTACAAGGAAACGCTGCTTTGCGTGATATTTTTCAGGCTTGGCTAAATCCCTTTGCCGATTTGGGTGCAAAAACCGTAACCATTAATAACACCGGAGGAACCGACCATCTTTCATTTGATGCGGTAGGCCTGCCCGGTTTTCAATTTATACAAGACCCCATGGATTACAACACTCGTACCCACCATAGTAATCAAGACAGTTATGACCGCTTAGTAGAAGATGACCTCAAAAAATCGGCTACTATAATTGCTTCATTTGTTTACCATACCGCCGAGCGTGCCGAGAAGCTACCACGTAAAGAATTGCCTAAAGCCCAAGCTCCACGCTTCTAAAAGGTTCATTTGTTTTATAGAATTGGCTGTCTGAAAAATTTAGACAGCCATTTTCTTTATTTTGAATAGCGTTTTGTTTGGTAATTGTACTAACTCCTCTCCTATTAAAACGCCCCAAATCAATAAAATTATTTGATACGCAATTGTTTTCTAATTTGTTTCACCTTGGCAAAAAATGCAATACTCTCTTTGTCCAGTAAATGGTTCATGGTTGCTAGCAGTTCCTCTCTTACCCAAGGGTGTCTATTGGATAGGTTGGCTAATATGGATAAACAATGTGATTTCACAGCAACCGGAACAGCATCATCAATAAGCCAAGTAAAATTAGTTTCAACTAGCACTTCGGTATCATAAGTTTTCAGCAGTTTTGCACAAGCCATGGGTGCTTTTTTATCACTTACCAAAGCTAATATCTTAGCAAAATGTCGGCGTGCCGATAAATTGTTTTGTTGTGCATAGCAGTCTAAAAAAGCAAACAAATGCTCTGCAAAATAATCTGGATCAATTGTAAACAGGTTTTCGAGTACCCAAGCAGCCCTAAAGGCAATTTGCTGGTTTTGATAAAAACAAAGATTGAGCACAATTTTGCACAACTCATCTTGGTGTACCAAATCTTTGGCCAATTGCTCTGCTTGGCTTTTGCCGAAGGGTTTTCCCAAAATCTTTAGCCATGATTGTTGCATAAATTGTTTTTGGGCTTTGTGTAGTGGCATTTTTTAGTACTACACTTCACATAAAGCACCTATATTCAAAATTACGAAAAAGTTTCAAACGAAGCACTTAACCCATGCTTTTGCCAAACCCGTGTGTTTATTGCACAACAAAAAATATTCTACTTCTGAATTGTACTAAAAATGGGTATCCTTTATTCGAAATGCGACCATAATTTTAGCACCTCATTTTTACCATAACGGATAAATATACGCTTACATCGAAGATATAGAGCTCTGAAAATTAGTAAAAAATGAAGTTTTTTAGAAATTAGCTAGTTGTGCAAGGGTTACCTTTGTTATGGGCAGTACTTCTTGTCATTCGTTGTCAGAACAAAGAAGTTTGTGTTTCAATCTTCGGGTGAAAAGTGCCGATAACCATAAACGGATTTTTACCGGTTAAATGATGAAGTTGTGATGTTCCTAAAAACAAATGCAAATCTTTTGTTTTTGCAAAGTCGTCAAAGTATTTTTTCTTAACATCTTCAACTGCTTTTGCTTCGTTACCCTCGTGTCGAGAAAGACAATTCCAATAAAGTTGTCCTATTTCCCAATCCTCAATCATCATTTTACTTTGCTTTCTGTTACAATCACGCAAAACATAAGAAAATTTATATGGTAGTTTTCTAATAACCTCAAACAAATCTTCATCTTCTTGGGCAAATAAATTACTG
>JBDHXL010000002.1:0-138241 GCA_039810685.1 Pedobacter sp. | reverse complement strand
TTATCTTTGTGCTTTTATATTAAATAGAGCTATGTTAGGTCTTAAACTTTTAACCGATCCAAGGTGGGCAAATCTTGCAGAGCGCAATTTGAGCGAAATACTTAGCGACCATGCTTGGTGCGAGCAAAAAGCAGCAAGTAATGCAATATTATTGATTACCCAAAACCCACAGTATGAGGAATTGGTGGACGAGCTGAGTGCTATTGCGATAGAAGAAATGGAACATTTTCGTATGGTGGTGGCAATTATCAAGCAAAAGGGCTTTACTTTGGGTCGTGAGCAGAAAGACGACTACGTAGGGCAGTTGATGAAATTTTTGAAAAAAGACGGTAGTCGAAATCAGGCTTTTGTAGACCGTTTGCTTTTTGCTGCTATGATTGAGGCTCGCAGTTGCGAACGGTTCAGGGTTTTGTCTAAAAATATTGCAGACCAAGAGTTAGCTAAATTTTATCATGACCTGATGGTTTCAGAGGCTAATCATTATACCACCTTTCTAAATTTTGCTAAAAAATACAGTACCGATATTGATGTAGAACAACGTTGGAAAGAGTGGTTGGATTTTGAAGGCGAACTTATAAAAAGCTACGGCAAAAAAGAGTATGTGCACGGATAAGTTTTATTTTGGTGATATGCCAAGCTCGTGTTTGTGGTAGTTATATAGCCAGAGCACAATGTCTTGATAACTGGCTATCCCTTTTTCTTGATTGTTCATTTTTAAAATCCGATCAAAACTGATGCTCATGTAACGAGATAGTTCGCCGTTGTATTGTGCCCAATACTTTTGCTCTTCTTCAAACATTTTAACGATAAAACTAGGGATTTGATCCCTAAACTCTGCATACCTGCTGGGGTATTTCAACCTGATTTCTAAAAGTATGTTACGAAACATGTTGTAATAAGCTGAAAATTGAAAAAGGAGATTAGAGCTTTTTGATGCGCTTAGGTAACCTATCAAATTGGCTTCATCCTCTTTGGCAATTCCCAATTGATGTGCTACTTCGTGGCAGCTTACAAAAGGAAGTACAAAGCTAGGTAAATCAAGGTTGACGTTAGCTTCGCCACTTAGGATATTGTAGTAACCCTCAATACCCATCTTGCTACTCAACCAATTGCTCAAGGGTTCTTTTATAGTGGGTTTGTGGTATTGCAAAAAAGGATATGCTTTGTTCAGAGCTTGGTAGGCCGCAATACTTTGTGCAAACAAAACACTTTTGTCCTTGCTGAAATTTAGGTTTTGTTGCTTAATCTGCTTATCCAGGCTAGTCAGGCGGTTCAAAAACAGTTGCCCCAGGTTAAATAGCTCAGTTGCAGTGTAGGGATGATTAGTGATGGATAAACGTTTGTTGATTGGGGTACGCTTGTAATTGATGCCCCAAAAAAGCATAAAAACCAAATAACTGCCCATAAAAACCCGCAAAAAAAGTAGCAGCATTGAGACAATTAATTGCTTTTGCCTTTTGAGGGTAAATATTTTTTTGACGAGATAGACCAAGGCAAGTACAAGCAATAAAAGATAGATTAAATCGCCGAGAGCAAAGGTGAATAGCCGCGACACTGAGCGTAAAATCTGGCTCAGCGTCGGGAAAAAAAAGTTCCCGTACAGATAGTCGGCTCCGAAAGAACTATTGCTCGCAAAATACACCAACAAGCACAAGCCAAATAGGCTAAAAGTCTTGTAGTACTTTTTCGCTAATGGCTTTAGATTCATTTATCGGTCAAAGCTTAATCTTTGCCCCGTTTGGTGGGTCATGAATTTACCTTTTTGGTAGGCCAATACGCCCGATACAAAGGTGTGACTGATAGCTGCCGGGAATTGATGTCCTTCAAAAGGTGACCAAGCACATTTGTAAAGGGTGTTTAGTGCTGTTACCTTCCAAGGGTCGTTCATGTCAACCAAAACCAAATCAGCCCAATACCCTTCACGTATAAAACCTCTTTTGGCTATCTGGTAGCAAATGGCGACATTATGAGCTGTTTTCTCAACCAAGGTTTCGAGGCTAAGTTTACCCAAACTGCACAGTTCTAAAAGTGCAGGCAATGCATGTTGTACCAATGGGCCACCCGAAGGTGCTTTTAGGTAATCTTGCCTTTTCTCGTCGAGGGTATGTGGTGCATGGTCGGTAGCAATCACATCAATATGATTGTCCAAAAGTCCTTGTAGTACGGCAGCTTGGTCGGCTTGGGTTTTTACGGCTGGATTCCATTTTATGAAATTTCCTTTTTGGGCGTAGTCACTATCGTTGAACCACAAGTGATGCACACATGCTTCGGCAGTTATTTTTTTCTCTGCCAGTGGTGTTTGCATGTCAAAAAGTGAAATTTCTTTTGCAGTAGAGATATGTAAAATGTGCAAACGTGTTTGGTAGCGTTTGGCTAGCTCTACGGCCAATGATGATGATTTGTAACAAGCCTCGGCACTTCTTATCAACGGGTGCATGTGTACCTCAAGCCCTTCGGGGTGCGCTTCAATAAAGCTGGCCAGGTTGTGGCGTATGGTGGCCTCATCTTCGCAGTGTGTTGCCACTAGCATAGGTGATTTTTGGAAAATTTGTTCGAGGGTCTTTTCGTTGTCAACCAGCATATTACCCGTTGATGAACCCATAAACACTTTGATGCCACAAACTGATTTGGGGTCGGTTTTCAGTACCTCGTCAAGATTGTCGTTGCTAGCTCCCATATAAAAGGAGTAATTGGCCAAAGAGGTATTTTGAGCAATAGCATACTTTTCGGCCAATAGTTCTTGGCTTAGTGTGTTGGGTACCGTATTGGGCATTTCCATGTAAGAAGTAATACCTCCGGCTACTGCCGCCATGCTTTCGGTAAAAATATCGGCTTTGTGTGTGAGGCCGGGCTCGCGAAAATGCACCTGATCATCTATCATGCCCGGAAGCAAAAACAAACCCTCGGCATTAATCTCAATTGCTGATGCATGGCTAATGTTGTTGGCAATTTTCGCTATTTTACCATCTTCAATCAGTAAATCGGCTACAAATTGCTGTCCTTCATTTACGATAGTAGCCGATTTTATCAAATATGTGCTCATGTGTCAAAGGTAAATGTTTTAACGCTTTTTGAATAGTTTATGCTTAAAATCTTTGCCCGAAAAACGTATGTTTGTAAGCATAGCCCAATCATTTCTAAAACAAAAATTATAACGATGATTCCTTTAAAACTCACCATAGAAGGTTTGTACTCTTATCGGGAACGACAAGAGATAGATTTTGAAAATCTGGGCAATGCCGGGCTTTTCGGTATTTTTGGCGCTACGGGCTCAGGCAAATCCAGTATTTTGGAGGCCATTAGTTTTGTGCTTTATGGTCGTACCGAACGTTTGAACAGCAGGGATAAAGCCGGTTATAATATGATGAATCTCAAAGCAAACAGAATTTATCTGGAGTTTGAGTTTTTGAACCATGAAGAAAAGGTTTTTAGGGTAGTGCGTGAGTTTAAGCGAAACAGCAAACGATTTGGAGAGGTAAAACCAACAATTGCTATTTTCTATGAGAAAAAAAATGACAGTTGGATACCTTTGGAACACGATAGTGCCGAAACTCTGATAGGATTAAATTATGAAAATTTCAAACGCACCATCATCATCCCCCAAGGACAGTTTAAAGAATTTTTGGAGCTAGGAGCCAGTGAACGCACCAAAATGATGTCGGATATTTTTGGTTTATCGAAGTTTGATTTGGCCGCAAACTGTGTTGAATTGATGGGAAAAACCCTCAGTGAGTTGGATCATTTGCAAGGAAAATTGAGCGGTTTTGAAGAAATATCAGAAGAAAGAATACAGCAACTGAATATAGAAAAAGAGCAGGCCGAAAAGCAGCAATTGGCACTGGGCAAGACTTATACCGAGGCAGATAAAGCCATGCAAGTGTTTGTATCCCAGTTAGACTTGTACCATGCCTATACTGCCAACCAGCAAGAACTTACCAAACTGGCAGCGCAATTACCCGATTGGGAACAGAAAGAAAAGAGCTTGAAGATTTTTGAAGAAACATTTAAAAATTTTGGACAATTATTGACCCAAGAACAAAAAGTTAATGAAGATTTGCGCCTATTGAAAGAGAAAGAAACGAGCAATCAGAAAAAGCTGAAAGATACCTCTGTCCTAAGTCTAAAACAACAAGAACTGGTACAACAATTGCAAAAAGCTTTCGATAATTTAGAAGCCAATAAGCATAAAGTACAAGATCTGGCTACCATTTTATTGCTCAAACAATTACATCAAACGGTGCAAGATACTGCCGGCAAACTGGCTCGCGGAGATCAATACATAAAAGACGAAGAGGCTAAGGCTAGCAAGCTAAAAACACAACAACAGGTACAAGAGCAAGAATTAGAACACTTAAAAAAACAAGAAATAGACCCTGCTTTATTGTTGAGCCTGTCTGATTGGTACCAGCAAAAAGCTAGTTTGCAAAAACAAATTGAGCAGCAGCAATTACAATTAAGCGGAATTGATAACAAAATTAAGGCTATAGACCAAGGGCTGAAGCAAATTGGTTTGGATGATGAAGAAGCCAAGTTACAACTCAATCATCAAATAAAAATAGCCGAAGCCGAGTTGCCTAAACTAGAGACGATTCGTACCCAGCAATTGATAGCTCAAAAAATTAGTGAATATAGCCATGCTCTGCATGATGGCGAAGCCTGCCCATTGTGTGGATCTTTAGAACATCCTAAAAAACAGCACAAGCAAGATGAGCCACTACATCAAGCCGCCAATGAGCAATACGAAGCTTTGAACAAACAATTGGAACAGTTGAAAAACCGCCTCAACCAATACCAACAGCTAGAAGCAAGCCGTATGCCCTATGTCGAGCAAAGAACTAAAGATTTTGAGCGGTTAAAAGACTATCAACAGCAATTAGATCAGCATTTGCAACAATTCTCTTGGGCCGGGTATAATCCAGAAGATACCCAGCTGTTTGAGGCTAAGAAGCAAGAGTCTCAGCAGCTTAAACAGACAATACAAAACAGTGAAGAAAAACTGAAAGAAACCAGAAAACAGATAGACGAAAACGAAAAAACACTAAGGAAATACGAAATTCGCATACAAAATCTGGCTTTAGAACACAGTGGTAAGCAAGCCAAGTTTGATACATTGATAAAGGGGCTGAAACAGGTTCGATTTGCCGATTATCAAGATCAAGATGCCCAAGTTATACAAACGGCAAAAGAAAAACTAGAAAGTGATAACCAGCTAGTAGCTGAACAATACCAACAAAGCACCAATCAGCTCCAACAGATTGAAAAGCAAAAAGCAGAGCTACAGTCGGTTGTTGAATTATTGCTACAACAAATTGATGAAAAACAAAATGAGTTGAACAAGCTTACCGATGAAATGATTGCTAAACTGAGTCAAAATGGTTTCGAGGATAAGGCAGCTATGTTGAGCATATTCAATCAAAAAATAGATGTTGAGCAAGAAAGACAAAGTATTCAGCAATTTAGGCTAAACTATACTGCTTTGAGGGATAAAGTAAAAGAGCAAGAAGAAAAATTGAATGGATTTGTGCCTAATGAAGAGCAATTTCGTTTAGCAAAAGAAAAATTAGAAATACTGAAACAGGACTATGAAGTAGCAAAAACAGCGCATATCAATTTGAGCAGCGAGTGGACAAGGCTACGAGCTTTATTTGAACAGAAAAAAGAACTCTTGTTGAATTTAGACCAGTTGCAAAAGCGTAAATCTAATCTCAGCGTGTTGCGAAATTTGTTCAACGCACAGGGATTTGTAGCCTACGTTTCTTCCATCTATCTCGAGCAACTTTGTCATCAGGCCAATGTTCGCTTTCATCGGATGACACGCAACCAGCTGAGTTTACAAATAGGAGCCAACCTAGATTTTGAGATTGTAGATTACCTCAATGAAGGAAGGGTACGTTCGGTAAAAACACTATCAGGTGGTCAAGCTTTTCAAGTGGCCTTGTCATTAGCCTTGGCCTTGGCAGAGAGTGTACAAAGCAATGCGCTAGCTCATCGTAATTTCTTTTTTATAGATGAAGGTTTTGGTACGCAAGATGCCGAGTCGGTAAATGTTGTCTTTGAGACCCTGTTACAATTACACAAAGAAAATAAGATTGTAGGTATCATTTCACATGTTGATGAGCTAAAGGAACGCATACCACGTTCTTTGACAGTAGTGAATGACCCGATAAGAGGTAGTTTGGTCAACTAATTGTTTTGGTTGATTTGCAGTACTAAGAAGCAGAACCACAAAAAAGCCACAACTCCTGAATTGAGCTGTGGCTTTTTATATAAAGGTGTATTTTATTAATCACCACCACCTTGCATAGCTTTCAAGTCATCAAGCGTTTTCAATTCATAACCGCTGGGTATATCCAATGTAAATGGCCCAACCTTTTCATCAGTTATTTTTTTAAGCGTAAGGGTCATCTTAATACCGTTTTGAAAAGCTGTGTATTTTACCAAGGCACCTTCAACATCCTTAAATTGTTGACCCGAAAAACCTTTTGGTAAGCTGAAATCTTTGGTGGCCCAAAGTTCATAATTGGCACCTTTATCATCTTTGTACTTATACTTTTCTGCATCAAAACCTGCAATTTTTCCTTTTTCGCCAGTAGGCTCAAAATATGAGAATTTTGGTGACGAAGCTTCGTTCTTCTCCATGTCCTCTTTGCTCATTTTTACGGCGTATTGCATTTGTGCAATTGGCACGTCAAGCAGCATTAAGCCCACTTTGTCCACAAAATTTTGAAAAATTGTGATGGTTGCCGGACCTTGTTGAATTTCGGTCTTTATGAAATTCCCATTGAATTTAACAACTTGCTCGTTGGGCAATTGCGATGCCATGGGGGCCATCTCTGGCGATAAAGCATATTCTATACCGTAGGTGATAGTGCCTTGAGTGTAGGCTTTTTGCGCATGTGCAAAATTGGCTGATGCAACAAACACGGTTGCAACTAAGGCGGTTTTTACTGTTTTTAAAATCATTTTTGTTAGTTTATAGTTTACCAATTTATTTTTTCTTTGTTTAAAAATGCTGCTATCCCTCTTTTAAAATCATCACTCTCTCTAATTTTGGCATTGGCAAGCACTGCATGGTCTAAGCAAGTATTGAGCCAATTATCCTGGTATTGATTCAATAGTTTTTTGGTTGCAGCCATAGACCCTGCCGATGTTTGATTACACAAATTTAAAGCATAATTTCTAACAGTTTGACCTATTTTGTCGGCAGCTGTTACAAAATTTATCATTTTATATTGTAAGGCCTCTTCGGCACTAATTAATTCGCCACTAAGTAATAAGTGTTTAGTAGCACTTTCGCCAATTTTTAATTGTAGGTAACAGCTTACAATGGCCGGCAAAAAACCTAGTTTTACTTCGGTATAGCCCAATTTGGCTTCGGGTACAGCAAAAATAATATCACAAATACAAGCCAGCCCGCAACCGCCGGCTATAGCATGACCCTCCAATTGTGCAATCACAACTTTTGGAAGATGTCTTATCTGTTCGTAAAGCATTCGCAAGGTTTGGCTATCGGCCAAATTTTCTTTAAAAGTGTTTTTTTGTAATTGTTGCAGATAGGCCAAATCTGCTCCGGCACTAAAAACCTCTCCCTTAGCTTTGAGCACAATAACTTTTACTTCTTGGTCTGTTTCTGCTTGTTTAAAAGCAGCCGATAGTTCGGCAATTAGCTGCGGATTCAGGGCGTTTCGTTTTTCCGGTCTATCGAGTGTAATTTCTGCAATTCGCTCGCTCACTTGGTAGTGTACACAGGTGCTCATGGTGTTGGGTTCAGGTCTATACTCAAGCCAGGTTGTTTCTTTAATATGTTTAGACGCAAACCTAGCCTTTGGGCGTTTTTTTTGGCTTGGGCAATATAGTAATCCTTATTGCTGGCATCAAGTATTAAATGTTTAAAATTTAGCTCTTTTATTAGGCTGTCCAGAGCATACTTGGGGCTTTGTTGCAGCCATACATAATCAAAAGTAGCAGGCTTACTTATCTTTTTGCGGTGATACTGACTGTCTAACAGTAAAAAACTTTGGTTCTTAAAGATGATTTGGTTTTGTTTCTTACTAAAATCTCCGCTGCTAAAATCTGCTTTTGAGTTGATGCGGGTAATGTGAACAATTCCTTTTTTTTCGAGCATGGGTTTCACAAAGAACTGATAGTTCTTTTCTTCGGCTTTCAAATCGCTGATTAAAACAGCTTTATTGCCCTCAATAAATGCAGCAGCATAGTTTTTTCGTAAACTGAAAAAATGGATATGTCGTTGTGAATTAACTTTTAGTTGCTGATAAAGGCTGCTCACCTCAAACAAAATTACTAGTGCCAAAGCTATCCAAAAACTGGTTTTGTGCTTTTTTATTAGGCTATAGCTAATTAGCAAAACCAATAAGTAAAGCAAGCACATTTGCCAAACAGAAATGTAAATTTGGCTCAAATTAGCAAAAGGAAGATTAGCCATTAGCTTGAGACCCTCGTTGTTGAAAACGATTATCCACTCAAAAATAGGAGCTAAAAAATGGAGGTGTAAAACCAAAATAGCCAAACCAATGTACATCATTAGTGTTACTGGGATGAGTATGAACAAATTGCTAACGATGAAAAGCAAAGGAAACTGGTTGAAATAATAGATGCTTAGCGGTAATGTGGCCAACTGAGCGGCCAATGACAGGGCCACTACGCTCCACATCTTATCAATTAGTTTGTTTTTGAAATAGCATTGCTGATAAATACGAGGTTGGAAAAAGACCAAACCAAAAACAGAGAGAAATGAAAGCTGAAAACCGACGTCCCAGATGTAAAAAGGATTAAATAGGAGTAGGGCAAAAGCTGTAAAAGCCAAAACGTTATAGCTGTTGTTGCTTTTGTTGAGATGTTTAGCTATGATGAAGATACTGAGCATGATAGCCGACCGGAGTACAGAAGGCGAAAAGCCTGTAAGCAGAGCATAGGCCCATATTAAGGCAATAATACTGATGAGTTTAATTATTCTTGTTACACTGGTTTTGTTAAGAAAGACCAACATAGCACTGAGCATAATATAAATTATACCTACATGCATACCCGAAACAGAAAGAGCATGTATGGTGCCGGTTTTGCTGTATGCTGCTAGGGTTTCTTTGTCTAGGTCGGCCCGATAACCCAAAATTAGCGTAGAGGCTACGGCAAAGGCTTCGTCGTTTTGGAGCAAACTTCTATAAATGGCTACTTGTTTTTGGCGAAGCACCAATGCCCATTTTATGAAGGGATTGCCCAAACTATTGCCGGTTTTGAATAGTTGATCTTGCCGTATAAATGCTTGCTCATAAACATTCTTGCTGGCTAGCCATTTTTTAAAATCAAACTCTCCGGGGTTATAAGGTGGCTCAACCTTTTTGTAGTCGGCATTGAAAATAAGTTCATCACCGTAAGACAGTTTTATAGGCGATAGGCTATCGACTTTTAGGGCAATAAGTAGCTTGCCGCTACATCGCTCTGTGCCACTATTGGTATAACCTTGGGTAATGTTAAGCTCGAATCGCATTATATCTTGTTTGATTTGAGGCTCATCGGCAACCCAAGCTTTTAACCTTGGGTAAGTTTTATGGGCAAAATAATCGGGCTTTAAAAAATCGGTGTTTTGTAGGCAAAGTAGTGCTCCCAAAAGCAAGAAAAGCATAAAATGTATGGTGGCAAGTAACACCTTAAAACGCCAAAGCCTTAGGCTTTTGTAAAATAAATTCAGGAGTAAAGAGCAGAGTAAAATTGTGCTAAAGCCAATTTTTACAAGATGTAAGGTACTTAAATTTTGAAATTGATAAGCCAATGCCATCCCTGCGGCTAGGGGAATGACAAGCTTTACAAAAACGATCTCCGATTTAAATATCAAAATATATTAAAACTGATAACGCAGTTGTAACCGCATCTCCGATTTCATGCTTCCGCCAATTTCATCCAATCCGGAACCCACAGTTTGCACATCATCGTAATTAAATGCGGCATATCTGGCCCAAACATCCAGTTTTTTGGCCAAATTATATTTTAAGTTCAAATAACCTCTTAAGCCCTTTCCGTTGTATAAGCCAAAAGCAAAGCTATATAGCACATCATCTTCATAGGCGTATATGCGACTGTTGTAAGAGGCTGTGTTAAAATAAGCTAAGCGAATGCTGCCCGATATTCTGGATGAACGAGGCGAATAGGAGAGGTCTTGGTAGGCCAAATATCCAAATTCAGGTTTGGTATCGCCTTTTTCATATTGCACCACTTCTATCCTGTTTTGCAGATTGACCCATTTCCCTAATCCCCACTTCACATCGAGCCGATAGTTTTCTCGTTTTACTTGGTCGAGATAGTTGAAAGGCACACTCAAATCGGTGTTTTGTTCTTTAATTTCTGATTTGTAACGAACAAGCACTTTGGTGCGTTTATTGGGTGTATAGGCTATTTGACTGAGTAGTTCGTAGCCATCAGAAGGTGCATCAACCCGAAATCTCAACCACGGAAACTTAAAATAATCTCCATAAAGTTGGATGCTCCATTTTTTGTTGGGGTTGATGTTGAGCCCCGCATAAAACCCTTTTTCATTCTGTGCGCCACTGGCTTCTGCTGTAGCTTGGTTAAAGAAATTATGATAATTTTTTTGATAGTTTCGGTATAACACCACAGCCGATGCTGTTTGTGAGAGGCTCATCAGCACCCCGTTTACCAAGGCCGAGCCTGCACCTAGAGCGTGTGCCAGCTCGCCAAAGAAATAGAAATTTTTGTAGGTATAATTGTAATGAAGCCCCACGTTGCTCAATTCTTTGCCGGTAAAATCAAACTGGCGGTACAAGTTGTTGCTGCTAGCAAATGCTTTGTTGAAAGCAGTGTGATAGGCTACTGCACCCACAGCTAATTCTCTTTGGCGGTATTGCAAAACTCCACCATAAACCAATTGTTCGGTAGTGTTTTTGTTATTTATTTCGTTTTGTGTACGGTGCAAGCCGGTTTCGTTTATACTGCTCAGTACTTGCTCGCCGTTGGGTAAATTGCTGAGCGAAGCATCTAGTTTTCTGTGCGAAACAAAGGGGGTAAAATCAACATTCTTTACTAGGTTGATGGTACTGGCCAAACCACGTAAAAAAGCAAATTCATTGGCCGAGGTGTAGGGGCGCAAGCCTATATCGCTTTTAGCAACACTGGCCACATCCGGTGATTTACCAAAACTAAAACCCGACCATAGTGTGAGGGCCTGGCCAAATTGTAAAGAGTAATCGCCCAAAACCAATTTTTTTATCCTTCCGCTGTTTAGTATGGCCACATGTCCCGAAACAAAATCAAAAGGATATTGCTTAGGGCCGTTAAAAAAATATTCACCTGCATCTTTTTCAAAAATTAATGAGGCCGATACCCGATTGGAGTAAGTATATCGGTAGCGAAACAAAAAGCGGTCGGGACTGCCTAAATACCTGCTGCCGGGAAGCGCTTGATAACCTTTTGATTTTTCGATGACCCGACCATAACGCATAATCAAATCATTATCACCTTTGTGCAATAGGTTTTGCAGGTTTATCTTTTCTATGGCTGCTTGTTCGTCAAGGGTTACAAAATTTTGTAAACGTTGAATGGTTAAGAGGTCAAAATCGG
Source organism: Pedobacter sp. (assembly GCA_039810685.1). Taxonomy (GTDB): domain Bacteria; phylum Bacteroidota; class Bacteroidia; order Sphingobacteriales; family Sphingobacteriaceae; genus Pedobacter. The sequence goes on along the minus strand of JBDHXL010000002.1, from coordinate 126,652 downwards.
CAATGCTTTGCAGTTCGGCTATGTCTAAAAGTTTACCGTTTTTTCTGATGTGCTCAAAGAAATTACTGATTTGCAAGGGCGATAAGAAAACCAGATTTTTCAACTCCTCCGGATTGGTATTGTTGAGGTTGATGGGGTGTTTGTGGTAATAGGTTAAGCGGTCTTGTAGCTCGGAAAGGTCATAATCTTCGGGCAAATTTTCGGCAATACTTTCTATCAGGTCTTTGATAAGCTGATCTTCTTGTACTTGTGCTTTGGCTACAAAGCCCAGCAATAGAAAAAGCAAAACTAGTTTAAAACGCATAAGAAAGACCAAATTGAGGGGTGTAACCAAGTTGATATTGATTGGCCAAGGCCATATCTACGTTAAATTTTTTAAGTTTTAAGCCTAAACCACAACTTTGCTGAAAGGGTTTTGCAGAGATACCACCTCGCAAACTTAAAACCTCCAACAAATGGTACGTTAAACCAAACTTAAGGTCAAGTTTTTCATCAAAATCTTTCACTAAGGTACTGCTAAGTACTATTTTGTCTGATGGTTCGTAAGCAAGACCTAAAGCCAAACTACTAGGTAGTTGTGTTTTTAAAGTTTTTGAAGAATAATTTTGCACCGTTGGGTTGTGAAGATATAAACCAATGCCAATTTCTTTACTGAGCTGATAATTGGCTCCTAAATCTAAAGAAAAACTTGCACTACGCCCATAATTACTGATGCTAAGCTGATGAAAATTGCCTTTGAGACCAATGCTGAGTGCCTCGCCAAATTTTTTGGCAAACCCCACCCCAACTTTAATATCGTTGTATTCGCTCAGTCCAAAGCGGTTAATACTCAATCCAGCAAAATCTCTAGAGCCAATGGGAAGTGCAAAAACTAAGTTTTGTTCGCTCAGTTCATTACTCAGCTGGTGCACAGCATGGTTGAGGGCTATTTGAGGAGATTTAATACCACTAATTCCGGCAGGATTAGCATTCAGGCTCCATACACCTTTTTGGGCGGCACTGGCATTGGACATTCCGGCAAAGACGGCACCTTGGTTGTTTTGTGCTACTGCTTGTTGCAGACTGAGGAAAAAAATAAAACAGAATAGAAGTTTATGCATATACTCGGTTTTCCTTTAGGCAAATTCTGCTCCTTAGGGTAAAAAACAAATTTATTAAAGTTTACAGTTCTTCGTTGATTTTAAGCAAAAAACCTTTCAAACGTTCTAAGGAATCAATGATTTTTTGATTGTCTTTGGTTTCAGAACCGTTGTTTTTCATGTGTTCTTTTGCCCCTTTTAGGGTAAATCCTTTTTCATCTACCAGGTGAAAAATAATTTTTAGGTTCTCGATATCTTCCGGGGTGAAAAGCCTATTGCCTTTTTTATTTTTCTTGGGTTTCAGTACATCAAATTCTTTTTCGTAAAAACGAATTTGCGAGGCATTTACGCCGAACATTTCGGTTACTTCGCCCATGGTATAATACATTTTGTTGATGTCTCTTTCCTTGTATGGCATTTTTGAAGCTGATTATTAGGTGTTTGTAGGCTTTACTTAAAGTACTCAAATGTAAACCGATTTTCCTAAAAAACCATAATAAAATTATAATTTTGTCACCTTATCAGTTTCGTGAGATATACCCATGACAGCAGCAGAAATTAGACAACATTTTTTAGCATTTTTTAGCTCTAAAGGCCATCAGGTAGTGCCTTCAGCTCCTATTGTAGTTAAAAACGATCCTACATTGATGTTTACCAATGCAGGTATGAACCAGTTTAAAGACTTGTTTTTGGGAGAGGCAGCCGCTAAATATCCTCGTGTGGTTGATACCCAACGTTGCTTACGTGTATCGGGTAAGCATAATGATTTGGAAGAGGTGGGTATTGATACTTATCACCATACCATGTTTGAGATGCTGGGTAATTGGAGTTTTGGCGATTATTTTAAAAAAGAGGCTATTGCTTGGTCGTGGGAACTGCTCACCGAAGTTTATAAGATACCAAAAGACCAATTGTACGTTTCGGTTTTTATTGGTGATGAAAAAGAGGGTTTACCTAAAGACCAAGAAGCGTATGATTTTTGGAAAGAATTGGTGCCCGAAGACCGTATCGTACTGGGAAATAAAAAAGATAATTTTTGGGAAATGGGCGAAACCGGCCCTTGCGGCCCTTGCTCTGAGATACACGTTGATTGCCGATCGGCAGAAGAACGTAAAGATGGCAAAGGTCGCGAACTGGTTAATGCAGACCATCCTCAAGTAATCGAGATTTGGAACAACGTGTTCATGCAGTTTAACCGTTTAAAAGATGGTTCTTTGGTTCCTCTTCCGGCAAAGCATGTTGATACCGGAATGGGTTTTGAGCGTCTGGTAAGGGTTTTGCAAGGAAAATCATCCAATTACGATACCGATGTTTTTCAGCCACTAATTCAATACATTGCAACAAAATCGGGTGTGGCATACGGAAAATCAGAAAGCACCGATATTGCTATGCGGGTTATGGCCGATCATATTCGTGCTATTTCGTTCGTTATTGCCGACGGACAATTGCCTTCTAACAACAAAGCTGGTTATGTGATACGTCGTATTTTACGCCGTGCAGTACGCTATGCTTACACCTTTCTCAACTTTAAAGAACCGTTTTTAAATGAATTGGTGCCCGTTTTGGCCAATCAGTTTAAAGGTGTTTTTGATGAGCTTCATCAACAAAAAGATTTTGTGCAGAAAGTGGTTTTAGAAGAAGAACAGTCTTTTCTGCGAACATTGGCCTCTGGTATTCAGCGTTTTGAGCGTTATGAAGGTGCTAAGATCATTGACGGTAATTTTGCATTCGAACTTTACGATACTTTTGGTTTCCCTATAGATTTGACCGAATTGATGGCTCGCGAAAAAGGCTTGGCTGTTGATATGGAAGGCTTTAATAGGGCTCTTGAAAAGCAAAAAAACCGATCTCGTGCTGCTACTGCTATTGATACCGGTGATTGGGTAATGGTATCAGACGATAGAGAAACGGATTTTGTAGGTTACGATTTTACCGAGGTAGAAACCGAGATTGTAAAATACCGTAAAATTAAGGCCAAAGGTAAAGAACAGTATCAATTGGTACTTTCGCAAACGCCTTTCTATGCCGAAAGTGGTGGTCAAGTTGGTGATACCGGTAAATTATTGGATGAAAACCAACAATTTGCTATCGAAATAAACGATACGAAGAAAGAAAACGGACTGATTGTGCATTTTGCCGAACAATTGCCTCAAAACCTTGAAGGCAAATTTTGGGCTAAGGTTGATGTAGAGAAGCGTAACGATACCGCAAACAATCACTCGGCAACACACTTGCTACATGCTGCTCTAAAACAGGTTTTGGGTGCTCATGTGAACCAGAAAGGTAGCTTGGTCAACTCGGATTATTTGCGTTTTGACTTTTCACACTTCGCCAAATTGAGCGATGAAGAGCTAAATCAGATTGAAGACATTGTAAACGAGAAAATTCGTCAGAATATTGCGTTAAAAGAAGAACGCAATGTGCCATATCAACAAGCTTTGGCAAGTGGTGTAACGGCTTTGTTTGGCGAGAAATATGGTGATTTTGTTCGGGTTATTACTTTTGACGATCATTACTCTAAAGAACTTTGCGGAGGTACTCATGTTAGTGCAACCGGCAAAATTGGGTTCTTTAAAATTGAATCAGAAAGTGCGGTTGCTGCCGGAGTAAGACGTATTGAGGCTATAACAGGTAGGCGTGCTGCTGCGGTGATACGTGAGCATTTTGAATTGGTGAAAAATCTAAACAATTTGTTGAACAACCCGAAAGATTTTGTGTCTTCGCTAGCCAAGCTTATTGATGACAACGCTGCTTTACGTAAAGAAATCGAGAAAAATATTATTGAAAAAGCTGTTTCGCTACGCAGCGATTTAGAAAAACAAATGCAGCAAATAAATGGAGTTAATTTTATTGCTGCTAAGGTTGATCTTCCTAATGCCGATGCAGTTAAGTCCTTGGCTTATACTATAAAGGGTGCTGTACAAAACTTATTTTTGGTACTCGGTACCGTAATTGACGGAAAACCACAGCTAACCATAGCCATAGATGATGAATTGGTGAAGGCCAAAAATTACAATGCCGGACAAATAATTCGTGAACTGGCCAAAGAAATACAGGGTGGTGGCGGCGGACAGGCTTTTTATGCAACAGCTGGAGGTAAAAATGCCGATGGCCTAGACCAAGCGCTGCAAAAAGCCAAAAATTTCTTATAGTTTCAAAAGGCTAGGTATTGCTTAGCCTTTTTTGTTGTATTTGCGCTTTAGGTTCCAAAAACGGTTCTCGTTTATATTCCAATAAAGTAAGCCTGATGTCATAATCATGAACACAGAAAGCATAACCAGATTACGTACAAATATCATCAAATGTGAGATACTGAAAAAATAGTATTCGGTATCGCCTATAATAAAAAAGTTGGTGATGTCTATGAGGAGGGCTAAGGGCAAGGCGTAACGAGAAAAAATCTTTTTGGCGTGTTTAAGCCAACTCCAGTCTTTTCTTTCTTTTGCCCAAAAGTTAATAAAATCTTCTTCTTGAGGGCTCATAGTTTTAGTCGTTTTGGCTGGCTAGCAAATAGAGCACAGCCATACGCACGGCAACGCCGTTTTCTACCTGATTGAGGATGATAGATTGCTTGCTGTCGGCTACATCGCTGGTAATTTCTACACCACGGTTGATGGGGCCTGGGTGCATTACAATTATTTCTTTATCTAAGTTGTCTAAGATTTCCTTGTTCAAGCCGTACATCAAAGAGTATTCTCTGGCCGAAGGAAAATATTTAATATCCATACGCTCCAACTGTATGCGCAACATGTTGGCCACATCACACCAATTTAGTGCTTTAATAAGGTTGTGCTCTACTTTTACACCCAGTTCGCCAATATGTTTAGGTATTAATGTGGTTGGTCCGCACACCATTACTTCTGCGCCAAGTTTTTGCAAGCACAAGATGTTGGATACAGCTACCCTTGAGTGTAAGATATCACCAACTATCACAACTTTTTTTCCGGCTACATCGCCTAGCCGCTCACGAATAGAGAAAGCATCGAGTAGGGCTTGGGTTGGGTGCTCGTGTGCACCGTCACCGGCATTTACTATCTGAGCTTTAACGTGTCTGCTCAAAAATTGCCCTGCACCAGGATAGGGATGACGCATCACGACCATATCCACTTTCATGGCCAAAATATTGTTTACCGTATCAATAAGGGTTTCGCCTTTGCTCACCGATGATGAAGAGGCTGCAAAATTGATTACATCGGCAGAGAGCCTTTTTTCTGCCAGCTCAAAAGAGAGCTTGGTACGGGTAGAGTTCTCAAAGAAAATATTGGCAATGGTAATGTCTCTTAGTGAGGGTACTTTTTTGATGGGGCGGTTTATTACCTCTTTAAAATTGTCGGCGGTCTCAAAAATAAGCTCTATGTCGTTCAGATTGATGTCTTTGATACCTAAAAGATGACGTGTAGAAAGTTTGTCCGCTGCCATATTATTCTTGTTCTGATAATAAAATTACCTGATCTTCTCCTTCGTTTTCTGTCCAATTTACTTTTACTTTTTGCGAGTCGACCGAATCAACCTGCTTGCCGATATAATTGGCTTCTATAGGCAGGTGTCTCGAAAAGCGTCGATCTATAAGCACCATCAGCTCTACGCTTTCTGGACGGCCGTATGCCAATAATGCATCCATGGCAGCTCTAATAGTACGCCCTGTCCACAACACATCGTCAATCAACACCACTTTTTTGTTTTCAATTATAAAGTCGATAGTGTTGCTGCTAGCCGTTACAATGCTGTCTTTTCTACGAAAATCATCACGAAAGAAAGTGATATCCAAATTGCCCTTTTTGATGGTGTGCTGACCCAAAATTGCACATAACTCCTGATGAACCCGGTTAGCAAAATAAATACCCCTAGGTTGTATGCCAATGAGTACCGTATTGTCGAAATTATTGTGGGTCTCTATCAATTGGTGGCAAAGCCGCTGTATGGTGAGGTGTAGTTGTTGGCCGCTTAAAAGTATTCGCTTTTGCATTGGACTTTAAATTGTGCAAATATAGCGTAATTCGTCAACAAATTACAAGTAAATAGCGTATTTGCCTTTTCAGAGTTTTTAAAGCTATTGCAAAAAGTTAAAACCTTTTTTTGATTGAATGTCCTCAACAATTAGATTTTGGAGTAATTGGTTGAGTTGTTGGGTTATTGGTCCAATTTCTCCGTTCTTTATAGCTTGACCATCCAAGCGCAAAATAGGACAAATGTTTTTGGTGGTTACCGTAACAAAAGCTTCATCGGCTGCCGCCAAGTCTCGTAACTCAAAATCTTTTTCAATAATTTCCAATCTATCTGGTTTAAGACCAAGCACCTTGCTACGTGTTATCCCTCTTAAAATGGCTGTTTTTGGTGTATAAACGGTATTGCCTTTTATCATAAAAACATTTGCACGGGGGCATTCTCTTACCTGACTATTTTGGTGATACAAAAAGTCATCTGCACCTTGCTCCACTATTTTATGCCAGTTTTTTATTGCTTGCAGATAATCAATAGTTTTTACTTCGGGTTCTTGTCGTTGAAAATTGTGGCTCAACAACGATAAACCTTTTTTAAAGGTGTTGGGGTCAAGTACCAAGGGACTTTGTACCATAGTGAAATTGGCTTGTTGTGCCAAAGTATAGCCATTAGGCGAATATCCTCCCGTGAGGATAAGTTTGATGCCTGAATTGGCTATGCCATTTTTTTCAATCATTAAACGTATTTGTGCTTTTAGTGCGACCCTGTCTATAGGTATGTTTAAATGCATTGCTGCGGCCGAATTGTAAAATCGGTTCAGGTAGTCGTCAATAAAAACCGGATGAAAGTCGATAGTTTTTAGAAAATCGAATATGCCGTAACCGCGTTGGATACTCAAATCTGATACATGTAGCTTTGCTTGTTCTGCTTCAACGAGCTCTCCGTTTAAAAAAATGTACTTACAGTCCATGTGTATGTAAAATAACCATTGATTTATTACAATAGAGTGCGATATTACAAAATAGTACTGTTTTTTATTGAAAATGTGCTACGATTTGCTAATTGTCTCGTAATGGCTGATTTGTTGTTTTCAATTAAAAAATTCAATTTTATGCCGCTTTGTTTAAAATTTTGTAATTATGAGAAACTTTTTATTTGTTTTACTGGCCTGCTTTAGTTCGGCTTCGGTTTGTGCCCAGCATTTGGCCAAATCGGGTAATCAATATCGTTTAAAAAAGATTATACCCGTTTCCGGGCGGCAAGGAATTGCTGTTGATAAGGATTTTTATTACGTGTCGAGCAGTACAGCATTGTATAAATACGATAAGCAGGGTAACCTGTTGATGAAGAATGAAACGCCTTTTAAAGGATTGGCCAAAGCAGCAAATCATTTTGGTGATATTGATGTTTTTGAAGGAAAATTATATACCGGTATAGAATGGTTTGTTGATGGACAAGGAAAAGATATACAGATAGCCATATATGACGCCAAAACGTTGCAATATGAAACCTCTATTGATTTTGATCCTATGTCTGGTCAAGTAGAAGTGTGCGGAGTAGCGATTGATAGAGAACGAAAACAAGTATGGCTGGCCGATTGGGTAAACGGACGTTATGTCTATCGTTATGATTTGACTAGCGGTCAATACCAAGCCAAACTGCATCTAAGACCAGCACCGCAGTATCAACAGGGGATTTTTTATGCTGATGGTCATATTATAATTGCGGCCGATGATGGCGATGCCGATTTGCACGAAACCGATAATTTGTACCGTGTTAATGTAGAAAATTTGGGGCAAACTTCGGCTTATGTTACCTTATTTAGAGAGATGAAAGATTTTAAAAGGGCAGGAGAGATAGAAGGATTAAGTGTTGACCCCGTTAATGATGATTTGTTGGTGCTGAGCAACAGGGGCTCACGTATTGTTTTGGGTATGGTTAAAGGCTTTTACGAAGGCTATACCAATGAATTACATGAACTTTATGTGTACGAAAGATTAAGATAAAAAGGATTTGATTCTGGTGTAGACGATAAAACCTGATTGAAAACTTATTCCATTACCGTAACGGCTTTCAGCAGTCGCGAACGATAATAACCATCATCGAGGTTGTTGATGGTTACCCCTTTGGCTTTACCCGATGAAGAGTGAATGAACTTTATTTTTCCGTCTTTATCAATGGAGTAAATAATGCCTACATGCCCTGGTTTGCGTACTTTACGGTTGGTGCCGGTAAAAACAAGTACGTCGCCCACTTTGGCTTCTGCCAATTTTATGGTTTTTCCGGTTCTGGCATAATCTGCTGATGAGCGAGCACCTTTGATGCCAAATTGCTTGTAAACATAACTTACAAAACCCGAGCAGTCGAAACCAATTTTAGGATTGCTTGATGCATAACGGTAGCGTGTACCTACTAATGATTCGGCAAATTCAATAATTGCGTTTGAGGTACGACCAGCTACTTCCGGAATACGGCTCAGGGCTTTTTTCATCATCTCTTGGTATTGCACCGACAAAGAAACATTGTCTTGTGCTTTGCTTTGTATAGCAAGGCTACATGTCAATATCAAAATTAAGACTACTTTTTTTGCCATCGCTAGCAAAGCTAAAGAAAATGATTTTAAGCTAAAAGTTTTGTGGATAATTTGTAGATGCGCAGATTCAACTCACCAATGCAACTTTAGCTTCTAAATTAGTATAAAAAATGTTTTTAGGATTATCGTATCCTAGTTTTTTTCTTGGTCTTCGATTTATTTTATGTTGTATGTCGCTGATATCTTGATGGTTAAAATTATTAAACGACTGTTTTTTAGGGATATATTGTCTAATCAGTCCGTTGGTGTTCTCGTTCAGTCCCCTTTGCCAAGAGGAATAAGGATGTGCGAAATAGAATTTAGCTTGTAACTTCTTTGCAATGATCTTGTGTTCGGCAAATTCGGTTCCATTGTCGGCCGTTATAGTAAGCACAGACGATTTATAGGGCATCAACATGTTGATGACAGTTTCGGCCAGAGCTCTAGCTGACTTGCCCTGCTCGAGTTTTCTCATAAACAGAAACCCGGTCTGTCTTTCTACGATAGTGACGATAGCACCCTTATTTCCCTTTCCAACAATTGTGTCGATTTCCCAGTCCCCGAAGCGCCCCCGCTCATTAACAATGATTGGTCTTTGATCTATAGAAGTCTTATCCTTGATAACTATTTTTTTGCCTCCTACAGGCCGTTTGCGGTGCTTCAGGCGGTGTCGGGTATGCTTATAAAGCGTACCACCCTCTTGTTTGTCTTTTCTGATAAGCTGGTAGATGCGTTCTTGGCTGACCATTTCTATCCCCAGCTTCTCCGAACGTCCCTTAATCTGCTCAGGCGACCATTGCTCCTTAACCAGGTCGTCCCTAATGGATTTCTCCATCGAAGGAGTTAGTTTTCGGGGACGTTTCAGACGTTCTTTTCTAATCTCAGATATCGAATGGGCTTGGTTCGCTCGATACTTTCCTTTACTGTTCCTGTTACGTTTCAGCTCCCTAGAAATAACGGACTTGTCCTTACCCAGCAGCAAAGATATAGCACTCTGGTTTTTGCCTACTTCAAGATATGCCTGAATTTGATATCTTTGCTCTAAGGTTAAATGTGATTTTTTCATATGCAAAACAAAAGTCTAATTTTTCCTTAAATAATCCTGTTGGGGTACCCCAACAGGATTATTTAATTCAAACTAATGTTGCATTTCTTAATTGAACTTGCTATGCCAAACTCTTTTATGTGTTTAAGGGGTGCTTACCGCCACCGGAATAATCTTTCCGTTGAAAAACTTATGTCCGGTTCTGGCAAAATCAGCAATGTATTTGCCCATCTCAAATGCCATTACAGGACTTTCGTATCCCGGAAAAGCAGCTTCTAGCATTTCGGTTTGTGCCGAACCTAAAGCCAAACAGTTTACTTTTATACCGCTTGCAAGCAGCTCTTGAGCCAAACATTCGCTAAGTGCATGTAATGCTGCTTTGCTTGCCGAATAAGCTGCCAAGCCACTAAATTTAACACTACCCTGAAAACCTCCCATACTGCCGATATTTACGATATGGCTGCCGGGCTGCATCAAATCGAGGGTGTAGCGTATCATCTTAAAATGGCTCATTACGTTGGCCTCTAGCATATTAGCTAAGTCGTTTTCATTGGTTTCTCGAAAACTCTTGTTAATCAATTGTCCGGCATTGTTTATCAATATATCAACTGTTCCCAAACGCTCTTTAAGGAAATTGATTAGAATTTGGTAATCATCAGCAACAATATCAAAAGCTACGGGTAGCAATTGGCATTCGGGTGTTATGCTTTTAGCAATTTCATGCAGTTTGCGTAGTTTGTCGGCAGAGCGAGCTATGGCTACCACTTTGTTTTTAGGGTCTAAGCTCAACTCCAATGCAGCTTCGAAACCGATACCACTACTGGCTCCTGTGATGATGATGTTCATTTTAGTTTTCTTTTTTAATCTTAAATGAAAAATGCTTTTGTGAAAAGTAACTGAAAACAGCTAAGATTACAGTGATAATCGCCTTAGAGATTGAGGGGTAGAAATGAAAAGCTTCTACCAATATTTTCATAAGGGCGTAATTTAAAAATATATTGGTGCCAAATACAGTAGCATAACGAAATATCTGTACCCGACCACGCAAATTGGAGCGTGTAAAGACCAGGTATTTGTTTAGGGTAAAACCTAGCAAGAATGTAAAGGCAGCTTCGAGCGCCAAAGCTGCAATAGGTGCTGTTATCAGGTATTCGCCTATTCTGATGTCTTTTTGATGAAGCACAAAATTATAAATCAGGTAATAGGCAACTATTCCACTTGCGGCAGTAAAACCACCACTGGCCAAATATCTAAACGTATCTAAGGATAGCCATGCCCGAAAGGGAGGGTAAAAAAAATCGATCAGTTTTAGGGCGTAATTCCTCATTGATTTTCGGGGTAGGTCAATTGGTTGTTTATCATTCGGTTGTTGTATTGTTGTATAAATGCCTTGAGCAATTTTTCCATTTCATCGGCTTTAGCCTGCTCTTTGTTGAGTAAGTTGTCCTGACTTAAATTGGTTTTGGCAATATTGTACAAGGCCAAAGCTTTTGTGCCATCGTGTAGTAGCAAATAGTTGCCTTGGAAAAAATTAAAAACACCATCATTATTATTGATGGCAAAATTATCTTTTCGAGGTGATAGCGCATCAAAGCCAAAGGCAAAATAATCTTTGTCGTAGTTCAAAAAGTTCAACACCGTAGGCATAATATCTATTTGTTGAATAATTTTATTACTCATTCCTTTAAGTTGCCCATTGCCACCCGGGTAATAAAACAGTATAGGGATAGAGAAATAGCCCGGTATGCTTTGGTATTCGGGTAAATACGAAACAGTTGCATGGTCTGCACAGAGTACAAAAAGCGTGTTGTTGTACCAAGGCATTTTCTTTGCCGTTTCAAAAAACTTACGAATTGCCATGTCGGTATAACCTATGGGCTCTTGCACTTCTAAAGGACCTTTAGGGAATTTGCCTTTGTATTTTTCGGGGACTTTGAAGGGGTGGTGCGAAGAAACTGAGAAAAAAGCACTGAAAAAGGGTTGGCGAAACCCGTTTATAGTGTGGGCCATGTACTGCATAAAAGGTTCGTCCCAAATGCCCCATATCCCATCATAGTCTTTGTCATTGCCGTATTCATTTTTGCCATAATAGTGTTTGATGCCAGCCAAATTGGTGTAGGCCGAGAAACCCATCGAACCATTTGGAGCACCGTGAAAAAAGGCCGTTTCATAACCTTTGTCGGCTAAAAGTTTGGCTATGCTGGTCGTGTTGTTGCTCGAGTAGGCAGACAAAACAAAGGGTTCGCGAATAGAAGGAATACCCGTTATTATTGAAGGTAAGGCATCAATAGATTTTCGGCCATTGGCGTAGGTGTGTGTAGCAGTAAAACTCTCGGCCACCAAACTGTCCACAAAAGGTGTGTAACCTTTATATTTGCCGTTGAGCTGTTGACGATTTAGTGCTCCAATATGCTCTTTGGCAAAACTTTCTATAATTAGGAAAACAACATTCAGGTTTTTAAAAGGTCCTTTGGGCTTGGCATGATGGATGGGGTTGTACAGTTTTTTTAGTTCTTGCTCGTTAAAATAATGTATGGGAACTACTTTGGGCGATTTTAGTGTTTTTAAAATACTGAAAGGGGTGTTTAACACCAAGGCCATATCGCCCGGAGCCGCAACATAGTCGCCGGCATTGCTCAAGGTGATGGGACGAGTGCTGTGTTTCCAGTCACCTCGTACGCCACCAATAAACAGAAAAATGATAAAAATAAAGGCTAAGCCTTGTCCCAGATAATGTTTCCAGCTAAAAAGCTTTTGTTTGCGGATGATGAAAAGCTGACTAAGCTGAGCAAAAAGCCAAACAAAAATTGCAAAAGCCAAAGCCAAGTACCAGTAATCCAATATAAAATCAACTAGTAGTTTCAGGATATTGCTTTCGTTGGCAAATTGTGAAAATACGCTTCCGGTAGTTCTTTTTAGCGTGAATTGGAAATAGGCAAAATCACTAAAATTAGCCAAAAAACCTATACTGTTTGTCAGTATAAAGAGGCCTTTACAAAATTTTTGGTAGCTCCTGTAATATTTTAATGGATAGGGAAGTCCTTGCAATACAATATATAGCAGGTTGATGTAAAGTATGGCTACGATATCAAAACGTAGGCCTCCCCAAAAGGCGTAGAGCAGTTCGGAAGTGCTAAGGTGCTTAAACTGTGCGTAGTTTACCCAAAGAAAGCCAAGCCGACACAGTTGATAAAAGAACAACAACAGTACAAATTGGTAAGTAAGTACAAGGTAAAGAGATTGTTCTTTCTTTTTAATCATTGAGGGTCTTTGGGAGTTTTTTTGCAAAATTAATAATTATTAACATCAAAAAAGCCCCGATTATTTCGAGGCTTTAAGTTGTTAGTTCAATAGATTTCTCCAATGTACTTTACTGTCTATGGTGAAATGCAGATCTTTTATATCCACTCGTTGTTGTTCCATGCTATCGCGATGGCGGATGGTTACGGTATTGTCTTCTAATGTTTGATGATCTACCGTGATGCAGAACGGTGTACCTATTGCATCTTGACGACGGTAGCGTTTGCCTATCGCATCTTTCTCTTCGTAAACACAGTTGAAATCGTATTTCAGCAAGTTCATAATCTCTCTTGCTTTATCTGGTAGTCCATCTTTTTTGGTAAGCGGGAAAATTGCAGCTTTAACAGGAGCTAGCGCTGGGTGTAGGCGCAGCACAGTTCGGCTGTCTTGCTTATCAGCCGTGCTGAGGTCTTCTTCTTCCAATGCACTGGTAAGTACCAATAAAAACAATCGGTCTAGTCCAATAGAGGTTTCAATTACATAGGGAACATAATTGCCGTAGGGTTTACCATTCTCATCGAGGTCGGTGTCAAAATATTGCATTTTTTTGCCACTGTACTCTTGATGTTGCGAAAGATCAAAATCTGTGCGGCTATGTATGCCTTCCACTTCTTTAAAACCAAAGGGAAATTCAAACTCGATATCAGTTGCTGCATTGGCATAGTGAGCCAATTTTACGTGATCGTGGTAGCGATACTTCTCAGGGTTTATACCAATAGCTTTGTGCCATTTCAAACGGGCTTCTTTCCAATACTCAAACCATTTTTTGTCATCACCAGGGCGCACAAAAAATTGCATCTCCATCTGCTCAAACTCACGCATACGCATGATAAATTGGCGGGCAATGACCTCATTTCTAAAGGCTTTCCCTATTTGAGCAATCCCAAAAGGTATTTTCATACGTCCGGTTTTTTGTACGTTCAAGAAATTAACAAAAATTCCTTGTGCAGTTTCTGGGCGTAGGTAAACAACTTCACTGCCCTCGGCCATAGCACCAAATTGGGTGTTAAACATCAGGTTAAATTGGCGTACATCAGTCCAGTTTTTTGTACCACTTACCGGACAAACAATCTCATGTTCTTCTATTAGGTTTTTCAGCTGTGGCAAATCTTCGTTTTGCATAGCCTTATCTAAGGCATCTTGTAGCAATTGGGCCTTTTCGGTTTTGCCGTCTTTTTCGTAACGTGCTATCTTATCTTCTAGCAACTGGTCGGCACGATAGCGTTTTTTACTATCTTTATTGTCTATCATGGGGTCGTTAAAACCGTCCACGTGTCCGCTGGCTTTCCATACTTTGGGGTGCATAAAAATTGCAGCATCTATACCTACAATGTTTTCGTGCAGTTGCACCATTGCTTTCCACCAATAAGTTTTTAAGTTGTTTTTGAGTTCGGCTCCCAATTGTCCATAGTCATACACGGCGCTTAAACCGTCGTAAATTTCACTACTAGGGAAAACAAATCCGTACTCTTTTGCATGGGCGATTACGCTTTTAAAAATGTCGTCGTTATTTTTCTGTGCCATAGTGCCGCAAAGTTATAAGAATAAGGTAAATAATGATGGCTTTTTTAGCTTATTGCTTGCTAAAATCTAGAACTCCCTACCAATTATTTTTCCTTCTTTGTATTTGTTCTCTATTTTTTCTTCTTGTTTTTTGTCTTCTATACTTGTTTCTATCCGGATAATCCCCCTTAAATCTGGTTGCCCGGCATCTATCCAGGCGCTCATCCAAAAAGAGCCTACTTTCAGTATAGAAGCTCTCATTTGTCGCTCTATCATGCCGTTTAGCATTTTTTGGTAGGCCAAACTATAGGCTCTAGAGTATTGTTTAACCACATTGCGTCCTCGTGTCGAAAAATCGTATTTCTGGTCAGCGGGGAAACTTTTGTTTAGTTCGGCCTCAAATCGTAATACCGAATCAACCATGGTATGGGTGTTTTTGACAATTGCCCAAGCTTCTTTTAGAGGGTTGGAGATGTATTGGGCTTTGCCAACAATTAAATTGTAATTTACTGCAAAAAGCTCAGGAACCCTACTTTCCCAAAAAGCATGTATGCCTACTTGGTTGCTTAGTTGCCCATTGTGGTTGTTGGTGGTGTGCAAGGGTACGTGGGCATCGGCTATGTAGTGCCCCAAGTCGGATGATGTTTTTAATATTTTTAACGAGTCTCTTTCCTTAAAGGCGTTTACCAACTGGTAGTAGCTGCGTTGTATTTGCCAAGGTACAATGCCGTCTTTTTGTAATTTCTCATCACCATATTTTGCTAATGCATCTTTCCATCTTTCAGGTATGCTGTCAATATGTGTTTCGTAGTTTTCTACATCCAGATAATGTTTTGGTGCTTCAGAGGCAACTGCATAACGGCGTTTATCAGGGTCGGCCGCATGGTCGCCTATATATTTGTAGTTGTTTTTATAAAAGCCCAACATGCCCTCGGGTAGTGTGAAAATGGCCAATTGGTTGATACGTCGATGTGCATAAAAACCCCACGATGATAGCAAAAGACAACAGAATACTAAGGCAATAGAAAAAAACAATCTTTTCATAAACGAAACTTCTTGATGTTATCGTGCAAAACAGCTAAAAGTACAAATAACATTTGGCGAATTGTGATGTTGAGTTGAAATTAATCACCAAAAACTGAGCTAATTTAATATATTTGCTTCCAAATTAATTCTTTATGCAAGAAATCAAGAAATATGTAGAAGAGAACAAACAACGATTTTTGGACGAACTGTTCGAGTTGCTTCGTTTTCCTTCGGTAAGTGCAGATCCAAAGTACAAAGATGACGTTCTAAAAACTGCGGCATTTGTAGCCCAGAAATTAGAAGAAGCAGGGGCAACTAAGGTTGAAGTTTGTCCAACTGCCGGATATCCGATTGTGTACGGTGAGAAAATTGTTGATGCTTCATTGCCAACAGTTTTGATATATGGTCACTATGATGTGCAACCTCCCGACCCAATTGAGCTTTGGGAAACTCCGCCTTTTGAACCTACTATTCGCGATGGTAAAATTTATGCACGTGGAGCATGTGATGACAAAGGTCAGTTTTATATGCACGTAAAAGCATTTGAATTGATGATGCGTACAGGTACTTTAGCCTGCAACGTAAAATTTATGATTGAAGGTGAGGAAGAAGTAGGCTCGGCCAATTTAGCAACTTTTGTAAAAGCTAATCAAGAGCGCTTAAAAGCTGATGTGGTATTGATATCAGACACTTCAATGATAAGCATGGAGAACCCTTCTATTGAAAGTGGTCTAAGGGGATTGGCTTACATGGAGATAGAAGTGATAGGCCCTAACCGTGATTTGCATTCGGGCGTATATGGAGGTGCGGTAGCCAATCCGGCAACAATACTTTGCCAAATGATTGCTTCTTTACACGATGAAAACAACCATATCACTATTCCTGGTTTCTACGATAAGGTGTTAGAGTTGAGTGACGAAGAACGCAAACAACTGAATAGTGCACCTTTTAACCTTGATGAGTATAAAAAGGACTTGGCTATTGATGAAGTTTGGGGCGAAAAAGGTTACTCTACCCTCGAGCGTACTGGTACACGCCCAACTCTAGAGGTAAACGGTATTTGGGGAGGGTATATTGGCGAAGGTTCAAAAACCGTTTTGCCAAGCAAAGCCAATGCAAAAATATCAATGCGTTTGGTGCCCAATCAAAAATGGGAAGAAATCAGCGATTTGTTTACTAAGCATTTTGAAAGCATAGCACCAAAAGGTGTAAAAGTGAAAGTAACACCACACCATGGTGGCGAACCGGTGGTTACCCCAACTGATAGCGTGGCTTACCAAGCAGCAGCAAAAGCGGTAGAACAAAGTTTTGGTAAAAAACCTATCCCAACACGTGGTGGCGGTAGCATTCCTATTGTAGCTTTGTTTGAAGAAGTGTTGGGGCTAAAAAGCGTACTTTTCGGTTTTGGACTCGATAGTGATGCACTGCACTCGCCAAACGAAAAATACGATGTTTATAACTACTATAAAGGTATTGAGACCCTACCTTTGTTTCACAAATATTTTGCCGAATTAAATAAGTAAAACTACAATTAGCGGTATAAAAACAAGCCTTTTTGACTAATCAAAAAGGCTTGTTTTTTTGCTTGCTACTAGCATTTTGTCCACTCGTTGGCTTAGCGATAGAACTCGGTTCTATAAATTTTTTGATTGTCTTTCCAATCTTTAACAAACAGCTCAAACTGGTGCTTGCCCGCTTGGGTTCTGTCGTCAAAACTGTGCCATAACAAGGCACTTTTGGCATCAAACTCCATCAATACCCATTGGCCATCTATATAGCCCTCAAAACTTTTTATACCCGATAGTGCATCTGCAATTTTGAAAGCTAGCTTTGCTTTCCCTGTAAAATTTTGATTTGTACTTTTTTCTAAAGGGATAATTACAGGGGCAACAGTATCAATGCTGACGTAAAAACTTCCAAAATTTCTAACATTAGCTTTCACCCATCCGTTTTCGTATGTCCCACCTTGGCTTTGTCCAGATTGGTTTAGCACCAGGGCTTTGTCTTTATAAGGTATAATACTACTGTCGGCTTTAATGCTTAGCTCAAAAGCTTTATGTAGGGGAGTATAACGGTTTTGGATTTGAATGAGCTTGGAGTAGGATCTGTGTAGCTTTTCGTTTTTGATTTCGTATGTAAAATCTAAGTTGTTGTAAAGGCTGCCTTCCGCTATGCGGATTTTAAAGTCTTTGTTTTCGAAACTGTTAACTTGTTGATAAGGGAATACAATTGCCTGGCTACTAAGGTTTGTTGTTGGTTTGGCAAAGCTAGGATCTGCTTGTACCTGAAAGTTTAAGGTACTTTTGTTACCTGCAGCATCGGTTATGGTGTAGCTGAGCTGGTGCAACTGGTTTTTATCAAACCTTATTCTTCCCCGATTTACGAGCCGATAGTAGATTTGTAAAGGGTTACCCGGGTCAACAAAACTTTTTTGAATTTGTTGTTTGTATTTCAGGTAGCTAGGGTAGTCGATGTGTGAGTTAATTGCTCTGCTGTTGGCAAATGAAAAACGCTCTAAGGCCGAATTGTAGATGACATCATCATCAAGTTTTAATTCAATTGCGTACACCCCGTTGTTGCCCGAAGCTCCGTTGTGTTTATCGTTTACAGCAATGCCAAACCCAATTTCGCCACCTAAGTGTAAGGGTATATTATTCTTTAGCTGATATTGTCCGTTGCCACCTGTTAATACAAAACTTTGTTTGGGTGTAAGCTCATTAAACGCCTGCCCGTTTAGTTGATAGACATAAAGCCCGTGGATAACCGGAGGTATTTTGTCTGGAATGTTGATGCCCAGTAGCTGAGGGTTAAGTGTTTCTTCTGTTTTGGTATCTCTAATTTCGAAATGCAGATGCGGGCCACCAGAAATTCCCGAGTTACCCGAATAAGCAATCACCTCTCCCTTTTGCACTATTATGTTTTTTTCTATGAAAAATTCATCAATCTCGTATGATTTCTTTTGGTACTGAATATCTTTTACCAGTTTGGCAATACGTGGTGCAAAACGCAAGAGGTGGCCGTAAACAGTGGTATATCCTTTTGGGTGGTCAAGGTAAATGGCTAGCCCAAACCCACTATTTTGCACCCTTAAGCGAGCAACACGACCTTCGGCACTGGCATATACCGGGAAGCCTGTTCTTTGCATAGTACGAAAATCAAGACCCGAATGAAAATGATTGGCACGGATCTCGCCAAAGGATCCTGATAATGCTGGTTGGATGTCTAATGGATTTCGAAAATCCAATAAAGGATATGCTGTTCCGCTATAAAATTGTTGGGCAAAAGCAACAACTTTAAAAAAAAGAAGAAAAACGAATAAAAGAATTGCTTTCATTAGGGTGTTTTATAACTCGGCAACAGCTGTTATTTGATACTAAAATTCAACAATTCAATACCTTCTAAGTGGGCAACCAATTGGTCGCCTTGCTTTACAGCGCCTACACCTGCCGGTGTGCCGGTATAAATTAGATCACCTTTTTTTAGCGTGATGTATTTAGATACAAACGAGATAATTTTATCGAACGAAAAAAGTAGATTGGCAGTATGGCCTGCTTGTTTTTGCTCGTCATTTATTTTTAGCGTAAAATGTAAATCGTTCAGGTCAGGGAAATCTGTTTTTGCGATAAATTGTCCTATTACAGCAGAGTGATCAAAGGCTTTCGCCAGCTCCCAAGGTAGGCTTTTTTCTTTTAGCTTGCTCTGCAAATCTCTGGCAGTAAAATCAATACCTAAACTAATTTCATCAAAGTATTTGTGAGCAAATTTTTCGGCAATGTGTTTGCCCTCTTTGTTTATTTTTAGAACAAGCTCTAACTCGTGATGAATTTCTTGGGAAAACTCGGGAATATAAAATGGCTTGTTGTCTTTTAGTAAAGCGGTATCTGGCTTCATAAATATCACCGGTTCGGTGGGTATAGCATTGTTTAGCTCAGCCGCATGGGCAGCATAGTTTCTGCCTATGGCAATAATTTTCATATAGCAAAATTAAGAAAAAAGGCTATTAAATTACCGACACCCTTTTAATTACCGGCTCCCCACCTGCAACAATACGAAGAAAATACATGCCTGCATTTAGTTTTGCGGGTATTGCATAGCTACGAGTGTGTTCGCCTGCCGATATAGTTTCACTGCCTAGTGTGCTGATTTCGTTTCCCAACAAATCGGTAAGCTTAATACTTACTGCCGCTTCTTTCTTTAAGCGGAAATTGATGTTAAGCTGGTCGGCCAAAGGCATAGGGTAAATTCGGGTAACGATTAGTATTTTATCGTTTTTCAGCTTAGTATTTTCAGTATTTGCCGCACTGTTGTTGGTGCCAGAGGGAAGGTACCGATAAATCTTGGGTTGGTATGTGGGTACGCTTCCTTTTATGAGAGGCAATGAGTTGTTAATTTTTGCTTTGGTTTTTAAGTAGATGCGACTGCTATCTGTGTTTTGTGCAAAAGCATATTGCGAAAGCAAAAAGCTAACTATCATCAGAAATAGATGAATCGGAGCGTTGATATGACTTTCTTTTGCTTTCATTTTATGAATACAAAAATATAAAATAAAAACTAAGCAAATCAAGTAAACGATAGATTTTTTTTACATTTAACACAATTTAACGAAATGTTTGACGTTGTGTTTTTCTTTTGTAAAAATATGTACTTTTGTTGCCTAAAATTCTACAAAATTGGCTAGTCATAAAGGTGTAAACACACTAACCGCAGGCGGCTTACTCGTTACGCTAGGTATTGTTTTCGGTGATATTGGTACCTCACCGCTTTATACATTAAAAGCAATATTTAATGTGGCTTTGGGCTTGGGCTCGGCTACAATGGTGCATCAAGGTATTGATGAGGGTTTGGTTTTAGGTGCTTTGTCCTGTATTTTTTGGACTTTAACCTTGCAAACTACCCTCAAGTACGTGTTAATTACCTTGCGGGCAGATAATAAAGGTGAGGGAGGTATCTTCTCGCTTTACTCCTTGGTTCGTAAACGAAATCGATGGGTGGTGTTCCCGGCTATGATAGGAGGGGCAGCACTTTTAGCCGATGGGATGATAACTCCTAGTATTACAGTTACGTCTGCCATTGAGGGTTTGAAACTGAAATTCCCTACCCTAGAGGTGTTTCCGATAGTATTAGCTATTATCTTGTTACTGTTTATCATACAGCAGTTTGGGTCTAATATGGTGGGTAAGCTTTTTGGACCCATCATGTTTTTGTGGTTTTTGGTGTTGGGAACAATTGGCTTTTATCAGGTTGTTCAAAATCCTTTTGTTTTCAAAGCACTCAATCCTTATTATGCTGTGCATTTGCTCAGTTCATCGCCGCAAGCCTTGCTTATTTTAGGAGGTGTTTTTCTCTGTACTACTGGTGCCGAAGCTCTCTATAGCGATTTGGGTCACTGTGGCAAAAAAAATATCAGGGTGAGTTGGTTTTTTGTGAAAGTGATGCTGGTGCTCAACTACTTAGGGCAAGGTGCTTGGATTTTGGCCAACCCCAATTACGATACCAAGAGCATTAATCCGTTTTTTGAGTTGGTGCCCGACAGTATGGTTTTGTATTTGGTGGCCATCGCTACCATGGCAGCGGTAATTGCTTCACAGGCAATGATATCGGGTTCTTTTACCCTCATATCAGAGGCCGTACGTTTGAACCTTTGGCCCAAAGTCAGAATAAATTACCCCAGTGTGCAGAAAGGGCAATTATATGTTCCGTCTATCAATTGGTTGTTGTGTATAGGGTGTATCATTATTGTACTTACCTTTCGCGAATCAGATAAAATGGAAGGAGCCTACGGTTTGGCCATCAACCTTTCTTTTTTGATGACTACGGCACTAATGCTAATTTTTATGCACTCTAGAAAGGTGCCGATGTACTTGATAGCTACTTTCGCAATTGTTTACGGAAGTATAGAGATGCTTTTTCTTTTTGGTAATGCCAGTAAATTCTTGCATGGCGGATGGTTTGCACTACTAGTTAGCATAGCTTTATTGATGGTGATGTGGACCTGGTATATGGCCCGAAAAATAAAAAATAGGTTTGTTAAATATGTTGAAATTGAAGACTACTTCAGTATCATCAATGAGTTGAGCCAAGATCAAAGTGTGGCAAAGTTTTGTTCGCAATTGGTATATCTAACCAGTGCTAATTTTAAAACTGAAATTGAATCTAAAATAGTGTATTCCATCATCCAAAAAGAACCTAAACGTGCCGATGTTTATTGGCTGGTGCATGTAGATGTGATGGACGAACCTTATACGCAAGATTATAAAGTTGACTTTTTGATACCGGGAAAACTCATAAGGATAGATTTTAAATTGGGTTTCAGGGTAGAGCAACGAGTAAATTTACTGTACAGGAAAGTGGTTGAAGAATTGGTGAAGAATGGAGAAGTTGACATTACTAGTCAATACCAGTCGCTCAATAGACACGGTATTCCTGGAGATTTCAGGTTTGTTTTGTTAGAAAAAACCATGAGCCGATTTACCAATTTAAGCTTTTTTGAAGAAACTATCATGAACATGTATATCGTGCTTAAGCGTTTGAGCCTTTCAGAGGTGACCAGTTTTGGGCTTGACTCAAGTTATGTAGATGTAGAGAAAGTTCCGTTAATCTTCTCTAGTCCAGATGATATAGAACTCAACCGACTGCCGAATTAAAGCCGTTTTTTTAGGTTTATGTTTACCAAAGAAGAAGCCTCACGGATTAGGAAGCAGTTCTGGACTAGCCTTGGGCAGTACTTGAAACCACTTCCAAATGCCGACGGAGAGATTATAAATTGGATAAACTATCGAACAGGTGTCAAAAATATTTTTATCCGTTTGGAGGCTAATGCCAAAAATGCTCAGATTTATTTAGAGCTAAACCATGCCGATGATGGACTTAGAGCACTGATTTATGAACAATTTCTAGAGCTGAAACCACTATTTGAACAAGCTGCTGGTAAGGATTGGGAGTGGCAAGCACAAACCCAAAATACCGATTATAAAATGGTTGCACGCATTACTGCAAGTCTAAAAGCTTGCAATATCTACCAACAACAAAGTTGGCCGCAATTAATCCAATTTTTTAAAGAACGTTTGCTTGCATTGGATGCTTTTTGGTGTGATGTGAAACCAATTTTTGAAGAATTAACCTAAAATGTAAGCCTCATTTTCTATCTTCGCAGCATGTATGGTTTAGTCAAAACATTGCTTTTTCAGTTCAATCCAGAAGATATCCACCATTTCGTAGTGAAAAGATTACGCTGGTTTAATCAATATTTTCCTGGCGGTGCTTCCATTTTAAAGGCTAGTTTTGTACCCAAAGGAAAAAACTTGCAAAGAGAGGTTTTTGGTATTAAGTTTAAAAATCCGGTGGGCTTAGCCGCAGGTTTTGATAAAAACGGCGAATACATCGAGGCCTTAAGTAATTTGGGTTTCGGTTTTATAGAAGTGGGAACCGTAACTCCTTTGCCACAACCCGGCAATGACAAGCCCCGTATGTTTAGGTTGCGTGAAGATGAAGCCATCATTAACCGTATGGGTTTCAACAATAAAGGGGTAGATACGCTTGCCGAACGCTTGCGCTTGTTGAAGAGCAAAAGACCCGATATCATCATTGGTGGTAATATTGGGAAAAACAAGTTGACCCCAAATGAAGAGGCACTAAGCGATTATACCAAATGTTTTGATGCCTTGTTTGATGTAGTGGACTATTTTGTGGTGAATGTAAGTTCTCCCAATACTCCTGGGCTTCGTGCCTTGCAAGAAAAAGGCCCACTTTTAGAGATCTTGGCTAATCTTCAGAAGAGAAATCACAAAAATGGAATTTCACGCCCAATATTACTAAAAATAGCACCCGATCTTAGTAATGAGCAGCTAGATGATATAATTGAAATTGTAGAAGAAAGCGGTATAGCCGGACTAATTGCAAGCAATACCACCATAGAAAGAAATGGTTTGCAGTCAAAATACCAAAAAGAAACTGGAGGTTTAAGTGGTAAGCCACTCACCAAACGCTCTACAGAAGTTATACGTTATTTGTCAGAAAAATCAGGGGGTAAAATCCCAATTATAGGAGTGGGTGGCATCCATACTGCCGAGGATGCTCAAGAAAAACTAGCAGCAGGTGCGGTGCTGGTTCAGCTCTTTTCAGGATTTATTTACGAGGGACCAGCGCTTGTGAAGCGTATTTGCAATCGCTTGGCTAAATAATCAAAACGAAATTTAGCGGTATAAAAAAACACCAAGCTTCATCAGAAACTTGGTGTTAATTTCTTGTTGTAAAACGTAAACTTATTTAGCCAATGCAGCCAATACAGCATTGTTGATAGCTAATTGGTCTTTTTTGGGCTGTACAGAGCGACTGCCAAGTTCAAGGTTGGTAGCCAATTTTAGGTGTTTTACTTCTAGACGAGAAACGGTTTTGTTATATCTGTCTTTTCTTTTTAATCTAGTAACTGCCATGACGTGAGTTTATTAAAATTAATATTTTTTACCTTGAGGTCGAGAGCGGATTCGAACCGCTGTAGAAGGTTTTGCAGACCTCTGCCTAGCCACTCGGCCACTCGACCCTGTTTTTCAAGGTTGCAAAAATAGCAATTAATACCAAGCTTGCAAAAAAAGAAGAATAATTTGTTTATTTTTTTGTGGCTTGCTTGTTTCGCATTAGTTCGTTGCAGAATATCGCACCCGAGATGGCCACATTGAGCGATTCGGCCATTCCAAAACGAGGTATGGTTACCCGATGATCAATAAAATTGCACAATTCATCGCTTAGTCCATGCCCCTCATTGCCCAGCAAAATGAGACCTTCTTTTGGCCATTGTAGCTCATAAATGCTTTTTCCGTTTAGTAGAGCCCCAAATACCGGTAATTGGTTGCTATTGAAAAAATCAAACAAATTTACCTGCCAAATATTTACCCGTGCTAATGAACCCATAGTAGATTGTACCGTTTTGGGGTTGTAGAGATCCACCGTATCGGTAGAGCAAATTACGTTTTCGATACCATACCAATCAGCAATCCTAATTATGGTACCCAGATTTCCGGGGTCTTGCACATTGTCGAGTACCAAGCTAAATTTACCTTTGATTTGTGCACTCGTTAGCGCCGACTTTGTAGGTATTTTTACCAGGGCCAACAAATGTTGCGGACTTTTTAGGGTGCTTATCTTTTGTAGTTCTGTTTCACTTAGTTCAAATAAATTTATATTTGCCTTGATTTTTGGTAAATCTTTTGCTACCGCAGCGGTATAGTATAAACTATCGATTACGTAGTTGGATTGAGAAAACTCCAAAAATGATTTTAGACCTTCAATGATAAACAGACCTTGCTCTCTGCGGTGTTTTTTGAGATGAAGGGATTTTATAAAGCTAATTTTTGATTTTGAAAGCATACAGTAACATTAGTACCCAAAAACAATGGATTGCAATATTACTATTTATTATTGTTTTTGTGACGAGTTGTGCTTCTACAAAATATATTGATGAACATCAAGCCATTGTTAAAGAGGCCAAAATAGAAGGTATTGATAAATCCCTGGTCGATATGGCTTATGATTATGTTCAAAAAGATATCCGCCCGGGTAGTGGTATCGGAGTCAACACCTGGTTCTACAATATCTTCAACACCAAAGACGGTAAGTACAAAAAAACCAATATCAAGCCTATCGGCTCTCCACCACCCTTGTTAGACAGTACTTTGGTTGATATTTCGAGAGAACAAATCGAAAAATTTTTGAAAAGTAAAGGTTATTTCAACGCAAAGGTTGATGCAGCTATAGCAGTGAACAAAAAAAAGGCTTCTTTACTTTTTACAGCAAATCCGGGTGAGCCTTTTTATGTGAGCGGGTTGAGCTTTGATATTGCCGACACCCTAGTGAAGTCTTTGTATCTTCAAAAGAAAAATTCTTTCTCTCATTTGCGTGTGGGTATGCGGTACGATGAAGATTCTTTGGCTTATGAGCGTGAAGAAATTTATAAGCTATTGCGAAGAGACGGCTTTTATGACTTTGTACGCCCCTATGTACGTTTTACACCCGACTCTAACCAAAATAACAATACGGTACTAGTAAAACTAATTATAGACAATCCTTTGGATGGAAGCAGCCGACACCAAAGGTACAAAATTGGCAAAACTGATATTGTAATTGCACCTAGTAGCAATGGATTTGTTGACTCGATACATTACAACAGCCCCTATATTAATGGTGTCCGTTTTACCGATAATAGTAATCGGTTTAAGAGCAAGCCAATACTCCGTTATGATTTTCTTAAAAAGGGAGATTTTTACAACTTAGAAAATGAACAATTGAGTTCTGAGAGGCTGTATGAACTAAATGTTTTTAAAAGTGTAAAGATAGACTATGTTAAACCTAAAGACACGCCGGGCGTGGTTGATCCGGTAATTATGCTAATTCCTCAAAAACGGATGAGCAATCGTATCGAGGGTGAGATACCTTTTAACAGCGCAACTGTTGGTTTTACAATCAGTAATACCTACACCAACAATAATTTTTTAAAGGGCGGCGAGCGTTTCCAGTTTCAAATAAAAGGAGGCTTACAATCAAGGTTTATTAACGGGAGATCAATTTTTTCAGACATTTATCAAAGAGATTTTTCTGTAGGAGCCAGTTTAGCAGTACCTCGTCTTATTGTGCCCTCCAGTATTTTGTCGCTTGGTAAAAACGGGATGCCTTTCACCACTTTCTCGTTGAGCTATTTATATGCCCTGCAAAAAGATATTACTATACGGCGTACCTTTGTTAGCTCGATGAGTTACGATTGGGTCGAAACAAGATCGAAACTACACTCCTTTACTCCCTTCAATCTCGAATATCGTTTTGGTAGAATTTTGATAGACACACTCGATCAGAGTAATTATGCCCTATATTTAAGAAACAAGGAGCTGTTCGAGAAAAACTGGTACAACATTGCGCTGCTAGGCAGAAAAGATTTTACCCTAGGTTTGAAATACTCTTACTCGCTCAATGCAAACCAACTGACCGAGAATAAAAGTTTCATTTATTTTAGGGGGAATGTAGATATGGCCGGCAACCTCATGTCGGGTATAAGTAGGTTGTTTGGTAACAAGCACAACCCTGCTGCTGGTGATTATGGGAAAGTTTTCGGAGTACCGTTTAATCAGTACATTAGACCCGAGGTTGATGTTAGGTGGTATTTGCGTACCGGAGAGGTCTCTCAATTCGTTACAAGGTTAAGCGCAGGGGTAGGCTATGCCTATGGCAATTCTTTGAGTATTCCTTTTGAAAAACTTTTTTATGCAGGGGGCTCTAGCGGGGTACGTGCTTGGCAGGCCAGAACACTTGGCCCGGGTAATTACAATCGAGAGGTTATCAGTAGTCCCGAGGCTCGTTTGTCGGCATTTGGATTAGACCAACTTGGACAAATGCGAATAGAGGCAAATTTTGAATATCGATTTCCTTTGTTGCACAAATTTTTTGGCGGTAAACTAAATGGAGCCACATTTTTAGATATGGGAAACATTTGGAATATAGCTCCCAACAATCCTCAGCCCGAAACCTATTTCAATATCAAAAAATTGGGACAACAATTGGCATTGGGTACCGGCATGGGCTTTAGGTACGATGTGCAATTCTTTATCTTCCGTTTTGATATTGGTTTGAAATTAAAAGACCCACAGTTTGTAGGCTCAGAACAATGGGTTATCAGTAAGTTTATCAACGGAGGCAAGAGTTTCAAGGCTGATTATCTGCTTAGCCATGCTCCAGATCGTTATCGTTTTGTTCAGTACAATTTTGGTATAGGTATGCCTTTCTAGTTGCATTTTTAAGCAGCAACAACTTTAAAGACTATTCAGAAATAATCGTTTTACTGACAAAAAAGCTGATTAATGATGCAAATTAGGCAAATTGTCATTTTTTCAATAGAAGGTCAATTTGCAAATTTTTTTATTGTCCGCCTTATGTAAAATCATTTTGGATTATCTTTGATTAGGGCGCTTTATGGTTGATTGATAGGGAGATTTGACTAATAGCAGCATTCCCAATCAATTCCTATCCACTAAAATGGCTCAATTGTTGATAAAATATCTGAAATTGGTTCCTTGTTTTTAAGAAACAAATTTATAGTTTAGCATTGTACCCAATTATATAAGATTATGGAAGCGAAATTTTCACCACAAGTAAAAGACGTCATCTCCTTTAGTAGGGAAGAAGCCTTACGATTGGGTCATGAATATATTGGCGTAGAGCATTTGCTGTTAGGTTTGATACGTGAAGGCGACGGTATGGCCATCAAAATTTTGAAATCTTTGGGGCTAGAAATGAAAAATCTACGAAGAGCAATTGAAGATGCCGTAAGGGGTACTTCAAACAATACGGTGAACCTTGGGAACATTCCACTCACCAAACCAGCCGAAAAAATTCTTAAAATTACCTATCTGGAGGCAAAGATTTTTAAGAGTGATTTGATTGGTACCGAACACCTGATGTTGGCGATATTGAGAGACGAGGAGAACATTGCTTCGCAAATATTAGCAATAGAAGGAGGTGTCAGTTACGATGTTTTCAAACGTGAAGTAGAAATCAATAAAAATAACTTTAAAGACGAAGCTGCTGGTAGCACAGGCGGAGGTAATGAAGACGATTATCCGGAAGAAGAAAGCTTTAGTAGTCCCAAAAAAGTATCTGATATCAAGTCTAAAACACCTGTTTTGGATAATTTTGGTCGCGACTTGACTAAATTGGCCGAAGAAGGTCGTTTGGATCCCATTGTAGGGCGAGAAAAAGAAATTGAGCGGGTATCGCAGATTCTCTCTCGAAGAAAGAAAAACAATCCCATTTTGATTGGTGAACCCGGTGTGGGTAAAAGTGCAATTGCCGAAGGTTTGGCCTTGCGGATAATACAGCGCAAAGTGTCGAGGGTGTTGTTTGGCAAAAGGGTAGTTACACTAGACTTGGCTTCTTTAGTTGCCGGCACCAAATATCGTGGTCAGTTTGAGGAGCGTATGAAAGCTGTGATGAATGAGCTTGAGAAATCTAGTGAGGTCATTTTGTTTATAGATGAGATTCATACCATTGTTGGTGCAGGGGGAGCCTCTGGTTCTTTAGATGCTTCAAATATGTTTAAACCTGCCTTAGCAAGGGGCGAGATACAATGTATTGGTGCTACAACCTTGGATGAATACCGTCAATTTATCGAAAAAGACGGAGCTCTAGACAGACGGTTTCAAAAAGTGATGGTTGAGCCGGCTAGTCCTGATGAAACCATAGAAATCTTAAATAGAATTAAAGAAAAATACGAGGATCACCACGGTGTTACCTATACCGAAGAAGCTATTAAAGCCTGTGTTGCTTTGACTGCCCGATATATTACCGATAGGTTTTTGCCTGATAAGGCAATAGATGCTTTGGATGAGGCGGGCTCGCGAGTGCACCTAACCAATATTCATGTTCCGCAAAATATTATTGATATTGAGAACAAGATAGAAGAGGTTAAAATTGGTAAAAACCAAGCTGTAAGCAGCCAAAAATATGAAGAGGCAGCACATTTTCGCGATACAGAAAAGAAAATGTTGCAAGAGCTAGAGCGGGCAAAAAGCGAATGGGAAGCCGAGACTAAAACCAAACGCTACGTGGTGACAGAAGAGAATGTAGCCGAAGTGGTATCTATGATGACCGGAATTCCGCTACAAAGGGTTGGCCAAACCGATAGCAATAAATTGCTTGGTATGAACGAAACCATTGCCGCAAAAATTGTTGGCCAAGGCGAAGCCATACAAAAATTGACCAAAGCCATACAGCGTACAAGAGCAGGCTTGAAAGATCCTAAAAAACCAATTGGCTCGTTTATATTTTTAGGGCCAACAGGTGTAGGTAAAACCGAATTGGCCAAAGAACTAGCTCGTTTTATGTTTGATAGTGACGACGCACTGATACAGATAGACATGAGCGAGTACATGGAAAAATTTGCCGTATCGCGATTGGTGGGTGCGCCCCCGGGCTATGTAGGTTATGAAGAAGGTGGACAGCTAACGGAGAAAGTTCGTAGAAAGCCCTATTCGGTGGTTTTGTTGGACGAGATAGAAAAAGCCCACCCTGATGTGTTTAATATTTTATTGCAGGTTTTGGATGAAGGACAATTGACCGATAGCTTGGGGAGAAAAGTTGATTTTAGAAATACCATCATCATCATGACCTCCAATATTGGTGCCCGACAGTTGAAAGATTTTGGTGCTGGTGTAGGTTTTAGTACTAGTGCAAAACTAAGCCAAAGCGATGCCCACAGTAGGGGAGTAATAGAAAATGCACTTAAAAAGGCTTTTGCACCCGAGTTTCTGAACCGTATAGATGATGTAGTTGTATTTAACTCTCTAACCAAAGAAGATATCTTCAGGATTATTGATGTGGAACTACAAGGTTTATTTTCGAGGATACATGTGCTGGGCTATCACATCAAACTTACCGATGAGGCAAAAGAGTTTATCTCAGAAAAAGGCTTTGATAGTAATTTTGGTGCCCGACCTTTGAAAAGAGCAATACAAAAATATCTTGAAGACCCAATTGCAGAGGAAATATTGAAAGGCTTGGTGAACGAAGGTGATACTTTATCCATAAATTATAATAAGGATAAAGATGAAGTAGAAATTGTTGCACAAAAATCTAAACGAGCAAAAAAAGAAGATAACGTAGAGTAAGGCTAAAAGCCAAATGTTTAAGATTAATTCTAATGATAAAGGGGAGTGTTTAGCTCCCCTTTGTTAATTAATCTGTTTTAATTGCAAATTCTATTTCTTATTAACCTTTATTAGTTCTACTTCAAAAATTAAAGTGCTAAAAGGTTTGATGTCGGCTCCGGCACCTCTTGAACCATAAGCCAACTGATAAGGGATGTAAAAACGGTATTTCGAACCTTCGGTCATTAATTGTAGTCCTTCGGTCCAACCGGTTATAACTTGGTTCAGCCCAAAGGTGGTAGGTTCGTTACGTTTATAAGAACTGTCAAACTCAACCCCGTTTAATAACGAGCCTTTGTAGTGTACAGTCACTTGGTCTGTGGCAAGAGGTTTGGCGCCTTGCCCTTCGGTAATAACTTCGTATTGTAGTCCGCTTGATGTGGTTTTTACACCGGGTTTAGTTTTGTTCTGTGCTAAAAAATCTTCTCCAGCCTTAATTTCTTTAGCGTATTTTAGTTTCTCTTTTTCTTCTCTCACTTTTGCTAAGCTCTCGAATATCGAGTTGATGGCTAATTGGGCTTTATCTTCGGTCATTAATGCGTTGGCTCCAGAAAAAGCATCTTGCATACCCTTGTTTAGCAAAGTGTAGTTTAAGCCCTCTAGGCCTCCGGCTTTAAGATTATTGGCCATAGCTAGCCCAAATGCGTAACTAGCCGAGTCGAGCTTGTTTTTCATGCTAGGAGCTACAACTGTTTTTTTTACGATAGCGGTACCGCCTGGTTTTTTAACTGCAGTAGTTTTAGGAGCTGTTTTTGCTTTTTGTTGAGCCTGTGCTCCAATAGAAATTAGTGTAGCAAAAGCTACCAAATAGATTTTTTTCATGTTGATTAAATATGCCTCGAAAGATACAACAAAAAAATAAGCACCCCAATTAGAGTGCTTATTAGAATTATATTTTTATTTTATTAGAAACGCTCATCAGCAGAAAAAAAGAAATCGCCTTCTATTTGGGCATTGCTGTCAGAGTCTGATCCGTGAACCGCATTGGCATCAATTGATTTGGCATATTTCTGACGGATTGTGCCGGGGGCTGCTTCGGCAGGATTAGTAGCGCCGATAAGTTTTCTGAATTCTTCCACAGCATTGTCTTTTTCTAGAATAGCAGCAACAATGGGACCCGAAGACATGAACTGAACTAAATCATTGTAGAAAGGACGCTCTTTGTGCACTGCATAGAAAGCACCTGCACGTTCAGCAGATAGTTGAGTGTATTTTAAAGCTACAATCTTAAAGCCAGCTTTGATAAAATCATCAATGATTAGACCCATGTATCCATTTGCAACAGCATCGGGCTTAATCATCGTAAAAGTTCTGTTTGTAATCATTTTTAATTTCAAATTTTTTTGCAAAAATAAACTTTATTCGGTTTTTATAATAAACTAATATCTTTTTTGTTATGCGTATGTTAACAAAAGCCATCAAATCATATTATTTAGTAAATTCGCCCAAATTATGATATCTTTAGCAGCATTGAGGGATGAACTCAAATCCCCAAAAAACATTGTAATTACTACCCATCACAAACCCGATGGTGACGCTATGGGCTCATCTTTGGGGCTTTATGCCTATCTGATTCAGAAAGGGCATAATGTGCGGGTCATCACCCCATCAGATTATCCGGTATTTCTGCACTGGCTGCCCAACAATAGTCAGGTATTGGTTTTTCCGGATAGTGTAGCACAATCTCAATCTATAGTGGCACAGGCCGATTTGGTGTTTTGTCTAGATTTTAACACTTTGTCTAGGATACACGAGTTGGGAGATAGTATTAGACAGTCTTCTGCCAAAAAAATTATGATAGACCATCATCTCGAGCCCGAGGGTTTTGATGATTTTCGTTATTGGGATACCAAGGCTTGTGCTACGGCGCAATTGGTTTACGAGTTTATCAGTAAAGAACTGAATGATGTAAAGGCCATTAATGCAGACGTAGCAACCTGTCTATACACCGGAATTATGACCGATTCGGGCTCATTTCGTTTCCCCTCGGCTACTTCAAAAGTTTATCGTATTGCAGCCGATTTGATGGATTTAGGTGCAGATAATGCTAAAATTCACCAACAGGTTTTTGATAATGTTTCTGAGAATCGTTTAAAATTTTTAGGCTATTGCTTGTCGTCCAAATTAGAGATTTTACCCACTCATCACACCGCTATTATCAGTGTAAGCAAAGAAGAACTGGAACATTACCACGTAGAAACAGGTGATACTGAAGGTATTGTAAATTATGCGCTTTCTTTGAGTGGGATTAAATTGGCAGCCTTTATTGTAGAACGTAAAGATGTTGTGAAACTATCTTTACGATCAATAGGTGATTTTCCGGCAAATGAGATTTGTAAAAATTATTTCAACGGGGGTGGGCACCGAAATGCCGCTGGTGGTAATTCTTCATTAAGTCTTGAAGACACCGTTGCCCGTTTTAAATCGGTATTGCCTCAGTACGAAACTTTGTTGGCAGATGCCTAATTGATAAAATTGAAAAGAATATAAAAAATAAACTTAAATTTGCAGGCTTTGCCAGAAATGGTAGTTTAGAAATCAGATTATTACACCATAAAAACAAGAAAATATAAATGAAAAAAGGATTAGTATTTTTGTTGGCCGCCTCTATTGGCTTGGCCGCTTGCACAAGAGAACAAAAAGGACCAGGCGGACTGCTTTACACCATCCACAAATCTGGCAATAAAGAAAAAATTAAAGCGGGTGATATCGTTAAATTGAATTTTGTACAAAAAAACCAAAAAGATTCAGTTTTGGGAAGTACTTATGAGAATGAGACCCCTCAAGTTTTTCCTGTCAGCCCAAAACAATACGCAGGTGATATGAATGATGTGTTGACTCTGTTTGGTGAAGGTGACAGTGCAACTTTTAAAATTGATCTTGACACGATGGCTTTTCACTCAAAACAGCCAAAACCCGAGATGTTTAAAAACGATAAATATTTAGTGTTTACCGTAAAAGTAGAGAAGGTGTTCAAAAAAGGTCCTAAAGAAGTTGATTCGGTTTTCCAAAAAAGAGCAAGCGATTTCTTCCAAGCGGATTATAAAGCTACTATCGACAAAAAGAAAGCAGCAGAGCCCGAAATTATCAAAGCTTACATTGCCGATAATAATTTGAAAACTCAAAAATCTGCTAGTGGATTGCAATATGTAATCGAAAAAGCAGGATCTGCCGAGAAAGCTAAAGAAGGCGATACCCTTTTGATAAACTACGTGGGTAAATTGGCGAAAAAAGGAAGCGATAAGAAAAATAAGATTTTCGATACCAATATTGAAAAAGTTGCCAAAGATGCTAAAGTTTATCAGGCCGGACGTCCGTATGAACCTGCTAAGATGACGCTGGGCTCTACTGTTCCCGGTTTTAACGAGGCTATCCAACTTGTAGGTAAAGGTGGTAAAATTGTTGCTGTTTTCCCTTCAGACTTAGGTTATGGCGAAATGGGCGGCGGACCAATTGGCCCTTACTCTCCGCTTGTTTTTGAGATAGAGGTATTGGATATCATTAAGCCAAAGGCCGCAGCAGCAACACCTGCTCCAGCAGCGCCAGTAGCAAGCACTAAAAAATAGTCACTTACTAATAGTTTTATAGTTTATCGGCAACAGGTGAAAAAACTGTTGCCGATTTTTTATTAATTTGGGTGAGTTGAATCTGAAGCCATTCACCAGCCATTAAGCCAATACTTTATTATGCACAGTGCTGTTTTCGTCTTCGTATATAAATTCTAATTGTCCTATTGATATTTGTTTGTTTTGTCGTCTGTCAGCAATGTAATCGTTAATACAGTTAGCTATAAATTCTCCCAGTTTTACAGGAACAGCATTTCCAATAATTTGTTCAAGGTCTGTTTTTGTGCCGTTAAAAACAAAATTTTCGGGAAACGTCTGTATCAGACTTCTTTCTTTTGTAGTTAATGGTCTTAAATCATCTGTAATTTCTACTGGGTCGCCTTCGTGTTTTTTATAACCTTTTGGGATTGGTCTGTTTACACCACGAATGGTAGGACTTGGTTCGTAAATACTGAAAATTCCACGTCTTGCATAACTTCTCGGATGTCTGTAATAATATTCAACGCCCAAGGACTTGCCAAAATAATCAAACAAAGTTGTTGGCTTTGCTGATTGGTTTTTAGCAAAATATGGGTTCAAAAAATTATCTGTTGAATGTTTGTGTCCAACTAAAAAGAAACGTTTTCTTGATTGGGGAACACCACAAAAGCTTGCGTCCAAAACCTGATAAGAAATGCCGTAACCTGCTTTTTTGAAAATTTGTAAAGCTTCTTTAAGGATACGGCTTTTGGTAATCCGTTCCACATTTTCCATTACAAACCATTCGGGCTTGGTTTCTGAAACGATGTTGGCAAACGAAATCGTTAAATCCGCTCTTCCTAAAGTTTCGTCCCTTTTTCCTGCACTTGAAAAATCCTGACAAGGCGGACCGCCAATTATCATTTGTGGTTTGAGTTTTTTTACAAATTCAAGTCCTTCTTCACTTCCTAAATCGGTGTCATAAATAGGGTGGTCAAAATTTTCTTTATATACTTTTACGGCTGGTTCCCATTTGTCGAAAGCCGCTAATATTTCAAATCCTGCGTTTTGAAATCCAAGTGATAAACCACCACAACCCGAAAATAAATCTACTGTTTCCATTAGCTAAATAATTCAGGTGAGTTAAAAATAATGGCATCAAATCGTCTTTCGGGACTAAGTAAATTTTGTCCGCTACCAAGAATGATATTCTTGATGTCTTTTTTCTCAATTCTTGGCTTTGTGAGTTCTGTGCAAGCCATATATCTGTGTGTAATACGACCGCTTACTGCAAATGCTTTGTCATTTTTCGTATTATAAGAAAGTTCGTCAATAATTTTATGATGATTGATTTGTCCGTTTTTGGAAAAATCATAAAGCATTTTAAATAACCAAATAATTGTTCTTATTTGTCTTGTAATTTTATTGTTTGCCGAGAGTTCACCTCTTGCAACGTCCACAAAAAGTTGGGTAAAAGCAAAGTTTGACCATACAAAAACATCCAAACAATTGTCTGAAAGTTTAGGTGATTTCCCGTTTGTTTTCCAAATTGGTTGCAATAAAATTGGTTCTTGTCTATCAATAATCGAAAGTATGATTTTGTCAATAGTTGCAATCATTTCGGTTATATGCAACCAAACCGATGTTCCGTCTGTCCAGTCTGCTATATTGTCAAACTTCTTCCCAATAATTTGAGAAAGTTGCTTTTGTTTATCTTTAAAACTTGAAGCAATACTACAAGCTAAATAAACAATTGTGTCCGGTCTTATTACGATTTCGCAACCATAGTATTCTTCACTTAAATTGCAAGTAGAATTATCGGGCAGTGCTGTGAGCTTTACTTCAATAGGTCGCAAAACCTGCCCGTTACTTCGTGATTGAGTAACTAAATCAACTCTTGGTAAAGTGCCAATAACCAATTGTTGGTATGGTGTGTATTGACTTTCAAAAGAGAAAAACAAATCATCAGAAGTCGGATTAATTCCATAAAGTTGTTCTGCTGAAATTTTTTGATGTTGAATTTTAAGGTCTTTATCAAGACAAATATAAATGTTGTCTAAATTTTTAGAGGCAAGAAAATTGGTCAAACCAGCAGGAAACGAGGAATTAAACTGGTTTTTGCCCCAAGTGTCTGCTTGAGAGAAATCCCTGTTTGAATAATTAATTCCGAATAGCCCTGCCTTTTGTAAATCCATAAATTCCTATATCTAATTTCAGTTTTAAAATTACTAATAATTTTGGTAAAGTCGTTGAGTTTTGTCCGTCAGTTAATTTTTGTATGGTCGCTGAACGTAATCTGTTTAACATATTATATTGCGGTTTCTCCTTTATCAATCAAGTTGTCCGCCAAAACCAAGTTCATTGTTTCTCAATGTAATAGTCGTGCTATTGCCAAGGATAGCTTTTGTTTATTTTTTTAGTAAAGTATTAATGCCTTTTATTGTAAGAAGTTGTTACCCCCTTAGTTAATGTTTATTGGTGCAAACGTTTGAAATTCATATAGTTTACTTAGTTGATGGGTGGTAAGTTGGATTAAAATGTACAAAATTGTCGGAAAATTATACTTTTTTGCAAACTATTCATTCAATTAAACAAAATCTTGCAAACGTTTGTGTTTTAAACAATTTTGTAAAAAAATAACAGCGGTTTATTATTGTCTTAATGTTGAAACCTAAAGCCTTGTTGGGTGGTGAGTTTTTACAGAAAAGACCCTATATCTCTAAAAGAAAAACATTATTTTTTGGATAGGCCTAATGTCCAAAAAGCGAAGGTTTGAGCAAGTTAAATTACTCAAGCCTTTTTTTATTGCTTAAGAATTAAAACAAAATTAATTCTTTCTTTTTGTTTGTTTAGTTTCGATTGGTTACTTTTAGGTTTAGTATGTTCAGTTTTACCTCAATCTATAACCAGTTTAGTGATGAAACGTTACAAAACAAAAGTAAATAAAGGCTTATTATTTCTTTTTTTTGGTATAGCTGTATTGCAGTTGTCTGTGTCCAGGGCGTTGGCTCAGAATAGCAAAACTGTTGTCAAAGTATTAAGTTTTAATATCCATCACGGAAACCCACCAAACGCTGGCGACAAAATAGATCTCGCTGCAATTGCCAAAGTGGTGATAGACCAAGAAGCTGATATTGTAGCTTTACAAGAAGTAGATAAGCACAACAAGCGTAGTGAACAATTGGATCAGGCTAAAGAATTAGCTGCGGTGCTAAAAATGAATTATCATTTCTACAAAGCCATTGATCATGGTGGGGGAGAGTATGGTTTGGCTATTTTGAGTAAGTATGAAATCAGCGATGCTATTACTGTTGAGTTGCCTCAACAGCATAAGGCCGAGAAAAGAATTTTGGCGATTGCCCATCTAAAAATTGGACGAAAAAAGCTGGTATTTGCCAATACGCATCTCGACGCACAGAAAAACAACGCTAACCGAGTGCTACAAGCCCAATTTATTGCTGATTATTTTAAGAAGGAGAAATTACCGATTTTGCTTTGTGGCGATTTTAACGATAGGCCAGATTCTGAAACCATGCAGGTGCTCACTCCTTATTTTACACGTTATTGTACGAATGATTGTGAGCCAACCTATCCACAAGACCAACCACGTATTACCATTGATTACGTGATGAGCAAAAATATAGATTGGAACATGTCAAGCTATCGGGTGCTTGATGTACAAAATTCTGATCATCGCCCAATACTGGTACAATTTGAACAAACAAAGACAAACAAAAACAAAATAAACTGAAAATCATGAACCGTAGAAACCTGCTAAAGACGCTGAGCCTAAGCCTTGGTGGTGCTATCATCAGTACCGATGTGATAGGCAAAATTGCTGAAAACGATTTTTTTTATGAGCTTCCGCCCAACCCCTTACACAAGCCAATAGAGAAAGCTGTAACCGCTATTACACTGGGTGCCGGAGGTAGGGGCAATGTGTATGGTGGTTTTGCTCTTAATTTCCCAAGCAATTTAAAGATTGTAGGAGTAGCAGAACCCATTCCGTTTAGGAATGATAAATATGCCAAAGCCCACCAAATACCTGATGATAATAGGTTTAAAACCTGGGAGGATGTTTTTACACGGCCAAAGTTTGCAGATGCGATAATTATAACTACACCAGATAATTTGCATTATGCGCCTTGTATGAAAGCCTTAGAAATGGGCTACGATGTGCTATTGGAAAAACCTATCGCTCCTACAGAAAAAGAATGCCGTGATATTTTGGCAATGGCCAAAAAACAGGGGCGTATTGTAGCCGTTTGTCACGTGTTGAGGTATGCACCTTACTTTGTGAAAATGAAAGAGTTGATTGCTAAAGGTGCAATTGGTAGGGTGATAAGTGTACAACATTTGGAGCCTATAGAGCATACCCACATGGCCCATTCTTATGTGCGTGGTAATTGGCACAACTCTAAAAATACAACCCCTATATTGCTGGCCAAATCATGTCACGATTTGGATATTATAAAATGGATATTGGATAAACGCAGCAAAGAAATTGTGGCCATGGGCGATTTAACCTGGTTTAAAAAAGAAAATGCGCCTGCAGGTAGCTCCGATCGGTGTTTGGATTGTAAAGTAGAGCGTGAGTGTCCTTACTCGGCTGTTAAACAATATCATGATAAATTGGGTAGAACTGCAGTATTAGATATTCCGCTAGAGCTTAAGACCAAAGAGGAAAAACAAAAGTTTGTACTTGAAAAGTTGAAAACTTCTGACTATGGTCGTTGTGTTTACCGAATGGACAATGACCAACCCGATCATTACATAAGTAACATACTTTTCGAAGATGCGATAACAGCCAGTTTCTCTATGGAAGCATTTACCAATTACGGTGGTCGTAGAACCCGTGTGTTCGGCTCTATGGGCGATATGGTTGGCGATATGAAAGAACTGGTTGTAACTGATTTTAAAACCGGCAAATCGATTACTTTTAGACCACAGGCCGAAGATGTGGAAGGATATAAAAACTCGGGTCACGGTGGCGGAGACTGGCTCTTGGCTAGAGATTTTGCACAAGCAGTAGCCCACCAAGACCCCAAAATGCTGACCTCTACTATTGACGACTCGATAGAAAGTCATATTATGGGCTTTGTAGCTGAGAAAAGTCGTAAAACAAAGAAAATAGAAAAAATTAAACTGTAAAACCCTTAAAATAATACACTGACAATTGGCGCAGTGTATTATTTTATATTGAGTAGTTCTTTGGCATTTTCTTTAGCTGATTGACCCGGGTTTTTGCCGCTCAACATCTCGGCAATACTATCCACCCGCTCTTGTTCGCTCAATTTTTTTATGTTGGTTTGTGTCTTTTGACCAACTTCATTTTTATAAACTAAGTAATGGTTATTGCCTTTTGATGCGATTTGGGGTAAATGCGTAATGGCTAAAATCTGCATATTGTCTGCCAGTTCGGCAATGACTTGACCTACTTGTTGCGCTGTCTCTCCAGATATCCCTGTATCTATCTCATCAAATATTAAGGTGGGTAATTCTACATTTTTGGCCAAGAGAGCTTTAAAAGCTAGCATTAAGCGTGATAACTCTCCGCCAGATGCCGCTTTGTGCACCGGAAGTAGCGCTTGTCCCAAATTTGCAGAGAAGCTAAGTTCCAACTTGTTTTTGCCCAGTTGGTTCAGTTCGTTCTCTTCGCTTAGCTTAAAACTAATACAAGCATTGGGCATAGCCATTTTGGCTAATGATTTTTTAACCTCAGTTTCGATTTGAGGGATGATTTTTAGCCTATTTTGGTGAAGCGTATCAGCCTCTGCCCAGAGCGTATTTTTTAGTTCTGCTACTTCTTTCTCAAGCGAGCTGGCTAATTCTGTTTGGCTAGAAATGTTATTTAAACTGTGTTCCAACTGTTGTTGAACATTCAATAGTTCTTCAACACTGTTTACACGGTGTTTTTTTTGTAAACTGTAAATAAGGTCTAAGCGCTCGTTAATTTGGTCGATACGTTGTGGTTGATAATTGGTGTTGTTTTCTGCCTGTTCTAGTTCGGCACAAATATCTTTCAGTTCTATCAAAGTCGATTTCAGTCGTGAGTTGATTTGGCCAATTCCTTCATCAAAACGTTCTGCCTGCGACAACTCTGTTTGTAGGCTTTTTAAGCGAGAAATTATTGATAGTTCATCACCATCAAGCAAGTGCAAACCATTGTTTATTGATTTTTTAATACTTTCGGCATGGCTTAGTTTGCTCAATTCTTGCTCAAGCTCATGCTGTTCTGTATTGTTTAAATTTGCTCGGCTAAGCTCGTCAAAAAGAAATTGCTCATAATCTCTTTTCTGCTCGTCTTCAGTTATTTTAGCCTTCAGGGCATCGAGTTTTTTTGTTTTGTTTTGCTGTTCAATGTAATGCTGCTGGTAGCTGGTTAATATGGTTTGGTGTTGGGCAAGCGAATCTAAAATTAAGAACTGAAAGGCTTTGTTGTTTAGTTCTAATGTAGCATGTTGCGAGTGTATAGCAATTAAACTTTCGCCTATAGCTTTTAAGGTAACGAGGTTAACAGGGGTATCGTTGACAAAGGCCCGAGATTTGCCATCAAGCGAAATTTCTCGACGTAGTATGTTTTCAACATCAAAGTCCAAGTCAAACTCTTCAAACAGCGGAGGTTTAGTGCCGCTTTTTAAGCT
This sequence comes from Pedobacter sp., assembly GCA_039810685.1. Classification (GTDB taxonomy): domain Bacteria; phylum Bacteroidota; class Bacteroidia; order Sphingobacteriales; family Sphingobacteriaceae; genus Pedobacter. The sequence goes on along the minus strand of JBDHXL010000002.1, from coordinate 86,334 downwards.
GAAAAATCCTTCAATAACGCACTTCTTCTCCTGATTGAAGAAATATTTGCTCTCTGCTCGTTGACCCAATAACAATGAAAGAGCCCCCAAAATAATAGATTTCCCAGCTCCGGTTTCGCCAGTTAATATGTTAAGCCCATTGTCTAAACTAATCTCAATATTGTCAATGAGGGCGTAATTTTTTATGGAGAGTTTTTTCAGCATCGTTGTGCTAAATTAGTAAAAGCCTAGCAAAGGCCATAAACTGATTTGTGAATATTAATTGGTCCTAATGCTTGATGTTAAGAGACTACTTAGTTAAATAGCTAAAATTATGAGAATTAAATTGTTTTGGATTGTGTTAACCATTGTTTTGTTGGGCTTTGAAACAAAAGCACAGCAACCCGGTTTTGAAAGAGAGGTTGGTGAGTTGATGAAAAAATATGAAGTGCCGGGTCTTGCTTTGGCGGTTGTTAAAGACAATAAAATCGTGTACGCTCAGGCATTTGGGCTCAAGAATATCGAAAATAAGATACCGTTACAAAAAGACGACCTTTTTAGGATAGCCTCAATTTCTAAGTCATTTTGTGCTACGGCAATTTTGCAACTTGTTGAGCAGAACAAACTAAAACTCGATGATGAGGTAACAGATCTGATTGGTTTTAAAGTCCAGAACCCCTATTTTCCACAGCAAAAGATAACCCTTAGAATGCTCCTTAGCCATACCTCGAGTTTAAATGATAGTGGTGGTTATTTTAATTACAACGCTATAGATCCAGCTTTAAATTCAGGAAACACGAAGTGCTATAGTAATTACGAGCCCGGCACACAATTTAAATATTGTAATTTAAACTACAATTTAATCGGCTCTATTATAGAAAAAGCATCAGGTATTCGGTTTGATGAGTATGTACGAACAAATATTATTAAACCATTGGGTATTTACGCCGGTTATAATGTCGATTCACTTGATACTACAAAATTCGTATCCTTATATACTCGGGCAAAAAACACTGGTGAGCTCACCGAATCAAAGGTTGCTTATGTTGCTAATCGTTCTATTTGGGCAAAATATCGTTTGGGCTATAGTGCATATAGCTTTTCGCCAACTGGTGGGATGAAAATATCAGCTCCCGATTTGGCAAAAGTTATGCTAATGCACCTCAATTTAGGGCAGTATGATGGGGTAAGGATATTAAAAAAATTGAGTGCCGAACAAATGCAGCACCCTCATGTAGAGACAGGAGTTGGTAGTGCTTACGGCTATGCAATTCGTATAATGCAAAATCCTAAACTGGCTGGCGGCAACTTATTGGTAGGGCATACCGGATCGGCATCAGGCCTGCTGAGCGAGATGTTTTTCAACCCCAAAAAGAAATTTGGTTTCGTATTTATATGTTCGGGAAGTAAGAGAGATGTGGCCGATTTACCTTTTGAAATGCGTAGCGTTTTGGCCGATGGGATAAATTTACTCTATGATAATTTTATAAAATAGGCAGCTAAGGGCATCTATGATTTTTTGCTATTGTAATTTGTACTTCAAAGTGTATTTTTACAAGAACTAGAATCATATTTATTAATAGATGCCTTCAAAGATAAATGCAATTGCTCTGATAGAGGATGATAAAACCGTATGTGACTTTTTGGCCAACGAACTGCAAAGCTATTTTACTACCACTCATATTCTTAAATTTTATGATGGAGAGTCGGCTTTAGCTTACCTAAAAGTAAAACCGGTAGATATTGCTTTGTTTGATTTAACCCTCCCTGGTATTGGAGGAATTGCTTGTATTCAGCAATTAAAGCAGTTGCATCCTACAATGGATATGATAACATTAACTGTTCTAGAGAATGCAGAAACCGTTTTTGAAGCTTTGAAAGCTGGTGCTGTGGGTTATCTTTTAAAATCTACACCTACACCAGACATTATTAATGCAATATTAGAAGTGAGAGCAGGTGGGGCACCAATGAGCAAGTCTATTGCCAGAAAAGTGATAAACTCATTTCAGCAGCATTCAGAACTGCAAAATCCACATCTTGAAATGCTTACCCGTAGAGAAAAGGAAATAATCAAGTACTTAGAGAAAGGTTATTTGTACAAGGAAATTGCCGATTTATTATTTATCAGTATAGAAACTGCTCGTACCCATGTCCGCAATATCTACCTCAAGCTACAAGTAAACTCACGTATAGAGGCTCTAAAAAAAACAGGGCTTATATAGTTGGTGTTGGCGGCAATTTTGCTATCCAAATACTACTCTTTTCACATTTTAGGCCTTTTATTTATTGTGTAAAATTGTGTGTAACAATCTAAACACAAACACATGAAATCTAGCATCTATTATTCAATCCTGTTTTTTTTGGTTTTAACAACGTTTAGCTCGTGTAAAAAAAATAAGCCAAAAAATACTACTTATGTTTGCACCAGCTGTGCACAAACACCTCAAGCATTGGCTGCTAATGACAATCTCAGTAAAGGTATTTACAAAGGAATAATCATTGGGTCGAGTGGAACAATAAAATTTGATATTGCTAACTCTACCAGTAACTCTATAACTGCCGTTCTGGTTATAGATGGGCAAACTGTTAATTTAACAAGCACTTATACATGGGTGCCTGGAGGAATTTCTGTAGCAGCTTTTAAAGGTACTTTAAATGGTCAAGAATTAACTATTAATTTCTCGGTTGGTGCAGATGGTTCAGGTGCTATGGTGCTTTCGGCATCAATACCCGGACATCCAAATGCGGTATTTAGTATTGCTAAGGAAACTTCATCATCCTTGGTTCGTTGCTTTGAAGGTTCATACACCACCTCCGATAATGAGGCTGGTACTTTTAACATTGTGGTGTCAACACTGTTGAAAGGATGGACAGGGAAATCAAGAGAAAATGGAAAAACAGAGGCTCAAAGTATTAGTGGCAGTTACGTAAATGACAGACTATATTGGGGCAATGGAAGCAATACAGAGATTGCCAAAATTGAAGGAGATACTTTTAATGGCACCTTCAATGATGGAAGCGCAAATGTGACGGTTAAAGGGAAAAGAACACTTTAAAGAGATGTGTGTAGTTATTAAAAAATTAGAATTTATTTAAAAATAACAAATTGTCGTTTATGAAAATCAACATTAAAAAACTATTGCTTGCAATTCTTATCTTATTCAGTAACGTTGCTTTTGCACAAATTTATTTGAATAAGAATTCAAATAAAGCTTTTGAATTCCCTGATGGAGCTAGCGAATGGTCAAAGCCCCTAGCTTTTAATATGGTTTCTGAGAAACTCGAGAAAAAAGGTATTAACGGTGTTCCGCTCGAATTTAAGATAAAAGTGGTGAAGAAAGCATCATCAAAATTAGCTCCTTGTAAATACGAAGTAGAAGTTAAGAATTTATCAGATGTTCACGGTATTTCTTTTGAAGCCAGAAATGATTATACAGACCCCTCCAATAATTATGTTTACCATAAAGTAAAACTAAAAGCGGGCGAGACTACCACTTTTGACATTGCGTTTTGGCGTTCTGGCTGGGATGCCAAAACTAAAGAGGATTGTACTCAATGTTTTTGGAACTTTGTATTTGTGGAAGCAAAGCCGTATTAATTTTTAAATACAAAAAAAGCAGCCAATTGCTTGTAAATTCTATTTTACAAACAATCGGCTGCTTCAATTATAGTGTAATTTTGCTTACACCAGCTTGTTTTCTACCAGGTATTCTGCAATTTGTACAGCATTGGTAGCTGCACCTTTACGCAAATTGTCGGCAACAATCCACATGTTCAATGCTTTAGGGTGCGATTCGTCACGGCGTAAGCGACCTACAAATACTTCGTCTTTTTCGTGAGCATCTTTAGGCATTGGATATTTCAGGTTGGCAACGTCGTCAACCACAACAAGGCCAGGTGCTGCTTCTAAAATACGGCGAACATCAGACAAATCAAAATCGTTTTCGAACTCGATGTTTACCGATTCGGAGTGGCCACCCATCACCGGGATACGAACGGTAGTTGCGGTAACTTTTATGCTATCGTCTCCCATGATTTTGTTGGTTTCTTTAACCATCTTCATTTCCTCTTTTGTGTAGCCATTTTCGGTAAATACATCAATATGAGGCAAAACATTTAAATCAATCTCATAAGGATAGGCTTTGGGGCCATCAATGCCTTTGCGCTCGTTCATCAATTGGTCAACTGCTTTTACGCCTGTACCTGTTACCGATTGATAGGTTGATACAATTACACGTTTAATTTTGTATTTCTCGTGCAACGGTTGTAGGGCTACTACCATTTGTATGGTAGAGCAGTTGGGGTTAGCAATAATCTTATCTTCTTTGGTAAGTACTTTGGCATTTACCTCGGGCACTACCAATTTTTTGCTCGGATCCATTCGCCAAGCCGATGAGTTGTCTATAACGGTGGTACCCACCTCGGCAAATCGAGGAGCATTTTCGGTTGATGTACCCCCGCCGGCAGAGAACAAGGCGATATCTGGGCGCAAACTAATGGCAGTATCCATGCTAACAATTGGATATTCCTTACCCTTAAACTTAATTAACTTACCAACGCTCTTTTCAGATGCTACGGGAATTAATTCGGTTAAAGGGAAATTTCTCTCTTCCAATACTTTTAACATTACGGTGCCTACTAAACCGGTAGCACCTACTACTGCAACTTTCATGTTTTCTTTTTTAATTTTGCTATATTTAAAACTGAATTTATATCGCCCAAATATGCGAAAAACTTTACTTATTTTTATTTTATTCTGCTCCAAACTTGCTTTTGCACAGTTAAATGATAATTTTTCTGACGGAGATTTTACTAATAATCCTACTTGGGGCGGCACAACTACTTATTTTCAGGTGGTGGATGGGGCTTTGGTGTCCAACGGGCCACAAGCTGCCAGCACTATATACCTTAGTACAGCAAATTCTATGGGTGCAGATGTGGCTTGGGAGTTTTTGCTCAACCTATCTTTTGATCCAAGTACAACCAATTATCCACGTATCTATTTAATGTCTAATTTGGCTGATTTATCGGCAACAAGTGGTATGCAAGCCTATTATTTGCAATTAGGAAGCAGTAGCAATGCCGAAAACTTTGCGCTGATGAAACAAAATGGTAGTTCTGCTACCGCAATACTAAGCTTGCCTGATAAGTCGAGACCTGCAAGTAGCTCGGTATTGGTAAGAGTGAGGGTTGAACGTAATAGTGCTGGTAGATGGGATATTTATACCGATTTTAATGGCGGAACAAATTTTACCCATGACGGTGAGGTAGTTGATAATACTTATAATACAGCGGCCTATTTTGGAGTATATTGTCGTTACAGTACAGCTTCACGTTACAACATGTTCAAGTTCGATGATTTTAAGATTGAAACATATATCGATCAGAGTGCGCCGCAATTGATGGCCGTAAAATCTCTGAATGATACAGCTCTCGAACTCGCTTTTAATGAGGGCTTAGCTAACGGAACAGCACTAAACCCGACCAATTACAATTTGGTAGGTCTAGGTAATCCGGTTTCGGTTGAAATGCTAAGTTCTAGTACGGTAAAGCTCAATTTTTCTGCGGCTTTAGAGACGGCCAATTACACCATCAGTGTAAGCAACCTTGCCGACCTTAAAGGAAATGTAATGATGAGCAATCAACAAAAAAGCTTTCTCCATATCAAAAGCTACACCCCACAAAAAGGTGATGTGGTGATTAATGAGATTATGGCTGCCCCAAGCTCATCGGCTTTGCTAAACAAAGAATATATAGAATTGTACAACACAACCGATAAATATATTATTATTAGCGGTTGGAAATATAAAGATGCCTCCAATAGCACGGCAACGCTACCTGCCGATACCTTATACCCCAAAACCTACCGTATTTTGTGTGCTGTGGCTGATGTTGGACTCTACCAGGCTTATGGCAAAACGAAAGGTTTAAGTCCTTGGCCTTCTCTAAACAATGATGGCGATGAACTATCGCTCAGCACAGCCAATGGCGATGTGATTGATGCGCTAGCTTATAAAGACACTTGGTATAGAGACAGTAGTAAGAAAACTGGTTATGCCTTGGAATTGATTAAACCGACAAGCCCTTGTGGTGGGGCATATAATTGGACAGCCAGCACAGCCACCAATCAAGGTACACCGGGTGTACAAAATGCTGTTTTTGACCCCAACCACATCGATTTAGTTGCGCCAAAAATATTGGGGGTAAACCTTCTTTCGGATACGCAGGTTCAGGTTGATTTTGATAAGAGTATTCAGTTAGCTATGCTAACAGATGATAATAATTATAACATCAATAATGGTATTGGTAAGCCGCAGTCGGTGAGTGTAAATAATACCGAAAATAGCAGTGTAATTTTGTTGTTGTCTAGTCCCATATTGCCCAACACCGAAAATTTATTGACGGTAAATAATGTATCCAATTGTGCAGGTATAGCAATTGACCCGGCTGCCAATACGGCCTTATTGGTGATGACCCCGGCTATTAAAACAGGGGATATCTTGTTAAGTGAAATATTGTTCAATCCTAAAACGAATGGGGTAGATTTTGTAGAACTGTACAATGCAACAGATAAAATCTTGGACTTGAAAGAACTCAGTATTGCTAACCCTAGTGCAAGCGGTAGTGGAGCTAGTAAAAGAGCATTGAGCGACCGTTCGGTATATATTCGACCCAAAACCTATTGGGTACTTACAGCAGACCCGCTTATTGTACAAAATCAATACGAAGTGAAAAACCCACAGCAGATGATTAAGATGAGCACTATTCCGGCGTTTAATACAAGCAGTGGAGCAGCTAATTTATATAATAAGGATTTGGAGCTAATTGATTCGTTGGTGTACACCGATAAGATGCATCATGCTTTGTTGAAAGACCTAAAAGGCGTATCCTTAGAACGTGTTTCTTTTGATCAACCAGCCTACCAAGCAGGTAATTTGCAATCTGCTGCTGCGGCTTCTGGTTTTGCTACACCTACAGCACCCAACTCCCAATTGACCAATGAAAATGCGAAAGAAGGGATTAGCTTAGTAAGTCGCACTTTCTCGCCTGACAATGATGGTTTCGAGGATCAATTGCAGATAGATTATCAGTTTAAAACGGCCGGAAAATTAGCTACAGTTAATATATTTGATGCTAAAGGTAATTTAGTGAGACGTTTGCTGAAAAATAGTTCTATAGCAAGCAAGGGTGCTTTATTTTGGGATGGTAAGAACGATCAGGCGCAAACTTGTACTGTTGGGGTTTATGTGCTAAAATTTGCTGTGTTTAGTTTGAATGGGCAAACAGAACATTTTACCAAATCTTGTGTTTTGGCAGCCAAGTTAAATTAATCTTGATGTATTTTATCTTCTCAAAACTATTGCTTTTTTTGCTGAAACCATTGTTTTGGCTGTTTGCGGCACTTGTGAGGATATTATTTGTTAAAGACACTAAGAAACAGAAAAGATACTTATTTGTTTTGCTGCTTATTGCTTTTCTGTTCTCCAATACACTTGTATTCAATTTGCTGGTGAAACGCTTTGAAGCCCCTTACCCAAACTTGGCTAAGTATGAATACGGTTTGCTTTTAGGAGGTTTTTCAAAGCAAGGAGCTAATGGCGAAATAGCGTTTAATGCCTCAGCTGATCGAGTATTGCAGACCCTTAGGTTGTATAAAACCGGAATTATCAAAAAAATTATTATTAGCAGCGGGAGCGCCGATTTGCAACAGAACCAAGCTAAAGAGGCTGATTTGCTGAGCACTTATTTTAAGCAGATAGGAATACCGGATACTGCCGTGATTACAGAAAACCAGAGCCGAAACACTATTGAAAACCTACGATATAGTTCGAGCTACATAAGCCAAGAAAAACAAGTGCTGGTGATAACCAGTGCTTGGCATATACCCCGTGTTAAACTAATAGCCCATAAACTTAAGTTAGCTAATTTGGCTTATTATCCAAGCAATTCTTTTTATAATGATGATTTAAGTTGGGAAGATGTTTGGTTGCCCAATCCGGTAGTTTTGGAACGTTGGGGTATTATCTTAAAGGAGTTGGTTGGGATGTTTGCCTTAAAAATAGGAATAGCCAATATGGCTTAAAACAATTAAGGCTGCCGAAATAGGCAGCCTTAATTGAAAATAATAGTTCGTTATTTTTTTAATAGGCTGTCTTTTATAAAATGGATACTTTTATTAATAGAAGCAATGTGGTCGGGTTGGTAATTGGTTTCTTGTTCAAGATAGATGTGTTTAACCCCCGATAGTTTTGCTTTAGCAAATATGGCTTTGAAATCAATCTTTCCATTGCCAATCTCGGTATTCCAATTTTTGTTCTTTTTATCCATATCCTTTACGTGCCACATTTTGAAACGGTGTGGATATTGCTCAAACAAGTCTGTTGGGTTATATCCAGCAAACTCAGTCCAATACAAATCTAGCTCAAAATGAACTAGTTTTTTATCGGTCTCTTGCAAAAGAATATCTAATCCGGTTTTATCCTGAAACTTGGTGAACTCAAACCCATGATTGTGATAGGCTACGGTTAGACCCTGTTTTTTACAGTACTCGCCAGCCAAGTTGAGTTTTTCGGCCACTCTTTTATAATCATCCGCATTTTTTCTGTTCTTTTCAGATAACCAAGGTAATACCACATATTTGCTGCCCAAAACATTTGCAACCTCTACAAATGGTTTTATGACTTCAATATTTCCTTTTTCAATAAAATCCTCAAAAGCACAATGCCCACTGGGTGAGACTAGGCCGTTATCATCTAATAATTTCTTAAAATCAAGAGCAGAGTATTTCCAAAAACCACTTTTTACATCGTAACCATAGGTCTCTACTTCTTTAAAGCCGGCTTGTGCAATTTTTTGGATGGTACCTTGCACATCTTTCCCAATAATATCACGCAGGGTGTAGAGCTGGATACCTATATTTTTTTTTGGTCCGCCCAATGCGTTTACAAGCTTTGGAGCAACTAATAGGCTAGCCGCCAATATACCTGCATCTCTAATAAACTCTCTTCTTGATTTCATTTTTCTTAAACAGCTTCGGTTTGATTTTTGTCTTTAAATAATAGTAGGAAAAGTAGCGCAACTAAAGCGGCAATTGCAGCCGGAATTATCCAGATATTGTACCAATCGTGCCCGCTGTCTAATTTGTAATTGTCAACCACAATTCCTGAAATAATTGAGCCGAAAAGCATACCTACACCATAGGTGGCCAGCGTAATAAAACCTTGAGCGGCACTTTTAAATTTCTCACCGGCAAGTCTGTCGGTATAAATTTGTCCGGTTACAAAAAAGAAGTCGTAACAGATACCATGCAATACAATACCGCCAATAAGCATCCAATAACCGCTATCGGCATTTCCAAAAGCAAAAAACAGATAGCGCAACACCCAGGCAATCATGCCAATAGCCAGCATTTTCTTTACACCCAAACGCACAAAAAACAGGGGCATAAGTAGCATAAATAACGTTTCGGAAACTTGACCCAAAGATTGAACACCTGCTGCAGCTTTCATACCTACTTCATTTAAGAAGGGATTGGTGAAATTGTAATAAAAAGCCAAAGGCACACAAATGGCTACCGAGGCAATAAAAAACAGAAGGTAAGATTTGTTCTTAAGCAGGCCAATAGCGTCGAGCCCTAAAATATCCGATAGGCTGGTTTTTTCTCCTTTTTTTGCGGGTGGGGTATTGGGTAAGGTAAAGCTAAACAAGCCCAGCAAAACAGAAGCCACTGCGGCCATTTTAAAGGTCAGTACCAAGTTGTTGCTTTGCTCCCAATTGAGCCAACCGATTACCAAACCGGCAACAATCCAGCCAATGGTGCCAAAAACACGGATAGCAGGGAACTCCTTGCCCGGATTGCTCATTTGCCTGAATGAAATGGAGTTGACCAAAGCCAGTGTTGGCATATAGGCAATCATATAGCCTAATATGAAAGGGAAAAAACTATCAAAGTTTAGTGAAGTAGAAGCAATCCACAATAAAAGACCGCCTAGTAGATGCAAAAAACCAAGTATTTTTTGCGCTGCAAAGAAACGATCGGCAATAAGACCAATTACAAAGGGAGCTATAATTGCACCCAAAGATTGTGTACTATAGGCCGATCCTATTTGTACACCATCTGCCGAAAGGCTTTTTGCCAAATAAGTTCCCATGGTTACAAACCATCCTCCCCAAATAAAAAATTCGAGGAACATCATAAAGGATAACTTAAATCGAGTTGTTGCGTTCATATTTAGATTGTTTTTGGTTTAAAGGGTTGAGCTGAAAATACAGAATTTTGTTTTTTCTTGGGTTAAATTCTACAATTCTTTAATCATAATATTTCGGTACCATACCTGATCGCCGTGATCTTGCAAAGCGAAACGACCTTTTTTGTAAATGCCGAAACCTTGCCATTTTGCAAATTTGCTATTGCTAATTAGGTTCTTCCAGTTGTCGTCCCACATGGTAGTTTTTACTACGGTAACACCGTTCAATTTGAAAGTAAGTTTTCCCTTTTTGCTAATGATTTCGGCCAAATTCCACTCACCCACAGGTTTTACGGGTTCGCTACTGCTCTGTATCATGTCATAAAGGTTACCAGCACGGTGCTTGGTGATTTTGCCATCAGGGTGGCCATCGTTATCCAACACCTGCATTTCTGGGCCGGTAAGGTAGGTTTGTTTGTATTTGCTTAGGTCTTCGTTTACATAGAAAATAATACCGCTATTTCCTTTTGGTGAAATTTTCCACTCGAGCTTGAGGTGAAAATCAGCATATTCCTTATCGGTAACGATATCACCTCCGTCGTTGTTTTTGTTTTTAGGGTCGAAATGTAAAGTGCCGTTTTCTACAGACCAACCTTTTCCAACAAAATCTTTTCCGTAAGTATGCCAGCCTTGGGTAGTTTTTCCATCAAAGATAGAAACAAAGCCTTTGTTTTTTTGTGCTGTTGCGCTGGTGTTGATGGCTGCTACAAGAAGAGCTGCCAAAACTATTTTTTTCATGTTATTGTTTTATTTTTCTCCAAGAGACCATCCCTCGCGGTAGGTTCTTTTTACAAATTGGTTTACCTCATCAAAATTGGTTACTTTCATTTGGCTATTGTCCCATAATAATTTACGGTAACGACCAGGATATGTAAATTTGCCTTTATCGTTTACTTTTCTAATATCGGCTGCTCTAATTGCCAAATTGGCCATTAGTAAACACTCGGTTAGTGGACCGGCAATTTCAAAAGGCGAACTAAGTGCTTTTTTACCATGTCCGGCAATACAAGCCTCAACCCATTGGGCATAGTGACCATTGGCTTGGTTGGGAACTCGCTCAAATTTAGCTGGAACTTTTAAATTCTCGTTTCTAGACAAAGGCAATAATCGGGCTTTTGCTCCGTAAGTATCGCAAAGCATTTTCCCTTTTGTACCAATAAATAAAGTGCCGTTACCTCCGTCGCCAAAAATCTCATCAGCACCTAGCTCATCGGGTCGGGTAGGTTGTATGCCGCCGTCCATCCAATGCACCGTTACATCGCCCTTGGTTTTGTTGGTTTTTGGGAACTTAAGTGTTACATGGCTCGATGGAGGGCAACTTTCAGGGAAGTATCCTCGTTTAAATTCATCTACATAAACAGAGCCTACGCTGGCTTCAACTTCTGTAGCGTATTTTAGATTAAGTACACTAAAAGGGGTTTCGAGCAAGTGGCAGCCCATATCGCCTAAAGCGCCGGTGCCGTAATCCCACCATCCTCGCCAATTGAAGGGTACAAGTTTTTCTACATAATCTTTGAAAGGAGCAGTACCTAGCCATAGGTCCCAATCTAGCTCGGCGGGTACTTCGGCTTTGTTTTTTGACCAAGGGATTCCTTGCGGCCATACCGGTCTGTCTGTCCATGCATAAACGGTATGTACATCACCAATTAAACCAGCATCGTACCATTCTCTAAGTTGTCTTGGACCGTCGTTGCTGGCACCTTGATTGCCCATTTGGGTTACTACTTTGTATTTTTTTGCGGCTTCGGTAAGTACTCGGGCTTCATAAATATCGTGGGTAAGTGGTTTTTGCACATAAACGTGCTTACCCAATTGCATGGCTGCTAAGGTTTGTATTGCGTGGTTGTGGTCGGGAGTTGAAACGGTTACGGCATCAAAATTTTTGTGTTCTTTGTCCATCATCTCTCGCCAATCTTTATAAAACTTTGCTTTCGGGAAACGTTTTACGCTGTTGGCAGCTCGGCGTGTATCTACATCACACAAATAAGCAATATCTGCTTTTCCGCTTTCGTACATCATCCGCAAATCACTATCTCCTTTACCGCCTACACCTATTCCGGCAATGATTAAACGATCGCTAGGAGCTAAAAAGCCTGGTCCTCCCAAAACATGTCGGGGCACTATACTAAATGCAGCTGCAATTGCTCCCATTTTTAAGAAGTCTCTGCGGCTATTTTGTGGTTCTTTGTTTTCTTTATTATTGTTCATAGTTGGATGGGTTCGTTGCTCGTTGTTCGTTGTTCGTTGTTCGTTGTTCGTTGTTCGTTTTTCGATGCTCGTTGTACGTTTTTCGTTTTTCGATGTTTGTTTTTCGTTTTTCGATGCTCGTTTTTCGATACTTGTTTTTCGATTTATTTTTTTAGGCTGAAAATGTATTTTACCATCAGTTTGGCATCGGCGTTTGATAGTTTGGGGTGTGGTGTCATGGGTATCTGTCCCCAAACACCGGTTCCGCCTTTAATAATTTTGCTAGCTAACAAATTGATGTTTTTTTCTGTTTTAGCGTATTTTTTGGCTATATCTTTATAAGATGGACCAATTAGTTGGCTGTCTTTTTTGTGGCAACCTATGCAATCTGATTTGTTGATGAGGGCTTCACCACTATTTTGCAGGGCTAATGTCCGATTAATATCGTTTGATAGGCTGATAGTTATGGCCGGCTCACTAATACTTGGTTTTGGCGTGATGGTATGCGAGGTTAAAACAAACGCAGCAGAAAGGCCTAAGATTGTGATTAAGGGTTTCATAGTTTTGATTTTTTATTTAATGCAAGCCTAATATTTTTTTGTTAAAATTAGCATCGCTTCCGGATGCGGCAAAATCGTCAAAGGCTTTGTCGGTTACTCGGATTATATTTTTTTTGATAAATTCAGCACCTTCTCGGGCACCATCTTCTTGATTTTTTATACAGCATTCCCATTCCATAACTGCCCAGCCATCAAAATTATATTGGGCTAGCTTGCTAAAGATGGTCTTGAAATCAACTTGCCCGTCGCCTGGCGAGCGATAGCGTCCGGCACGGTTAGCCCAGCTTTGGTAGCCTCCAAAAGTACCTTGTTTCCCTGTTGGGTTAAACTCGGCATCTTTAACGTGAAATGCCTTGATACGCTCGTGGTAGAAATCAATATATTGTATGTAGTCGAGCTGTTGCAGCACAAAATGTGAGGGGTCGTAGAGTAAGCAGGCTCTAGGGTGCTGTTGTACTTTGTCTAAAAACATTTCATAAGTTTGCCCGTCAAACAAATCTTCACCAGGGTGAATTTCGTAGCAAACATCAACTCCGCAATCGTCAAAAGTATTTAAAATAGGCAACCAACGTTTTGCCAATTCTGTGAAGGCTTCATCTACCAAACCATCGGGCCGTTGTGGCCAAGGATGAAAAAATTGCCAAAGCAAAGAACCACTGAAGGTTGCATGTGCTGTAATGCCTAGGTTTTTTGAGGCAGCAGCAGCATATTTTAGTTGTTGTACTGCCCAAGCTGTACGTGCTTTTGGGTTGTTCTTTACTTCGGGTGCGGCAAAAGCATCAAACAAATCGTCATAAGCAGGATGTACGGCTACTAGCTGACCTTGCAAATGGGTAGAAAGTTCTGTGATGGCTAATCCATGGGCAGCAACTTTACCTTTTAGGTCATCGGCATAGGTCTTGCTTTCAGCGGCTAGCTTTAGGTCAATAAACCGAGAATCTAAGGTGGGCAATTGTATGCCTTTAAAGCCCAAATCGGCTGCCCATTTGCAAATACCGTCTAGACTATTAAAAGGGGCATTGTCACCGATAAACTGTGCTAAAAATACGGCAGGTCCTTTTATTGTTCTCATATTTTGTTTATACGATAAAATCGTGCCATTTTTCTGTTGATTGGCTAGAGGCTACTGCATTTTCAATAAGTGCCATGCCTCTTACTCCGTCATCTACATTGGGGTAATCTAGCATTTGTGGGCTTGGCTGTTCTTGGTTTAATTTTGCATCAAGACTAAGTACAAAGTTTCTGTAAATGTTGGCAAAAGCTTCTAGTAAACCTTCGGGGTGACCGCCGGGTGTTCTGGTGTTGTGTTTGGCAAAATCTCCCAGATAGCCACTTCCGGCTCGATATATTTCTGTGGGTTTGTTGAGCCATTTTAAAAGTAGGGTGTTGGGCTCGTGTTGAAACCACTCCATGCCGCCTTTCTCACCATAAATACGAATTTTGAGTGCATTTTCCTCTCCTGCAGCAACCTGCGAGGCAATGAGTACTCCATTAGCACCGTTATCAAATTTCAACAAAATGTTGCCGTCATCGTCTAAAATTCTACCGTCAACTACAACATTTAGGTCGGCACAAATTTTAGTGATACGCAAACCCGAAACATATTCTGCAAGGTGTGCAGCGTGTGTGCCAATATCGGCAATACAGCCACTTTTACCTGATTTTTTAGGGTCGGTGCGCCATGCAGCTTGTGCGTTGCCTTCTCTTTCGGTAAGTTGGCTTAACCATCCTTGTGGGTACTCTACTATAATTTTTCTTATTCGGCCCAAAGCATTGTTTTTAATCATCTCTTTGGCTTGTTTTACCATGGGGTAGCCCGAATAAGTATGTGTTAAACAAAGACTGAGCCCGGTTTCTTGTACCTTTTTCTGTAATTGTTTAGCCTCATCTAAGGTGAGGGTCATGGGTTTCTCAATTACCACATTAAAACCGTAGTCCAAAGCCATCATTGCGGGAGCAAAATGGGCAAAATTTGGTGTAACAATACTTACGAAATGGATGCGTTTATCGGCGGGTAGTTCGCTCTCTTTTTTTAGCATCTCTTCGTAATTAAGGTAAGTGCGATCTTCAGGTAAGAAAAGTGCTTTGCCAGATTTTATTGCAGTCTCGGGATCGATGCTAAGTGCCCCACAACAAAACTCAACTAGTCCATCCATATTGGCAGCAATGCGGTGTACCGAGCCTATAAAAGCATCAAGCCCACCACCAATCATCCCCATTCTAATTTTTTGTCTCATAAATATTTTTAAACCTTAAATTGTAAAGCCTGTTTTAGTGTTACTAGTATGTGATTTTACGATTAGATATTACCTTTCTTTAATTCTTTAACAGCATAGTCAGAGGCACGAGCAGTCAAAGCCATAAAGGTTAACGAAGGGTTTTGACATGCAATAGAAGGCATACAAGAACCGTCGGTTACAAATACATTCTTTACTTCGTGCATTTGGTTCCACTCGTTCAGCACAGAGGTTTTGGGGTCTTTACCCATACGGGCAGTTCCCATTTCGTGTATAGCCATACCTGGATAGCAACCATTATCGTATGTCTTGATGTTTTTAGCTCCTGCAGCTTCTAGCATTTCGGCAGCATCATTTATCATGTCTATCCGCATTTTCTTTTCGTTTTCTTTGTACTCACAGTCAATAGCTAATACTGGTTGTCCCCATTTGTCTTTTTTGCTATGGTCGATATATACCCTGTTTTCGTAATAAGGAAGCATTTCGCCAAATCCACCCATACCCATTCTCCATTTTCCGGGTTTGGTCATTTTTTCTTTAAAGTCTGCACCAAAAGCAAGTTCGGCCACATCACTTTGCCAGTTTTGGCGTGAGGCACCACCTTGGTATCCAAAACCTCGCAAGTAATCGCGTTTGTCTTTGCCTACGTTTCTAAATCGGGGTATATAGATACCGTTTGCACGGCGACCATACGTATAATATTTGTCAAATCCTTCAAAATCGCCACTGGCTCCGCAACGGAAATGGTGATCCATGAGGTTATGACCCAATTGACCACTAGCATTGCCTAAACCATTGGGATGTGCATCAGATGTTGAGTTGAGCAGGATAAAGGTTGTGCCTAAGGTAGAGCCGTTTACGAAAATTATTTTTGCGTAAAACTCCATTGTTTTGTTGGTTAGTGCGTCTATAACCAATACACCTTTAGCTTTTTTGGTGTTTTTATCGTAGATGATTTGATTGACAATAGAATAGGGGCGTAAAGTAAGGTTGCCTGTATCTACAGCAGCAGGAAGTGTTGAAGATTGTGTGCTAAAATAAGCACCAAAAGGGCAACCGCGACTACACAAATTGCGGTATTGACATGCACCCCTGCCATTATGCGGAACGGTTAGGTTGGCAACCCTGCCTATGGTAAGTAATCTTTCGGTGCCCCATTTTTGACGAATACTTTCTTTTACAGATTTTTCAACAATGTTTAAGTCCATAGGAGGTAAAAACTGTCCGTCAGGTAAAACTTGTTCCAGACCTTCATTTTGTCCGCTTATCCCCGCAAATTTCTCTGCATAGTCGTACCAAGGAGCCAAATCGTTGTAGCGAATTGGCCAATCGTTGCCGTAGCCGTCTTTGGCGTTTTCTTCAAAGTTTAGCGGCCCCAAACGATAGCTTTGGCGACCCCACATCAATGATTTGCCTCCAACATGGAAACCTCGGTACCAATCAAAACGTTTTATTTCGGTATAGGGACACTCCAAATCGTTGACCCACCATTTTTCTGTTACTTCATTGTAGGGGTAGTCCCTTTTTTGTACCGGATGGGTTCGTTTCATCTCTTCGGTTAGTCGTCCGGCGTGTTTAATACCCCATGGGGGGGTCATTGCTCCGTCGTAATCTTTGATATGCTCGATATTCATTCCTCTTTCGAGCATAAGTACTTTAAGACCTTTTTGGGTGAGTTCTTTAGCTGCCCATCCTCCGCTAATTCCAGAACCAATAACTATGGCATCATAGGTGTTTTCTGCTTTGAGGTTGGTGTTGATATATGTTGACATGGTGTCAGATATTAAATGGTTATTCGTTTTGTTTTATTCTGTGCGATTTGGTTTAGGTAGCCCAAGATTTTTGGTTGGGTTTTAAGGGGTAAGCACCATCATATCTTCCTGGTATGGGCAGATACTCACGAGCTTGAGTGCAACCTACCTCTGAAGCAAAATAACCTAAAGAGGTGAGGTCTCTGGTTATGGTGAAGAAATATGCTAAGTCTTCGTTTTCTGCTTTTTTATCTCGTTTTTGGGCAATGGTAAGCTCTCGTAATTCGGTAATTTTCTTTTTTCGTTCAGCTAAGGGGATTAATGCAAAGCTTTTACCGTACTCTTTTTTTATTTTACTCTCAAAAGCTCCGAGACCACTATAATATTTTTGTTGGTTTTTTGCTGGATAACAGTCTTTAATCATCATAGGTATAAATTTGCCTACCCCAGCTACTTTTGCACCGGCTGATGATTTGGTACTAGGGATGATGATATCTGCAATTTCGGTTAATACTTTCAACTGTTCTGCATTGAAGTCTATTGCATTTTTCTCGTGGTCTGGAATAGTGTAACTACTAAAAAGTAGATCTGTAGTGCCAGCAGAAATAGCTGTTCCCAGAAAGATGGCCACGTTTCTAAGTGCTTCTCGTCTGTCCATTTTTAGGTGGTTTATATAGTTTAGTTATAAGTGTAAATTTTACACGATGTTCGAAAGGTAAAGCTATTGATATTTTTTTTAAAAAACAATTGTTTCAAACGTTTGAAATTACGAATTTTAACATCTAACAAGTTTTTTACAAAATACCATAGTTCTTAAATATTATACTTAATTGAGGGACAAATTGTTCTGTCATTCTGTAGAAGCCCAAATCGTTGGGGTGGGTGCCGTCGGTAGTACCTTCGTGGTCGTCTCCTATCAGTTTTTCTCCTTTTATCAAGTAAAGGTCTTTCATTCCTTGTGCTTTAAGTCGTTCATAAGCTGCTAAAGCTTCTTGATTTTGCTGTTGTACTCGAGTCTTCCATTTCTGGTTGAAATTGCCGACCTCTCTAATGATAGTTTGTACAAGAATAATTGGGGTTTTGGGGTGTTTTACTCTGATAGTCTTAATAAAGTTCTCAGTTCTAGTTTTTATTTGTTCTGGCGAAGGGTTGGGGATACAATCAAGAATAAAAGCATCGGCATTTTGTTCGCTGACCATTCGAGCTGCTTCGGGCTCCATTTTTGCGTTGCCACTCATACCTAGGTTTACAAAATAAAGTCCCATTTTGCGTGATAATTGTGCCGGATAAGCCATGCCCGGCCTGCCGGCAGAAGCACCGTGTACAATGCTAGAGCCATAAATAATAATTTTTTTCTGAAAAGGATTATTAAGGCTACTGATGTTACTACCTGCATCTACACCAATTTCAAGGCTTTTTGTTTCATCATACAAGGGGAGGTACAGCATACACTCCTTTTCGCTCTTGTCCATGTCGGTTACAATTTCAGCGGTAGAGCAAGTTTTTGAGGGTTTTCCAACTCCGGCGAATATCCATTTTCCATCTTTTTTTATGTAAAGATCTAATCCTTTGTTAGCTATAGCTGTCATGTTAGCTAGGTTTTTAGACTCTGTAGTGCACCATTTGGCTGATATAGCGGTACTATTGGTCTTGAAGCAAATGGCCAGTCCGGCAGAGTGGGTGAGTAGTCGTTTTATGGTTGGTGATAAATCAGCATACTTAGCGGTATCTATTCGCTGATAATATTCATCAGATGGAATTGATTTGCCATACAGGTAAAAATTCTTGGCATCGTGATAAACCGTTTTAGGAGAGGTTTGGGCAAAAGAAGTGGTAATACTTGTAGAAATCTTGAAAAAGATAAATAAGAAAATGAATACGAAAGACTTGTTCATACGATTAAAATTTTAAATTGGATAAAACTATTGAAAAACTAGCAAATTCGAAATAAATTAAAAGTATTTTTTGTTTGATTTTTAACTCAAAGAAACAATTTAAAATAAAAACAAATAACGTCTGTTTAAATTGTGTTTTTTCAGTTTTTAAATCCATAAAAAAAACAGAACTCATTTATTTCATTTTTCTAACTTTGTGTCTCAACTTTACTTATGAAAGACAAAATTTTAGTTTTAGGTTCCAACGGCCAAATCGGTACAGAGTTGGTAACCGCTTTGCGTGCAGGTTATGGAAGTGATAATGTAATTGCCTGTGATATAAGAAGGCCAGATTATGAGATTAAAAATGCTGGTCCTTTTGAGTTTGTTAATGTTCTTGAAAAAGACAGATTGATAAAACTTTTTGAAAAATATAAACCTACGCAGGTATATCTTTTGGCAGCTTTGCTTTCTGCAACAGGAGAGAACAATCCTAAACTTGCTTGGGATTTGAACATGAACGGCCTATTGAATGTTTTGGACTTTGCTTTAGAATATAATACAGCAAAAGTTTATTGGCCAAGTTCAATTGCGGTTTTTGGGCCT
The DNA here is from genome assembly GCA_039810685.1 of Pedobacter sp. Lineage (GTDB taxonomy): Bacteria > Bacteroidota > Bacteroidia > Sphingobacteriales > Sphingobacteriaceae > Pedobacter. The sequence continues at coordinate 66,893 of JBDHXL010000002.1, read as the reverse complement.
AATTCGCCTAAAAATAATACACCACAATATTGTACGATGGATCCCAATACGGTTTATGGTATTAGTAAATTGGCTGGAGAACGTTGGTGCGAGTACTATCACCAAAAATACGGATTAGACGTAAGAAGTATTCGTTATCCGGGATTAATTAGTTGGAAAGCTGCACCAGGTGGGGGCACAACAGACTATGCCGTACATATTTTTCACGAAGCATTGAAAAAGGGAAGCTATAATTCTTTTCTTTCGGCTGAAACCGAGCTGCCTATGATGTATATGGACGATGCTATACGCGGTACCATAGAATTGATGGACGCTCCGGCCGACCAATTGAGCATACGCTCTAGCTATAACTTTGCGGGAGTAAGTTTTACGCCAGAAACCTTAGCCACCGAAATAAAGAAGCATATCCCCGATTTTAAATTGGGCTATACCGAAAATGATCCAAGGCAGCATATTGCCGATAGCTGGCCTAAATCAATCGATGATAGTTTTGCAGAAAAAGAATGGGGCTGGAAACCCGAGTTTGATTTGGCAAAAATGACGGCTGATATGTTAACTAACTTAAAAAAATAACATACAATAAACTCCACTAAAAAGTATAGGAGGAGATTTTAATTCAACTAAAATAAAATGGGAAGAGCATTTGAATTCAGAAAGGAACGAAAATTTAAACGTTGGGCCAAAATGGCCGTTCAGTTTACTCGTATTGGTAAGGATATCGTAATAGCAGTAAAAGAAGGTGGCCCACATCCCGAAAGCAACTCCAGACTACGCACAGCTATACAGAACGCCAAGGCTGTGAATATGCCTAAAGACCGTGTTGATGCCGCTATAAAACGTGCTACTGATAAGTCGATGGCCAATTATGAGGAAGTAGTTTACGAAGGCTATGCTCCCCACGGAGTGGCTGTGCTTATTGAAACCGCTACCGACAACACCAACCGCACAGTAGCCAATGTGCGTAGCTATTTTAACAAAACAGGTGGTACTTTGGGTAAAACAGGATCTTTAGATTTTGTGTTCAATCGGAAATCAATTTTTCGATTTGTGCCTAACGATGAGCTTGACTTGGAAGAATTAGAGTTTGAATTGATAGACGCTGGTTTAGAAGAGTTGTACCTTGAGGCTGATGAAGAAGGGAACGATATAGCCGTTGCCCAAGGTGCATTTGAGAGCTTTGGTACGTTACAAAAAGCATTAGAGGAAAAAGGTGTAGAGCTAAAAAGTTCTAAGCTTGAGCGGATTGCACTATCGCACCATGAGGTGAGTGAAGAACAGGCTGCCGATGTATTAAAACTGATTGATAAGTTGGAAGAGGACGACGATGTACAAGCGGTATATCACAACATGGCTGAATAACTGAAGTACTTTTTAGTACATAAAACTAGAGGTTGGTCGTTTTTAGCGGTCAACCTCTACTATTTCATAGCGAAATGCACCTTTTATCGTTCTGATGTCTTTGTTTCTTTGCTCGCTCATACTGCGTATGAAACAGGCACCAAAATAAAAAATCAGCGAAGAGTAAAATACAAAAAGCATCACCAAAATAAGTGAGCCTGCCGCACCGTAAATATCTTCAATACGGCTCATGGGCAACATTATTCTTAATATATGTTTGCCCAAATTAAACAAAACACCAGTTAGCAGTCCGCCCAAAAGAGCCATACTCCAGCTAGGTCGGGCATTGGTTAGAAAACGAAATAGTACAGCAAACCAAATACTTACGATAGTGGTGAACATAATTTGGTTGAGCAACCAAAGTAAACCTTTGCCCAAGTATTGGCTACTCATAAAATAATCGTTTAGCCCGGTTCTAAGGCTGTCGGTAAATAAACCGAAGAAGAATAAAATTCCGGCCAGCAAAATAATAAAGATAGATCGGCCTCTGCTTTTTAACGTAACCAACATGTTTCTTTTGCTGTTTTGTCCAATATTCCAAATTTGTTCTACCGAGTTTTTTATCACTCCAAATAAGGTTGTGGCTACAAATAAGAGAAAGATGAAACTCAAAGCGGTAGCCCACCAAGTTTGGTTAACATCTCTGATATTTCTGTAAACCTCTCTGATTTGGTATGCGCTACTGGGAATTAATATATCGGATATGCGCTCAAACAACTGTTGGGTGAGTAATTTCTTGTCAACAAAAAAACCAAATAGACGGGTCAGGATGAGTAAAATAGGCGGTATAGCAAAATTGGCGAAAAAAGCTGTGGCTCCGGCCAAACGTAAAGGGTCGTTTTGCCGAAAAAGTTCTATGCTTCGCTTTATAGCAGCTCTAAAATCAATAGCACTGTATCTTTGCAAAGAAAATATTTTGGCCATAGTAGGGCAAAACTAAATAAAAAAAATGTTAAGCCAATTTTTTTAACTTTCTAAAGCCTCTTTATATTTATATTTTTGTTTGATACACAGTGTTTTGGGTGGCGATTTCTTGTTTGAAACTAATTTATTAAATTCTTGATTTTACCGTATATAAGCACTACCTTTGCAGCCAATTAATTTATTTTAAACACTTTAATATTATTCAAGCAATGTATTTAAGTTCAGAAAAGAAAGCTGAAATTTTTGCTAAACACGCCGGTGCTGCTACAAACACAGGTTCGGCAGAGGGTCAAGTAGCCTTGTTTACTTATCGTATCGCTCACCTAACCGAGCATTTGAAAAACAACCGTAAAGATTTTTCTACTCAGTTGGCACTTCAAAAATTGGTAGGTAAACGTCGTGGTATTTTAGCTTACCTTTACAAAAAAGATATTGAGCGTTATCGTGCTATCATCAAAGCATTAGAGCTTAGGGATATCATTAAATAAGCGCTTTTATCATTAAAGCCATCCGCCATGAGGCAGATGGCTTTTTACTTTGAAACAAAAAAAAGTATATATGAACCCGGTGTGTAAAAAGAGGAAACGCACCTTAATTTTAAATCGATGAATGTAATAAAAAAATCGTTCGACTTGGGCGATGGAAGAACGGTAGAGATTGAAACCGGAAAATTAGCAAAACAAGCCGATGGTTCGGTAGTAGTAAAAATGGGCGACACCATGTTGTTAGCAACTGTTGTGTCTGCTAAAGAAGCAAAACCTGGAACTGATTTTCTTCCCTTGTCAGTAGATTATCAAGAAAAATATGCTGCAACAGGTCGTATTCCAGGAGGTTTTTTGCGTCGTGAGGCCAAACTATCAGACTATGAGGTATTAATCTCTCGTTTGGTAGATAGAGCTTTGCGCCCTTTGTTCCCTGAAGATTATCATGCTGATACCCAGGTGATGATTAGCTTAATTTCTGCTGATAAGAATATTATGCCCGACTGTTTAGCAGGTTTAGCGGCTTCGGCAGCTTTGTCGGTTTCTGATATTCCTTTCAATGGCCCAATTTCAGAAGTACGTGTTGCTAAAATAGACGGCCAATTGGTCATAAATCCTTACCTGTCTGATTTAGAAAGAGCAAGCTTAGAATTTATTGTGGCTGGTTCTGCCAACGATATCGTGATGGTAGAAGGTGAAGCTTCCGAGATACAGGAAGAGGAAATGGTTGAAGCCCTGAAATTTGCCCATGAAGCGATAAAAGTTCAGTGTGCTGTGCAAATAGAGTTGACTGCCGCAACGGGGAAAACTCAAAAACGAGAATATTGCCATGAGACACATGATGCAGATTTGAAAGAAAGAGTTTTTGCAGAAACTTACCAAAAAGTATATGATTTTGCAAAATCAGGATCGAACAAGGATGAACGCAGTGCAGGTTTTGCAGCTATATTGGATGAGTTTATGGCTATACTTCCTGAGGATGCAGAAGAACTGACCAAATCATTGGCTAAGCACTATTTTCACGACGTTCAGTACCATGCCGTAAGGAATCTTTTGCTAGATGAGGGAATTCGTCTTGATGGACGTTCTACAACACAGATTAGACCTATTTGGAGTGAAGTAAATTATTTGCCAGCTGCACACGGTTCGGCAGTATTTACCCGTGGCGAAACACAATCTTTAACTTCGGTAACACTGGGTGGTAAAGACGACGAGCAAATGATTGATGGTGCTTTTATATCAGGATATAATAAGTTCCTACTTCACTATAATTTCCCTGGTTTCTCAACTGGCGAAGTGCGCCCTAACAGAGGGCCTGGCCGTAGAGAAGTTGGGCACGGGAATTTGGCCATGCGCTCATTGAAAAAAGTGTTGCCGCCAAGCACCGAAAACCCCTACACCATACGAGTAGTTTCTGATATCCTTGAGTCTAACGGTTCATCATCTATGGCAACGGTATGTGCCGGAACATTGGCTTTAATGGATGCTGGGGTAAAAATCAAAGCTCCAGTTTCAGGAATTGCAATGGGATTGATAACCGATGAAAAAAGTGGTAAATACGCCATCTTGTCGGATATCCTTGGCGATGAAGACCATTTAGGTGATATGGACTTTAAGGTGACCGGAACCGAACACGGAATTGTTGCTTGCCAAATGGATTTAAAAATCAACGGGCTTTCTTATGAAGTGCTAACCAAGGCTCTTCTACAAGCTAAAGAAGGACGTTTGCATATTTTGGGCGAGATGAAGAAAACTATTGCCACACCTAATGCAGATTACAAGCCACATGCTCCACGTATCGTTAGCCTTACTATCGATAAAGAGTTTATCGGTGCGGTTATTGGCCCAGGTGGTAAAATTATCCAAGAAATGCAACGCGAAACCGGTGCTACCATTTCAATTGAAGAGGTGGATAACAAAGGTATTGTTGAAGTTTTTGCTGACAATAAGGCGTCAATTGATGCTGCGGTGGCCAGAATTAGAGCTATTGCTGCTAAGCCCGAAATAGGAGAAGTATATACCGGAAAGGTAAAATCTATTATGGCATTTGGTGCTTTTATCGAGATTATGCCGGGTAAAGACGGTTTGTTACACATTTCTGAAATTGATTGGAAACGCCTCGAAAGTATGGACGGTGTGTTTAAAGAAGGCGATATCGTTGAAGTAAAACTGCTCGATATTGATAAACAAGGTAAAATGAAGCTTTCTCGTAAAGCCTTATTACCTCGACCTCCGAAAAATGAAAACTCAGTAGCCAATTAATAGTTGAAACAACAAATTCAAGTTTAATTATATAAAAGCTCCATTTTGCACAAATGGAGCTTTTATTTTAATGCTTGAGTTTTTCTGGCTTGTATACGTTAATATGTATTATCATTAGCACAACAATTCCAATTCGGAAATATTGTCCTGAAATTTATACAGTAATCGTTAAAATGTAAGCGGTTGTTAGTCAAAGCTGTAGATGTTCTTGAGGTTTAGTTTTGTTTTTTGGCAATAAAATTGACTACATCGAGGCAATTATTTACACACAATAACATGAAAAAACTATTTTTATCGTTAGCATTAGTGGCTGGTCTAGGATTGGCCGCACAAGCACAATCCAAAAAAGATGTAGCCATGGGAGGGAAAAAGTTGGGAATTGGTGGTGATTTTGCATTTCCTACCGGAGATTTCTCTAAAGCAATTGATTACGGTGCTGGAGCATCTGTAAATTTTCAAAATCCAATTGCTGACAAAACCAATTTGGTACTAGAAGCCGGGTACCTAAGCATGACCTCTAAACCTATATTAGGTATAACCTTTAGTTATGCTTATGTACCGGTTAAAGCTGGTTTGCGTTATTTCTTGGCCGAAAATCTTTATGCTCAAGGTCAAGTTGGTGCAGCTATTGGTGCAAAATCAGGCTATAAAACCGGTTTCTTATTTGCCCCAGCTGTAGGTGCTGAGTTTCCAATCGGCAACAAAACTACAGTTGATTTAGGCGCAAGATACGAAGGTTGGACTGGACAACCAGGTCTTACAGGTACCCAAACCAATGCATTTTTTGGAGTAAGAGCCGCTTTAAACTTTGGTCTTTAGTCTTTAGCTAAAAAAATGAAGCCTCCCAACAATGGGGGGCTTTTTTGTTTAGGGGATTATCCATAACTTCGGCTGCAATTGTTGCCCATGTTTGCTATTTTTAAAAGAGAGTTTTTTAGTTTTTTTCATTCGCAAATGGCCTACATTATTGTAGGAGTTTTTTTGTTGGCCTGTGGCCTCTTGTTTTGGCTTTTTCCAGAAACTAGTATCCTCGAGTATGGTTATGCAGAAATGAGTGGTTTTTTTAGTCTGGCTCCCTATCTTTTCATGTTTTTGGTGTCGGCCATTACCATGCGCTCTTTTGCCGAAGAAAGAAAAGAAGGCACATTTATTTTATTGGCCACCAAACCACTTAGCGAGTTGCAAATAGTATTGGGTAAATACTTTGCTGCAGTACTAATCTTGGTATTAGCAATTTTGCCTACTTCGGTATATTATTTTAGTATTTATTACCTGGGTTTTCCTCAAGGAAATATTGATACTGGTGCAGTTTTGGGCTCTTATTTGGGTTTACTTTGTTTAGGTGCAGGTTTTACTGCTATAGGTGTATTCGCCTCATCGCTCACCAAAAATCAAATGGTTGCTTTTGCTATATCGGTTTTACTCTGTTTTTTCACTTATGCTGGTTTGTTGTCGCTCAGTAAGGTAAGTTTCTTGGTTTCGGTAGAGGAAATGTTGAGGTACATGAGTGTTGCCGAACATTACGAGTCGATGAGTAGAGGTGTGCTGGACACTAGAGACTTAGGTTACTTCTTTGTGTTTAGCTTTTTCTTTGTTTTTCTGACCAAATTGACGGTGGAGGGTAGAAAATGGTAAGACTGCTGTTCAAAAAACAAAATCTGTTACTATTATTGCTTTTGGTGGCTTTGTCGGTGTTGCTGACACAATTTTACACTCGTATAGATTTTACAAGCGACAAACGATTTACTCTGAGGCACGAGACTATTGAAACTTTGCAGGCAAACCAAGAGCAAATTACTTTCACTATTTTCTTGTCTGGTGATATGCCAGCACCTTTTAAAAGGTTGATGAATGCTACTCGCGACATTCTTCACGATTACAAAGCCTATTCAAAAGCCAACATCAAACTTGAGTTTTTGAACCCAATAGAAGGGCTAAGTGCCGAGCAACAACAAGAAACCATTGCACAATTGTATGAAATTGGTATCCGTCCAACAAATATAAGTTTGCGAACAACAGATGGTTTTTCTGAAAAATTGCTTTTCCCGATGGCTTTGATAACATGTGGAGGTAAGCAAATGCCAGTAAAACTCTTACAAAACCAAGGTGGTTCTGCTACAAGTTATGAAGAGAGCATCAATAACTCAATCCAAAATCTAGAATACGTTTTCACATCATCGCTCCGAAAGGTTATCTCGGGTAGCAATTCGCGGATAGGTTTTACTGAAGGTAATGGCGAACCTGACAACCGATATCTTTACGATGCAATATCTAGCCTCTCAGAAAGCTATGTGGTAGGGAGGGTTAATTTAGATTCGATTCGTAAAGAGGGCCTCGATAGTTTGAAGATGTTGGTAATAGCAAAACCCAGCAAACCCTTCACCGAGGCACAGAAATACAAAATTAATTACTTTGTAATGAAGGGTGGCACCGTTATTTGGTCCTTGGATCAGGTACGTATAGAACTTGATAGCCTACGAAAAGGACGTAGCGTGATGGCAACCAATGCCGACCTCAATTTGAGTGATATGCTTTTCGAGTACGGTGCCCGAATAAACTATAATTTGCTGTCAGATGTGAATTGTGCCGAAATACCCATTGCTACAGGTAGTGTAGGTCAATCCAATATTCAAATGGCACCTTGGTTATATTACCCATTACTCATTCCCGATACTGCTAATCTGGTAGTGAAAAATATTGATCAAGTCAGATCGCAATTTATAAGTACGGTAGATACCATAGGTAGTAAGGGCATAAAAAAAAATATATTGTTGCATAGCTCGCCATATAATAAGCTGCACCAAAGCCCTATGTTGTTCAATTTGCAAATGGTAGAGATACAGCCCGATCCTAAGGTTTATCAGTCTAAACCTCAAAATCTAGCTGTTTTGTTAGAGGGGAAGTTTAAATCTGTTTTTCAAAATAGGCCAATACCAGATGGGGTATGGCCAAAGTTTGAAACACCTATATTGGGTAAGGCTAGTAAAATGCTGGTTGTTGGCGATGGCGACCTTTTTCTCAATCAATTAGCTGCTGATGGCTCACCTTATGCCCTAGGTTTTGATCGGTATAGCCAACAAAATTTTGGTAATAAAATGTTACTGCTCAACCTGACCGATTATTTTGTGGGTGATGAAGGCTTGATAAAACTGCGAAATAAAGATTTGAAACTTCGTCTGCTCGACAAAAACAAAATCAAACAAGAACCTTATAAATGGCAAATCATAAATCTTGCTTTACCTCTATTAATATTGTTAATTTTTGCTATTTTTCAACATTATTTTCGGAAGTATAAGTACGCAAGATAAAATTTTATACTTTTGGTTTTATATTAAATAGACTATGAGATTTATTGTTTCTACATCCACTCTGTTAAAACATCTGCAAACAGTTAATGGGGCATCGAGCAGCAGTACAGTTCTGCCCATACTCGAGAATTTTTTGTTTGATATCAATGAAAACAACCTAACCATATCTGCTACAGACCTACAGACTAGTATGACCACGTCATTGGCTATCGAGTCAAAAGACAGTGGTAAAATTGCTATTCCGTCAAAAATTTTGTTAGATACACTAAAAACCTTACCCGACCAACCCATTACTTTTATTGTAGATTCAAACACTTATGGGATAGAAATTAGTGCAGGAGAGGGTAAATACAAACTGAGTGGCGAAAACGGTGAAGACTTCCCAAAAATACCAGTTGCCGAAAATACTTCAACTGTAAATATCCCAGCATCAGCACTTAGCGAGGCGATTAACAAAACTTTGTTTGCTGTAAGTAATGATGAGTTGCGCCCAGCAATGACAGGGGTGTTCTGCAAAATGACAGAGCAGTCAATTACATTTGTATCAACAGATGCACACAAATTAGTTCGTTATCGCAGAAATGATGTAAAAGCAGAAAAAGAAAGCTCTTTTATATTGCCTAAAAAAGCTTTGACCTTATTAAAATCGGCTTTGCCCAATGCTGATGTAAACGTGTCAATAGATTATAACTCGACAAGTGCTTTTTTCAACTTTGATAACATCAGTTTGGTTTGCCGTTTGATTGATGAGCGTTATCCCGAATACGAAGCTGTAATACCTGTAAACAACCCTAATAAATTGGTGGTTGATAAGATATTATTGTTGAATACATTGCGAAGGGCAGTAATTTTTGCTAATAAAACTACGCATCAGGTACGTCTAAAAATTAGCGGTAGCGAGTTGAATATATCTTCTGAGGATTTAGATTTTGCTAATGAAGCACACGACCGACTAAATTGCGAATACGAAGGTGAAGATATTGAAATTGGTTTCAATGCTCGTTTCTTAATCGAGATGTTAAGTAATCTTGGTGGCGAGGAAGTGACATTAGAACTTTCTACACCAAACCGAGCTGGGTTGTTGATACCACAAACCAACGATGAAAACGAGGATGTGTTGATGCTGATTATGCCGGTAATGTTAAACTATAACTAAAAATATTATCAATTGCATTAATCCCGAATGTCGTTTGACATTTGGGATTTTTCTTGTTCAATACTAAATCTCATAATCGTATAATTTTGGAATTACTCGATCTCTTATTGCAATTGCTTACCAATACCAAGGAAACTTTGGATACGATAATCCAAAATTATCAGACTTGGACCTATATCATTCTTTTTATCATCATATTTGCAGAGACAGGATTTGTAGTAACTCCGTTTTTGCCTGGCGATTCGATGTTGTTTGCAATGGGAGCCTTGATTGCTGGTGGCAATACTGGTTTAGATATTTGGCTCATGTGTTTAATCTTATCTTTGGCAGCTATTTTGGGCAATACCCTCAATTACCGATTGGGTCGCTATTTTGGGATTAAGATTTTTAAAGAGGATAATAAGATACTTAAACTAGAATACTACCACAAAACCCACGATTATTTTGAAAAACACGGGCCCAAATCGGTAGTTTTTAGTAGGTTTTTACCTATATTCAGAACAGTAGCTCCCTTTGTAGCGGGTGCTGCTAATATGGAGTTCGGAAAGTTTAGTTTCTATAATATACTAGGTGGTGTGCTGTGGATTTTCAGCCTTTCTTTTGCGGGATACTCCTTAGGTAAAATTCCTTTTATCGAGAAAAATTTTGAGTTAGTTATTATCGGGATTATTGTGTTTACTTTTTTACCGGTGGTTTTATCTGCTGTAAAGTCTCTATTTAAGAAAAAACAATAGATGTATTATCCTATAAATACTCTTTGAGGCTTTGAGTGGATTTTATAATGCCTAAATTTAAGCCTTAATTTGTGTTCTTTACCTTTGAAGAACACACAACTACTTCTGAACATGAAAAAAGTGTATTTGCACATAATTTGGGCTTTACTGCTTGTTTTTAGTTTTTCTTCGGTAGCACAGGTGCAAAAGAAATCATCTGTATTAAACTCCGAAACACCTAAACCCAATATTATCTTCATACTAACCGACGATTTGGGTTACGGTGATATAGGTGTGTTTTTTCAGCAAGAGCGACAAAAATCAGGCAAAGCCTTCGAGTTGACCCCACAATTAGATAAAATGGCTCAAGAAGGAGCTCGTTTTACAGATCAATATTGTAATGCTCCAGTTTGTGCGCCATCAAGAGCTTCTTTTTTGACAGGTCTTAATCAAGGAAATGCTTCGGTACGCAACAATCAGTTCGACAAAATGTTGGAAGACAACCATACAGTTGCCAATTTGTTGAAACGTGCCGGTTACAACACAGCCTTGATAGGTAAATGGGGCTTGCAAGGAGCAACCAACGAAAAACCCAATTGGCCGGCACACCCTTTAAAACGTGGTTTCGATTATTTTTATGGCTATATGCGCCATGCCGATGGGCACGAGCATTATCCCAAAGAGGGTTTGTATAGAGGCAAAAAAGAGGTTTGGGAAAATTACACCAATGTTGCCGACGATTTGGATAAATGTTACACTACCGATTTATGGACAGCAAGAGCCAAACAATGGATTATAGAACAACAAGCAACCAAACCTCAACAACCTTTTTTTATGTTTCTGGCTTATGATGCGCCGCATGCAGTTTTAGAATTACCCACACAGGCCTATCCAAAAGGTGGAGGACTTAACGGAGGGCTGCAATGGTTGGGTAAAAAAGGTAATATGATTAATACAGCATCAGGCTTGGTTGATTCATATCGGTATCCAGAGTATGAACATGCCAGTTTCGACCACGATAACAATCCACAAACTCCCGAGCTTGACTGGCCAGATACCTATAAACGCTACGCCAGCTCAACCAAACGCATTGATGATGGTGTAGGCGATTTGTTGCAGCTACTAAAAGATTTGAAGATTGATGAACATACATTAGTTGTGTTCACGTCAGACAATGGTATTTCAAATGAATCCTATTTACCTGCTGGCCATCCACCGTTTAAACCCACTTTTTTTGGTAGTAATGCTTTTTTTGATGGCATTAAGCGTGATGTTTGGGAAGGTGGTATTAGAGTGCCTACTTTGGCCCGTTGGCCTAATAAAATTGCAGCAAATACGCTTATAAAAAGCCCTTCAATGTTATCCGATTGGTTGGCTACTTTTGCCGAAATAGCACAAACAGAGGCTCCTGCCAGAACGGACGGAGTTTCGCTTGTACCTACACTTTTGCAGCAGCCAAATTCTCCAAAATCAAGCATATATGTTGAGTATTTTCAGGAAGGAAAAACACCTAATTACCCTGAATTTGAGGTGGATAGAAGAGGCCGAAAACGAGGAGAAATGCAAATGCTACGATTGGGTGATTATGTAGGTGTACGATACGATATTCAATCTGCCGATGATGATTTTGAAATTTATAATGTAGTAACAGATCCCAAACAGACCCGAAACTTAGCCCGAGAACTGCAATACAAAGCTTTACAAAGAGAGTTTAAAGCAAGGGCACTGCAAGCGCATCGTAGCGATACAGAAGCCAAACGTCCTTATGACAGTGCATTGATTCCCTCTACCAAATTACAAGGCCCTTGGGCTAAAGGTTGGATTTGGAAAAATTTTGCATCAAAAGTGCCCTATGTGGCCTCATCACTCAGTAAAACGGCTAAAAGAACTGAATCTATTTTACGTTATACAGCATCAAAAGCTGCTTTGACCAAAGGTCTGAACCAGCTAGAGGGCTATTTCTATGTTGAAAAAGCTGGGGCATACGATTTTTCATTCCAATCTAAACAAAAAGCAATAGTACGCTTACATCAGGCATTGCTCTTTGATGCCGACTACGGTTACAATACACAAAAAATACAGTCGGGGCCGGTGTATTTGGATGTCGGTTATCACCCTATTACGGTAAGTTTGTTGCAAACGCCAACTGTTTCTGGCCGTTTGAGCATTCAATGGAAATCAACTAACGACAGTACTTGGGAAAATATAGAGAATAAGATTTACCACACAAACAAAAACTAATGAAAAACAGCATCTACCTCAGCTTATTGGCCATCTTGATATTTGGCTCATTAAAAGCGCAACAAACACCTAATGTAATCCTGATTTGTACCGATGATTTGGGTTTTGGCGATTTAAGCAGTTATGGTGCCAAGCAGATACAAACACCAAATCTTGATAAGATGGCTGCCGAGGGCATACGGTTTACTAACGCCCATAGTACATCGGCCACATGCACACCCTCTCGTTTTGCTATGCTTACGGGTGTGTACCCATGGCGACGTTCAGGCACCAATATTTTGCCCGGCGATGCGGCCTTAATTATACCAATCCAACAAGCTACATTACCCAAACAGTTTAAGCAGGCAGGATACCGTACGGGTTTGGTAGGCAAATGGCATTTGGGTTTGGGCACACAAGTAGATAAAGATTGGAATGCCGAAATTAAACCCGGTCCACGAGAAGTTGGTTTTGATTATTCGTTTATTTTTCCGGCAACTGCCGATCGTGTACCCACTGTTTTTTTAGATAACCAACGGGTGATTGGTCTCGATAAGAACGACACTATTCGGGTAAGTTATGGGAAGAAAATAGGCAACGAACCAACAGGCAAAGATAACCCCGAATTGTTGAAGATGAAATCCTCACCAAATCATGGGCACAATCAAACCATTGTAAACGGAATTGGCCGGATTGGCTATATGACGGGAGGAAAAATGGCTAGATGGACAGACGAAGAAATGCCTTTGACTTTTATGCATAAAGCAATGGACTTTATAGAGCAAAATAAGAATAAGCCTTTTTTTCTGCTTTACAATCTAACCGAGCCTCATGTGCCTCGTATGCCTTCCACTATGTTTAAAGGTAAGAGCAAGCTAGGAGCCAGAGGAGATGTTATTCTTCAACTCGATTGGACTATTGGGCAATTGCTTAAACAATTGAAAAGCCTAGGTATAGATAAAAACACCATGATAATATTTACCAGTGACAACGGTCCCGTGCTGGATGATGGATACCAAGATGAGGCCGTAGAGAAACAAAACGGTCACTTGCCTGCAGGCCCTTTTCGTGGGGGTAAATACAGTGCCTTTGAGGGAGGTACAAGAGTGCCTTTTATCGTGAGATGGCCAGGTACAATTAAGCCTGCTGTTTCAAATTCGTTGTTGTGCCAAGTTGATATTTTAGCTAGTATGGCTGCGCTGACTAAAAAAAGCAAACCTACTGAAGCGATAGATAGCGAGAACTTGCTGGATCTACTAGTAGGTAAGAGCACCAAAGGGCGTTCGGCACTGGTATTGCAAGGAGGTGCATTTTCGGTAGTAAGTGGCGATTGGAAATACATAGAACCTCGTAAAGGCCCTGCAATTTTTACCCTAACCAATACTGAAAGCGGAAATGCAATTCACCCGCAGTTGTATAATCTGAAAACAGATTCGGGAGAGCGAGATAACTTAGCTGAAAAATATCCCGAGAAGGTAAAAGAACTGAATGAGCTTTTGTTAAAAATAAGGAAGCATTGAGTTTTTGCTCAATGCCTCTTTACTAAACTTGTAGCAAATTATTGCTGTTTCAAAAAATCAATAATCAGTTGTGGAGGGCGACCAACAACAGCTTTGTTGCCCTTTACAACTATTGGTCTTTCTATTAGTATAGGATACTCCACCATTGCTTCAATCCACTCTTTTCTGCTGAGTGTCTTGCCTTTAAATTTTTCAAGAAAAATCTGCTCTTTTTGACGGATAATTGCTAAAGGTTCTACATTTAAAAGCTGTAATAGGTGCTCAATCTCATCAAATTGCGGTGGGTCAACCAAGTAATTTCTTATGCTGATATCCTGTCCCAGGTCTTCAAGTGCACACAAACCTTCTCTGCTTTTAGAGCAGCGTGGATTATGATAAATTATCGTTTTCATTCAATATTAAGTTTTACAGTAATCAAATATATAGACCTTTGGTCGGGTTGAACAAATTAAAGAATAATTACTGCTTTAAGTTCTTTATTTCGAGATAAAAAATTAAATTTACTTAAGCTTCATTCACTCATGCTGTCCAACGAAGAAATATTGATAAGATTAGGCTTGGCTTTGCTCTTAGGGGCTGTCATTGGTTTTGAGCGTGAACGAAAGAGCGATTGGACTGCTGGGCTACGTACCCACATGATGGTTTGTTTAGGAGCCTGTCTTATCATGATGGTTTCTACGTATGGCTTTTCAGATATTTTAAAATTTAGACAGGTTACACTAGACCCTTCTCGGGTGGCCGCACAAGTAGTTAGTGGTATAGGTTTTATTGGTGCAGGTACCATTCTCTTTCTCAAAAAAGGAACAGTTCACGGGCTAACTACTGCTGCCGGATTGTGGACTGTTGCCGGAATTGGACTTGCTACAGGTTCGGGTTTATTTTTTGCTGCTTTTGCCACTACGCTGCTGGCATTGCTTATACTTTGGGGGCTGAAACCCCTTGAAGAACGGTATTTCAGAAAGTATAGACACATGTCTTTGCGTGTTATGTTGGAGCCACTGGCTGATGAAAGCATCTTCTTAAAGAAGATTTTAAACGAAAAGATGCTTAAGGTAACAAGCTTTAACGTACAGCGCACAGATGATGCCCTCATATTTGTTTTCGCTTGCGATTCGGTGGATACGTCTAAAATAGACTTTATTGTAGCCGAGTTAAAGAATAATCAATCTATTCGTGAGGTTTACTGGAGCAAATAAAACAATACATGAAACTGACCCTCTCTCAAAAACCTCGTTTGCTCCTTCTCTCCGATATGTATGGCGATATCCATCCGAATTGGGCAAGTCCGTACGAAACTTTGTTGGCTGAGCATTTTGATTTGCAATGTTATGATAGTTGCTTGTTGGCAGGGGTAGAACAAGCCTTGGTGGATGCTGAGCTCTTGCACGAGCAGTTTTTAGACGGAGGGATAGACCGAGCAGTATCTTGGCTATTGGCAGCAGAAGACGATCCTTTCTATGCGCTAGGTTTAAGTGTAGGTGGCACAATCTTATGGAAAGCAGCTTTAGCGGGTGCTCCAATAACACAACTAACCACCATTTCTTCAACACGCTTGCGTTTCGAAACCCAAAAGCCCAATTGCAACTGCGATTTGTGGTTTGGCGAAAAAGATATTTATCGACCCGACAAGCAATGGTTTGCCAATTTGGGTTTGCAAGAGCATGTAATTACGGAGGCAGGTCATGACAGTTATTTGGCAATTGAAGTAGCTCAAACTGTTTGCTCTAAGCTGATAGAGATACTACCTTAATTACATTTCTTAACATACATCAAAATTTAATCGGCGAAAGCACTCTACCTTTGTAGAAAATATTATAAGATGGAATTAGGAATTAGCATGTTTGGCGATTTACACATCGCTACTGATGGAAAAATACAATCGCCTAAAGAACGTTTACCTCAAATTATTGAAGAAATAAAATTGATGGATGAGCTTGGGCTCGATTATTTTGGAATGGGCGAACACCACCGACCAGATTATGCAGTTTCAAGTCCCGAGATTATTTTGGCAGCAGCAGCAAGCGTAACCAAAAATATTAAGTTAGGTAGTGCCGTATCGGTTTTAAGCTCGGCTGACCCCGTGAAATTGTACCAAAATTTTGCCACGGTAGATTTGCTCTCTAATGGACGAGCAGAATTGATGGCGGGCAGAGGAAGTTTTATCGAGTCTTTTCCTTTGTTTGGTCAGTCATTGACCGATTATGAAGCCTTATTTGAGGAAAAACTTGCTTTGTTGTTGAAAATTGATGAATCAGAACGTATTACTTGGTCGGGTCGGTTTAGACCATCATTAAAAGATCAATTGGTATTACCTAGACCAGTAAACCGATTAAACGTTTGGGTAGCTGTTGGTGGAACACCGACTTCGGTACAACGTTCTGGTAAATTGGGCTTACCGGTTATGTTTGCTATAATAGGTGGAAATACCGAGCAGTTTGTACCATTGTTTGAGTACTATAAGCAGGCCTATTTAGATCATGGTCACGATGAAAGCCAGTTTCAGGTTGGGGTACATATGCACGCACTCTTTGGAGAGAATAGTCGAGAAATCAGTAATTACTATTTCCCAATTTACGCTGCACAGATGAATAGGATTGGAGCCAGTAGGGGCTGGCCTTCCTATCAGCAATCACAATTTGATTTCGGTCGTTCAAAACAAGGTGCATTAATTATTGGAGATGTCAATCAAGCAATAGATAAGATTTTACAAGTGCAAGAAATGTTTGGACTGACCCGTTTTGCCGCACATTTAGATGTGGGTGCGCCTTCACACCAACGCCTGATGAAAAGTATAGAATTATATGGAGACAAGATAGCCCCGGCTGTTCGTAAGGCTCTAGGCTAAATAAAAAGCCCCTGATTTCTCGGGGGCTCTTTATTTAAGTTCTTATTCACTACTCAACTATAAATTTACTTAAAAATTGGTTTTCAACTACCAAGCTGTAAGCACCTTTTTTGAGCGGATTGCTTAGCTTTAGACTGTAAGTGCCGTTTGCTTCATGATTAGCAATTTGCTTGTAAATGCGTTTACCATCCATACTGTAAATAGCTGCCCAAGGGTTGTAACTTATAGATTGGTCATTGTTATTGAAATAAAGTACCGTACCCTTTACCGGATTGGGGTAAACATAAACTTTCCCGTTTATTAATTGAATATTTACGCTTCTAACACCAAGATTTTTGCTGGTGCCATTTTTGTCTATTTGGCTTAGCCGATAATAGTTTAAACCAGAGTTGGCTTCTCTGTCAATAAAGCTGTAGCTGCTATTGGCTCCCTTGCTTTTTACCTGTTGAATTTGCTGAAAGTGATTGCCGTCTTGGCTTCTTTCAATAATGAAATAGTCGTTGTCTGTTTCAGAACCGGTATTCCATTGCACTAACACCTCTAAATCATTTTGTAATTTTACCTTATAATTTAAAAGTTCTACCGGAAGGGAAACAGGCTCGAAACTCCATTGTTGGTTGTTGGCTCCGCCATATCCCCATATAATGATGTTAGTGCCATCGGCAGTAGAACCACCGTTAACATCTAACCCAGCTGATTGAGCAGCTATGGGTGTAATACGGAAGTAATTTCCACCACTAATCGGTTCGGCTTTAAAATGTTGTTTTGCGTCGGTAGTATAGGTGCTAACTGTTAGTTTGGTGCCATTGCCAGTACTGGGTAGGGTGATGGCTTTTCCGCTAACTTTGTTGGTGATTTTAATAACGTTTGATCCCAAATTGTTCACCACCCATTGTTGCCCACTAGCAATTTGGTTGGGACTTACCGGTGTGGCCGATGTAGTGTTGTAGGTTCTAATCTCAATTTTAGCACCGTCTGTGTTAACATCGTTGTTTTCTACTCCGATAGTCTTGTTGCTGGCTTTAGAAATTAATTTATACACCCCATCAGCTAGGTGTATGGGTAGGGCAGCAACCTGAAAATTGATATTACTTATTGTATAAGTTTTGCCCTGTACGGTAGAGAAACTTATTTCGTCATTGCTGATTATACTAAATGCTACGGTTTGTCCGTCGTTGTCGGTAACTATGGCGGTATTGATGTCTTTATAATAAATGGTGCAGGTTTTGCCAGATCCCGAATAGATAGTTGCTGATGTGCTTGCTCCACTGGCCCAATTAATGCCAACAGTAAAATTACCATTTGCTTTTAGTCCGGTAACACTTCCGTTTGGCCAATCAGAAGGGATGGCGGGTAGAAGTTGAATTTTTTCGAGATGGCTTTGCAGCATCATCTCGGTCATTCCTGCTGTTGCTCCAAAGTTACCATCAATCTGAAATGGAGGGTGGGCATCCAAAAGGTTCTCGTAAGCACCGCCAGCATAACCACCATCATTGGTCGTAACAGTGGTGTTTTGTAGTGCACTACTTATTAGCGAGTGTGCACGGTTGCCATCTAGTAATCTAGCCCAAAGTGATATTTTCCAAGCCCTGCTCCAGCCTGGTCCTACATCGCCACGTGCATTGAGTGATTTTTTTGCAGCTTCAGCGTAAGTACTGTTTAGCAGTGGAGAAATTGCTTTTCCGGGATACAGTGCTATTAAATGCGAAAGGTGTCGGTGGGTATTACCCGGGTTGGTATTATCGCTATTACTGTATTTCCATTCTCTAATTTGACCCCAAGTTCCAATAGCCAATCCGTTGTCCAAATTGTCTAGTTTATTTTGCAAGCTAGCTCGGTAACTGGCATCAACGTTAAGTGCTTGCGAAGCTTTGATGGTATTCGTAAACAAATCCCAAATTAGTTGTTGGGCGTAAGCAACACCATTTTCCCAAGGGCCTTGCTCGGGCGACCATTCATTAGGTGCTTCCCATTTACCATTGCCATCGAGCACTAGTTTGTTCATCCAGTAGTCGCAAGCACTCTTCATTGCCGGATAAGCCTTGTTGGCCAAATAGCTAGCATCTTGCGTAAACTCGTAGTGTTGCCACAAGTGTAGGCTGTACCAAGCGTTGGCTGGGTTGTTCCAATTCCAATCAGAATAGCCGAATATATTGGTTTGTGTTTTTAGTGTCCATCCGGGCTGACCTTGAGAGCTGGCATAATTTCGGAACGAGGGTTGTACCATCGCTTCGTTATAGATATAATCTGTAAAAGAAGTATGACACTCGGACAGGTTAGCAATTTCTGCAGGCCAATAGTTCATTTGCACATTAATATTGGTGTGTATATCGGCTTCCCATGGTGGGGTGTTGCTGTTGTTCCAAAGCCCTTGTAGGTTGGAGGGGAGTGCTAGTCCGTTTCGTGCAGATGAAACCATTAAGTAGCGTCCAAATTGATAATACAGTACTTCTAACGCCGTATTAATGACACCACTATTGTACATGGCCTGCAATTGATTGGTGGGTACACTTGGCGTACTGTTGCCTAAATTGAGGTTTACCCTATTCATCAAGGAGCTAAAGTCATTTTGATGTGCACTTAAAAGCGTTGAATAATTTTTTGCAGCTACTGTTGTATTTTGGTTGGTAATTAGGTTAGAAAGTTGGGTAGGTGTAATACCAATATAGCCACTGGCAGCAGGATCGTAATTGGTGCCCAACGTAAGAATTAAAGTCGCAGTGTTGGCATTGCTAACAACTAGTTTACCGGCATCTTCGGAGATAGTTCCTCCATCATTTAAAATTCTTAGCTGTGCCTCGTAACCCAAAATAGTAACCGAACCTTTGAAGGTTATTTTGTTGCTAACAATATTTTTAGTGCCACTATGCGCATCAACTAAATCAGCTTCAAAGCTAATTTTTCCGCTGCCCGAACTACTAAGTCGCATAATAATTGCATTATCAACGTAGCTACAAAAGTATTCGCGTTGATAATCTACTCCATCAACGCTATAGTTTACACTTGATACACCGTTTGATAGATTAAGATCACGGCGATAGTTTACAATAGTTTTTGATGGGGTGAGGTCGGGGAAATTGAGGTAGAGGTCACCAAAATTTTGATAAGCCCCCCTTATTGTCGGGCTGCCCGTCCAAAGGGTTTTATCATTAAATTGGATGTGTTCTTGTGGAATTCCTCCGTAAATCATTGCCCCAATTCGTCCGTTGCCTATTGGCAAGGCAGAGGTCATCCAATTGGTGGCGGGGCTACGATACCAAAGTGATAGATTGGAACTTGGTGCACTTGCTTGCCCCGAATAACTTTGGGCAAACAGCCCGTTAAATACCTGCGACATGAGTAAACACGCCAGGATAATTCGTTTTTTCATAAGTTGTATTAGATGTATTAGGTTTTTATGTAGGACAATTTTATGATTTTTTGTTCAGTTTTTCAAATTTTAGTTTTAGATAGTGTTTACATCAAACACCAAACAAAAGAATTATTAAGTTGACCTCAAATCTAAAACTACTGTGCAGACACTATATCAATACGACTAATATGTTATCTTTGTGCCATGCCAAAAACGTTTGAGGAATTTAAACTAAACAGACAGATTTTAAATGCAATAGCCGACGCAGGTTTTGTAGAAGCCACTCCAATACAAGAAAAAGCTATTGCTCCGGTTTTGTCGGGTCAAGATTTGTTTGGTATTGCCCAAACTGGTACTGGCAAAACAGCTGCTTATGTACTTCCCTTGTTAATGAAGCTGAAATATGCTCAAGGCGAACACATCAGGGCCCTTGTTTTGGTGCCTACCCGTGAATTGGCTTTGCAAGTAGAAGAACAAATCCGACTATTCTCTAAATATACTGATTTAAGAACAGTAGTTGTTTTTGGAGGTATTGGCCCCAAAACCCAGAAAGAACAGCTTGCAGCTGGCGTTGATATTTTGGTAGCAACTCCCGGTAGGTTCTTAGATTTGTACCTTGCAGGAGATATTCCGACCCGAAGCTTGCAGTTTTTAGTACTTGATGAGGCCGATAAGATGATGGATATGGGCTTTATCGGCTCTATACATCGAATATTGGAAGTAGTTCCACGCAAACGACAAAACCTGCTTTTCTCGGCTACAATGGGTGATTTAGTGCAGAAAATTGCAGGCGATTTTTTGAAAAACCCCTTGGTTATACAGGCCAGCGAGCAAGCTACCCCGGCACAAACGGTAAAACAATTAGTATTTGAAGTGCCCAATTTTAAAACCAAAATTAATTTGCTGCAGCACCTGCTTAATGAAGATGAGACTTTTACCCGATTAATCGTTTTCTGTAAAACTCGTGCTGTTGCCGATAATATATTTGCCTTTTTGTCCCGAAAATTTGGAGAAGATAAAGTGCGGGTTATCCATGCCAATAAAGGCCAAAATACACGTATAAACTCCATTAATAGTTTTAAGTCTGGCGAGGTACGAATTTTGGTGGCTACAGACGTTGCGGCCAGAGGTATTGATGTTAGCGAAGTGAGTCATGTCATTAATTTTGATGTACCAATCGTTATTGAAGACTATGTGCACCGTATTGGGCGAACAGGTAGAGCTTTCAACGAAGGTACAGCTATCACCTTTGCAAACCCTGCAGAACAATACTACCTGCAAAAGATAGAAAAGTTAATTCGTCAACCCATCAACCGCGTAACTTTACCGCAAAATGTGAGTGTGGAAAAAACTCCTTTTAATGAACATCAACAAATGGCAAGGGAAATAGATACCCAAAAGAGGAAAGAAAACCCCGATTTTAAAGGAGCCTTTCATGAAAAAAAATATAAAAACAGTCCTAATCCTACAAAAAATACTAGAAAAAACAATAATCAAAAAAGCAAAAAACGTTGACCTTGAAAGCTCGGATAACCCCATTAAATATTCTTTCGGCACTTTGTATAGTGGCTATTTTCGGTGTTCTTTTCAATAATAACCAAATTTTTGTGTCAGAAAAGGAAGATTTCCGTTCTGTAAGTATCGCTTTGTTATTGTTGGTGTTTTTTATGTGTTTCCTGTTTGATCAGGTTTTACGAAGATTCGTACCAAAATTGGCAAGACTTTGGTTAGTACAGCTGTTAGTAATTTTACTGACGGTGGTACTCATCATGATTTTTAAGATTACCCTTTTTTAAGATTTAAAATAGAATGAAGACAGCAGAAGTAAAAATTACCGTTGATTTGGATGAAAAGAATATTCCTGAAAATATACGTTGGGAATCAACCGATGCCTCTAACAAGGAACAGGTAGAGGCTAAGGCTATGATTTTAGCCTTGTGGGATCATCAAAAAGCAAACTCAATGCGTCTAGATCTTTGGACCAAAGACATGCCTGTTGATGACATGAAGCGTTTTTTTTATGAAACCCTTCAAACCATGGGTGATACTTTTTTGAAAGCAACAGGCGAAAAAAATATAATTGAAGATTTGCGAGATTACTGTGCCCATTTTGCAGAAAAAATGGGGGTTGATACCAAAAAGTAAGCTAGCATAACCTTGTCGAGAGACATTTGTTTTTAATGAAGAGGTACACTACTGCGAAAAAATTATTTATCGATTTTATGATGAGGCTCGTCCTCATCTGCATTATAGGTATTGCCGCTGTTGTACTGATTTTAAAAAGCCGTAATAATCTTATAGATCTTTCTTTGCACCACCAGCGAATTGTGGTGTTGATGGACTTGCAAAACACTTGGGCTGAGTTGAAAAGCATAGACCTTGATATTGACCCGCAAAATCAAGGGGTGGCAGTAGCTAAATTAGAGCTTATTCAAAGTGATTTGGCTCAAAAACGTCTTATTTTGACACGCCTCATCAATTCGGATCCTGGTTTTAAAGCAGAGCTTGACGAGCTAGACAACTACGTTGGGCAAATAAAGCGATATTTTGATAGCCGATTGGTTGAGAATGGAGAAGTGCTCGATTTTAATAAGTCGGCAATTACAGGTGTGGCCTCGAATATGCAAAAATATTTAACCAAATTGTTGGATATCGAGAATGATGAGCTGGGGCGTTACAGCAGCAGAAGTTTTGATTTGGCTCAAAACATAGGCTATCTAATACTGGCCGCCAGCTTTTGGATGTTACTGTTGAATATTTTTGTTTATTTAACCACACGCAGAAAACTCAAAGAGCATCAGTCAACTGTACATAATGCAGTGAGTAATTTACACGACGCCCAAGTAAACGAAGATGCCAAATCGGAGTATATGGCTATGGTGAGCCACGAAATCAGAACACCGATGAACGGAGTGTTGGGCATGTCTAACCTTTTGTTGCAGAGCCCGCTCAACGATGAACAAAAAGAATTTGTAAATACCATACACAAAAGCACAGAAAAGCTGTTGAACGTGGTGAATGATGTGTTGGATTACTCAAAGCTAAGCACCGGGAAAATGACTTTAGAGCCCAATAAGTGTGATGTTAGGGCTATTGTTCGCGAAATGTGTACGCTTTATTCATTAAGCGATAGAGGTATAGAATCAAGCTGTTCGGTAGCAGAGAATGTGCCAAAATGGATAACGTGTGACAAGCTACGCTTGAGGCAGATACTGATGATTTTTATGAGTAACGCATTTAAGTTTACCGAAAAAGGCTCGGTTACTTTACGTTGTGAGTTGCTTGATAAAAATGAATTGGGCGATGTACGTCTTGGTTTTGCAATTCGTGATACCGGTATAGGCATTTCAGAACAAGACCAACAAAATCTATTTAAGCCTTTTGTACGTTTTGGTGATAGTTCGGCACGCAAATACACTGGAAATGGTATTGGGCTAAACATTGCTCATGCGCTGATTGGTATGATGGGAGGTAAGGTGAAAGTAGAGAGTGAACTCAAAAAAGGATCTACCTTTAGCTTCTATATCAATGTTCAAGAGCTGTTTGATAATGAGAAACATAGCATTGAAGCTAATGCATTTGAAAATAATCAGCTACCTTTTTCAGAAAGATATCCCTATCGGATTTTGGTTGTTGATGATAACGAAATCAATCTGTTATTAATCACAAAAACCCTATCTAAGTTGGGTTATGAAGTAAAAAGGGCAAATAATGGGCAAGAAGCCTATGAGATGGCTAGTGCCGAAACTTTCGATTTAATTTTTATGGATGTACAAATGCCAATTTTGGATGGTATAAGTGCAACTCGCGAGATTCGCAAACACAACAAGATATTTGGCTACCCCGTAATTATTGCCTTATCTGCCAATGCTTTGATGGATGGTAAAGAAAAATGTCTCGAGGCCGGAATGCAGGATTTTGTAACTAAACCCTTTAAACCTACAGATATTGAGGATGTAATTGTTAAATGGACACCAAAAATCGATACCCACCTAACTAAGTTTAAAGAAATAAATACTTAATAGTTTTCTCTAATGAAAAATAAGGGGTGGATTTCGTTGGTTTTGTTCTTTGTTGGTAGTTGGTGTCCTTTAATTTCAATTCAAGATCAGCAAATACCTCAAGTGTTTAACCTCTATCAATTGGATATTCGTTTATTTCTTATTAACACTTCATTTATTGTTTTGCTTTACATTGCTCAAGCAAACGAAGGTGTTAAACGTCTCTATGTTTTAAATGTGTTTGCTGTAATTTGGGTTCTTGCAATGGCATTAATTTGCTACCTGAAATCTACATCGGGGTATCCATTACAAATTGCACAAATTTTAGCAGAAAAACCTATTTCATATTCATGGGGCTGGTTGTTGATGCTATCGGGTACATGCAGTTTATTACCACCCTTATTCAAAAAGAAAGCTGCCTAGTCTTTAACTAACTTGGCCAATAAGTGATACAACCGCTCGGTAGGTAGCCCCATTACATTGGTGTAGGAGCCTCGAATTTCTCGAACAAAGTTTAACCCAAGCCAGTCTTGTATGCCGTAGCTACCGGCCTTATCAAAGGGTTGGTATTGATCGATATAAAAATCCATTTCTTCTTCGCTAATTGTAGTACAATGTACCTCGGTTCTATCAACCACTTGGTAGGCTAAATCTTGATAAGTTACATAAACCCCAGAATATACCTCGTGTTTGTTGTTGGATAGTTTAGAAAGCATACTTTTGGCCTCTTTATGTGAGCGAGGTTTACCCAGTATTTCGCCATCAATACAAACTAGGGTGTCTGCTGCAATTACAATATAATTGGGTCTTTGGATAGCTTTTGCCTTATTTTTGGCAATGTGTAGTACTATTTCATCAGGGTTTAGATTGGGTGGGTAGCTCTCATCAGTCTCCGCTGTGATAATCTCAAAATCAAAGCCCATTAACTTTAATAACTCGCTTCTGCGAGGCGATTTGGAGGCCAATATAATTTGTGGGTGAAGTGTATGCATTATTCTTGCTTCGGTTGAGGTCAAAAATACAAAAAGCAGCCCGAAAGCTGCTCTCTGTTATTCAAACAATTCAGATTATTTATTTTTCTGACGTTCTTCCATTCTTTTTTTCATCTGTGCTTTTTGTTCATCAAGCAATGCTTTATAACTTTCTTTTTGACCATCTGTAAGCACAGCATTAATTTTTGTTTCGAGATCAGTCCTCATTTTCACCATTTTTTCCCTCATACCATCACGATCACCACCGTTTTGCATTTCTTCACGCATTTTCTTTTGTGCGTCTGCTTGCTCGGTAAAAATAGTGGTAAGCTTTGCTTTCTGATCATCGGTAAGTTTCAACTTTTCATCGAGTTGTTTTACACGAGCTTCGGGGTTCATTGCCATTCTGCCACCCATACGGCCTTGCGGAGCGTTTTGAGCAAAACTGAAGCTAGCCATTCCAAATAGCAAGCCACAAATCATTAATAATTTTTTCATGTTTATTCGTTTTATAACTTAGAGCGAAAAGAATGCCAGCAGTTTAATCACCAAAGGTTAAAAAGTGTTAAGGCTAGTTTTTAGTGGTTGTTTATAGACTGGATTCGGCAGCCGAAGGAAAATCTTCGTTCCAGTTGTTTTGGGCCTTCAATACTTTTTCAATTACATCTCTTACCGCAGCTTCGCCTCCGTTTTTCGGTGAGATATAATTGCAAACAGATTTGACTTCATTTACAGCATCGGCAGGGCAGGTAGCTAGTCCAACCATTTTTAACAATGCCAAGTCTGGCATGTCGTCGCCCATATAAAGTACCTCATCAGTAGTGAGTCGGTTAGCGGTAATAAATTCTTGAAAAACTTGGGTTTTGTGCTGCACACCCAAATAAACATCTTTGATACGAAGGTTGTTTAGCCTTTTTTTCATGGCTTCACCTTGTCCTCCCGATATGATACACAGTCGATAACCTTTCCTTGCAGCAAGTTGTAGGGCATAGCCGTCTTTGATGTTGAAGGTACGAAGTAGCTCACCGTTTTCGCTGGCCAATACTGTGCCGTTGGTCAGTACACCATCCACATCAAACACAAATGTGCTAATTTTTTTTAGGCGTTGAAAAAAATCTGGGGAGCTGTATTGTTCCATCTGTTTAGTTATTGATGATCACGCCACTCATACACCCAATTGGTCTGTATCTGTTCTAGGTGTCCTTCGTTACATTCCTCTCGTGTGCCTTTGAAATTGGGTAAAGACAAAACCCATTCAATAAGTTCTGTAAAACGGATACGGTATATTTTGGATTCGGTAAATTCATCTCCAAACTTTTCGTACAATGAAATAGCAATGTCTTCGTGGTCTTTCCAATATATCGGCAATGCGAATTTTTCGTCAATCATTTCAGGTAATTGTTTATTTGTGCAAAAATGTAATATTTTTTTTAATGTCCCAAGAAACCGGATTGGTCTGGTATGGTTACTTCTATATCTCCGTCTTGTACCACACATTGGCATGCCAGTCTAGAGGTAATTTTAGGACGGACAGCCCTGTCTATAAAATCTTCTTCTTTCTCTGATATTTCTTGGATATTATCCATACCCTTGTTTACATAAATGTGGCAGGTACTACAACCACAAACACCTCCGCAGTTGTGTTGTAGCTCTATTCCGTTGTCGAGCACTACACTCAATACGTCTTCTCCGGCTGCAATAGGTAGTTCTACTGGTTCTTTGCCTGCTTCCTCGAAATTTATTTTTAGTTTGTAAAGACTCATAACATTACGATTTAAAATTCATACGTTTTGGTTCAAAGCGAATTAGTCTTCAGAACCTTGCTGAATGCCCTTGCTCAAAAGTTGATAAATTTTTAATTTTTCTTGATCTGTCAACAACATTTGTTCATGTTTTTGCATGGTTTCTTGGTCGGCTCTAATTGCCGGTCCGGTTTGTACCGCTTTGGGTAGAGCATCCATCACTTTGTTGGCTGTTTCCAAAATTAAGGGGCGTAGCAGTTCAAAACTTATTTGCTCTTTCCTTAACAACTCTTCGGCAATTCCGTATAGATAATTGGGGAAATTGCATGCAAAAACTGCTGCCAAATGTAGAAAACTCCTTTTCTCGCTAGTAATCTGGTAACTTCTACAACCTAGTGCTTGGGCCAGTTGCGTTAAGATACCTAAGTTGGTTGCGTTGTTGGCTTCTAAACAAATTGGTACTTCTGCAAAGTTGATGATTCTATTTTTAGAAAAAGTCTGTAGTGGGTAAAAAACACCATAATTCTTACATGTAGCTAAAGCGTTGAGGGCAACTGCCCCGGAGCTATGAGCAACCAAACCTTTGTAGTCTATTAATTTATCTGCAATTTCAGCTATTACATCGTCTTTTATAGCAATTAAGATAATGTCCGGATTGAGGGATATGAGCTCCGATATTGACTGTGCTAATTTTACACCAGTTTGCTCGGCT
Organism: Pedobacter sp.; assembly: GCA_039810685.1. Lineage (GTDB taxonomy): Bacteria > Bacteroidota > Bacteroidia > Sphingobacteriales > Sphingobacteriaceae > Pedobacter. Next base: position 39,287 of record JBDHXL010000002.1, on the reverse strand, counting down.
AATGGTGTAGCTTTTGCCGTTGATCTGGCCCAAATTGCAGGTACATCAATATTAGCCTTACGTAGTGCCAGCACTAAATGGCTGGCCACATTGCCGGCACCTATAATAGCTACCCTCATCTATTTTATTTTTAACTCTTTATTTCTTCTAAAGATCGAAATTAAAAAGCCAACTGCCATTACTATTGTCCCCATCCAGTACAAGTTGATGAACGGAAATTCTATAGATTTGAAGACAATCCATTCTTTAGCCTGTTGAGGCTTCTCAAAAATTTGCAGCTCAAATTGTTCTTTGTCTGGGATGATTTTGGTAAACCTGAAGCGTAAGCCCAAATCATCAATTTTTCGTGCAAAATCAAAAGTATTATTACCTTTTATCAGAAACAACGGCTCCACCTTGTAGGTTTTACCGCTTACTGCTATGCTTAATGGAAGGCCAACAGCCAAATCTTCCGGGTCTAGTTTGAGATCTTTTACCGATGGGTTTTTATTGATAGCTCCAACGGTAAGCACACCGCTACTAGTATGCAGGGTATCACCAACTTTTACTAGGCTAATACGAGGAGCTTTATAGTTTTCTTCTTCGCTATGCCCTTCGTGGTCGGCATGTTCGGCTTCTTTTATAGCAGCACTTGTAATGTGCGTATAGATGTCTTTAAATAGGTAATGCTTAGTGTCGGGTGAAGCAATGAGCCCCATTTTGTCGTTTTCTTGTACATTGGGTTCGAGGGTGAAATCTTCTTTCACCTTACCGTTTGCATCTACATGACGGAAATTTATCCGATAATAGGTGTTGGGTTTTATCACCGTATCGCTAACGTAAGTTACCGTATAATGCCCCATTTGTTTAGGCTCATTTTTATAGAGCATGATGTTTTCTCCGGGTTTGGCCGCTTTCTCAAAGTCTTTAACCGGAATGTAATTGGTTTCGTTGATAGAAATAGGCTGACTTGTCGCTGCGGAAACAAGAGCACCGATAAGTAAAAAGGCAAATCCAATGTGTGCAACTGCAGAACCAACTAGTTTACTGTTTTTGTTGCTAAAAATTCCTGTAAGTAAACGAGCATTGGATAGTATTGCAAAGATTGCACTAAATGTTAGCAAAAGATACATGGAGTTGGTATATATCTTAGCTATCCAAGCAAAGGCGGCAGTAATTACCAATGCAAATACTACCGATGAAACCAAACTACTATAAAATTTCTTTGGTTCGGTACGTTTATATTTTAGAAACTGAGAAAATCCAGAGAACAAAGCAATTAGTACGGCAAAAGGCGCTTGCCATCTGTTGTAGAACTGAACAGCATCAACAATTGGCGCAAAATTGGTTCCAAAAATAGCGTTAAAAACAGGTACCGAGGTGGCAAAAATGATGTGGATACAAGACACCGTAAGTACCAATGCACCAATAAACATCCAAAACTCTCTCGAGTAAGTTTCTTCGTCTTTGTGGGTGATGGGGAGTTCTTTCCAGCGCCATACCACCATTACCACGGCCAGCAATAAAAAGATAAGTATATAAACTACCAGCTGCCAGGTCATACCCATATCGGTAAAGGCGTGTACAGAAGTTTCGCCCAAAATACCACTTCGGGTAAGGAATGAAGCGTAGAGTACCAATACAAAACTAATGAGTACCAAAGCCATAGCTGTAAAATAAGCATGACCGGTATTTTTGTAGGCAATAATTACGTGTAAACCACCAATAAGTGTTAGCCAAGGTATTAAAGAGGCATTTTCAACAGGATCCCAAGCCCAAAAACCACCAAAGTTTAAGGCCTCGTAAGCCCAAAATGAACCAAGTATTATTCCGCAGCCTAGTACCATCACGGCAAAAAGTGTCCAAGGGAGTACAGGTTTTACCCATTCTTTATATCTTTTGTGCCAAAGCGCAGCAATGCCGTAGGCAAAAGGAACTATCATACTGGCAAATCCCAAAAATAGCATAGGAGGGTGAATAACCATCCAATAGTTTTGCAAAAGTGGGTTGAGCCCTCTGCCATCGGTTATATATTGCAAATAGTTTTTGTAGATTTCTGGATCGGCAAAAACGGGAGCCATCTCTTTTAGGTTTACAGCATCACGCAACAAAATAAATGGCGATGAACCTACACGTAGTCCCAAAACATCAATACCCAAAAGCATAGAGCTTAATAGCAGTTGCGAAAGTGCAATAACCGCCATAACAGGATTTTCCCAGGTTTTAGCCTTCCAAATTAGGATGATACCTAGTAATGATTGCCAAAACGCCCAAAGCCAAAAACTACCTTCTTGCCCTTCCCAATAGGCCGATACGATGTAATAGACAGGTAGCTCTTTGGATGAGTGTGAATATACATAGTTGTATTCGTTGTAGTGGTTGAGGATAAGATAAAACAACGTAGCTCCTATACCTATCACACTTAAAACGTTGATAAAGAATGCGATTCGGCCAATTTTTGTCCAGGATTTATCTTCTGTATTTTGATTTTTAGCAGCAAAAAAATAAGCGATAAGTGAAAGGAGAGAGGCTCCAAAAGCCAAAACAATAAAAAATTGACCTATTTTACCGGGCAATAGGTTTTCTCCAACAAATTGTATGTCCATTAAGATTTTTTGAGTTCTTTAACTGTTCCGTCCTGATTAACCTCTACCATATTGTCGTTATATTTTGATGGGCATTTCATCAAAATCTTTGAGGCGTAAAAGGTATCGTTCTCCATTTTGCCAATTAGTACTAATTTTTCCGAGCGTTCAAAATCTTGTGGTTTTGAGCCATTTAGTACTACTTTATTTACTGTGCCTTCTTCATCTTTCATGTAAAAAGCAAAATGGTTAGGATCTTTTTGAGCATCGTAGTACATACCTTTTTCTTTTTCCCAATAACCCATTACGTGTTCTTCTTTTTGAGATTTTTTGGCATCTTCAAAATTGGAGTACGAGTCGGTATCGGCATTGAGGCTAACCAAGAATCCGATGCAGATTGCAATAGTAATTAAGCCGATGATTGCACTTTTTCTCATCTTAACAATATAATAGTAGTTTAGCAAACAAAGATATAAAAACTATCAGGGGCAAAGCCTGTTTAGGTATAACATGACAATTTATTGATAAAAAAAAGCCCCAAAAGCGGGGCTTTTTAAACTGTTTATTGCAGATTAGGGCCAAATACCCAAATTCATGTACGAAACTGCAATTTTGTTGATAGAATTTACAAACGCTGCGGTACGTAGAGTGCCCACTTCGGGTTGCTGAACCAGTTTTTCTCTTATCTCACGATATGAGTGTATCATGGTGTCCTCAAGCCCAGAGTTTACCAAATCCAATTCAGATGCACCTTTTACAATCATCAAACGGTTTTCTGGTGGGATGGTTTTACCTGTTAAATTTTCGAGGGTGTTGATTAGATTGGCGTTGGAATTTTCGGCATAACGATTTTCCATGCGCCCAAAAGCAACGTGTGATAGGTTTTTGAGCCACTCAAAATAACTTACCGTTACACCGCCAGCATTGCAATACATGTCGGGGATAATCATTCCACCCATTTCACTGAAAATTTCTTCGGCCTCGGGTGTACATGGGCCGTTGGCACCTTCGGCAATTATTTTAGCTTTGATGTTTCGGATGTTGTGTACAGTAATTTGGTTTTCGAGTGCTGCGGGTACTAAAATGTCGCAAGCTTGTTCCAAACCTTCGGCAGAGTTTTTAAAATCTTTTGCTCCCGGAAAACCTAATAAAGAACCGGTGTTTTTTCGGTGTGCAAAAACTTCATCTATATTCAAGCCATCGGCTTTGTAAATAGCACCTTCGTATTCGCATATCCCTACAATTACACCACCAAACTCTGCAATGTATTTGGCTGCATTAAAACCTACATTACCCATGCCTTGTACAATTACTTTTTTGCCTTCTAAACCAGCACTCAGGCCAAGCTTTTTCATGTCTTCGGCATGGCTCACACACTCACGCACAGCAAAAGCCACACCTCTACCGGTAGCTTCTTTGCGCCCTCTGATGCCGTGTAGGGCAATGGGTTTGCCGGTTACACAACCCAAAGCATCTAAAGAGCCGGGGTTCATGGTGGCATAGGTATCAGCAATCCAGCTCATTTCACGTTCGCCCGATCCGTAATCGGGGGCGGGCACGTCTATGCCGGGACCTATAAAATTCTTTTTGATTAGTTCTGTGGTGTAGCGTCTGGTAATGGTTTCGAGCTCGGCTACACTATAGTTTTTGGGGTTGATACAGATACCGCCTTTTGCTCCCCCAAAGGGTACGTTTACGATAGCACATTTGTAGGTCATCAGAGCGGCCAGCGCCATTACTTCGTCTTCGTTAACCATTTCGCTGTAGCGAATACCCCCTTTGGTAGGGTTCATGTGGTGCGAGTGCTCTACACGCCATGCGTTGATTACTTCAAAACCGTTTCCTCGACGGATGGGGAATTGAAAACGGTAAACACTGTTACAAGCTTTAATTTGGTCTAGTAAACCTTGTGGATGCGAGGTAAATCTCGCTGCATTGTCGAAGTTCTTACAAACGTCATTGAAAAAACTCATTTCATTTGCTGTATTAGCCATTTTTAAAAATTTTGGGTTAATGCTTTTACGGGGGTAAAGGTGCATCAAATAAAACCATTTGTCAATGGAAATTTTGCTTAGTGTACGGCTAACACTTTTTGAAAAAGCCCCTTAAAAGGGCTTTAAAATCAGTTTTTGTCCTTGTATTTTTTTTCTAACATTTTAACACGTTTGTCCATTTTAAAGAGGTAGGCCAACAAGCCAATTAAAATTACTACAATACATAGCACCACCACATAGATTTTACCATCTTGGCGCAGGGTATCGGCCATTTCAATATCTTGGTTTTGTGCCCATGCTGTCATAGAAACGAACATCAGGCTCAGTAAGCTTATCGCAGATTTCATAATGTATTTATAAATGCTTGTTTTCTATTGTTTTAATTCTCAATCTGAGGCTGTAAATCCAATAGCCTATTAATATCCATCCTATAACGGCTGGATAAAAGACCATTCGCATACGGCTATCCAAATCGTATGAGTTGAAACCCGGGTTGCCACCGTTTCCAGGGTGCAGCGAATCTTGTAAGCGTGGTAGCACAAAGAGTAAGACCACCATCATTGGGAAAGCAAAAACATTGTAAATCGCAGCTATTTTTGCTCTTTTTTGTTCTTCGTCAATTGCATTTCTTAAAATAAAATAGGCGAAATAGAGAAGTATAGAGATGGCTGCAAAATTCTGTTTGGGATCGAAGCTCCAAAATTGCCCCCATGTGTAGTTAGCCCACAAAGCTCCCGTTACTAAACCAAGTAATCCAAAAATAATACCGGTATTGGCACCTTCTACGGCCTTTCTGTCATCAAGCTCATTTTGGCTACTCAGGTATTTTACACTGTAAACTACTGAAATTCCAAAAAGTACAATCATCGAAAACCACATGGGCACGTGAAAATATAGATTGCGTATGGTTTCATTTAGGATAGCCAAACGGGGTACATCTAATAGCAAACCGCCTATGGTTGCATACAAAATCAATATCGAAGCGAGTATTTTCCACCAAATTTTATACATGTTGTGTTAATCTTTTTCTGTGTTGTGGGATTTTTTTATTAATCTTTCCAAAGGTAGGGAAATAACAAGAGTGCAACAGTCATTACCATCACATTTATGACAGCCAGCAGACCAATTTCATCGAGGCTCATACTACGGTCGAGATGGTCTAAGGCGTTTTTTGCTAGTTTAATAAGTACTATTAAAACCGGGATAATGATAGGGAAACTTAAAATTGCCATCAACATACCGCCGTTTCCTGTTTTAGAGGCAATGGCCGATACCATTGTGAAAATGGTAGAAAAGCAAAGGCTACCCAATACTGCTGCCAGCAAATACATTAATATATCTATCTCTTCATGCGGCTTAAAAACCAAACTATAAAATGCCAATGCGGTTAGTGTAAGTACCAGCATTAATAGGCTATTATATATAGTTTTGGCAATAATTAAAGCTACTGGACTGGTTAGGGTATAAATGTACAGATGCCTGCCCTTGCTTTCTTGTAAAAAACTTTTAGCAATGGCATTGATTGAAGCAAAGAGCATGATAATCCAGAACAATGCGTTCCAAGTTAACTTATCAATACTCAAAAAAGAGAGGTAACAAACAAAAACCGTAGAAACTACATACAGCAAAACTCCGTTCAAAGCGTATTTTGAACGCCACTCGAGTACAATTTCTTTAATAACCAAGTGTTTTACTTGCTGTAGTAGCTGCATGGCGCAAAGATAATGTTTCGGCTCTAAACTAAATACGATGCTTTTTTATAATCGTAAATATTGCAGGTTTATGATAGGTTTAGTGTACATGACCTCCTATGCCTAGCAAGGCCACGCCAATTCCGAGTAATACGGCTATCATTTTACGAATATTGATTTTGTGTTCTGCACTGGACTCGAAAAGTATAGTGGTTGAGATGTGCAAGAAAATACCAATAACAACACCCATAATTTTGTTGAAATTGGCTTCGATACCGCCAATACTTCCGTTACTCAACCCTAGACTGATGTAATAACCCAAAGGAGCCATTATCGCAAAAAGTGCAACATACAATACAATACCTTTTTTGCTGATGTGGTTTTGCAATAAAATACTGGCTAGGGCAAATGCTGCAGGAATATGGTGCAGTGCAATGCCAAAAATAAACTCGTTGTGGTGGTCTTTTGCCAGGGGCATTCCCTCTAAAAAGGCGTGTAGGCAAAGACTTATCATAATGCCGTAGGGGAAAGCATGGCTATGGTGGTGCTTGTGGATGTGACCATGCTCTATACCTTCCGAAAATTGCTCTAAAACAACTTGCAGCAAGAAACCGACTAGTATATATACCCCAATGGTATGCCCGTCATTACCGTGGTAGGCATCGGGTATGAGGTGCAATACGGTAATGGCAAAGAGGTAGGCCCCACTAAAAGATAAAATTAGCTTTAGCCATTGACTCTTGTCATTTTTTACAGCAAAGATAGCTAGTCCACCCAAAAAGGCAGAAAAGAACAAAACTAGAAATTTCCAAGTTCCCATTATTCTTGCGGTTTAAATTTCCAATAGAGCTTAGACGTGAAAATTCCGATGCAAATTCCTAAAATAGTACCAGCCAACACATCAAGTGGATAATGTACCCCTACATAGATTTGGGCAAAGCTGATAGAAGCTGCCCAGGCTAGCCCAATTGGCAAAACAGCTTTCCATTGTTTGTAAAAGACCGAAATGAAGAATATTGCAATGGCAAAATGGTTGGTGGCATGTGCCGATGGAAAACTCTTTCCGCTCCCGCACTTTACTCGGTGTATAATTTTAGAAGCAAGTTGCACTTCATTGCAGGGTCGGGTGCGCTCTACGGCCGGTTTTATGAGTCGTGATGCGGTTAAATCGCCGATGGCAAAGGTAAACAGTGCGAAACCTATAATGTAAAGTCCGGTTTTTTTGTATTTGAGCCAGCAAAATACGATGAGAAAAAGGTAAAGTGGCACCCAAGTAAAACGGTTGCGTAAAATAGGCATCAACACATCAAAAAAAGCATTACTCATCCCTTGATGGATTTTTAGGAAGAGTGCCGTATCGAGTTGTAAGAGCTCTTGCATTATATTTTTTTGCAGATCATGATTAGTCGATCCGATTGAAGTTCGTTGTAGGGATTGAGTTGGTAATCACCAAATTTTTCAGTAATTGTAAGACCGCATTTCATCAACATGCGCTCAAAATCTTCGAGCAAGAAAGCTTGTACTTTTTCTTCGAAAGCATAGGCTTTTAGTTTGTGCTCGAAATTGATGTGTTTAATAATTTTGCCATCACTCACAAATTTGTGCAAATGAAATTCAATGCCCTCTATGGTTTTTATTTCTTGTTGTGTAAGGTTGGCAATAATTTTTTTTGTGTTGAAATAGTCCATCACTAAAACCCCATTGGGTTTTAGGCTCTTTCTAAAAGCGGTAAGTGCATCCAGGTGTTCTTTCTCAGTATCGAAATAACCAAAACTGGTAAAGAGATTAAAAGCATAATCAAAATAATTGATGTAAGCACTTTTTCTCATGTCATGTACAAAAAAATGTAGGTCTTTTTGCTCAAACTGTTGTGCAAAACGAATGCTTTGTTCGGCCAAATCAAAACCCGTAACATCATAGCCTTTTTTGTGTAGGTAAATAGAGTGCCTTCCTCGTCCGCAAGCTATATCTACAATTTTGCTTTTTGCCGGAGGTTTCAGATGAGCCAAGAGATTATCCATCAACATTTCGGCCTCTTGGTTGTCTCGATGCCCGTAGAGGATATGGTAATAAGGTGAGTTAAACCAATACTGAAACCACTTTCTTTCCATCGTCTTAAAATCTGATTTGCCTACAAATATAATGCATTGAAGGGAGTTTTAAGCTGCTACTCTTGATTTTCGCATGTTAAAAAACTTGGGCTATGTATGCTTCAGCTTCTGATTTATGTATTAGCTAACGGTTGGGATATTGCCGAAAGAGGGCATTTTTTAACGCTGAGTATTAATAAAGTTTAATTATGGTAAAAAGTTGATTAAAATTATGTTTGCTCCGTTTTAGGTAATAATTTACTGGATACCGTTTTTTTTATCTGTTATTTGTTGATACAAAAGTTTATATTAAATTTGTAACCAATGTATAATGTTGTATAATTGGGTTATGAGTGAATATATAACGATTTCAGAAACAGCAAAATTGCTAAATAAAAGCACAAAAACTTTGCGTAGATGGGACGAAGAAGGTAAGTTGTCGGCTGTGCGTGATCCGATGAGCAATTATCGTGTTTATCGAAAATCCGAGGTATTGGAAATATTTGCAAATTTTGTTCAGGCTGATGTAATAGAACCAGTTTCTAATTTTGTTGAACCGAATTTTGAGTATAAAGTTTTGGAGCTTTTTGCAGGAGCAGGTGGTTTAGCTGTTGGAATGGAAAAGGCAGGTTTGAAATGCGTGGCTCTTAATGAAATTGACAAATTTGCTTGTGCTACTTTACGAAAAAACCGCCCGAATTGGAAAGTTTTGGAGGGCGATATTAAAGATTTTGATTTCTCGGAATACAAAGATAAGGTAGATGTTGTAACTGGTGGATTTCCTTGTCAAGCGTTTAGTTACGCAGGAAAAAAATTAGGTTTGGCAGATGCAAGAGGAACACTTTTTTATGAGTTTGCAAGGGTCGTCAAAGAGGTAAATCCACCGATTTGTATTGGTGAAAATGTGCGTGGTTTATTGAGTCACGAAAACGGAAAAACTTTACAAGGAATGATTTCTATTTTAGACGAAATCGGCTACAACGTTGTTCCTGTTGAAGTTTTAAAAGCGATACATTATAAAGTTCCACAAAAAAGAGAGCGTTTGATTTTGGTAGGTGTCAGAAAAGATATTGATGTAAAATACGAGTATCCCAAACCCTACAAGAAAATTTACAACTTAAAAGATGCCTTGAAAAAAGGCGAATTGTATGATTGTAATGTACCAAAATCAAACGGTGCAAAGTATCCTGCAAGTAAAAAATCGGTTTTAGATTTGGTGCCGCCAAAAGGATATTGGCGTGATTTACCTTTGGAAATTCAAAAGGAATTTATGGGTGGAAGTTTTCATTTAGGCGGTGGAAAAACCGGTATTGCCCGGAGAATTGGCTGGGACGAACCTTGTTTAACGTTGACTTGTAGTCCGGCACAAAAACAAACCGAACGTTGCCACCCCGACGAAACTCGTCCATTTACCGTTCGTGAATATGCGAGAATACAAACCTTTCCCGATGATTGGGAGTTTGCAGGTTCATTAGCACAACAATACAAGCAAATAGCAACAACATTTCCTGTTAATTTTGGAAAAGAAATAGGCTATTCAGTCGTCAAATTTTTAAACGAACTTTATAAAACCAAAAAATGAACAGAGAACAAAGAGTTGCGAAAGCAATTAAGGAAATCATAGAAAATTTGATGGAACGAGTGATGTATAACGTATTGATTAAAGACCCTTTTATCAAAGAAAAACATCATTCGACAAAGCCTTTGTATTCGGCTCTTGTTCCTGATGAAATTTTCAAAGGCTCACATTTTGAAAGACGTTTTGTAACACCTTTTGGCGGTGTTTGGGAAAAATTAGCACAAGTCGTTGCGATTGAAAACCACGGAAAATGTGAAATGGGATATATCGTAAACGGCACGGTTGGAAGTGAAAGTTTAAGGCGTATTCAAGAAGTGTTGAATAAATTGGAACACCAAAAAGGTAATGACAAACAAAAACCAAATTGGGCAGAAGAATTGGCTTATGTGAAAGCAGGTGGCGGAAATTCTATACCTGTAAGTGTAGTTTGTGATATTTATGTGGAGAATGTTGAGAGTGGAGAAAAATATGCTTTTGAATTAAAAGGTCCTTTGCCTAACAGCGACCAAACAAAAGTGAGCAAAGAAAAGATTTTCAAATTGATGTGTATGGAAAACAAACCTGTTGATTTTGCATATTATGCTTTGCCTTACAATCCTTACGGTAAAAAGGAAGATTACAAATGGGCTTTTCCTTTGCGTTGGTTTGATATGCAAAATGATTGTGCGGTTTTGATTGGAAATGAATTTTGGGAATTGATAGGTGGTAAAGGAACGTATAAGAATTTCATCAGTGAAATCAATAAGCTCGGAAAAGAATACAAAGAACGGATTTACAGAGAGTTTTTAGAAATAGAACCACCGATAAACCAAATTGAAGATTTATTGAAATGATAAAAAAATTTACATTCATAGATTTATTTGCTGGCATTGGCGGATTTCGTTTGGCTTTGGAGCGAAGCGGTGGTGAGTGCTTTGGTTTTAGCGAAATAAGCAAAGATGCCATTACCTATTATTGCAAGAATTTTCAGGAAGATGAAAGTAGTAATCTTGGAGATATAACCAAGTTAAAATCATTGCCCCAACACGATGTTTTAGTAGGTGGTGTTCCTTGCCAAAGTTGGTCTATTGCGGGTAAAAATTTAGGATTTGATGATGACCGAGGACAACTTTGGAACGATACCATTTATTTGCTCAATCAATCTCGTCCCAAGGTTTTTATCTTTGAAAACGTGAAAGGTTTGGTTGACCCAAGAAACAAAAAAGCTCTGAAGTATATTTTAGACAGGATAAAAGAAGCAGGATATTTTGCTGATGTTTATGTAATCAATTCTTCGGATTTTGGCGTTCCACAAAATCGGGTGCGGATTTATATTATTGGTTTTGACAATGAAAAGGATTTTCACGCCTTTAAAATCAATAAAAAATACGCAAAAGAAAAAATGACCCTTGCTGATGTTTTAGGAGTTGTAGTAAAAACCAAAAATAGTGCATCAGAGTTGGATTTGTTTGGCAATTTGGTTACTAACGGAAATATGAGCCTTTCTTCCACAAACGGACTGAACGATTATTTTTTGTTTAACGATTTGCGAAACGGACACTCCACCATTCACTCTTGGGATATTTTGCAGACAACCGAAAGAGAGAAAGAAATTTGCCTTGCTTTATTGCGAAACCGCAGAAAAAGTAAATATGGAAAATTAGACGGAAATCCTTTATCATTAGCACATTTTCAGGAATTGATTTCGGATGTTTCTCAATCTGAAATAGATGTTTTGGTCGAAAAAGAAATACTAAAACCTGAACAATATTTATTTAAAATAACTGATAAAAATAATGAAAATTGCAGTGATGAAGAACAGTTGATTTTATCGGGATATCATTCGGGAAATGTTTTGATAATTGATGAGTTAAAGTCTAATAAGAATTTCAAATTAAACAAAATCAATCTTTTAAATATCATTGATAGTTTAATCGAAAAAGGAATTTTGGAATGTATCGAAGTGCGTTACGATTTCAAAAATACCAAGATAAGCACAGGACTTTACGGAGTAAACAGAGTATTTTTACCTACTTCTGATATTTTCCCGACATTGGTAGCGAGCGATACAAATGACTTTATTACAACCGAAATCATTGAGGCTAAAAACGAAAAAGAATTTAGAGAAAAATTCATTTCAGAAGTTTACAAAAAAGAAAAATACCGTAAAATAACCAAAGAAGAAGCCTGTATTATCCAAGGTTTTCCAAAAAACTTTGAACTTCCGGAAAATCGGGCAAGGTGGATGAAATTAGTAGGAAATAGCGTATCTGTTCCCGTTATTGAAGTGCTGATAAAATCTATTATTGAAACAGGTGTATTTGAGGAAGAAAAGCAAAGTCTTTTAGTGTGATTTAACAAGATAATCTTCTATGACAATAGGCAGATTATACTGTAATTGATGAAGTGCATCTTTTTGTAATGTAATTATATGATAAAATTCTTTCAAAGAAATTTTGAAAACCCGTTTTTGGCTTACACTATAATCCTCGTGTCCAATAACCCATTTTTCATTTAAATCTGTACGGTCATCTAACAAAATATAATAGAATTTTGCCTTCAAAAATACTCTTGCAGTATTCGCTAATTTGTCAAAAATTGCATCCGAAATGTTTTTTGGAATGGTAGTTTTCCCAAAAATGGCAAAAAGTGTATTATTAGTCGCTTTGATATCAAAACCACTCAAATTTCCAACTTCAAATCCTTTTATTCCGCCTAAAATTTGTTCATGGAAAGTTCCGATTGAGTTGTTTATGGATTTGTCAATTTGGCGAAGTATTTCCGACTGAATTAAAACGTCTTCGCTGATGTCGTTGAATTTAGCATCAAAAGTAAGTTTAATGGTATCAACTTTATTGGAGTAGAAACTCTTTTTGGAAATGTTATTTTTGGCTCGTAAATATGCTTTATGCAAATTCTCAACGCAATCCAGTAAATGCTCGTCCGTGATAAAGTTTACATATTTGTTGGCCATTATTTTTTATCGTTAAATTCTATTTCAAAGTTACAAAACTTAGTCCAATGTTTTTATGGCTGTTAAATTTTGTACGATTGCTGGTAAAATGACAGCCAACTATCTGTTTGGCTAGCAAACACCAAATTGAGTTGATTTACGCAATACAAGTGTAGCAATAAGTTTATATAGCCCTAAAAAAAATGTAAATTGCACCGCAAAAAGTATTCAACAGATTTATCTTATAAAATCGAAACCCTGATTTATGAAACACCTAATTGCCCCTTCCATTTTATCAGCAGATTTTGCAAACCTGCAAAGAGATGTCGAAATGATAAACCAAAGCCAAGCCGATTGGTTCCACGTTGATGTAATGGATGGCGTGTTTGTACCGAATATTTCTTTTGGTTTTCCGGTTATTAAAGCAGCCAAAAAATATGCTAAAAAGCCTTTTGATGTACATTTGATGATTGTAGATCCGGATCGTTATATAGCCGAATTTGCAAAGGCAGGTGCCGATGTGATTACGGTACATTATGAGGCTTGTACCCATTTGCACCGTAGTTTGCAATTGATAAAAGACCAAGGTTGCCGAGCTGGTGTTGCACTTAACCCGCACACGCCGGTAAGTGTGTTACAAGATATTTTGCAAGATATTGATTTGGCTTTGGTGATGTCGGTAAATCCAGGTTTTGGCGGACAGAAATTTATTCCGCAAAGCTTACAGAAGGTAAAGCAGTTGAGGCAAATGGCTCAAGCAAGCCATCCCGATTTGTTGATAGAAGTAGATGGCGGTGTGGGTTTGCAAAATATTTCGGCTTTGGTAGCGGCAGGTGCCGATGTGTTGGTGGCAGGCAATGCCGTCTTTGCTGCCGAAAACCCCACACAAATGATAGCCGATTTAAAACAAGTAAAAGCAGATATTTCATTTAGCTAGCATTTGATGTACAGACTGCTTTTGCCTTTCGTTGTGATTATGCTTTTAGCCAATGGCCTATTTGCCCAGCAAATGGTAAAGGTGAGCGGTGTGGTTTATGATCAAGATAATAAGCCCTTGGCAAAGGTAAATGTGAGTCTTGTAGGTTTGGCTGCCAAAACCATAAGTGATGAAAAAGGGTATTACGAAATCAGCTCTCGCTTATCCAATTTTTCTATAAGCTACAAGTTGATAGGACACAAAACCGAAATTTTAAAATTTAGTGCAGAGAAAGGCAGTCAAATACAGCGCAATGTTGTGTTGCTGCCCGATGTTAAGGAGTTGAAAAACGTTGAGGTCACTCAAAAAGATGTTTCGCTTAGAAATGCCCGAAAAATAGAGCTCGGGGCAATAGTCAACATGCCTTTGGCCTCCCTTAATTTTGAATCGGTATTGAAAACCTTACCCGGTGTGTCAACCAATAACGAGCTGAGCTCGCAATACAGTGTGCGGGGCGGTAATTTTGACGAAAACCTAATTTACGTTAACGATGTTGAGATTAATCGGCCAATACTGGTTCGCAACGGACAGCAAGAAGGGCTAAGCTTTATTAATCCTGATTTAGTGAGTAAAGCTAGTTTTTTTGCTGGTGGTTTTGGCGCAAAGTATGACGATAGACTATCGTCAGTGCTTGATGTGCGTTATGATCGGCCCGATAGTAACTCCATTTTGTTGGGGCTTGGCTTATTGGGCCAATCGTTGAGCATCAAGCAAAAGGCTGATAAATCGTATTGGTTATTTGGTTTTAGACACAAAAACAATAAAAACCTACTAAGTACCCAAGACCAGCAGGGTGCCTATTCGCCCAATTTTTTTGATATTCAAACCCTTTATCACCAACAATTTTCAGAACGGTTTAGCCTAAATTTGATGGTCAATTTTAATACCGGGCGTTTTCGGTTAGTGCCCGAGAGTAGGGAAACGCTGTTTGGAACATTGGACAAGCCCATGCGCCTAAAGATTGATTACGAAGGCCAAGAAATAGATGATTACCAAAATCAAGGTGCAGCCCTCACGCTCAATTATAGTCCCAACAGAAATATGGCTGTAAAATGGGTAAACAGCTATTTTGGCTTCATCGAGCGAGAGCGTTTTGATATTGACGGTGCTTATGTTTTTGAAGAAATTGACCAGTCTGCAACACAGGCTAATTTTGGACCAATACGAAAGAACCGAGGTTTGGGTAGTTATTACAGTTATGCCAGAAACAAACTCAATACCGATTTGCTTAGCTCGGCCATAAAAATACAACACCAGTTAAACGGTCATCACAATTTGAGTTATGGATTACGTTTTGAGAACGCCCAGTATAGCGATAAGCTAAATGAGTACAGTTACATCGACTCTGCCGGGTATGTATTGCCCACAAACACCCAGTCGTACACGTTTCAAAATTTGGTTTTCTCAAGCAATAAATTAAGCACAAATAATTTATCGGCATACCTGCAAGATGATATTACCATCAGTAGCAAAACAAGTTTGCAATTGGGTTTGCGTTGGAGCAAAACCAGCTTGAGCACCGAACACTTGCTTAGCCCTCGCCTTATGATGGCTTTTCGTCCCTCGGCAAAAGAGGAGTGGCGTTTTGCTGCCGGCATCTATTACCAACAGCCCAGTTACCGAAGCTTGCGAGATGTTGCGGGTCATTTGCTGCTGACACAAAAGGCACAACGTTCGTACAACCTCTCTACAGCCTACGATTTTTCTTTTATAGGCTTGGGGACAGTACTTAAATTTACCTCAGAGCTGTACTATAAATATGCAGACAGATTGATACCTTATACTATTGACAATGTAAGGGTGAAATATATGCCCAACCAATTGGCAAATGGACACACACTTGGAGCCGATTTTTCGGTAGGAGGCGAATTGGTGAAAGACTTGATGTCTTATTTTCGTATCTCCTTACTAAAAGCTAACCAAGATATATATAACGATAGTTATTTGAAAAAAGATGCTAACGGAAATACCAGTTTGGTGTACCCGGGTTATTTGAAACGACCTACCGACCAAAGGCTAAACGTATCATTGTTCTTCCAAGACCGATTGTTCCGTAGCCCAACCTATAAAGTTCACCTCAACATGCTCTACGGCTCTCGCTTGCCCATAGGTTCGCCGTATAGTAATACCTATAGTGATGATTTTAGTATTCCGAGTTATAGACGAGTAGATATAGGCTTCTCTACCGATTTTTTAGATCCTCAACAAAAGAAACGCTGGTCTTTTCTCTCGAAGAACTTCGATTCGGTAATAGCTTATGCAGAAATTTTCAATCTATTCAATATCAATAATACGGTTTCTTATCTGTGGCTAAAGGATGTAGATAATGTCAGTTACGCCATTCCAAATTATTTGACAGCAAGACAATTAAATGTCAAATTGGTGTTGAAACTGAAGAACTGATTTCGATAGGTATTCAAATTATTAGATTTTTGTCAAACTTATGTTTAACAACTTATTTATTTGATAAAATTATTCTTGTTTGGCTGTCATAATGTTAATTTTGTGGCTACTAAATTTCAAAAAAGATGAGACACAATTTTGGGGCTGGCCCCTGTATTTTACCACAAGAGGTGTTTAAACAAGCAGCCGAGGCGGTACTCGACTTCAAACAAGGTTTATCTATCTTGGAAGTATCGCATCGTTCGGCAGAGTTTGCACCTGTTGTTGATGAAACCATTAGTTTAATTAAGGAACTTTTGCAAGTGCCTGAAGGTTATTCGGTTGTATTGGCACAAGGTGGAGCAAGCACGCAGTTTGCGATGGTGCCCATGAATTTATTACCCCAAGGCCAAACGGCAGCTTACTTGGACACTGGTGTTTGGGCAACAAAAGCCGCAAAAGAGGTGAAACATTTTGGACAGGCACAGATTGTAGCTAGCTCTAAAGAGGCCAATTACACTTATATTCCAAAAGAGTATGTTGTTCCGCAAGACAGTGCCTACTTCCACTACACGTCCAACAATACCATTTACGGTACCGAACTTTTAGAAGTGCCGCAAGTAGAAATACCTTTGGTGTGCGATATGTCATCAGATATAATGAGCAGACCGGTTGATGTGTCTAAGTATGCGCTCATTTATGCAGGTGCTCAAAAAAATATCGGTCCAGCAGGCTTAACCATTGCCATTGTGAAAGACGAAGTTTTAGGCAAATCTGGACGTTCGATACCGGCAATGTTAGATTATCAGTCCTACAGCAATGCAGGGTCGATGTATAACACACCTCCGGTTTTCTCTATCTACGTAGCTATGCTCAATTTACGTTGGTTAAAAGCAAAAGGAGGGGTTGCAGCTATCGAAAAAGAGAACATAATAAAAGCTAATACCTTATATGCCGAGATAGATAGAAATTCGCTTTTCAAAGGTACTGCAAAACTAGAGGATCGCTCTCGAATGAATGTTTGTTTTGTAATGGAAAATCCCGATTTGGAGAAAGAATTTGCAAAATTTGCCAACGAAAGAGGCATGGAAGGTATTAAAGGGCACCGCAGTGTGGGTGGTTTCAGAGCTTCGCTTTACAACGCTCTTCCTCTATCAAGTGTTGAAGCCTTGGTATCGGTTATGCAAGATTTTGAAAAATTACACCTAGCTTAAACTTCTCATCTACCTATTTAAAACATCTTTATTGAAATTAATAACTGAAATTTAAACAAATGAAAATATTAGCAAACGACGGTATAGATCCACTAGGTAAACAACTATTGGAAAATGCCGGCTTTGAGGTAGATACCCAAAATATACCTCAAGAAAAATTGATTGAAGTGCTGAATAATTATGATGCCATAACAGTACGAAGTGCAACCAAGGTTAGAAAAGAACTGATAGATGCCTGCCCTAATCTTAAGTTAATTGGTCGTGGTGGTGTGGGCATGGACAATATTGATGTAGAATATGCTCGTTCAAAAGGTTTGGCCGTAATAAATACACCGGCAGCTTCTTCTTTGTCTGTTGCCGAACTGGTTTTTGCTCATTTATTTAGTGGTGTGCGGTTTTTGCAAGATGCTAACAGAAAAATGCCAGTAGAGGGCAATACCAAGTTCAACGCCCTTAAAAAAGCTTATGCCAAAGGGGTAGAGCTTAGGGGTAAAACCTTAGGGATTATCGGTTTTGGCCGTATTGGTAAAGAAACAGCGGCTGTAGCTTTGGGTTTGGGTATGGACGTGTTGGCTTATGATTTGTATCCTTTCGAGGGAAATATTAAGCTTCAACTTACACAAGGCATTCAAGTAGATATACCTGTTAAGACCACTAGTTTGGACGAAGTCATTCGTAACAGTGATTTTATTTCTATACACACACCATTTGCCGATAAGCCTATTTTGGGTCAAGCCGAGTTTGCGAGTATGAAAGATGGTGTAGCCATTGTGAATTGCTCAAGAGGAGGCACTATAGATGAAACAGCACTTATTGCCGCTTTGGATAGTGGTAAAGTGGCTTTTGCCGGGCTCGATGTATTTGAGAATGAACCTACTCCTGCCGAAGCAGTGCTGAAACATCCTAAGATTTCTTTGACACCGCATATTGGTGCTGCAACCAACGAAGCTCAAGAACGCATTGGCGAAGAATTAGCTAATTTAATCATTGCTCAGCTTAAGAAATAAGCAAGGAGTGAGGAAAAACTTATAGTAAAAAGGGCTGACAAATATTTGTCAGCCTCTTTTAGTTATTTAAAGTTTTACGGTTCTATTTCGTAGCAGATGATCAGCTATTACCAGTGCGGCCATAGCTTCTACAATAACAACTGCACGGGGTACAACACAAGGGTCGTGACGACCTTTACCCTTAATTTCGGCAGCTTCACCAGCAGCATTGATGGTAGCTTGGTTGTGCATAATCGTAGCTACAGGTTTAAAGCCTACCCTAAAATTGATATCCATACCGTTGCTTATTCCGCCCAGTATGCCCCCTGCATGATTGCTGATGGTTTTAAATTGTTGTTCGCCAGTTTTTTTAGGGAGTGGGATATCGTTGTGTTCAGAACCTCTCATGCTGGTGCCCTCAAATCCTGATCCGTACTCAAAGCCATGCACCGCATTGATACTAAGCATAGCCTTACCCAAATCGGCATGTAATTTGTCAAAAACCGGACTACCCAAACCTGCCGGACAATTGCGTATGATACACGAGACTTTGCCGCCCACTGTATCACCGTCTTTTCGCACACTATCAATGTAGGTTATCATTTCTTGTGCACTTGCCGGATCTACGCAACGCACAATGTTAGCTTCTCTTTGGGCTATTAATGTAGCAATTTCTTGGTGCTCGATATTGGGAGCATCAATATTGCCTACCGAACTAACATGTGCAAAAATTTCGATATTATAATGTTTTAGCAATAATTTGGCAATTGCCCCAGCGGCTACACGTGCTGCGGTTTCTCTGGCTGATGATCTTCCACCACCGCGATGGTCACGAATACCGTATTTTGCATCATACACGTAGTCGGCATGGCTGGGGCGGTACACATCAATATTGTGGCCGTAGTCTTTGCTGCGCTGATCTTCGTTGGGTATCAGCATGGCAATAGGGGTTCCGGTACTTTTTCCTTCAAATACCCCCGATAATATTTGTACGGTATCGCTTTCTTTGCGTTGTGTGGTAATCTTTGATTGACCGGGTCGGCGTTTATCCAATTCTGCTTGTATAAAATCAAGGTCAATTGGTAGTCCGGCCGGACAACCATCCAAAATTACCCCGATAGCAACACCGTGCGATTCGCCAAATGTGCTAATGGTAAAAGTATGTCCAAAGGTGTTGCTGCCTGCCATGTTGAAATGTTTTGTTTATTGTACTTCTAATTCAAAACCAATTTTTTTCAAATCTTCCCAAAAATAAGGATAAGATTTCTCAACTACTTGGTAATCCTCAATCTCTAACTCATCAATCAACAAAGCCAAAGGGGCAAAGGCCATGGCCATCCGATGATCTTCATAAGTAGCTACAAAGAGTTTTTTGGGGAAATGGAGCTGCGAACAGTCGAGTGTGTACACCAGATCTTGCTCTATTAGTTTTACACCAATTTTTGCCAGTTCATTTTGTAATGCAGCTACACGGTCGGTTTCTTTAATTTTAAGGGTCTCTAAGCCAGTAAAAGATAGGTTTTTGCCTTGTGCGGCGGCTACAACAATAATGGTTTGTGCCAAATCTGGGCAAGTTTTCAAATCTAAAATTTCAGTGTTGTTGCTAGTACTGCTTTGTTGGCTTAGTGCAATACCCTTATCAGTTCTTTCGGTAAGCACCCCAAACCTTTGCATAATGGTTTTTATTTGGCTATCGCCCTGCAAACTCTTCTCTCGCAAATAGGGTAGGCTAATTTTTAGGTTGTTGGCCAGTGCTACCAAGCTGTACCAGTATGATGCCGCACTCCAATCGGGTTCAACAATAAGTTTTGCCGGCTTAAAATCTTGGTGAGGAATTATCAGCTTATTGCCCTGCCATTGATAGTTGATACCACATTCTTGCAGCATAGCCAAAGTCATTTCTACATAAGGACGTGAGGTTAACTCGCCCTCAATTTCCAACTCCAAACCTTTCTCTAATAATGGAGCTATCATTAATAATGCAGAGATATACTGGCTACTGATATCTCCTTTTATTTTTACATGGGCACTTTGTTGAACAAAACCTCCGCTAATGCGTAGGGGAGGGTAACCTTCATTTTCGGCATAGGATAATTGGGCACCCAAACTTTTCAAGGCCTCGGCCAATATGCCAATGGGGCGTTGTTTCATACGTTCGGTTCCGGTGAGGAGGTAATTGCCCTTTTGTATCGACAAGAAAGCGGTGAGAAAGCGCATGGCTGTACCCGCTGGTCCTACATCAACAGTTTGTGTTGCCGATTGACTGGGTGCTTGTAGTTGTTTTAAAATGCTGACTAGTGTACGTGTATCGGCTGCATTAGAGATGTTCTCTACCGAAACTTTGTTTTGGCTCAAAGCTTGTATAACCAAAGCACGGTTGCACTCGCTTTTTGACCCTGTAAGTTGTATTTCTTGTTGGGTATTAGCTTGGCCTTTGTAAGTCAGAATTGCATTCTTGTGCATTTATCTTGGCTTATTTTATACAAGCGTCTCAAACAATATGAGACGCTTGTGTAAGTGAATATCCTAATTATACCTATTATGCTTTGGCTTCGCTGTGTTGCTCGGCAGCAATACCTTGTTTAGACTCTTGTCCGGCATTCATGATTTCGGTTTGTTTCCGGATTGATTCGTTGTGTACGAGCTCTAGGAATTTTTCGGTGAAGGTGGTGTCCAATTTCAAGGCTTTGGCAAAAGCAGTACCTTTTTTAATGATTTCATCCCAACGGTTTACCTGTAAAATGGTTACTTGGTTGTTCTTTTTGTATTCACCAATTTTCTCGACAATACTCATGCGCTCACCTAGTTTTTGCAACAGCAAGTCATCAATTTTGTCAATTTGCTTACGTAAATCGGCTAGTTTATCTACAAAAGCTTCATCTTTAGATTCGGGCTCACGTACAGTTAAACGATCCATCAGTTCGGATACGGCAGCAGGGGCCAATTGTTGCTTTGCATCTGTCCAGGCTACAGATGGGTCTAGGTGCGATTCAATCATCAAACCTTGCATATCAAGATCTAGCGCTTTTTGAGCGATGTAAGGAATGAGTTCGCGATTACCACAGATATGGCTTGGGTCGTTGATGATAGGCAACTCTGGGCAAAGTGTTTTCAATTGGATGGCCATTTCCCACATAGGCTCGTTTCTGAAAGAGCTTTTCTCGAACGAGGAAAAACCACGGTGTATTGCACCCAATTTGGTGATGCCAGCTTTGTTGATGCGCTCTAGTGCACCAATCCAAAGTTGTAAATCGGGGTTTACAGGGTTTTTAACTAGTACCGGAATATCGTGTCCTTTTAGTGCATCGGCTATTTCCTGTACAGTGAAAGGGTTAACGGTTGATCTTGCACCTATCCACAAAATATCTACACCAGCAGCCAAAGCCTCTTCAACGTGTTTGGCGTTGGCTACTTCTACAGCAGTAGGCAATCCGGTTTCTGCTTTGGCTCGTTTCAACCACTCGAGACCAATGGTACCAATACCTTCAAATTCTCCCGGACGGGTGCGGGGTTTCCAAATTCCGGCTCTTAGTACACTCACTTTTCCGGTAGCAGCCAATAGGTGGGTAGTGCTCAATAACTGTTCTTCGGTTTCTGCACTGCAGGGGCCAGAGATTAATAGCGGTTGGTTTTTGGCTTGCAACCAATTCTCAATAGGCTCGATGTTTAACTTTAGTTTCATTTTTAGGATATTTATGCTAATTAATAATGCTGATTTATACTTTGTCGTTTTTCACAAACTCGCCCATGATGTTGAAGTTTGTGGTAATTTTTAATGCCTGGCGTATAGCCGCTTCATAATTCTCTACGTTTTTCCACTCCAAGTCTATGTAGAAATGGTATTCGTTGCGTCGGCCCAATACAGGCATCGATTGGATTTTAGTAAGGTTGACATGATTGTTGGCAAATATTTGCAACACTTGGCTCAAAGCTCCGGCGTAGTGGCCTACTTGGAAAACAATGGCAGCCTTGTTGGCTCCTTTAACCAGTTCTAATTTGTCTTTTTTAAGTATGAGGAAACGGGTATAATTCTTTTTGTTGGATTCGATGCGTCTCTCTAACACTTGCAAACCATAGGTTTCGGCAGCTAAAGTGTTGGCTATGGCCACGGTGTCTTTTAATTGTTCGTCTTTTATTTTCTTGGCACAAGCCGCTGTATCGCTACCTTCAACTACCTGAATATTAGGAAATTCATCAAAAAAATCAACGCATTGACGTATGGCAATGGGGTGCGAAGTAGCCGTTTTAATATCTTCAAATTTTACACCAGGTAATGCCAAAAGATGCAACTGAATAGACAAATACACCTCGCCCACTACCGCAAAACCATATTCTCTGATGAGGGTATAATTGGGCAAAAGGCTGCCGGCAATGGAGTTTTCAATTGCCATAATTACATAGTCGGCTTGGTTGTTCTCCAAAGCATCGCAGGTTTGTTTGAAAGAGTTACACTCTATCGTTTCTATGTCTCTGCCAAAAAATTTGAAGGCAGCTTCTTCGTGGAAAGATGCTTTTATTCCTTGTATGGCAACTCTTTTTTTCTGACTCATAAAATATGTTTACAAAAAAAGTCCTGACTTTATTGGCCAGGACTTTTTATACACTTAAAAAAATAACTTTATTTTTTCTGCATATTAGTCCTGGCTCTTACTAAAAAAGTAAAAGTGGCTAAACCAATATGCAGTTGTAAATTTCATTTTTTGCTATTTTGTTTTTCTGATGCCAAATGTACTGCAACAAATTTAATTTGTCAAGAGTATTTTTGAAATAATTATATCGAAATTTTATTCTGTGATTCTAGAACCGAAAATGACTAGGGTATTATAGGCATCTGTTAGTAGTATAAATCGAACTGCTTCATTATTTTTCAGGCTTGTGCTAAGTGCTTGCAAACCACAAGTATATGTACACTAAAAGCAGTTGCAAAAAGCTTTAAAATTTTTTATGAGAAATATTAGCTTAAAGCAGCTGTCTGAAATTCACTTTCCAATTACAGTGAAGTAAACCGGATGACAAATGTTCCTTTGTATGTAATTGATAGGTTTTTGGAAAAATTGAATTTTTGTGTGAGGGGTTTGAAATAAGATTTTGTGGAGTTTTAAAACATACTATGCTTATGAGTATAAAAAATGAAGCCTATTTTATAATCAATGAAAGAATTTTTTACATTTGTGTAAACTAAAACAATCAATGAATTAAAACAGAATAGCTTTTAAATAAAATATAGCGTTTCGCTTTAAAATTCCTGTATCAGAAACCTTGCAAATTTTCTAATGAAGCACAGGAAAGTAAAAGTGGAAACGCCTGCGTTAAAGCGTGGGCGTTCCTTTTTGCTTTGTGCTTCGGGTTTTGCAAGGACCCCTGATACGAGTAATGGGAATTAGCCTACGCTGTTTTTTGTCCAGTATCAAAATTTAATATATAAAACATGGGAAAAAACATTACCGCAACAGACTTATTCTTGGCATTCCTTGCCGTTTTACTCATCGGTGTTAGCTTTTATCAAACCTGGCTTGGTCTGCAACAAATTTTCGGAGGAAGTTCCTTCGTTATTGCATTGGTGCTTTCACTAATTTTACTGTTTCTTTTATGGCAAATCAGAAATGCCAAAATAAAAGGAAAATCAACAACCGGTCTTAGTTCTATTTATTTTTTCTTTGCAATATTTTGCTTTGTAGCCAACTTCAATGCCTTATATACAAGGTTTATGAGAACCGATATTTATACCACAGAATTACGAGATATTAATGATAAGTTTAATAGTCTGGAAACAGATGTAAAGAAGAAACTAAACTATGCTATTGCTGATGAAAGAACGCGACAAAATATTGTTTCTAAAACAGAACAGTTAATGAAACAAATTGCAGATAAAGGCAATCCTGGATTTGGAGACAGGGCAAAAAAATTGGCAGAAGATATAGAAAAATTATTAGGGAAAAAATTAACACTATTGAATGTATATAAAGGCGATTTTGATGATTTGGCAGAAAGAATGGGTACGCAAATTATTGATATGATGGATCAACTTTCGCCAGCGGAAAAATTACTGAAAGTTGACGTTGAAAATGCGAAGTTATATTGGAACAAGCAAATTGAAAAACTGCTTTTAATGTCTAAAAATGATATTAATGATATTGCACAAGGCGAAGTTGATAAGTCATTACAGCAATATAACGATTTGGTTAATAGAGCTAAATCGGTATTGGGCGATGATAAGATAAAGATAGAACATGCAAGTTCTAAAACCCAAGAAGTAGGTAAAATTGGTTATGCTTTTGACCATGCCATTAAAAACTTTGGGATGTACCAATTTGTGGTCTTGGCAGGTTGTATATTGCTAGATTTTGGTATTTTATTGATTATACTTTTAATGCCCTCTGACCCAAGAAACGGGAATCAAAGAAATGGGCCTTTTACAACATCAAGCGAAACGGTTATTTAAATATTAAAAACAAAATTATGAGTGAAGATAATTTAAAACCATTATTTACAGAAATTGATAATGAAGTGTTAAGTCCATTATCGACCAATACCCGTCATTTTTCTAATGATTCTGACGAAGAATCTGTACCAGTAATAGAGACTATTGAAGAGGATATTCAAAATAAGGATAGCAAATTTGTGCTTTTTTTTGGAAGCGCATATTCGGGAAAGTCTGTAATCTTGGCTTCTCTTCTTTATTATTTAAAAACAAAAGAAGGCGTTTTAGAAATCAATCCAAGTAAAACTCATACAAAAGAAGAAAGAATGTTGATTTCTGATTTTTTAGATAATTTACGAAAAGGCGAATTACCCGAAAGAACCACTTTGGATAAAGTAACACAACTTGATTTTACTTTTAAACCGAATAACAAATCCAAAAAGGTCAGACCAATTAACCTATCCTTTTTAGAAACAGCAGGAGACAATAATTATCAAATAAGAAGAGGTGGGAGTTTTCATGACAGTTTAGATTCATACCTAAATTCTAATATTTCTCTGACTATAGTATTGGTCACGAGTTATGATAATGCAAACAGGGAGGATACATTTATTGATGAGTTTTTAAGTTCTTTAAAAGAAAAAGTGAACTTAAAATCATTGAAGATAATATTGGTAATTTCTAAGTGGGATATTTCCAACAGAATGAGAGTGTCAAATGAAATCGAGTTAGAAAACTTCATAAAAAGAAACTTACCAATGACATATTCTGCAATGAATACTTATGGTATGGCTAAAACTTACTATACAATTGGAGAAGTAGCAGAAGTTGATGGTAGAAAGAAAATAACAAAATTAAATTTATACACTGCAGAAAAATTATCAAAATGGATTTACAAGAGCATTGTTGGTTATCCTTTAGACTATGAAGGAACGTTATGGGAACGTATAAAATTTAGCTTTACAACCTAATGAACAGAAATATCAATTTAATTGCTTTTGGGACATTTGGAAATCCGTATGGTTTTCGACAAACATTTTTTATTGGTGATAGCGAAAGCCCCAAAAAGATAAAATCTTTTGACCTTAACACTGTTGCTATCAAATTATTTCCAAAAAGCAGACTTTATTCTATAAGAAAAGAAACTTTTAATAATAAAAACATAATTGCTTATTCTATTTACGACTTTGCTAATGAGCCTAATTCTACAAGAGGTGGAACATTTATTGGTTCTAGCATCTTGTTTATTAACCAAATTGCAGAAGAAAATATTACTATTAACTGCCTTAATGATTTTCACAATAATCTGAAAAACAAAAATGTTCAGAATGATACAATTATTGTCAATCACTCCGATAAATTTTCTGTAAGTAAACCAAAGAATATTGATGAAATTAATTTTCATTTACGAGAAATTAATAATCTGAATTTTGTGCAAAATTCAAATAAGCAATTAGTTGTTTATTGTGAAACCAACCCACATAAACTTCAAACACTTTTCAAAAAAGCCATTGATTTACTAAATGTTTACGATACAATTTATTTTACTGAAAGTAAAGAGGTTGCAGAATTTGTACATCAAAAAAATATTTTTCAATTAGTTCAGAAAGACGGATTTGAAACTGAAATCCAAAAATTAGCAGAAGAACGATTACAAAAAATTCAAAATTCAATTGATGAATTTACAAGAGAAAAGCAAAAACTAGAAGAGGACAAAAAAAGACTGATTGATGAGTACAGAAGCCAAATAGAACAAAACGAAAGGCAACATCAAGAAAACCAACGCCGAATAGAGGAAGCTAAAAACGAACAGAATAATATTACTCAGAGATATGAAGTTTATTCCAGAAAAATTGATGAAGCTATAAGACGTTTGCAAAGTGGAGAAAAATTGGATAATGTTAGGCAATTGCACAATGAAAACAAGCGTAATTTTATCGACAGCATCAATAGGCAACAAAAACCTAACTTTTTAAACAGCATTACCAATCCCAATGCAAGAACAAATTTAAGAATAGAGCAACCCACCACGCAACCAAAACAGCGAGATTACCATAATGAAAGGCTCATAGAAGTACAAGCTAGAAAAATAGGCCTCTTTAAAGTTATAATTGTGGTTTTATTATTTTTATGGGCTGCTACTTTTGTTTATTTTCTATTTTTCGATAAACCTGAAAAAGAAGAAACAAATATTTACGAACCAAAGAAAAAAGTTTCAAAAACCTTTGAACCAACACCAAATCAAGAGCTTAGTCCAAAACCCAACGATGAGCTAAATGAAGCTGATTACAAAACTGTTGCTGATGAGATTAGACCCAATACAGCAGTTAACGAAATAGTTGAAATTATTTTTAGCAAAAATCCAACAGATATTAAAAAACATTACGACCAACAAAAGGATTCCTATGCCAAGTTGCTTTTTCAAAAAAATAAAGGTTGTTTTAAAGAAAGTAAAGGCACAATGTATTTTGTGAAAGATACTTTAAAACATATACCATCATATAGAGGTAATAAATGAATAAGTATTATCGTATTCTTTTAATTATTGTTTTATTTTTCGGATGTAATCATCCCGAAAGTGAAACTTTTGAACGCAATCAAGGTTCACATTCTTTTAAAACAGAAAATCAGCCAAATTCTGTTTACACCACCAATGAGAATATAGGTAATATTGATTCTGCTTCAATAGATTACATAGATAAAAGCAAAAGTACTCTAAAAATGGAAGTCCAAAATGGTGTTCGTTATGTTTGGATTGAAATAAACGGTATCAAATTGAGGTTTATTTTTGACACAGGAGCGAGTAGTATTTGCATTTCTCCTGCCGAAGCTACCGTCTTATATCGACAAGGAACACTTACAGAAGATGACATTATTGGCACTCAATCTTTTCAAGATGCAACAGGTAGAATTTCCGAAGGAGCAAGAATCAATTTACGAGAAGTGAAAATCGGAAATATCATTTTAGAAAATATCGAAGCAACGGTAATAGACAATGTAAATGCTCCATTATTATTGGGTCAAACCGTTTTTGAAAGATTTGGGAAAATTGAAATTGATAACGATAACAACGAGATAATTTTTAAATGAAACAATTTTTTCGATTAGCATTTTTCCTTTGCCTGATAAGTTGCAACCATCCCGAAAGTAAAGACTTCACAAGATATAAACCTTTTCAAAGTTCGTTTGAAGAAACTGAATCAGCAGAACAAAAAGAGACATACAAAGTTATTGGAATAAAAGATGGTGATACTTTTATTTTGCTTATTGACGGTAAAGAACAAACCGTAAGATTAGCTCACATTGACTGCCCCGAAAAGAGACAACCTTTTGGTGGTAATGCCAAACAATTTGTATCTAAATTGTGCTTTGGTGCTTATGTTTCACTTGTAATCAATGACAAGAACAAATTTGATAGAAATAAGCGTTTGATTGCAGAAGTGATTTTGCTAGATGGTAGAAATTTGAACAAAGAATTAGTGAAAAATGGTTTGGCATGGCATTTTAGAAGATATTCTGATAGTAAGGAATATGCTCAATTAGAAAATGAAGCAAGAGCTAACAGAATTGGACTTTGGAGCGAAAAAAATCCAATTGCTCCATGGTATTGGAGAAAAGGTTATCTAAACAAAGTTAGGTAGTGCAGGCAGTATAAACCGAACTGTTTCATTATTTTTCCGGCTTGTGCTAAGTGCTTGAAAACCACAAGTATATGTGCACTAAAAGCAGTTGCAAAAAGCTTTAAAATTATGTGAAACGAAGTATGATATTAAGGAAAAATCCTAATTAGGGCTTGTGCACTAAACTGTTGTAATAGCTTAAACTATTAATAATATCCGCTTTGTTTACTTTGCAGTTAAATACACAATTTCCGATCTTATCGAGCAAAGAAAACAGTAATACGCCTTCTTCGTTTTTCTTGTCGCTTTGCATTAGTGCCAGCAGTTCCTCAAAACTTTCGGGTTTAATATGGTATTTTGGATACAGCGATAAGATATAACTCGAAATTTCAGTCAACTCCTCTTGTGATAGTTTACAGTATTTTGCCGATAGGTAGGCTTCGCAGACCATTCCAATAGCAATAGCCTCGCCATGTGTAAGGGGTGTTGGGTCGTTTGTCAAGGCATAACCTTCTATGGCATGACCAATGGTGTGGCCAAAATTCAAAACCTTGCGTAGCCCTTTCTCTAAAGGATCAGACAATACTACTTCGTTTTTAATTTTTACCGAGTGATAGATGGTATCGGATTCGATACATTTATAATCTTGCTGTTTTAGTTGCCAATAGTAAGCAGCATCAGCAATGAGCCCGTGTTTAATCATTTCGGCAAATCCAGAAAGCAGCTCACGCTCGGGCAATGTTTTTAAAAATAAATGCTCTATAAACACCGCTTGGGGTAGTGCAAATGTACCCACCATATTTTTTACATGGTCTATATCGATACCGGTTTTGCCCCCAACAGAAGCGTCAACCTGAGAAAGTAGGGTAGTGGGTATGTTTACAAAATCTATCCCCCTTTTGTAGGTAGATGCAATAAAGCCACCCATATCAGTAACTACACCGCCACCCAGATTAATCATTAAAGCCTTGCGGTCGGCCTCAAAATCAAGTAGAGTTTTCCAAATACCTATGCAAAAATCAATGTTTTTGTTTTCTTCGCCGGCATCGGTTTCTATGATGTCAAAATCAGTCCATTCGGGTAAAAATTCCTGAAATACGGGTAAGCAACTTTGTGCAGTATTGCTGTCCACGAAAACAAATATTTTGCTGTAATGCCCTTTGGCAACGATTTCGTTTATTGGGCTTAATCCCGATTGAAAATATACAGAATGTGCTTTGTTTTCAATAGTTTTCATTAGCAAATAACTACAGTTTGGTTAAAAAATTGAATTTTATCGCCTATGCGAAGTTTTAGTCGCTTGCGGTACTCTACTTGGTTGTTTACACGGATAAGGCCTTCTTCTACCCAAGCTTGTGCTTCGCCGCCGCTCTGCACTGCCGATATGGCTTTGAGCAATGATATGAGGGGGATGAACTCGCCCTCTAGTTTAAATTTTGTCATCTCGGCGCAAAGGTAAACATTTGTTTGTTTTTTGTTCGTTTTTCTTTTAGCCAAAGCTAATAACTCCGTAAGTTAAAACATAAAAAAATCCCTTTCGGCAAATAACCGAAAGGGATGATATTGTTTTGGTGCTTAGAGAATTATCCTTTGGATTTTTTCTCTTCACCTTCCATTTGTGATTTCAATTGAGCTAATACGTCCAAATCACCAAGTGTAGATTTTTCTACCGAATCTTTCACTTTTTTGATGGCCGAGCTAGCAGCTTTAGCATCTTTTTTCTTGGTAGCTTTTTCTTCGGCTACGGCCTCTGCTTTGGCTTCTTCCCAGATACGAGCATGTGAAACTACAATTCGTTTAGAATCTTTGTTGAACTCGATGATTTTGAAATCTGCTACATCATCAGCTTTCAGGCTGCCACCTTCTTCTTTTACCATGTGTTTGGTAGGTACGAAACCTTCAACACCATAAGGTAAAGCAATAGTAGCACCTTTGTCGCCAACTTTAAGCACGGTACCTTGGTGTATTGAGTCTAGTGTAAACACAGTCTCAAAAGTATCCCAAGGGTTTTCTTCCAATTGTTTGTGACCTAGAGAAAGTTTGCGGTTTTCTACGTCAAGTTCTAATACTACAACGTCTAAAGTTTCGCCTACTTTGGTGAACTCGTTAGGGTGGTTCACTTTTTTGCTCCATGATAAGTCAGAAATGTGGATCAAACCATCAATTCCTTCTTCAATTTCTACAAACACACCAAAGTTGGTCATGTTTTTCACTACGGCTTTGTGCTTGCTACCAACAGGATATTTGTCGGCTACACTTTGCCAAGGATCTTGAGTTAATTGTTTGATACCTAAGCTCATTTTGCGCTCATCACGATCCAAAGTCAATACTTCAGCTTCGATTTCGTCACCAATTTTCAAGAACTCTTGTGGTGAGCGTAGGTTTTGTGACCAGCTCATTTCTGAAACGTGGATTAAGCCTTCAACACCAGGGATAAGCTCAAGGAATGCACCGTAATCTGCTACAGTAACAATTTTACCTTTTACTTTAGAACCAACTTGGATAGAAGCATCTAGGTTTTCCCATGGGTGTGGGGTCAATTGTTTCAAACCAAGGGCAATACGTTTCTTCTCGTCGTCGAAATCCAATACTACCACATTGATTTTTTGGTCTAGAGCCAATACTTCTTTCGGATGCTCTATGCGGCCCCAAGAGATATCGGTGATGTGCAACAATCCGTCCACACCGCCAAGGTCGATAAACACACCAAAATCGGTAATGTTTTTAACGGTACCTTCAAGCACCTGACCTTTTTCAAGTTTAGAAACGATTTCAACTTTTTGGCTTTCCAAATCGTCTTCAATCAACACTTTGTGCGATACAACTACGTTTTTGAACTCGTGATTGATTTTTACCACTTTGAATTCCATAGTTTTACCTACATACACATCGTAGTCGCGAATAGGTTTGATGTCGATTTGTGAACCGGGCAAGAAAGCTTCAACACCCATGATATCCACGATAAGACCACCTTTGGTACGGCTTTTAACATAACCGTTGATGATGGTGTCGTTGTCAAGGGCTTCGTTGATAAGCTCCCAAGAACGTTGGGTTTTTGCTCTCTTACGAGATAAAATTAATTGACCGTTAGCGTCCTCTGGTGCTTCAACAAACACATCTACTTGGTCGCCAACTTTTAGCTCAGGAAGATCCCTGAACTCAGAAGCAGATACTAAACCGTCAGACTTGAAGCCTACGTTCAATACCACGTCTTTGTTAGTAATGGATACTACTGTACCCGAAATAATCTCACCTTGGGTGATTTGGTTGAAAGTGTCGGAATACATTGCTTCAAACTTTTTACGGTCATCTTCACTGTAGTTACCGAATACTTTGTCGTCTGCATCCCAATCAAAATCTTCTGTTGGGGTTGCTAATTGTGATTTGATCTGCTCGATCGACAATGAATCAGCTTCTGATTCAATGGTTTCTTTTTGGTTCAAACGCTCTGCTGCGTCTTGAAGTTCAGCTTTTTTAGCTTCTAGTTCTTTTTCTGCTACTTGTTTTTTAGCCATTAATATTTGATCTCCTTTTTCCCTATATTTAGGGACGGCAAAGGTAAGTCTATTTTTCTTAATATCAAATATTTTTGCGATAAATAAGATTGATAGATAGCTGATTAAAGATTTCTGAGCTGCAATTTTATGCACTTAGTAACTGTTTCTACCTAATGCATCTGAATATAATAAAGATGGCACCGACATTTTTGCCTGTGCCATCTCTGTATGGTGTTGTTTTACTTATTTTGATTTTCTAGCCATTTTCTGGCGTTTACGAAGGCTTCTATCCAAGGCGATACCTCATCATTTCGGCCTGCGGGGTAGTGTGCCCAGTGCCATTGAAATAAAGAACGCTCAATATGAGGCATCATTACCAAGTGTCGGCCACTTTCATCGCACATCATAGCGGTGTTATAGTCCGAGCCGTTGGGGTTTGCCGGGTATTGTTCATAGGCATATTTAGAAACAATACGGTAGCGTTCTTCGGCATAAGGTAATTGAAACTTACCCTCACCGTGTGACACCCAAACTCCTAGTGTACTACCGGCTAAACTGTGTAGCATAACCGAATTGTTTTCTTGTATGCTTAAAGAAGTGAAAATACTCTCGTGTTTGCGGCTGTCGTTGTGCAGCATTTTGGGTTTTTGCTCATGGTCTTTGTTAATGAGGCCCAACTCTATAAACAATTGGCAACCGTTACATATCCCAACAGAGAGGGTGTCTTCACGATTGAAGAATTGTTCTAATGCTATACGTGCTTTCTCGTTGTGTAAAAAGGCACCGGCCCAACCCTTTGCTGAACCTAACACGTCAGAGTTGGAGAAACCTCCTACTGCTGCTATAAACTGAATGTCTGATAAGTCCTCACGACCAGCTATTAAATCGGTCATGTGTATATCTTTTACATCAAAGCCTGCACAGAAAAGGGCATTGGCTACCTCACGTTCGGAGTTGCTCCCTTTTTCGCGGAGGATGGCTGCTTTTGGACGTTTGGCATCTGGGTTAATTTGTGGTCGCTTGCCATCAAAGTGTGCTGGGAATTTGAAACGTAAAGCTTGGTGTTTGTAATTGTCAAAACGCTCTTTTGCTTTTTGCTCACCGCTTTGTTTGCAATCAAGCAAATAAGATGTTTTATACCAAGTGTCCCTTAGCTCATTGATATCAAATTGCAATTGACTTTGCTGGTTGCGGATAATAAGTTGTGCTTTATCAATTGCTTTTCCAATTTTATGAATGTTGATACCTTGGTTCTTAAAAGCTTGCTCTATGCTACTGTCTGCCTGAAAAACTACTGCAATATTTTCGGCAAAGAGCAGTTTAATGTTATCGGCTTCGCCCAAACTACTCAAGTCAAGTTCTGCACCCAAATTTTGATCGGCAAAACACATTTCTAGTAGAGTAGTTATTAGTCCGCCACTACCCACATCGTGCCCGGCATAGATTTTTCCGGCCTTTATTTGTTCTTGCAGGGTGTTGAAACTTGTTACAAATGCTTGGCTGTCTTTAATGTCAGGGCTGCTTTGTCCTATCTTGTTCAAGATTTGTGCAAAAGACGAGCCACCAAGTTTGTATTCGTCTTGACTGAGGTTGATGTAATAGATGTTTGCTGAGTTTTTTTGCAAAACGGGTTCAACCACTTGACGTATATTGTTGCAATGTCCGGCAGCAGAAATAATCAAAGTGCCTGGTGCAATTACTTCTTGGTCTTTGTATTTCTGCTTCATTGATAGCGAGTCTTTTCCAGTTGGGATGTTAATGCCCAATGCAATGGCAAAATCAGAACAAGCTTCAACAGCATCATACAGACGGGCATCTTCGCCTTCGTTTTTGCAAGGCCACATCCAGTTAGCCGATAAGGAAACGCTCTTTATGCCGTTTTGCAATGGAGCCCATACCAAATTGGATAAGGCCTCGCCTATGGCTACTCGGCTACCGGTAGCTGCGTCTATCAAAGCACTAATAGGGGCGTGACCTATCGAGGTGGCTATCCCATCTTTGCCTTTAAAATCGAGAGCAGATACACCTACATTGTTCAAAGGTAGTTGTAGCGGGCCGGCACATTGTTGTTTGGCTACACGTCCACCAACACAACGATCTACTTTATTGGTTAGCCAGTCTTTGCAGGCTACGGCCTCTAGTTGCAGTACCGATGATAGGTATTGGTGCAGTTGACTTTGTTCGTAGCTAATGGCTTGGTATTGCTGCTCAATACGTTGGTCTTCCATAATGGTTTTTGGAGAACTGCCAAACATGTCGCTTAGGTTCAAGTCCATAGGGGTTATACCACTACTTGATGATTGGAACGTAAACCGCATATCGCCGGTAACTTCGCCTACGGTGTACATAGGTGCCCGTTCACGTTCGGCAATTTTTTGTAGGCTGGCCAAATGTTCCTTGCCTATTACAAGACCTAAGCGCTCTTGCGATTCGTTGCCGATTATTTCTTTTGCCGATAGGGTGGGGTCACCTATGGGCAGTTTGTCCAAATCAATTTTACCTCCGGTACTTTCTACCAGTTCCGATAGGCAGTTGAGGTGGCCACCGGCTCCATGATCATGTATTGAAAGGATGGGGTTGTTGTCGCTCTCTACCAAAGCCCTTACAGCGTTGGCTGCTCTTTTTTGCATTTCGGGGTTGGAGCGCTGTATGGCGTTGAGCTCTATGCCCGAGTGGTGCTCGCCTGTATCGGCAGAAGAAACGGCAGCACCGCCCATACCAATACGGTAATTGTCGCCACCTAATACTACAATTTGGTCACCGGTCTTAGGTTCGTGCTTTTTGGCTTGTGCTAATTTTCCGTAACCGATACCTCCGGCTAGCATTATTACTTTGTCATAACCGAGTTTTCGGTTGTTTTCTTCGTGTTCAAAGGTTAATACCGAGCCGGCAATTAGAGGTTGTCCAAATTTATTACCAAAATCACTTGCTCCGTTTGATGCTTTAATCAGAATATCCATTGGAGTTTGGTACAGCCAAGGACGTTCTTCCATACCTTTTTCCCAATTACGATCGGTAGCCAGGCGAGATAAAGCAGTCATATAAATTGCGGTTCCGGCTAGTGGTAACGAACCTTGACCGCCTGCCAAACGATCTCTGATTTCACCTCCAGATCCAGTTGCAGCTCCGTTAAAAGGCTCAACAGTAGTTGGGAAATTATGGGTTTCGGCTTTTAATGAAAATACCGATTCGAAGTTTTTAGTTTCGTAATACGAAGCTTCGTCGGCTTTTGATGGGGCAAATTGCTCCAAAACTGGACCTTTTAAAAAGGCTACATTATCTTTATAGGCCGATACGATGTCGTTGGGGTTAGTTTCGGAAGTTTTTTTGATGAGCTTAAACAAAGAACTGTTCTTTTCTTCGCCATCTATAATAAAAGTGCCACCAAAAATCTTGTGTCGGCAGTGTTCGGAGTTAACTTGTGAGAAGCCAAATACTTCCGAATCAGTTAGTGGACGACCAATCTTTTTAGCGAGTTCTTCTAAGTACTTGATTTCTTCATCACTGAGCGACAAACCTTCTTTAAGGTTGTAGGCGGCTATATCGGTAATGTTTAGCACTGCTTCGGGCTGTATATTGATATCAAATATAGTCTGATGCAATCCTTCAAATTTTTGGCTCAGCATAGGGTCGTAGTCCGTAAAATCGGGTGCAACCTTGTTAAATTCCTCAATACGCAAAATACCATCCATGCTCATGTTTTGGGTTATTTCTACCGCATTAGTGCTCCATGGGGTAATCATAGCGGCACGAGGCCCAACAAAAAAACCTTCAAGCTCTTGGTTGGGGCTAAGCTGGGCTTCGCCAAAAAGCCATTCGAGTTTGCTGATGTCTGCAGGATTGATGGTTTTGTTTGCTTGTAAAACAAAAACCTTGTCGGATTGACCTAAAAAGAAATAAATCATGTCTTGTAAAAGAAAGTGCAAATTTAGTGTTTATTTGTGTATTTGTGCTATCTTTTGCTGCTTATATTACTTGAATCTGATGCTTTGTTGGGTAATGACTGGCATAGTTTTGCTTTGTTTGCTGCTTATTGGTTGATTTGGTTAAATTGTTTGAAAAAATAAATTATTATAAATCAGAAGTTTGAGTGATTGGGTAAATAAAAAGAATAAAAAAATAGCTAAAGTCTTTTGTTTTGTACAAGTAAATCCTATCTTTGCAGTCCTAAATAAATCCTAACTGCGGAAGTGGCGTAATTGGTAGCCGCACCAGACTTAGGATCTGGCGCTTCACGGCGTGGGGGTTCGAGTCCCTTCTTCCGCACAAAAATTTAAATACCGTTCCTTCCGCAAGTTGGAACGGTTTTATTTTAAAACAAATTATAGTAAGCTGGTAGTTTGTAACGTATGCGGGCTGCCTTCACCCTCAAAACTGATAAAATGAATATCGTACAGGAACAAATTGACGATTTGAACGCATTGGTAAAGATTACCTTAGCTCCCGAAGATTACAACGCAAAGGTTGAAAAAGCAATTAAGGATCAAGCTAAAAAAGCAAATATCCCCGGTTTCCGTAAAGGGATGGTTCCGCCGGCCCATATCAAAAGAATGTATGGAAAAAGCATCTTGATTGAAGAAATCAACAGCATGCTCAATGAGAACATCTCTAAATACCTTACAGATAATAAAGTAGAATTTTTGGGTCAGCCGCTACCATCTGTTGATGATGAAAAAGAATATAACTGGGACTATAAAGATACTTTTGAGTTCTCTTATGAGTTGGGACTAGCACCTAAAATTGATATCGAGCCCAGTGCAAATGATAAATTTACTCAATATGACATTAAGGCTGATGCCGAAACTTTAGCAGAGCGTATCAAAAACCTACGCAAAAGCTACGGTAAAATGTCTAATCCTGAAAGCTCTGCAGAGGGTGATGTGTTGTATGCCGAGTTTAAGCAGTTGGCAGCCGATGGTACCGAGTTTGAAGGCGGTATTATCGCAACAGGTTCGCTACGCACCGATCAGGTGGTGGATAAAGCCATCTTAAAATCATTAGTAGGCTTGAAGAAAGATGACAGTTTAGAACTTGATTTGCAAAAAGCTTTTGGTAGTGATGCGGTTATAATTGCTCGTTTGTTGAATATTAGCGAGGACGATGCAGCGCAGCTAAAATCTAAATTTAAGGTTTTGGTTAAAAATGTTAATCGTTTGGAAGAAGCCGAGCTAAACCAAGCTTTTTTTGATAAGCTTTTTGGTGAAGGTGTAGTGAAAGACGAAGCTGCTTTTAACGATAAGATAAAAGAAGAGATTGAAGGCATGTTTAAACAAGATGCCGAACAAAAACTACAAAGTGATATCTATACGCACTATTTGGCACAAACCAAAATGCTATTGCCCGATGCTTTCTTGCGTAAATGGTTGAAAGCAACCAACGAAAAATTGAACGATGAAGAGTTGGAGGCCGGGTATGAAGATTTTGCTAAAAACCTAAAATGGACTTTGTTTGAAAACAAGACCTTAAAGGACAACGATATCAAAATTGATTACAAAGAGGTTTTTGAAACTGCAAAACAACGTTTGGATGCGCAGTTTAGAATGTATAGCCCCAATGCATTGCCTGAAGATCAATTGGCACAATACACAGCCAACTTTTTGAAAGAGCAAGAAAATGCCAATCGTATTTACGAGGAAGTGAAAGCTATGAAAGTTTTTGATTACCTTAAAACAGTTGTGACACTAGAAAGTAAAGCAATTGACTTTAAAGAGTTTACAGCTTTAAAATAATTTATCCTAAAATTGGGATGGGAGAGCAGCTTTTGATAAAAGAGCTGCTCTCTTTTTTTTGTCAGGCCTTAAAAAAACATCTAAAAAGATTAATATCCCATTTTAAGATAGAATTTCAAGAACTATCTAATATGTATTTTTGATTATAAAACGTAGGTGTTTAATTTTGAGTTCCTCGGTTTATTGGTAGGTCATGACAAAGCGGAGTTTCAGCTGTAATTAGTTTGATTTTCTACATTTATTTAAGCCTTTTTTTTAATTTGTAGATTGTAACAGAAATTAGGTTATAAAAACAGGCTGATGTAAGTAATCACCGTAAACGACACTATATCATAAATATCACCACGAAATAATATTGGATAATGCCACTTAAAAGAGAACTGATATACATTGACGATAAAGACGAAACTGACAGAGTTGAAAAATATTCATATAAAGGAAATAAATGCCTTGTTGTTTTCAAAAACACTAACAAAGAATTTTATTATAGTAGAAACAGGGCAAGAATTGTAAGGACAGCAGTAAGTGACGATGAAGCATTTAAAGTATTCAATTATTTAAAAGAAATTGCTGACACAGTTGGATTAAAAACAGAAGAAGGCGATAATATACTAGCAGATAGTTACGAAAGCATTTCTGAAATTCCTGAAAACTGTATATTATCAAGTTTTTTAAATGCGACACTACTTCCAAATAACAGCAAATCTGCAAATCCCGATTTTTTCCCTTTTGGTTTTAATTTAAGTCAGCGAAATGCAGTTAATAAAGCATTTGCTAATAATTTGAGTGTAATTGAAGGTCCTCCTGGAACAGGCAAGACACAAACTATTCTGAATATTATAGCTAATGCTGTTTTAAATGGACAAAGTGTAGCGGTAGTTTCAAGCAATAACTCTGCTACAAAAAATGTTTATGAAAAGCTCGAAAAAAATGGTATTGAATTTATAGCAGCATTTCTTGGAAATTCCCAAAATAAGAAAGAATTCATCGGCTCACAAAAAGAAATTCCCGACTTATCCATATTCAATTTAACCAACACACAAAAGGCAGATATAAAAGAAAAAACAACAACGCTTATTAACGAACTTTCTGAACACCTTGATAAGAAAAATGAGTTGGCAACTTTGAAATTGCAAATTGACAATCTGAAAACAGAATATGAACATTTCAAAGAAACCAATATTGAGAGAAAAGAAAAAAAGGTAGAACTTAAAAGAAATATTACAGCCGAGAAAATACTTGAGCTATGGATTTCTCTCGAACTACTTGGAGAAAAACGAAAAAATATAAACTTCATTAGAAGAGTTATTTATCGACTGAAATACGGAATAAAGGATAAATCATTTTACTCAAATTCACTAGATGAAATGATTTTCATTTGTCAGTCGAAGTATTATCCAACTAAAATCCACGAACTGACAAATAGGATAGATTTTTTAGAACAATCTTTGAAAAATTTTGCATTTGATAGCAAAATGAAAAAATACACCGAAATGTCAATGCAATTGCTAAAAGCAGAATTGTGTAACCGATACAATCAGCAAAAGCGAGAAACATATACCATTTCAGAACTTCGACAAAAGTCGAACGAATTTATTAAAGATTATCCTGT
>JBDHXL010000001.1:0-310289 GCA_039810685.1 Pedobacter sp. | reverse complement strand
CCATGTTTTTGTAGATACGGAATAATTTCCTTAGCCCGACTTACGTGTCCGTTTCCTGTACCTTGTATAGCATATAAAATTTTCATTCGGTCGCTAATATCTGTATTTTTTCGGATTTTGGGTTTAATTTTATCCTCACTATTTGTAACCAGAAATCGCATACATAGTATCATGACAACGATTTGTTAAGTTTTAGGATGGAAGCACTTAGCAATATCAATTCTAACGTAATACACCCAAATAGAGCTTGTATTTATTGAAGTTGAGCTACATGCTTTGCCAGCACACTGCCATAAAAGGAATGAAAATTATTTATTTTTTCGACACTAAGTTTGCCTTTTCTGTCTTCCAGCTCATATCCCATTTCTTTTAATAAAATAAAGCCTTCTTTTAGTAAGGCAAGATTGTGGAACTCTATTAGTAGGATGGGATGATGTTGTTTGATAAGTTGTTCTGCTCCTCTTATGAAATTATTTTCGGCAGTTTCAATATCTACTTTTATAAACTGAGGAATAGGTAATTGCTGTTCTCTTATGTAGTTGTCGAGTGTTTCAATCCTACAAAGCACTGTTTGAGATATACCGTTTTCTCGAGTATAGCAATTACCCATCATTGTATCACCAATAACAATATTTTCTATTTTTGAGCAGTTTGATAAACCTATCGGATGAATGATGATTTGGTCCTCGAGCCGGTTTGCAGCTATGGTTTTTGCTAAATAACCATGAGCAACATTTGGTAAAAGCTCAAAGGCATGTATCTGTCCATTTTGGCCACTAAATTTTGCAAAAAGCAGGCTAGTATAACCTACATGTGCACCTACATCATAAATGATATCTCCTTGTTTAATTTGACTTTTTGTTGTTCTAGCAAGCCAGTATTCGTCCAAACCTAAAAGCATTCGAGGTGATATTTTATAAGATATAAATATTTTCATTCCTCGAATAGGGCCGAAAAGAATACGATAAACTCGGGGATGTGTACTAAAAAATAGCGAAAAAAGATTTTTAATCAGCTTTATCATAAAAAAGTATCCTCATTAGGAGTTGTTCTAAAAAAGATACATATATAAAGAAACATTTGGATATTTAGCATTAGACGTTCTTTTTTGATCTCAGAAATCGAATGTACTTGCTTTGCAAGGTACTTTCCTCGACTGTGTCTTTTGCGTCTCAGCTCCCTAGAAATAACGGACTTGTCCTTACCCAGCAGCAACGATTTATCACTCTGGTTTCGCTTACATCGCGTTATGTATGAATTCGATATCTTTGTTCCAAGGTTAAATGTGATTTTTTCATAACAAAAGTCTAATTATTTAATTCAAAAAAATGTAACATTTCTTAATTGAACTTGCTGTTGCTGGTCTAGGCCAATTTTTGGCTAAAACATTGGTTAAAATTGAATTCAGCTATTTTGTGATGAGGTTTATTCTTTTAAAAATTAAAACCCAGTTGGAATGAGGGATATGTTTGAAGTAAAGATAAGACAATTGACTTTTAGTAATGAGGGACATACATTAAACAACAATCAGGTGTTTTCGCCCGATGATGTTTGGATAGTTTTTGATACTCGGAATCAGGACACGGCTATACAAACCACTAAGCAAATTGCTATGGTCAATGTGCAAAGTGGTGAAGAACGACTGTTGTACTCGATTGCTGATGCCAATGAGTTTGGCCCCGGATTAGGAGCGGCTAGTTTCTCGCCTGTGCAGAACCGAGTGGTGTTTATACATGGAATACGAGGGGCCAGTGCCGAAAAACCCTATGGCTTTGACCGACGTACTGGAGTTGCGATAGCTACCGACCAAGCACAACAGCCCATTTTTATGGATGCTCGGAACATTAAAAGTCCCTATACATTGGGTGCTTTGCGAGGCGGTACTCACGCACATGCTTGGAGCAAAGACGGGCAGCTATTGTGTTTCACTTACAATGATTACGTGGTAAACCAATCGGCAAAAACCAATCCTTTGCTTCGCGATTTACGAACAGTTGGTGTTATGTACCACAAGTCGGTATCGGTTGTAGAGACTGATGATTTTGAGAATTTTAGTGGAGAGATGTTTGCCGTTTTGATAGCAGAGGTAACAGAAAATCCACAACCAGGCAGTAATGAAATAGATCGGGCTTTTGATGAATGTTGGGTTGGTGATAAGGGGTACATGAAGCCGGATGGTCAGCTACAGCAAAGGGCGATTGCCTACCAAGGCAATATTCGAGATATGGAAGGGAAAACCGTAACAGAGATTTTTATTGCCGATATTCCCACATCAATAAATGAAATTGTGATTGATGATAGCCTACTGGGTACTGCCAATACCCGACCTGCTGTGCCTAAACCCATTCAAAACAGAAGATTAAGTTATACCCAGAAAGGCGTGAGGGGTCCCCGACATTGGCTACGAAGCAGTCCAGATGGTAACTTTATTTATTATTTGTCTGAAGATGAAAAGGGGTTGTACCAAGTTTTTTCCGTATCGATAAACAATGGAGAGACCAAACAAATTACCCAACATAACTTTTCGGTGGCTGGGCAAATCAATATCAGTCCTGATGGGCTGTACCTTTCTTATATTGCCGATAACAGTGTTTGTGTAACCCGTATTGCTGATGGGCAATGGCAAAGATTAAGCCCAATTTATGAAAGCCCATTAACTTTATCGGGCGCTGTTTTATGGTCCAACTCTGGTAAAACGCTAGCTTTTAATTGTTATGTGCCCAACAAAACAGATGAACCTATTTTGCAGATCTTCATCATAGAGTTGTCAATATGGTGAAGATGATATAAAAAAATAGCTGATTGAGCTAATGGGGTTCATTTATTAACATTTTTAATAATTTTTAACATTTTTGAATTTGTAAAGCAAAAATATTAGCATTAGCTTTGCGAGGCTATAAAAAAGAATAGTCTTTGATTAGCGATTATTACATTTAAAAACCCTTGTCTGATGATTAAAAAATCCTTGCTATCTTTTGTTTTAATGCTCTCCGTAATTGCTACAAGTTTTGCGCAGACGAAAAAACAGAAGGAAAGTCAGGTAGAAGATCCGGACAACTTGGCCTCTCAATATTTTTCGCAGGTAATGGGCGTAGCCGTTGATGCGACATCCAACCTTAAGCTATATAAATTTATTTACGAGTGGATTGGTACTCCTTATCGTTTTGGAGGAAATACCGCTAAGGGGATAGATTGTTCGGCATTTGCCAAAACCATTTACGACAAAGTATTCAACACCAGTATCCTCAGAAACTCAAGAGATATTTTTAGCATGGTAAATCCACTCTCTAAAGATGAGCTGAAAGAAGGAGATCTGGTTTTCTTTAAAATCAAAAGCAGAAGCATTACCCATGTAGGTGTTTACCTTGGCGAGAACCGTTTTGCTCACGCTTCTACCTCTAGGGGGGTAATTATCAGTAACCTAAACGAGCCTTATTATAACCGTTATTTTTATAGAGGCGGTAGAATTATAGAAAAAGAAGACTTTGTTGAGGAATAGAGAACCCAACAAAAAAGGTTAAACAAATCATCCTTTTGGCCATTGGCCAAAAGGATTTTTTTTAAAAATTATTTTCATAAAACGCAGATGAAAAAGCGTGTAATCATTAACTACTTTATTGCCACGGCAGCCCTTGCAGTTATCGTCTTTGCGCTTTACCGAATCTATCTCCAACCCAGTCAAGCCAAATACTTGGCGCTTAGCCTGCTTGGCTGTGCTTTGGTTTTGGTGGTGCAGGTAAGCACTATC
Organism: Pedobacter sp.; assembly: GCA_039810685.1. Taxonomy (GTDB): domain Bacteria; phylum Bacteroidota; class Bacteroidia; order Sphingobacteriales; family Sphingobacteriaceae; genus Pedobacter. The sequence continues at coordinate 306,541 of JBDHXL010000001.1, read as the reverse complement.
CGGCGTAAACGAAACGAGCAGTAACTTGTACTCTACAAATCAAACTTTATACCTTGCGCCAAAGGTAATTGGGTAGAGTAGTTGATGGTGTTGGTTTGCCGGCGCATATAGGCTTTCCAAGCATCCGAGCCACTCTCTCTGCCGCCTCCAGTTTCTTTTTCGCCACCAAAAGCTCCTCCAATTTCGGCTCCCGAAGTGCCAATATTGACGTTTGCTATCCCACAATCTGAGCCTTGAGCCGAAAGAAAAAGCTCGGCTTCGCGTAGGTTGAGGGTCATAATAGCTGACGACAGCCCTTGTGGTACATTGTTTTGTATGGCTATAGCCTCATCAATGTGCTGGTATTTTAACAGGTACAAGATGGGAGCAAAGGTTTCGTGCTGAACAATTTGGTAATGGTTTTCTACTTCGGCAATACATGGTTTTACGTAGCAGCCCGAGTGGTAGGCCTCGCCACTTAATACCCCTCCTTCTACTACAAAATGTCCGCCTTCGGCTTTGCATTTAGCTATTGCATCGAGGTAATTGTTTACGGCATCTTTATCTATTAGCGGGCCAACATGCATGTTCTCGTCCAGTGGGTTGCCAATACGCAATTGGGCGTAAGCAGCAACTAGTTTGGTTTTAAACGTTTCGTAAATGCTTTCGTGAATAATCAAACGTCGTGTACTGGTGCATCGTTGCCCGGCTGTACCCACAGCACCAAATACGGCACCTATTAGCGACATGTCTAAATCAGCATCTTTAGATATGATAATGGCGTTGTTGCCACCCAATTCTAAAATAGATTTGCCAAGACGTTGGGCTACTGTTGTAGCCACTGCCTTGCCCATACGAGTAGATCCGGTAGCCGATACTAATGCTACACGAGGGTCTTTGCTGAGCTGCTGGCCAAGTTCACTGCCACCAATTACCAGGCATGAAACGCCTTCGGGCACATTGTTGTGTGCCAATACTTTTGCTATAATTTTTTGGCAAGCTATCGCTGTTAGTGGAGTTTTTTCAGATGGTTTCCAAATACAAACATTGCCACATACCCAAGCTAAAGCCGCGTTCCAGCTCCATACGGCAACCGGAAAATTGAAGGCCGATATGATGCCCACTATTCCGAGAGGGTGCCATTGTTCGTACATACGGTGTTGTGGGCGTTCGCTCTGCATGGTTAGGCCGTAGAGCTGGCGTGATAGCCCAACTGCAAAATCACAAATGTCTATCATCTCTTGTACCTCACCCAGTCCTTCTTGTAAACTTTTGCCCATTTCATAAGATACCAAGGTGCCCAAAGCTTGTTTTTGAAGGCGTAACTCTTCGCCCAGTTGTCTTACCAGTTCACCACGTTGTGGTGCAGGCACATTGCGCCAATATTTAAAAGCCTCTAAGGCTGTATTTACTACTTCGTTGTATTCTTGTTCGCTGCAAGTGGCAGCCTTGGCAATAAGTTCATCATCAACAGGCGAGTGGCTTGAAATAAGCTCGGACTGCGTGTTACCCCAGTTCTGTCCTGTACTATAGGCCGGGTTAATGGGTTTAATGTTTAGTTTTTCAAGGATCTGGCTAATATTGGTGTCTCGCATAATGATATAATATTTGGTGTCTAAAACTAGGGATAAAAAATGTTAATCTGAAATTTGAGTAAACATGCTGATGGTTTTGTGCTTTCATTTGATTGTATTAATTTTAGGAATGGAAAAAACGAAATCAAACGAAATTACAAGAAAGAGTTTCTTGCGTAATACTTTGTGCGCTGGTTTAGGTCTGAGCTTTTTGCCCAATTTGTTGCAGGCATCACCCAACCAACTAGCGCCTAGTTTGGCTATACAAACCCAGCAAGGTATCCGATCTATTTCTTACAACGTGTTTAATGGTTGTGCAGGTTATATCGGTATCAACGGTTTGCAATTGCCCGATGGCAGCACAGCTGATTTAATACGTAAAGCCAGAAAGTTGAAGCAGGTACCTCAGCGTATTGTGCTTGAATTGGCACTGTACGATGCCAATATCATTAGTTTTTCGGAAGGACCAAGCAAAGCCGTTTTGGAAGATATGGCCAAAATGATGGGCTATAATTCGGTTTTTTTTGGAGGAGGTAAAGATGGTAAAGGGAAGTTCCCGGGTGCAGTGCTGACACCGTTTAAGGTGCTGTCATCAATGCATCGACCTTTTGTCAACAAATCTGTAAATGACCCCGAAGAGTTGTTTACCCGGCATTGGGGTAAGGCTACTTTACAATTGCCTGATGGCCAAACCTTGGTTATTCACTCTGCACATTTATGGCCATTCAAGAAAAGCCCCAAAGATACCGAAATACGTTTGGCAGAAATTGCCGCTTTACACGAAGCCATAAATGAGGATTTAAAGGATGAAAACCAACAAGTGTTGTTGCAAGGCGATTTGAATCTTAGTCCCGATATGCCCGAGTACCAAGCTCTTACTTCTGGTAAGCTAAAAGATACGTTTACACTAGCCGGTTTTGGCGATGGTAATACCGCCAATAGTAAAAAAGCCCTACGACGTATTGATTATATTTTTGCCGGAGGTGCCTTGCTACAGCGACTGAAATCTTGTACGGCATTAAATCAAGGCTGTTTTAGGTTAAACAATGAAGACTCGATGGGCTTTGCTTTGAGCGACCATTTGCCTGTTTTGGCAGTTTTTGAATAATATGTTTAGCGCAAAGGGCCTAGAAATAGGCCCTAACTTGCATGTTGCCGGTATGTACTGTGTTGCTTAATGGCGATTTGCGACCCTCATAAGAAAGGTTGAGTTGTATGCCATTGCTGAGGCTCCGTTGTAGGCCGAAGCCCCAATTGTAGTTATTTCCGTTTTGTAATCCCGACAGCATTTCGTAGCCCAAAGAGCTGTTGCTTTGTCCCGTAAAACGCTGGTGGATATAGCTAAATTTTGCGTTGAGCACACCCCGAGCTACGATGTTGTAGCGTAGTTCGGAGCTGCTGTTGAAACGATAGTTTTTTTCTCCTCCGTATTGCTGAGCGTTGTGTTGCTGGTTATAACCAAGTACTGTACCCAATCTGAGGTCGTTGTTAAACATAAAATTTACTTCGGGTTTTAGCTCGAAATACCTGATTTGATAATTGCGTTGGCTAAACAAATCGGAGCGGAAGGCTTTCTCGCCACTTAGCCATGTTATGCGGAAAGCGATTTTTTGCCAAGGCGACCACCTGATGTTATTGCCCCATTCTTTTCGTTTTCGGCTATCAAAACCACTGTTTAGCAAGCTTTTACCGCCATCAGCCAAAAACAAAAACTCCATTCCAAATTTAGGGTTGTTTCTGTTGAAGAAAAGGCTGTTTCGTATTAATGCGTTGAGCGATACTAAGTTGTTTAGAGCAATGTCGGTATAAAAAGGGTTGTAGATTTCCCAGCCATTTGCTCCGGTTATTTTCCGGTCTATTTTATAGTTTAGCTCGTTGCTAAATCTTGCCAAAAATGCAGCCAAACCACTCAGTCGATTGTTTTTGGGTGCTGCTTGTAGGTTGATGTGGTGGTTTATTCCTGTAAAATTGCTGCGTTGGTATTGTGTACCAACCGTATAAATTTGTATGAAACGAGCCTGGTCTGCAAATGCCGCAATCTCAAACTCATTCAACTCTTTAATGCCGTTTCCGTTGTAGTCATTCCAGGCGTAGGTGCCTTGGCCGGGCAGCACTTCCAGGTAGGTCATTTCTCTTTTTGGTTCTTGTCCGTTGCCCAATTCATAAAAAAAATTGCTGGTTAACCATCCTTTAAATGCCTTTAAACGGTGGGCTACTCTGGCCAGTAGATTTTCGGCATTACCGGGTGGTGTTACTGTGTTTTTATAATTGGTTTTGAGATAACTCAAAGTTAGCTCAAGGTTTGAGATTTTGCCGCTCCCAACGTTAGCCTCTATTTTTATACCGTGAGAGTCTGCATTGGTCAACAATTGTTTGCCACTGGGCAGGTCGTCTGTTCTGTGGTTGTACTCTAGTCGAAAACGGTTTTCGGCGTTGGTACCGTTCTCAACAAATGCTTTGTAGATTTGATAGGCAAAACTATTGCCGCTTAGGCTATCTTGGCTTGTTCGGCTTCGGTTGTCCTGCTGCTCAAAGCCTAAGCCGGCTATTAAACCAAAAATATCACGACTTAGCTCGGCTTGGTGTTTTACAAAGCTTCCCTTTTGCCAAGTGCTATGGTTTTGTAATAGGCTGCCCAGGTATTTGGCTCGGTATTTTTGAAACTTTTGTTCGGCTCTAAGTTCATGTAAAGTGCCTTCGTACTGGCTAGTCCTCACCAAATGTTGTAGCCGATACTCTAGGGGATACTGTTGTCCTTTTTGCAGTTGTAGTGCTGCTTTCCAGAGCTGCTCGTTGGCTGGACTAAAGGTTTGGTTGAGATTAAAATCACGATCAAATTCGACATCACGATAACGCTCTATGGGTTTAAAGTGTTGGTCGCTATGCTCAAAACTGGCTAGGGTGTTTAGTTGTAGGCCTTTGTTGTTGAGTGCAAAACCTTGGTGTCCGTTTAGCTTAACAGCTAGACCTTGTTGCACCGTACTGTTGCGGTCGGCAAAAAGATTGACGTTGTAATTGCTCAAAGCCAGCTCGGTGCCTATTGCACCTTTTAAATTTGTTTTTTGTTCTACACCCAAACTAAACATTTGTTGCTGTTTGGGACTAATAAGCAGAGTTATAGCCTCGTAAGCGCCTTGTTTTACTCCCGAAATTGGAGGCGTGTATTTGTACACTCGGCCATTTGCTGCGGTATTGTTATCGAGTTGATAATTGCCTTTTCCTTCGCCCACGTACGAAAAATCTAGTCGGTATTTTGCTTTAAGCGGGTCGGTGCTGTATTGGTAATAGGTATCGCCACCCATTGGGCTTATTTTCTCGTACAGAACTTCGTTTTCATTAAAGGGTACTTCGCTAATATTGGGGTAATAGGCCTGATCAATATTTGGCCCTAGGCTGCTTAAAAATTGTTTTTGGCTATCGCTAAGGTTTTGCAGGAAGGGCTGGTTTTTGTTGTCTTTTTCGTTGAAATAATTGAACTTGATGTTGGTGCCCTTGTGTTGTACCTGCTGGTTGAAATAAGTAAGTGTTCGCGAATAGTTTTTGTCTGAATACTCGAACTCTATACTGATGCGACTATTACGGGTGATGGCTTGCTTTGTAGTGAAACTTATTTCGGCAGTATTGTAATTGATGGTGTAATCGTTGTCTTGACCGCGAACAAGCAAAATACCATCCAGATATACCCGTTCCGAGCCGGCAAGTATCACAATATAACTCTCACCTTGGTTACCGCTCAATCGGTACGGGCCTTGGTTGCCTTCTTCGCCGTTGAAATTTTGGCGAGTATATCGCCCTTTGGCTACTGCTATTGCTAAAGCACTTTTTAACTTCCATTTATTCCTTGTAGCAAACTGATGGCCTAACATTGCCCCTTGGCTACGCTTGTAGAAATTCATGAAATAGCTTTCGGGTCTTTGTATCTCAAAATCACCAGCAATTAGCGTACTGCTGTCACGCTTTAGTTGTATATAAACCTTATCAAACTCGTTGAGCTGTTGTGTGTTGCCTTCGGGCTGTATGGGCAAATTGTCATCAGCAATAGCTGCGCTGATTTCAATATCGTTAGCTATTTTACCGGCCAATTGCAGATTCATATTTGAGTTGACACTGAGGTTTTGGTTGTTGCCAAATAATATACTTCTGGAGATACTGCCACTTTTTTCTAGCCCTTTGATATTGAACAGGTTTGGTGAGTTGCTGGGTTTGCTATATTGGTAGTATGCGCTATTGTCTATTGGTAGCTCTTGAATTTTGCGGTAATCTTTATGAAAATATACCCGGTTTAGTGCTAGGGGCATTACCCGATATTGTACCCAAAGCGAAACACCTTCTTTACCTTTCCACCTAAAGACAGAGCTGACATAGTTGAGGTCGTACCACACACTGTCAATAAGATTTAGGCTGCTGTCTCTAAGTATGAAGGTGCCCGGTACTATGCTTAGGCTATCAAGTTTTATGCTGGCGTGTTGACCGATGATTTTTGTTTTTCTTTGCCTAATAGAGAGCTGTGCACTAGCCCATTGTGCAAGTAGCAGCATGATACAAAGCAAAACAAATTTCTTTAGCATGTGCCTAAACTAACGGAAAAATTAAGAAGAAAGTTGTGCCTAGCCCAACTTCGCTGCTCAGTTTAATGTGCCCGTCGGCATTTTCTACGGCTTGTTTAACAAAAGCTAGGCCCAAACCCGTTCCTGAAGATTTGGTGGTAAAGTTGGGGCGGAATATGTCTTGTTGTGCAGCCGGTTCAATACCTACTCCGTTGTCTTCTAGCTCTACGTAAAGCTGGCTCTCATCGTTCTCTATTTTTACACGTATTTGGCAGGGCTTGTTCTCGGCTGTAGCTTCTATGGCATTTTTGAATAGGTTGTTGAAACAGCGTAGCATTTGATCCTTGTCAGCAATGATGGTACTGTCCAGTGTACAAAAATTGTTGATGCTGATGCTGACATTTTCGGTGTGCTCAAAGGTTGCTCGGGCTTGCCTAATTGTACTCACTAAGTCTATTTTTTCCAATTTGGTGTCGGGCATTTTAGCAAAATTAGAGAACTCGGATGCAATGTTGGAAAGGCTATCAATTTGCTCGATAAATGAACGACTAAATTTCTCAAATTTCTGAGGAAAATCAGGGTCTTGCTCTTTCCATGAGCGTTCTAGCAGTTGTAAACCCAGTTTGAGTGGGGTAAGCGGATTTTTAATTTCGTGGGCTACTTGTTTGGCCATCTCTCTCCAGGCACTTTCTCGCTCGCTACGGGCCAGTTTGTTGGCGCTTAGCTCTAGCTTGCTAATCATTTTGTTGTACTCTCTAATTAAAGACCCAATTTCGTCTTGTCGGCTCCATTTGATGGGTTTGTTGATTTGTCCCAATTTAGTTCGACTGATGTTCTCCTGGATAAAGGTAAGCGGGCTAGTAATTTGGTTGGCCAAAAACACTGCTAAAACTCCAATCAGCATAAAAACTAAGGCGTATATATTAATGAGAGTATTTATGAATGGGCTAATTTTTTCTTGATAATCGGTTTCTACGGCATAATAGGGCACACTAATAAAACCAATAAGTTGTTTGTTGGCATTTTGTAGGGGGGCGTAGGCAGCAGCATAATTAAAATCGCCAATTTTCTCATTGGGATTGATGTATTCTGATTTTTTTTGGAGCGAAAGTTCCATGTAGGCCATTGGAGCCATTTTTTTGGCTATGATACCCGAGTCGTATAAGGTGGGCAGGCTGGTCAAAAGCAAATCGCCGTCTCGGTTAAAGAGGCTCAGGTAGGTGCCATTCATATCAGCAAATTGGTTAAAATCTGCTTGTGCTGCTGTGCTGTTGCTGAGTCCCTCTAGTTGCAACTGTTTTTCGTAGGCATTTTGTACCTGGCGTAGTTTCTCTCGGAGTTGCTGGTTTTGTCCTTCTTGATATTCTTGTTTGATATAAAAAAATGTTGTCCACCCGACAATGAACAACGAGCAAAGCACCGATAAGATAATAGAAAACTGGATGCGGGTCTTGTAGAGGATTCGGTTGGCGTTGATACTCAGATAGCGATTGAGCTGAAACAAACCGGATCTTTTTATAAGCAGGGTGTCAACCAACCAAGCTAGTACCCAACAAATGATTGCAAAAATTGTGAAAACAATAAAAAAGAAGGATAAAATGGCTAAGCGCACTTTATATTCCATTTTTTCGAGGCTTATTACAATCTTTTTGTTGCTTTGTGGCTGAAAAATGAGATGGCTATAGTCTTGATTTTGTAAATCTTCGTTTTGGAATTCGATTCGATTGACCTGACCCGGAAACATATCGCCAGAGAGCGAATAAATATACCTGCCCGACTGGCTAAACAATTGATTGTTTTTATAGAAAGCTATGGAGTATTGCTTCAGGATGTCATCGCTCTTAAATTTCCGGTCTATTAAAAGATCAGGGAAATAGCTGTTGTAATCGTAGGGTTTGGACTTGAGTTCTATAGCCAATGTACCCAGCAGGTTGTCTTTTTCGATGACCGGTACAAGGCCAAAGTAATTTTGAAAACCAAAAGTGTCGTTTACCCTGTAGAAATAATTGCTCTGAGGGATTTTTATGGCCCCCGAGCGCACCAGTTTTTGATAACGGTTTAATGGTGGACTTTCCGCATTTTTCAGTGACTGCTCCATTGCATTGTACTCTCCAATTTTATAGTCGAAACGAGAGAGGTAACCGTCTAGGTATTTTTTAGTCAGGTAGTTGTGAAAACCAAAGGTCTGCATAAGCAGCGGTTGTTTAAAATAGGAAACCACGCTACTATCGGCCTTTATTTCTTTTTCTAAAAGTGCAAGTGCGTTCATAACCTTAGGGTCATCCTCAAAAAGTAGCTTAGACGCTATAGAGACCCGAAGGTTGCGCTCTTTTATGTCCTCAAATTTGATGTAGCGTATAGTGCTTAAAGTAGCCATGCACAATAGGCACAGCGCCATGAGGGCTAAGCTATTTTTGTATTTTAGCCCTACAATAGCCAGCAATATCAGGGCATAAAAGAGGTGGTAGGCCGTAAATTGGTCAAATACCTTGTAGAGGCTATAAGCCAAAACCATTATACCAAAAACCAGGAGTTGTTGTTTGGCTTTGGCTCCCATGTAGCGGTTTATATCATAAAAGATATTGACAGCAATAAAAATATTGAGCCACATCAGGCACAAAATAAATATGCTCAACCAACTCATCCAGCCTAGGTAAATGATATTGCTGATGTTGAACTGAATTTTAGAGTTGAAAACCAAACCAAAAAAAAGCTCATCGCCAAACCAGGCCATAACAGCCAGGATAGAAACTGAAATAGCTGTGCAAACAAGGGCAAAGAATTTGGGTTTTTTGTTTATTCTTGGCCCAATAAAATACTTGCGATAGGTGTAAATGAAGATGGCTACCCAGGTAAAAGCTACCACATTCAAGAAAAAATCGCCCAATGAAGGTAGCAAATCGCTTTCGGCATAAATACTGGGGTCAAACACTTTGAGATTAAACTGGTGGTTGAACCAAAAATATTTGAGGTCGCTAAGGCGCAATAGAATAAAAAAGCCCGACAACACCAAGGTGGCCCGGTAGGGGTGTCCTTGCTTTATCCAACTGGCACAATAAAGATGCACAAAGCTACTAATGCACAAAACAGCTATTATCCAAAGCCACAGTTCTAACAAATTATAGGTGTTGTTAGTGTAATTGTTGCTCAGTTTTACACTAAAAAGGTAATCGTGTTTCGAGTTAAAAACTTCGCTGGTGTGCTGCTCGCCCAGGTTAGCAATATCAATGGTGTTTTTCGCAATAAGATCGGGCCACATCTCGTTTCGGAGATATTGGTTTTCGATACTATAATTGGTTTTTATGGTGATAAGAAATACAAAACGGTGTTCATCAATAGTTTTTGTTACCAATTCGTAATAACCGTTGGGCAGGTGCTGAAAAGTGGTGCCCTCTTTTATCCGGTGTATGTTGGGTGGCAATACTCGATAGCTGGACCAATACTCTAACCGATTTGCCCGGTATATTAAAAGGTTGATGCCTTTTTCTCGGTATTCGTTGATAAATTTTTTGCCTTTTTTGCTGTCTTTGGCCAGTTCTTTCAAACCGGCTATTTTCAAGCTATCGTCGAGCAGTTGGTGTATGTGCCTTTCTTTGGCTAAAAGTTTTTCTTGTAGTTTTTGAGTCTCGCTGCGTAATAAAAAGGCCGGGGATATGGCTTTGCGTAGCGAAAATGCTGTTGCAAAACAGGTAAGCCCCAAGAGCAAAATTAGCCATCTTATTTTTAGGGTGTTGTTCAAGACTATGCAAGTTGATGCCCTAAAGATACAATATTAACAACAATTAGACATAGGCTTGCTTTATGCTGAATTTTGGGGAAGGCTAAAATAGCTGAATTGATTTGAAATTGCATAAGCCAAGCATGTCTTTACCCAAAGTTACACCGTAAGCTTCTTTCTTAATGTACTCCCAATGTTTGTATCACTCTTAAGCTATACAAGATAATAGTTCTCTAGTTTTTCAGTAAATGTAGTTATTGTTTATTTTACTTTCAGTACTTATTGTAGATGAATTTCAATTTTTGATTTGTGTATGTTTGAATTTTTTTATCGGTAGATATCAACACCATTTTTTCGGTAATAGCATGTGATATAATGGCATGGTCAAACGGGTCATTATGCTCTTTAATTATTTTTAATCTTGTTAGTGTAACACTGTGTTCCTCTGCAAAAGGTAAGATTTTAATGCCAAACTCTCTTGTGATGGCTTGTATCAACTCTGTTGCTGATTTGTATTTCTTACTTTTAATTTTACCTATTCTGTATAATTGGATAATTTCCATTACGCAAACCGAGCTAGTGTATGTCAGGTTGTAATCTTCCCACAGTTTTACTTTTACGTCTTTAGAAAGTTTGTCAGTTTCACCTAACAAAATGAATACAACGATGTTGGTGTCAAGAAGAAAGCGTTCCACTAAATTATTTTAAAACAGCTTTCATATCTACAATTTCCCCTGTTCCTTTATTGGCTAACATAGCAAGCCATAGTTTAGAGGGTTTTTGAGGCCGTTCTTCTGCTTTGGACTTTTTATTAGTAGTTTTTTTTTCTTTAGTTTCCATTTTTGTTTCTTTTATTCAAAGATACGATTTCTAGACAAAGGTTCAAAAAGCGGAACAGGATGATAGCTAGGGCTTGCTTAATGCTGAATTTTAGGGAGACTAAAATTTTGTTTTTGTTAAGTGTTTGTAGGGGTAAGTTCTTTTGAGTTAATTAAGGCTACCGATTAGGGTTGAGTGCCCAAATAATTGCCTTTTCTTTAGTTGCACGAAATATTGTTGAGTGTTTTTCTTTAGGCTCGTCAGCGTATTTCCAGCTTAGTTGGGTTTTGTTTACTCGTGCTAGGGTTTGAGCCAGTTCTTTAGTGTAGGGGGCTATGTCTTCGGCGTTTGAGCTTGCAAACCAAAGTCGTTTTGGTGTGCTTGGTAACTTGTCTAAGTAGGTTGTTGCAGTTCTTACAAGGTAGTGGTTGTTCCACCACAACGAAGGGTCAAATGCAATATAGGTAGAAAATAGCTCAGGTTTTAGAAAAAAAGTTTCCATCACAAATAGTCCTGAAGCCGATTCGCCGATAAGACTGCGCTCTGTTGTGCAAGGATGCCGTTTTTCAATCTCGGCAAAAAGTTCTTGCTCGATAAAAGCCCTGAATTTTTCGGAACCACCCACTACGGGAGCAATTTTCTTGTCTTCCTCAATCTCGGTAAAACCAGTCAGGTCTCTTCTTCTTTGGGTGTTTTCTATGCCAACCAGTAAAAGAGGTTTTATTTTTTTTGTTTTGACGAGCTGATCAAGGGTATTAGCAATATGCGGAAAATCTTCTTTAATACCGCCATCAGCCATGTACATAACCGGTAGCGAGTCGTTTGATGAACTGTAGCCTTGGGGAACCCAAACGTTGATGACCCGATCTTCGCCAAGCACTTTAGAGCCTATGGTAAAAGTGTCATGCGGCGGTATGGGGTCGGTTTGGCCATTGGTGTTTGAGCAGGCTGTTAAAAAAGCCAGTAAGCATACTAAGTAAAAACTGATTGGTTTCATCTTTTAGGTTTGTAGCAGGTTTGTTGCTATCTACAAATTAAATGAAAAATTTATAAATTCTTTCTTGATTTAGTTGTAGTTGGGTACACTTTAGTCTTCCAAAACAGGCAATAAGCCATGTTAATAGTTGTGTGTATAGTTATGAAAACACGACAGTTTCAAAGTTTTTCTACTTGTGAGTTATACAATAGCATTACTTCTGAAGGAAACTAAGAGCAATCTCTACAATAGATGATAAACATTTGGCTTTCTACGGCTAAATCTGCTACATTTATGCAATTTTAATAAGAGTTTTAATACTTTGAATGCAATTAAATTTGATAATCAGTACGACGTCGAGCTTTTAAAAAGTGAGTTAAGCAGTGTTTTTCAGGATGATTGGGTTAACCATTTTAATACAAAAGATTTTAACGGTCAGTGGAAGGTGATTTCTTTAAGATCTGCAAGTGGTTGTGCTACAGATATTAATACTGTGTATAGTAATTTATATAAAGACACTCCCTTGTTGGCTAATTTACCTTATATCAATTCAGTTTTACAAGAATGGTGCTGTGAGAAAGAAACAGTTAGGTTTATGGCCTTATATCCGGGTAGCGAGATTAAACCTCATAAAGATTTGGGTTGTAGTTATCAGGATGGAAACTTCAGGCTGCATATCCCGATTTTAACAAATGATGCAGTCGATTTTATTGTGGACGGTACAAATTATCACTTACAGCCTGGTGATTGCTGGTATATGGATTTTTCTAAGGTGCATTCGGTTAAAAATGCAGGAGATACAGTAAGGGTTCACTTGGTAATAGATTGTTTGCGAAACCATTGGAGTGACGAATTGTTTGGCCGATACGGCTATGTTGAGGAAGAAAAAAGAATGTCGATTGAGCAGGTTGAAGCTATAATAGCACAGCTAGAAACTCACCAAACAGAAACGGCTACTAATTTAATAGCACAGCTAAAGCAACAATATGGACTTTCTTGATCTTTGGTTACCTTACGAGTTAAAATTTGAGGATAATGAATGGCGAATATTGTTTTTGTATCTTGGAGATCATCATTTCAATGAGCCATTTTTTGATGAAACCATATCTCGACTAAAGATTAAAAAAGGAGGCACTAGGTTCATCTCTTGTGTTTCTTTGAAAAAATTTATGGAGATACCAATTCCTCGTACAGTTAGTCCCGTAACGGCTTTTATCTTTCATGTGTCCAGGTGCGGCTCTACATTGCTGTCTCAAGCTTTATCTACCGAAAAACAGCATATTGTTGTGCCTGAAGCTCCCTTGTTTGATCAGGTTTTAAGAATGAATGAGGCCGACCCTAGTTTATCAAAAGATGTTATCAATCAATTATTATTGAAGGTTATTAATTGGTACGGCCAAAATAGAAGTGGGAATTATCTGAACTATATTGTTAAGTTAGACAGCTGGCATGTTCATTTTTATAAGCAACTGCGCCAACTGTTTCCTACTGTTCCCTTTTATTTTTTAACCCGAGAGCCTTTGGCTATTCTCAAATCACACATCAAAAGGCGGGGCATACAAGCTATTCCGGGTTATATTAACGCTAAGCTGATGGGAATTGAGCTAGAGGAAACACATTTTCAGAATTTTAACTACTATACCGAGCTGGTTATAGCTAATTTTTACACCGCAATTATTGAAATTTTAAATGAAAGCCATCCTTTCAACTATTTTTTTGATTATAGTTCCGGAGTAGCTAATATGTTAATTGATTTCTACACAAAAGTTTTAAAGGAAAAAGCAGTTCCGGATACCGTGAATTCTAGATTAGGCTACTATAGTAAAATGCCCGATCAGTCATTTGTAGGTGATACTTTGGTTGAATATCAAATCCAACATGTAGAGCTAACGCAAATTTATAGCCAATTATTAAATAGAATTACTAAATGTCAACTGCCAAAATAATACAATTTACAGGTTGCTCAGGGGCTGGAAAAACAACTATTGCTCGTCGTATATCGGAAGAGCTATTGGGTTTAGGTCACAAAACATTAATAGTTGATGGGGATGAATTTAGGGAAAAGCACGCTCCCGATTTAGGCTTTTCATACGAAGACCGTTTAGAAAACATCAAACGTATGGCCGATTTTGTAAATCGGTACAGCAAGCTTTACAATTTTGTAATTATTTCAGCTATAAATCCATTTGATGAAACAAGAAAAATTTTGTCTGAAAGATGTGGGGCACAATTAATTTATATTAAGTGTAGTTTGCCCATTCTAAAGAAAAGAGATACAAAGGGTTTGTATGCAAGGGCTTGTTTGCCGGTTAATCATTCAGATTATTTACCAAACTTAAGCGGTGTAAATGCCCGATTTGATGAACCCACCGGTGCTTATACTATTGACACAGGTATTATGTCAATTTCAGAATCAACACGTGAAATTGTAGAATATTTTCTACGGTAAGTAAATAAATTATATTTTTTGTTAAGGGCAAATATCAATAATTTACCCTTTTTATCAACATTTTTTAATGGTGTAATTTGTTTAAATAGTTGGTCTTTAGGTTTTTGTGGTTTTTTGCTCGTAAATCGTTTTATTCCTTAATAAATGGTTTTTTATTGTTAGCTTTACGCAAAACTAAACGCATCTAAAAGGCTAGCAATAGCAATATTATTTATGATTTCAAATAGAAGGTCTTTCCTTAAAAAGCAGTTTATTCTGGGTGGCTCAGTAATGCTGGGTTCTAGTTTAAATAGTCTTGCAACGATAAGCAAAAACATTGCAGAAACTAATGGTTCACAATCGCTAAATTTACTATGCACTTCAGATCTAGCTAAACTTAACAATTACCGACAAAGCATTAACAATTTTGAACTAAGTACGATTAATTTATTTGCTGGTAATATAAGTAATGCTACCGAAACAACACTTCAGCAACTCGGTTGTATAAACTATCATGCAGTAAATTTTAGTTTAGATAAGCAAGGTGTAAACTTAGCAGCAATGTTGCCTGATTTAAACCGTACAGCTATCAATTTTGTTAATTGTAATTATCAGTTTGAGAGCAAGGCTATGCAACAAATTGTACTACCTTATCTTACCCTGTTTAGTGGCAATAAAAAAATTGGTATCACAGGCCTAGGTGCTTATAGCAATACCAAAGGGTTAACAGTAAACGAGCCAATTGCAGCCTTAAATAAAATAGCCAAGCACCTTAAAAACAATATGAACTGTGAAAAAGTTATTTGTTTAGCTGATTTTGGTTTTGATACAAATGAAAAGCTAAATAATCTTGTTTTAGCACAGGCTTCGGAGTATGTAGATGCAATTGTTGGTGCAGGTGCAAATCCAAAAAACAACACTGCTTGGAGCTATAAAAACGCAATGAAACAGGAAGTATTGGTACTTGCAAACAAAAAGGATAAACGTTTTACAAATATTACCCAAATTACATTAAATCAAAACAAACACTTATTTAACTTAAAGAATATCTAAAAATGGATGAATTTATAGCAATAATTAAGATTTTTGCAGGAAACTTCGCTCCTCGAGGTTATGCATATTGTCAGGGGCAAATCATTGGTATAAGTACTAACACTGCACTTTTTAGCCTTATAGGTGCCACCTATGGTGGCAATGGGGTATCAAACTTTGCCTTGCCCGATTTGAGAGGAAGAATGCCAATTGGTATAGGGCAAGGGCCGGGTTTAAGCAATTTTGTTTTAGGGCAAAAAGCTGGTGCAGAAAATGTTACGCTTACTACAGCTCAAATGCCTCAACATAACCATCCGTTGACGGGGGTTACCAGCAATTCTACACAAGCCGGCACAGCTGTTGCTGCCAATGGAGATGCCATTACTCCTACAAATAATTATTTAGCACTTAGCCCTAAAATTGGTTCGGGGCCAAATGCCACACAACTGAAAACTTATGCTACTGCTGCGCCTACCCCAGTAAAACTTGGTGGCGGAGCAATTACAACTACCACAAACGCAACTATAGGTCTTGCTGGAAGTGGTCAGTCGTTTTCTATTATACAGCCCTATTTAGCTATCAATTATATAATTTGTCTTGAGGGGATTTTCCCTTCAAGAAACTAAATATAAGAAATTGTCTAGGCAGCTTAAAATTGGTTTTTTATTACCCTACTCTGGTATGTATCCGTTTTACGGTCAGCATACTATGGCTGGTTTAACGTGTGCATTAGCTAAATACAAACTTGCAGCCAACCGCTTTAATTTTATCCCGGTTTATGTTGGTAATGGAGAAAGAGATAAATGTTTAGATGAAATAAAACGTCTAGTTTTCTTCGAAGGCATCGATGTGTTAATGGGGATGGTTAGTATTAAGCTTTTAAAAGACCTTAAGCCCATTTTACAGAATTTTAACAAATTAGGTTTGTTTATAGATTTTGGCGAATATATACCAAGCGAAGAAACAACCGGCGAGAATATCTGTTCTATTTCTATGAATTTGTGGCAAAGCCAATATGTTTTAGGAAAATGGGCAGTAAAAGAGTTTGGCACAGACGGGCAATTGCTTATGCCAATTTATGAAGCCGGATTTAATCTGAATGCATCTTTTATAGAGGGGATGGCAATGGCAGGCTCAAAGGGTGTAAACAGTTTTGTGCTGCCAACAGCATTTGCAAATAATGATAACCTGAACCTTGAAGCTTTTTTCGCCTCTCTTGATAAGCAGACACCACACTTTGTACATGCTATTTTTAGCGGAAAAATCGCTAATCAGTTTCTATGGCAATGGCGAAAGTCAAAATTCTATAATAACATACCCTTAGTTGTAGTTGAAAACATGGCCTACAACGAAGCACTTTTTGAAGTGGAGGATATGGGAATACAAATGTATAGTGCCAGATCATGGCATAAAGACATGCAAAATAAGCACAACAAAGAGTTTGTCAAAAATTTTGAAGCTTTTGGCAAACAGCCCGCCAATGTATTCGCCATGTTAGGCTACGAAACCGGCTTAGCTCTGGCAGCAATGTACCCTTTACTTTTGAAAGGCGATGCAGCAGCAGCCCTTGCCTCTTTAAACCAACAAGGTGTTGAAGGCCCAAGAGGGGTAATTAACACTAATTCTTCGGCAGGTACTACACTTTATCCAATTGATGTTGTAAAAGTTAAGACAAGTAATACAATAAAAACTCAAACCATAGTAGCATCAGATACGGCTTTTGGCCTTGATACTTCCGATATAATAGAAAACACACAGAGTGGATGGCTTAACCCTTACATTGCTGTTTAAATAACAAGAATTATGAGAAAATTTTACCAAAAAATCATTTTTATTGCTTTTTGCCTATTAATAAGCAATCTTTCATTTGCACAATATACGGCATCAAACCTTGAAACAGGAAAGCAAAATGCCGCAGTAGCAAGAGATGCTTCCGGCAATATTTACACAACTCGTGTACAAAGTGCAGGGAAGTATGAAATTGTAAAGTACACTAACGGAGCAGGAACACCCACTGTTATTCACCAAAATATACCCGGCGATGTAAATGATTTGCCTTATGGATTAGCAATTGCAAGTAACGGAGATATATATTATTCGGGTGCGATGAGTAGTGCTGATGAAGGAAGAATTGTGAGGCTAAACGCCGGTAGTGGTTATACAGCTACAACAGTACAAACAGGGCGCTATTTTACCGGTTTAGCATTTGATAAAAATGATAGGCTTTATGCACTAGAGTACACCGGGGCTAATTACGGTGTAGTTAGGTATAATAACCCTAGCACGGTTGGTTCGCCTGGTAATACTTTGTATAGTGCAATTACTAGCCAAGTGGGGCTGAGCTATCCGACAAGTGTATCCGTTGCAAATGACCTATCCATTTATTGTAATAATGTTTTTAATGTAGATGGAGGGAACAGCTATAAGGGTGGTATCATTAAGCTACAAACGGCTAATAATGGAGTAAGCTACACTAAAACTGATTTAAATACCACTAATTATACTACGGCATTGTATATAGATGAGTTTAATAATTTATATGCGATAGAGTCAGTTTCTGAAGGGCCATATAGACTATATAAGTACACCGGAGGTGTCGGAACAGGTGTACAGTTTTATAGTGCAGATTTCGCTGCAAGTTACCCGTATTTGGCCTTGGGCATAACAGCATACAACAATATTGTTTATGCCATAGATGGTGATGATAATCTGGGAGTTGGGAGCAAACTTTTAAAACTAAGCCCAACAGATGTTACGCCGCCGTCAGCACCAACAGGCTTAGCTCTTGCTGGCCAAGGAGCTACTAAGGTTGTTTTGAATTGGACTGCTAATAGTAATTCAGAGGGAGTTGCCGGATATCGAATTTATGCAGGCACTTCAGCTAATCCCACAACACTTATCGCCTCTGTAGCCGGGCGCACAACAACAAGCTATACACATACCGGACTAACAGGAGGCCAACAATATTATTATAGAATCTCGGCAGTTGATGAGTACTTTAATGAAAGTGCTAAAACTTCAAATCAAACTATAACCCCTAATAAGCCGGTTATAACTAGTGCCAGTTACAACGCTAGCACCAAAACTTTAACGGTTAGCGGTACAAATTTCCTTGGCTTAGCTGGAGCAAATAATGATATTGTTAGCAATAAACTAACCTTGAAAGCCGAAGGCGGAACAACCCGAACTTTAACAGCTACAAATGTCGAAATTACAAATGCAACTACATTTGTAGTTGCATTAAGTGCGGCAGACCAAACAGCTCTAAATACCTTGTTTAATAAGAATGGCAATTCTTCTACAGGTGGTACAAACTACAACCTAGCCGTAGCTACAGGTTGGGCAGCTGGTGAGGATAACAGTGTGAATACTGCACAAACAACTATACCGGTAACAGTAAATAGTGTAGCGGTACCCCAAATTACATCGGCAACTTTTAATGCTGCAACAGGGGTATTGGTAGTTTCAGGAACTAACTTTTTATCACTTAATGGCGCAGCATACGATATTAAAGCAAACAAATTTACATTAAAAGGTGAAGGCTCTGCTACTTATACCTTAACCAACACAGCTAATGTAGATATTACCAACGCTACTTCGTTTAGCATGACCTTGAGTACCGCAGATAAGAATGGGGTATTTTTGCTATTCAATAAAAACGGAACAGCATCTCTTGGAAACATTACATATAATTTAGCAGCCGAAGAAGATTGGAATGCCGGAGCTGATGTAGCAGTAGTTATTTCCGATTTAATCGGAAATGGAATTACAGTTTCCAATGTTAACCCTGTACTTCCAGTAGTTCTAACATCTTTCACAGCCACTAAAAACGAAACAAAAGTAGAATTGAACTGGAGCACAAGCTCAGAATTTAATAGCGATTTGTTTGTTGTATCGAGATCTGTAGATGGTGTTAATTTTATAAAAATTGATAGCCTGAAAGCAGCAGGCAACAGCTCTAAAGTTTCAAATTATAAATTAATAGATCAAAACCCGTATCAAGGTGTTTCATATTATCAACTGAAACAGATAGACAAAGATGCTAAAGTTGCTTTGGTGAGAACAATAAAAGTAAGTTACCAATTATCTGATGAGCAAGTTGTAGTATATCCAAACCCAGTATCGGATGTTTTAAATATAAAGTTCTCTGTAAATCAGTTTAATAAAGCAGATATTTTTGATAGTAGCGGTAAACTGATAAAGACTTATCAGCTAAATACTAATTCTGCGATTAATAGCGTAAATATCTCCAACTTACCTAAAGGTAGTTATGTGCTAAAATTGACAGGAAAACAAGAACAGCTTACTAAGAAATTTATTAAAAAATAAAAACAAGTAAGATTAACGCTGTACGACGTAAAGTCTGAGCAGATGAATTAACCACCTAGTTTCTATAAATTAGGTGGTTTTCTGTTTTCAGAAGATTCCTTAATTGTATTTTGTTTCAGCAGATTACTAAATTTTTCAATGCTTTTTTCTACCTTTGCACCCTCAAAAAAGCATAAAATGCAAAAAATAAGAAATATCGCTATCATAGCACACGTTGACCACGGTAAAACTACTACCGTTGATAAAATCCTCCACACCTGCCAAACTTTTAGAGATAACGAAGAAACCGGCGATTTAATTCTTGATAACAACGACCTCGAGCGTGAAAGAGGGATAACTATTGTTTCTAAGAATGTTTCGGTACGATACAAAGATGTAAAAATCAACATTATCGATACGCCTGGTCACGCCGACTTTGGCGGTGAGGTAGAGCGGGTGCTTAAAATGGCTGATGGCGTTTTGTTGCTGTGCGATGCTTTTGAGGGGGCTATGCCACAAACTCGTTTTGTAACCCAAAAAGCCTTGGCATTGGGTCTAAAACCTATTGTGGTTATCAACAAGGTCGATAAAGAGAACTGCCGTCCGGACGAGGTGCACGAACAAATTTTCGAGCTTTTCTTTAACCTAGAGGCAACCGAAGAACAATTAGATTTTCCAGTAATTTATGGTTCGTCTAAAAATGGCTGGATGAGCACCGACTATAAACAACCTACTGATAATTTTTTCCCCTTGTTAGATGCTATTGTAGAGCACATTCCGGCAGCACCTGTAAACGAGGGTACACTGCAAATGCAAATTACTTCGCTTGATTATTCCTCTTTTGTGGGGCGTATTGCTATAGGCCGCGTACACCGAGGCACTATTAAAGAGGGGCAACCGATTACGCTCATTAAAAGAGATGGTAAATTGGTGAAATCGAGAGTGAAAGAGCTTTACACTTTCGAAGGTTTGGGTAAAGTGAAGGCTAGCGAGGTTAAATCTGGTGATATTTGTGCGGTAGTAGGGATAGAAGGATTTGAAATTGGAGATACCATTGCCGATTTTGAAAACCCCGAGCAATTGCCGGTTATTAAAATAGATGAGCCCACCATGAACATGCTCTTCACCATCAATAACTCACCGTTCTTTGGTAAAGAAGGTAAAATTGTTACCTCGCAACGCATCAAAGAGCGTTTGTTGAAAGAGATGGAAAAGAACTTGGCCTTAAAAGTAGTTGAAACCGAATCGCCTGATGCTTGGTTGGTGTACGGAAGGGGTATTCTGCACTTGTCGGTTTTGATAGAGACCATGCGCCGTGAAGGATACGAACTGCAAGTAGGGCAACCACAAGTAATCGTGAAAGAAATTGATGGGCAAAAATGTGAGCCTATCGAAAGCCTAATTGTTGATGTTCCGGCTGATGTATCGGGTAAGGTTATTGAATTGGTAACACAACGTAAAGGTGAGTTGTTGGTGATGGAACCAAAAGGTGATTTGCAGCATCTGGAATTTGTCATCCCATCAAGGGGGATTATTGGTTTGCGCAACAATGTGCTTACCGCTACTGCTGGCGAGGCTATTATGGCACACCGTTTCAAAGCTTATGAGCCTTGGAAGGGTACTATCCCCGGTCGTTTAAATGGTGTTTTAATTTCTATGGAAAAAGGTCAAACTACTGCCTACTCGATAGATAAGTTACAAGATCGTGGCCGTTTCTTTGTTGATCCTGGTGTAGATGTGTACGAAGGGCAAATACTTGGCGAGCATATCCGTGACAACGATTTGGTAATCAATGCGGTAAAAGGTAAACAATTGACCAACATGCGTGCATCAGGTTCTGATGACAACGTTAAAATTGCTCCTGCCATTAAGTTCTCTT
This sequence comes from Pedobacter sp., assembly GCA_039810685.1. Classification (GTDB taxonomy): domain Bacteria; phylum Bacteroidota; class Bacteroidia; order Sphingobacteriales; family Sphingobacteriaceae; genus Pedobacter. Next base: position 285,281 of record JBDHXL010000001.1, on the reverse strand, counting down.
TAGAAGAAGCTATGGAATACATACAAGCTGATGAGTACATTGAGGTAACACCACAAAACATGCGTTTACGTAAAATCTATTTAACTGAAAACGAGCGTAAAGTAAATGCTAAAAAATTTCAGTCATAAGAAATAGTATGTTTGCATAACATGTTTTGGCAAATAATTTATTTTAACTAATTTTATTTGTCCGAGACAATGAGACAATACTGCAAAGGCCCTAAACTGAATAGTGAAGGGCTTTTTTGTTATAACTAGCAAATTTTTGCTAATCAACTAGCTAACTTTATATTGTCATGTAAGTGTAATATCTGCTTGTAAAACCTATTTGCAGATATTTTTTTGTGATGTAAATGCTCTAGTAACCTTGCAATTGGGCTCTGCCGTCGGCACTAACCATTTCAAAAGACCAAGCAGGCTCAAAAGTTAATTCAGTTTCTACACTCATGCCCGGAAACTCTCGCTCCAAGGTATTGATTACACCTGTTTGTATGGCATCACCCATGGGGCAATGTGGCGAGGTAAGGGTCATTAAAACGTGGATTTTATTTTCCTCGTCAAAAAAATCTACCTCAAAAATTAAACCCAGGTCTATAACATTGACCATCAATTCGGGGTCCAAAACTTCATAGAGCACAAATTCGGCTCTTTTTTTTCTGTCGTAATCTTTGTCGGTAATGCTGATGTTCATGTCTTTATTTTTGATTTATGTAAAAGTAAGATGAAAACGTTGATGCAATACAAAATGGCTAGTAGTAACCATAAAATTGACGCCAACCTGATGATAATGGTGTTTTGTATAACTATGGCTATGGCAAAACTGAGTAGCGCTACCACAAACAGCCAAAACTGCCATAGGGTAAGCTTTTCGTTAAAAAGGTCTTTGGGTAGGGGCACTTTCACTTTACCAGAGAAATGTTTGTATTGGTTGTTCCAGATAATGAAGGGGAGTGTCTTAAAGGTCATGCCTAGAATGAGGCTGCTAATCCAGCCCATAAACAGCAAAGTACCGTATAGCATGGCCCATTGATTACCTTTGGCTAAATAAACTACCGGTACAAGTGCAAGAGCCAAAACGAGGCAAAGAAAGGAAAGAAAGGAATGGCGCATTAGCACTTCAATTTTTTTGCGGAGCCTTTTCTGATAGGCATCATACAAATACCTTAGCCACCACACCACACCAAGTACCACCAACAACAAGTAAACAAAAATTCGGTAGCTACTTAAACCGAAAAAATAACCGTCTATCAAAAAAGCAATAAGCCCCAAATTTTGAAATAGGAATGAACGCTCAAGCCAATTATCTTTATTTGATTTGCCCAGTAAAAACATAGGTACTAGTTTGGTGCTGATACCGCTAATGAGTTGCAAGAACCAACCCGCCAAGCCAGCATGGGCATGTAGTTTCAAAATTTCAAGATGGTTGCTGCTAAAAAAAGGATGTATTAAGTTGATGGCTAGAAGTAGGCCCAAACTGGTGGTAAAAACCAACCAAAAGGCCGAGCCAACAATAAACAATTTCTGTACCGAATACTTACTAAATATTTCGGTGGTTTTGAGGGCGTTGATACTGTATAACAAGGCCGATAGTACCACAAGACTACCTCCGCCAAGTAGCAGCCAGCCCAAAAATGAATGCCAAAACCCACATACTAACAACAGCACCCCTAAGCTAAGACTGTACCAAGAGATAGCTGCTAGTTTTTCGCTAAAGAGGTTTTGCTCGCATATTACCGGAAGCAATTGGTAGCCAGCCCCAAAAATTAGCATAGTGCCCCAACCCAAGGCAGCCAAATGTACAATACTCAGCAATCGGGGCGAGAAATAAAATTGGGTAAAAACCTCAGGGCTGAACACTATTGCCCCGCAAAGCAATACAAATACCAGCGCTCCACTAGCATAAAATGGAAGTACGGCCCGGTTGCTTGGTGCTTTACCTATGTTTATCTCGGCCATAATTTAAGGTTTAAAGATGAGCATTTTTACATTACCTTCTTCAATGTTGTAGATATGTATCTCGTAGTCTTTATCGGCCAGTTCTTCCAATAAAAACACAGGCACTCTTTTATGGTTGACATAGAGCGCTTTTCCGTTTTGCAAGTCTTGCAGTTCGGCCAATATGGTTTGCATTGGCCCTGGCATCTCCAATTCTCGCACGTCAATTTCTCTACGGTTTTCTGGAGCAAATCGTTCTATTACTGCCATAAAACTTTGCTCATCGTCCATGTTGATTTTCTCCTTTGTTGCTTTGGGCTTGTCTTCGGGAGAGTTTGATTTTGTTTTCTTCAAGAAATAAGTATGAAATTCTTGTGGACTTAAAGTCTCAACATAGCTGTCATCGGCTTTTTCTTGCTTCAACAAATGAATAAGTGGCGTAGGTATAAAACTGTTGATGATGCACAGTATCCCCCCAGGGTTCAATTCTTTAAACTGGTGCAATATTTCTTTTAAGGGGTCGGTGCCCGTGTCTATAACTGGTCGCACATCAAAATAAACAATCTTTTCTTTTGCGGCGCTTGCCAACCATTGCGGTTTGGGTAATGTTTCTGCTGTATCTGTTCCATGCAACTCTTCAAACTCAAAACCTATCGCTCCCAAAACCCTTTTAAAGTCGTCTATGCTGCATCCACCCATTTTGGCCGCCTCGGCTATGCTAACCCTAGGTGCCATAATCTTCCGCAAAATCGGGTTACGTAGCTTCTCAAAAGGTTTGGCTAATGACACAATAGCTTCGATACTTGCTGCATTGTGTTTGATGAGTGCTGCAATTTTAGTGTCTTTGTTAATTCTCATACTGTTTTATTTCTTTTTTGCCCAAAACTCATCTTCATAGTTTTCTTCGGCACTGTGTTCTTCTTCGGCAAGTGTTGCGCCAATACGCACCAAACGTTCTTCGTCAAAGTTGTCTTCTATCCAAGGGAAAAGTTCTCGTTCTTCGTAGCGGGTGTGTCGATCTACTAAGTCAGCCAATTGTGCTACCTTATCGTAGAAATCGTTTGTAGTACCTTGAGCCAGCTCTTGGCAAAGTGCTAAAATTTGCTGGTGCTCGTCCAAAGCTTGTTTTATCTTTTTAAATCCGGTTTCGGTAAAAAGTAAACGCTCTTCGGTTTCGAAATGCGGTTGTAGGTGCGTATCCCAAAACCAAGACACGTATTGGCCTATACGCTCTTTTTCAATTGCTAGCTTTACGCCTTGGCGCAGTTTCCAGCAAAATAGTAAGGTGGCATGGTGCTCTCTGGAGATGGATACAATGTGTTCGCTTCGTTTAATAGGTTTTGGTTTCATATTAATTGTTTTGTTTATTGTTTAGCTTCTTTTCAATTTGCAGGTTCGTGTTCTAGTATTTCATTTCGGTCATATTGACTGGTTTGTTCATTGAAAATTAGACGCAAAGAGCTGTCGTTGGTAAAGAAACTCCAGGTCCAATTGATGAAGATTATGAGTTTGTTTCGTACACTTAAAATCAGCATTAGGTGCAAGAACATCCATACCAACCAGGCGAAAAAACCTTTGAAATGCCAGAAAGGTAAATCTACTGCTGCTTTATACTTGCCTACAGTAGCCATTGTTCCTTTGTCGGTATAACTAAAGGCTTTTAAACGCTGACCTTTTTGTAGTTTACTCAGGTTCTTAGCGAGATTTTTTGCTTGATTAATGGCTACATTGGCTACTTGAGGATGACCTTTTGGGTATTTATCATCGCAAAGCAAAGCAATATCGCCAATGGCAAAAATATCTGTAAAGCCTTTTACCTTGTTAAATGCATTGACTTGATAACGGTTGTTGCTTATAATCTCTGGATCAAGACCTTTGATAATATTGCCTTTTACGCCTGCTGCCCATATTACATTGGCTGCCGCCAAGCTTTGGCCGTTGCTTAGTAACAACTCATTGTTATTGTAGCTTTTTACAAAGGCGTTTAGTACCACTTCTACACCCAATTTTTGTAGGTATTGATAAGAAGCCTGTTGAGCCAAAGTACTCATATTGGCTAAGGTTTTGCCACTACCTTCAACCAAAATAATTCGCACCTTACGATAATCTAACTCGGGGTAATCTTTTGGTAGGATGTGTTTTTTCATTTCGGCAAATGCTCCCGAAAGTTCAACACCAGTAGGCCCGGCACCTACAATTACAATGTTGTACAAAGCCTCATTGGGCTGCTCTGTCGAGATAATTTGCTCGAAGTTCCGAATAATCGCATCACGCACCCGAATGGCATCTCTGCTACTTTTTAGCGGCAGGGCGTTTTGTGCTAGCTCTTGGTTGTTGAAATAATTGGTTTGGCAGCCCGTTGCCAGAACCAAATAATCATAATCAAAAGTACCAATATCAGTAAGTACCTGTTTTTGATCGGGCAATACTTGTTGTACTTCGGCCATGCGAAACCTTATACCCGGTTTTTGTTGAAAAATCTTACGGAAAGGGAAAGAGATACTCGAAGGCTCTAACTGAGCTGCGGCCACCTGATAAAACAAGGGCTGAAACTGATGATGGTTCACGCGGTCTATTACCAAAACCTCGTAAAACGCCGTGTCGATATTTTTGGCCAGTTGCAATCCGGCAAATCCGCCACCAATTATCACTACTTTCTTTTTCATAACCATAGGGTTTAAGGTCAAAAAAATTACCCTGCCCAAAAAGCTGTTAGGCTTTGTTTTCTTCTTCTAGTTTTAGGGCTTTTGGGAAGAGGATGTTGTTTTCTAGATGGATGTGTATTTGTAAGTCACTTTCAAACTCTTGTAGTTTAGCAAACAAATGACGATACGAGCTACAAGCATCTTCTGGCAGTTCATAGTCGTTAGTTATTTTGCGGAAAAAGGTCAAATCCTCACCCGATATATGATGTTCTTTTTGTAAAACCTGTACCGATTGTTTGATGAACCCAGGCTCAAATTGGCTATTGCTGGGTGCTTTGCCTGCTTTCCAATCCAAAGCTTCTTTTATTGCCGGGAACAATAATCTTTCTTCTTTTAAGATGTGATTATGCAGACTGTCCATAAAGAAACTAACACTGCTCGAAAGGCGGTTGAGCTCTGGATATTGTTCACCATGTTTCTCTGCTACTTTTTGTGCAATTTCTTTAAGTTCCTTAAAGTGCTCTTTAATGTATTGGTGGTGCGTATTGCTAATAAAATCGGCCAAAAAGCTCAAACTCCACTTGTTGTAATCGAATGATGGAGCAGTACTGGTTTTTACATCAGCATCGTTTAAAGCTGCTAATAATTCAGCTTCGCTAATTCCGGCCTCTTCACCAGCTTGTTTAAGTGTTTTGTTTCCTCCGCATGCAAAATCAATCCCTTTGGCTTTTAGTATTTCAGCTTTGCGAATATCTTCGGCAGCAATTGAGCCAATGGTGAGACCTCCTTCTTCATTTTCGGGGTTTTTGGCTATTTCTACAATAAACCATTCGGGACCTTTTTGCAAATATGTCCAAGCAAAGATATTACCCCTCTCGCCAATTAGCTCGTAGTATAATGGCTTGGGATCGTGGTCGTTCTCAATAACTAGGGCTTCGCCGGGCTTCAGTTGATCAAACAGTTCAAAAATTGCCGGATGTTTGCGTTTGGGTTCAATTTGGGTCACATCGAGGGTGAATGTTGCTTCCATTTGTTTTATTTTTTATAATGAGTTTTTTAATTTTTTATATTGTCCGCTTCAAGAGAAGTACTTGGTCGGGCTCAAGTGTTTTAAACTGCTCTAGCGTGGTTTGGCTATAGGTTTGGTAAAGCAATTCGCGTGCTTTCTTATATTGGTTGTGTATAGGGCAGGGGTTATGCTCCGAGCAGCTGGGCAATCCAAGGCCGCAACCTTTAAACATTTTGTCGCCATCGATAGCCGAAATGATATCGGCCAATGAGTGCTTAGCTTCTTTGTCAGAGATGTAAAAACCACCATAACGTCCTTTTGATGATTGAAGGTAGCCCTGTTTACTTAGTCCTTGCAATATCTTGCCCACAAACAACTGCGGCGAACTTATGCTCTCAGCAATAGCTTTAAGATTGACCATGTTGCCACCTTTTGAGTGTTGTGCAATGTAAATCATGGCTCGTAGTGCATATTCGCAAGTTTTTGAAAGCATGTTTAATAAACTTTAGCACAAAGTTACCCAAATTTTTAATTCGGATAAAAATATCTGAATTAAAAATGCAATTCAAATGACATTAATCTTACCTAAGTGGGCTGTAGCTGCTATTGTGCAAGCTAAACTTTTGGCTTCAATTCGTATCTTTGTACAAATTTATTGATATGAAAGAGATTACCGTTACAGAGCTAAAGCAAAAAATGGATAATAAGGAGGCTTTTCAGCTGATAGACGTTAGAGAGACTTTTGAATACGAAGTGTCTGATATTGGCGGCTTGAACATCCCCTTGGGTGGTGTATTGCTAGAAGCTGACAAGATTGATCGTGATAAGCCGGTGATTATTCATTGCAGAAGTGGCAAACGCAGTGCTGCGGCTATTATGCAATTGGAGCAGGCTCAAGGTTTTGATAATCTGTACAACCTAAAAGGTGGAATTCTGGCCTGGGCCGAAGAAATTAACCCCGATTTGCAGGTTTATTAAAAACTTTTACACAGCACAAACCGTTTTGCCATAGGTATTGGGTTTGTGCTGTTTCGCCGCTATTGCTCATGAAAAAGAAAATCTTTATAAACGCTTTCTACAATTTAATGCTGATTTTGTGTACCATAGGTGTTTTTTGGGCCTATGAAAACCAAAGTCCGCTTATTATTATCTTTTTCGTAACGGTATTTGCATCTATCTTGTTTTTTAAGGTGAGGTTAATCAAAGATTTGCGTAGAGAATTGAAAAGCCCAGCAGCTATACCTCCACCAACTAAGCCTAAAGCCAAAAAGAAGAAATAACACAGCAATTATCGTTTTCCTTCCCACTCGGCATAAAACTGCTCAAGATAGTTCAGCATAAATTCATGTCGTTGTTGTGCCATCTTTTTGCCTGTTGGGGTGTTCATTCGGTCTTTTAATAATAGCAATTTTTCGTAAAAATGGTTGATGGTTGGGGCTGTACTGTTCTTGTAGGCCTCTTTACTGATATTTTGTATGGGGGGTATCTCGGGGTTGTATATGCTGCGGTTTTTATAGCCTCCATAATTGAAAGTTCTGGCTATACCAATGGCACCAATGGCATCAAGCCTATCTGCATCTTGCACTACCGCTAATACTTTAGAGTGGTAACTGCTTTGCTCCAAAGATGTTTTAAATGATAGATTGCGAATAATCTGTTTTACTTCTGCAATAACCAAAGGTTCTACCCCAATCTGTTTTAGAAAATTTTCGGCCTTTTGTGGACCTAGCTCTTCGTTGCCATCATGAAATTTGCTGTCGGCAATATCGTGTAGCAATGCAGCTAAAGACACAATAAGTTCATTCGCTTTTTCAGTCTGGTTTATCGTTAAAGCAGTTTTGTAAACCCTTTCTATATGAAACCAATCGTGCCCCGACTCGGCATCAACCAAGCTTTCTTTTACAAATTGTATAGTTTTAGCGATTATATCTTGCATGTTTTTTATTTTTCGTCTTTTCGTCTATCGTTTGTCGTTTGTCGTTTGTCGTCTTTCGTCTATCGTCTATCGTTTCTCGTCTATCGTTCAACGAATAACGAGTAACGAACCACGAGTAACGAACCACGAACCAACGAACATCGAACAACGCTCAACGAACCACGACCAACGATCAACGAACCAACACCTTTTCTCTTCTGCTACCATCGTACAATTCGTATTCTAATAACCTACAATCCAGCTTGCCATTGTAAAACTCTATTTTTCTGGCTGCTTTCAGTCCTATTTTTTTGGCTAAATCAGGATTTCCGGTAAAGATATACCCTTTATAACCTTTGCATTGCTGTTTCATGAAATCGCCCATGCGTTTGTAGGTTAGTTCTAGTTTGCTGTGTGTACCTAGTCTTTCACCATACTCCGGGTTAAACACAATTACACCTTGGTTGTCCTGTGGCACTGTAGTTTCGGCAAAATCACCAACCTCAAACTGTATAAGCTGGTCAACCCCGGCAGTTTTTGCATTTCTGCGGGCAACATCAACGGCATCTTCCGAAATATCACTGGCAATTATTCGTATTGATGTATTTTTGATGACCTGTTCTTTCAATCGTCTGCGTTCAGCAAAGAACACTTCTTCATCATAACCCAATAGGTGCATAAAACCATAATTCATACGGTATAGACCCGGTGTCCGATTTGTAGCTAACAGCGCAGCCTCTATGGCCAATGTGCCCGATCCGCACATGGGATTGATGAAAGTAGATGTTCTGTCCCACTGGCTGGCCATAACCACACTACAAGCCAGAGCTTCGAGCATAGGTGCCTTACCCGGTATTTTACGATAGCCGTGCTTACTTAGCGTCTCACCATTACTGTCGGCAAATACCTCGGCATAATTACCTTTCCAATACAGGTGGATGACAGCTTTATTATAATCGGATCCACTGTTTGGGCGCATCCCTTTTTTGGCCTTGATACGATCTACAATAGCATCTTTAACCTTTAGGTTAGCAAACAAAGGGGTGCTGATGTGTGGATTATCCACATTAGAAGTCACCGAGAAATAGCCCGAAAAATCAATCAATTCTTCCCAGGGCAGTTCAACCAATGCTTGGTACAGTTGGTCAGGGTCTGTAGCTTCAAAACTGGCCAAACTGTAAAGTACTTGGCTGGCACAACGTAGGTTGAGGTTAAGTCGGATACACTCGTTCAGGTTGGCCCGCAACTCTACGCCCGACACAAAGCTGCGCTCAATATTGAAACCCAGAGCCTTTATTTCTTCTTGAAGATAGGGCGAGAGCCTTTTATTGCAGGTAACAATAACTTTGCTGGTGGTGTTGAAAACTTGTGTCATAGAGAATGCGAAGTTATCAATAAAAATAATGACATTTGGGATGTAGAGAAATAATAATTACAGATATGGAAATTAAAGGGAAGGTGCACGAAATTGGTGCCATAAATCAAGTAAATGATACGTTCAAGAAACGTGATTTAATAGTGGAGTATGCTGAAAATCCAAGCTATCCAGAGTACATCCGATTTGAGGCTATACAAGATAAAACTTCTTTGTTTGACTCGCTTCAGGTAGGTGATAACGTTGAAGTGTCTTTTAACCTGAGGGGTAGAGCATGGACCAACAAAGAAGGACAAACCTCTTATTTTAATAGCTTGATAGTTTGGCGTATTACCAATTTGAACAATGCTGCACCAGCACCTGCAGCACCAGTTGCACAACAAGCGCAAGCCGTTGATGTAAGCCCCGTTTCTGATGATGGCGATGATTTGCCATTTTAATATTGCTTAATTAAAAGGTTAAATACAATAATGTGTAGCCGTTTCAGCTTGCTGAAACGGTTTTTTTATTTTACGAAGCTAGTTGTTTCAATCCGCATCAATAGCTCTAGGTAAAAGGCTGCGTTTTTTCGTTAAAAATTGTTAAAGCATTGAGGCTTTTCTGTTTGTGTTCTGTACTTTTGGAAGTATAGCATGAAAAAGAGTAGTCTTTGGGTAATCACCGCTTTAATGAGCCTTGCTTTGCTAGGTGTGTTTGTGATGCAGCTGTATTACATCAGAGAGTCGTACCAGCTAAAATCTACCTTGTTTGAGCAAGATGTAAACCAGGCATTGGGTGCAGTGGTCAACAAAATACAAAAGCGCAACGTTATTCGGCATATTGAGCGCAATGATATTGCCTTCAAAGAAAAAAAGATGCGTGACATCAGGCGCCAAACCGACTCGATAGTTTCGTTTAAAGTACGTTTCAAAGAAAGCGAGGCTTTGCGAAAGCTAAAACAGCAACAAGAAATTTTGGATTACCTTTATACGCAAGACAGCATTATACAACGTAACTTCTATCATCCCGAGATCATCAGTGAAGAAGATTATGCCGTACTGTCTAATCCAAGCCCCAACAACAACACACTCAACTACCGTATAAACGATATCCGCTCTAGCGACGGGCGTTTATTGCGGCGCAATGTTTCGCCCATTTATCGGCGCAAAAAACTGGTCATCAACCCCAATAGCCTGCCCGATTCGATTATTTATCTTGCTTTTAGTCCCGAAGATTTTATGCCCAAGTTCATTATCCTGCCGGTGATGGACCCCGATTTAAAAGCCAAGTTTAAGCTCGAAGATGCCAAAGCAGAACATCGTTACCGCATAGAGCTTGATCGCTTATATGCCGATACGCTTGACCTTTACAGCGCAAAAAACCTAAATCTGGTAAAAGACGTAGCCAAAGAAATAGAACGCAAAGATGTGCCACTAGAGCGCCGAATACCAGGCCCCGATACGTTGGATGTACTGCTGCGAAACGAACTGCGCAACAAGAACATCAAACTAGCATACAACTATTGGGTGGGTAGGGTCAAAGACCAATCGAAGGTAATTTATAGACATGTGAACTATCCGCAAGAGCAAGAACAGCCAAGCAACACTTTTAAGAAGGTAATTTTTAGTAATGATTTGGTTATCTCGGACCCAGGGATGTTGTACGTGAGTTTCCCGAAAAAAAACACAGCAATATTGGGCAATATGGTTTTGCTACTGGCTTCATCGGCCGGGTTATTGTTAGTGCTCATTTTTATATTTACTTACACCATTTATGCTATCATTCGGCAAAAAAAACTATCGGAGATGAAAACCGATTTCATCAACAACATGACCCACGAGTTTAAGACCCCTGTTACAACGATTATGATTGCCAGTGAAGGACTTAAAGATCCCGATATGGTCAAAGACCCGGCAAGGGTAAACAAGTTGGCCAATATTATTTATGACGAGAATGTGCGTTTGGGAGGGCACATAGAGCGGGTACTAAACGTTGCCAAGCTAAACAAAAACGAACTGAAACTGAAATCGGAGCCCATAGGGGTGAACGCTTTGGTTGCCGCCGTGGTTGATAGTATGGATTTGCAGCTGAAAAAGAAGAATGCCAAATTGGTACTTTTGCTAGAGGCAGCACATGATGTAGTGATTGGGGATGAGTTTCATTTCTCAAATGTTATTTTTAACCTGTTGGACAATGCCAACAAATACAGCCTCAACGAGCCCCTGATAACCATTAAGACCCGAAATCAAGGGAACAACCTTTTGCTAGAAGTAGCTGATAAAGGGATAGGTATGACACGCGAGCAAACCAAAAAAGTGTTCGATCAGTTTTACAGAGTACCTACCGGCAATTTGCATGATGTAAAAGGCTTTGGCTTGGGGCTTAGCTACGTGAACGATGTGGTAAGCAAAATGTCGGGCAATATAAAAGTAAGTAGCGAGAAAGATAAAGGTACTATCTTTGTTGTGAGTATTCCACTAGTTAAAGCATAAGAACGATGAAAAAAATCCTATTGGTTGAAGACGATCCGAACTTGGGGCTGCTGCTTCAAGATTATTTACAGCTCAAAGGCAATTTCGAGGTGGTGTTGTGTACCGATGGTGATGAGGGATTTAAAGCTTTTGTGCGACAGAATTTTGATTTGTGCATTTTTGACGTGATGATGCCTAAAAAAGACGGCTTTACATTGGGTAAAGAAATTCGGAAGCTCAACCAGCATGTGCCCATTATTTTTGCAACAGCCAAATCTATGATCGAAGACAAGGCGCAAGCATTTGATTTAGGTGGCGACGATTATATTACCAAACCCTTTCGCGTAGAAGAGCTTTTACTGCGTATCAACGCCCTGCTAAAACGGAGCAACCAAACCGGCAACAGCACTACAGAAGAACCCAGCCAATTTCAGATTGGTAAATTTACGTTCGATTATACCAGCCAAGTTATTCAGGCAGCAGATTACCAGCAAAAACTATCCACCAAAGAGGCCGAGTTACTTCGTTTGCTGTGCCTGAGAATGAACGATGTGCTGACCCGCGAAGAAGCCCTGATAAATATTTGGCAAGATGACAATTATTTCAACGGTAGGAGCATGGACGTTTTCTTGAGCAAACTGCGTAAATACCTCAGGGACGACCCCAAGGTAGAGATTATTAATGTGCATGGTAAGGGTTATAAATTGGTAGTCAACTAAATAGTTCAGCAATGAAAAAAAGCTAAATTACTAGCTTAGCTTTCTTCAATTTTATATCTTTGTGTCGCTGTTATTGGCCCTGTAGTTCAACGGATAGAATAGAAGTTTCCTAAACTTTAGATAGCAGTTCGATTCTGCTCGGGGCTACAATATTAATAGGTTTAAGTCTTAATATGCAATATGTTAAGACTTTTTATTTTTAAACGAGGATGCCTAGGGAACCTTATTATATCGTCTTACATTTACTTGGTAGTACTTTTGTTTTAATGAATTAACAAACGAGTTTAGGCCTTTAGTCAATTCATAGTTGGTCTTTTATTATCCAATAGTGTAAAATTTATAAAGGCTTGATTGGTTATAAAATTACCTTGATGTAGTATTAAATGTTCTCCTTAGGCCTTACCAATTATAACTGCTATATTGCTGTTGATGAATAATCTAATGCTATTGGTTGAGCTAGCTATTACGTTAAATAATCCTAAACTTTAAGCCTTAGCCGATAAAAATCCTATATTTATCAACTTAAATTTTTGAGATCAACACCCATTAGATGAAAGCACTTAAGTTTCTTCTTTTTATTGTTTTTTGTGCCTGCACTTCGGTTTTTGCTCAGCAGGATAGTGTAAACCTCAAGACTATACTTGATAAAACCAAGGTTTTGTCAGAAGAGCAGCCCATAGAGAAAGTGTACCTGCATTTTGATAAGCCCTATTATGCTGTTGCCGATACAATTTGGTTCAAAGCCTATACCACTACTCAGTTCAACTTGCCTTCGCCCTTAAGCAAGATTGTTTATGTTGACTTGTACAACGACAACGATTCTTTGGTGCAGAGCCTAAAACTACCTCTAAAAAACGGAACAGCCACCGGGCATATTCCCTTGCCGGTAAACAGCTTCAAACAAGGCAATTATCACGTTAGGGCATATACCCTTTGGATGCTCAATTTTGATCAGGATTATTTCTTTGTGAAAAACATTGTGCTTGGCGAAGCTGTGGATAAAGAGCTGCTTACGAATATTGTTTTTGCCGATACCCAGGCCGATAAGGGCATAAAAACTACTGCCCGTATTCAATTCAAAACGCCTTCCAAAAAACCTTTGGCCAATAAAACAGTAATGTGGCGTGTTTTTCATGATTACGATGTGTTTAGTAGGGGCAAGGGCGTTACCGATGCCAACGGAATACTTACCATTAATGTAACCAGCAAAGCTGATGACCCTATTAAAAACGGATTAATCGTAACTGATGTTAGCCTTACCGACAAAGAACTGGCCAGTGCCTCATTCAAACTCAAGCAACAGCTTAAAGATATGGATGTTCAGGTTTTTCCGGAAGGTGGTGAGTTGCTTGCAGGTATTCCCAACCAAATTGGGTTCAAGGCGGTCAAAAATAACGGTTTGGGTGCCGATGTGAGCCTGGTATTAACCAACGAGCAAGGACAAGAACTACTTAAGGCCAATTCTGCATTTGCAGGTATAGGTAGTTTTGTGTTTAGTCCAGAAGCAGGTAAATCGTATAAAATAAAGGTGCAAAGTAAAGATGGCTTAAGCAAGCAAATTAGCCTGCCATTGGCCAAAGAGGGTATCGGGCTTGCTGCGGTTGGCTCTACTGCTCCCGATTTCGTTACCTTGAAAGTGCAAAGTACGGATGGCTTTTTTGCGAGCAACAAAGGCAAAAGTTTCCATCTTATTGGTCAGAGCAATAATGTAGTAGCTTATGCGGCTAGTTTCCAACTGTCGGCACAGACAGCAAACATCAAAGTACCTAAAAAAGATTTTCCATCGGGCATAGCCCAGTTTACCCTTTTTGATCAAGACAAGCAAGCCCTAAGCGAGCGTTTGGTATTTGTTTATCATAAAAACGAATTGGTTATAAATACGAAGACCGATTTGCCGAGCTATAAGCCCCGCCAAAAGGTAAAATTGAGTATTGTGGCACAACATGCAGGGCAAAATACCATGGGCGATTTTTCCATCAGCGTAACCGATGAGCAAAAAGTTCCGATAGACGAAGATAAAGAAACAACTATACTCAGTTCATTACTGCTTAGCTCTGATTTGAAGGGTTATATCGAAAAACCTAATTACTATTTTAACAAAACCGATGATAAAAAATTGGTCGATTTGGATCGGTTGATGCTTACCCAAGGTTACAGACGTTTTAGCTATAAAGAAATTATCAATGGGCAATACCCTAAAGTTTTTTTACTACCCGAACAAGGAATAACCATTTCGGGTACCCTCAGAGATTTGACAGGTATGCCCATTCGTAAAGGAATTATGCGTATGATGGTGACGGGAAAGCCCATTTCTTCCGAAATTACTACCAGCAACATGGGAGTGTTTCGTTTCGAGCAGCTCAATTTCCCCGATTCATCACAAGTAGTAGTAAGTGCCCGGTACAACCCCAACTACAACAAGTTGATGATTATGCTCGATGGTACGCCCTCACCCTCGGGTGGTTATAACCCCAATGTACCTGATGAGGTGATGAACATTGATACCACACTGTCATCCTATTTGCAAAACAGCCAAAAGCAGTACCGTTATTTACGCACTTTGAAAACCGTTGAGATAAAAGGTACTAAAGCCAAAAGACCTAGCCACCTGGATCATCCTGCTCTGTCGGGCTTGAGCCAAATACCCGATCGTTTTGTGGACGGTAGCCAACTGGCAGGTTGCAATTTGTTGCTAGAGTGTTTGCGGGTGCAGTTACCTAATTTTACTTACGACATTAATGAGCAGAAATTTTACATTACCCGCGACTATAATTCCGGGAGTAGGGTGCCAGCAGCAATTTTTGTTGGAGGAATGTTTGTAGATGCTGTTTCTTTAAATGCCACCAACCCGGCCAATGTCGAATCGGTAGAGGTGTTTTTGAATGATCCGCTTGGTACGGTAGATCGGATGTACAATACCCGAGGGGTTATCGTTATCAATACCAAAGTGGCTCCCAAAGGAGAAAAAATATCAAAACAGGCTTTCTTGGACATGTTGCCCAAAAAATACGAAATCAAGTATTACCCCAAAGGTTACAGCAAAGAAAGAGAGTTCTACTCGCCCAAGTACAGCCCCAATAGCCCTATTAACAATAACGACCTGCGTAGCACAATTTATTGGAACCCCAAGCTTAGGACTGATGAGGAAGGTAAGGCACAGGTAGAGTTTTTTAATGCGGATGGAAAAGGCACTTATCGGGTAGTGATAGAGGGAATGGACAGACAAGGACATTTGGTAAGAAGTGTTTATCGCTACACGGTAAAATAAATGGTTAAAGACTTTTTTGATGAGTAAAAAAACTAAGGTAGTAGGGCTGCTAGCCTTGTTGGTGTTACTACTTGTGTGTGTGTGGTCGTTTTGGAGAAACAGCCTGTTGTTTAAAACACAACCCGAGCAAGCAGATAATACCTACGTGGGCGAGCAAAGCTGCAAGTCTTGTCATCAGGCCGAGTATCACCATTGGGAGCAGTCCGATCATTTTAAAGCCATGCAAGTGGCTACAGATTCTACCGTGTTGGGCGATTTTAATAACAGACCATTTAATGCCGATGGGATAAGCTCTCGTTTTTTTAAAGAAGGAGCTAATTTTTATGTGAATACGCAGGGAAAGGATGGCAAAAATGCTAATTACGAGGTGTCTTACACTTTCGGTTTTTACCCTTTACAACAATATTTGGTAGATTTTCCGGATGGAAAAAAACAGGTGTTAAGACAAAGTTGGGATGTGTTACAAAAAAAATGGTTTCATCAGTATGCCGGGCAACAACTGCCTGCCGGCGATTGGCTGCATTGGACCGGCAATGCCCAAAACTGGAACAGTACCTGCGCCGATTGTCATAGTACCGATTTGAAAAAAAATTATTTGCTGGATGAAGATCGTTACCAAACCCGCTATAGTGCACTCAATGTAAGTTGCGAAGCTTGCCACGGACCCGGCAAAAAACATATTGACTACATTAAGACCGATTTTCGGGATGGGCAAAAAGTAAAAGATAGTTATTTGCAGCTTACCAAAAACAGTAGTCCGGCAATGGTGGTAACTAGTTGTGCGCCCTGCCATAGTCGTCGCACAGCCTTATCGGCTCAGCTCTTGCCCGGGCACGAGTTGCTGGACAACTACCTACCCGAGTTACCTACAAAAGAAAATTTCTTTGCAGACGGACAAATGAAGGAAGAGGTATTTAATTATGCCTCTTTTATGCAAAGTAAAATGGCACAGATGGGGCTTAGCTGCAATACCTGTCACGATGCACATACCCAAAAAACACGTTTAATTGGCAATGCCTTGTGTATGCAATGCCATCAAAGCAAGTTCAACAACCAAGAGCATTTGCGCCATGCTATCAATACTACAGCCTCAAAATGTGTAAGCTGCCACATGCCTAGCCAAACCTATATGGGCAACGACATAAGGCACGACCATAGTTTCCGAGTACCCCGCCCCGATTTATCGGCACGTTTTGCCACTCCCAATGCATGCAACAATTGCCATAAAGATAAATCGGCACAATGGGCAAGCAGCTGGGTAGATAAATGGTACGGTAAACAACGAGCCTACCATTTTGCCGAAGATTTAATTCCGGGAAGTGGTGCCCAGCCCAATGCCGAGTCGCATCTGCTTAAACTGCTCGAGAAAAAACAAGTACCCAATATTATCAAAGCTACGGCAGTCCAATATTTGGCCGATAAAGGGACAGCGCAAAGCCTCAGAGCCTTACAGCAATGCCTCAAAAGTGAAGATGCCCACATCCGTTATACGGCCTTGCGTAGCCTGATGAATTACCCACAACAAAACTGGATGGCTGCGGCACTTCCCTTGTTGAAAGATCCTGTTCGGGCTGTTCGCATAGCTGCTGCTGATGCCTTACTGCTAACCCCTGCCGACCAATTGAGTGTCGAGTTGCAAAAACCTTTTGAAATAGCCAAAAAAGAACTGTATGATTTTTTGGTGTTTCAGGCCGATTTCCCTTCGGGTTGTCTTATACTGGGCGATTATTACAGTAGATTACAAGATTATAAACAGGCAGAGAAATATTATTTGCTTGGGCTAAAGAAAGACCAACAAATGAACTTGGCACGTCTTAACTTGGCTGTGGTGTATAACCTGCAAGGCAAGAACCAGCAAGCCATTGCAGTTTTGAAAGAAGCTTTAAAAGTTGATGCGAGCAATCCTCAAGTGTACTACAATATGGCTTTGTTGTACAACGAGATGGCCAAGCCGCAAGATGCATTACAGGCCTTTGCTAATGCGATAAAATATAAATCCAACAACCCCAGGGTGTATTACAATTATGCTTTGTTATTGCTCAAGAACAATCCAGACAAAGCGCAGCAGGTGCTACAACTAGCACTAAAGCAATGGCCTCAAGAGAACAGCCTACACTATGCCCTAGCCCATGTTTATTATACTAAGGGAAATCAGCCTTTGGCTATTCGCGAAGCTGAAATTCTGAAACAAAGAGATGGTCAAAATCCCGAATACCAATCGTTATTTAAGACCTTAGGCTTATAAGTTATTAACATGATAATGCTCAACAAATCAGTTTGTTGAATGTTTGTTGTGGTAGTACTGACAAAATTATGACGAATATCAGCTTCAACTGTGACCGAAGCAATAAGCACCCTAACAAGTTCGTCTTATCTTGCACAAAAAATCAAATTATTATGAGAAAGATGACTTTAGGATCGTTGTTATTGGCCGGGCTGTTCCTAGCAAGCTGTGGAGCGGCAAACAATGAGAATGGACAGGCCACAGAAGCAAGTACTGCACCAACCGAAGCACCCGTAGGGCAATCGGGAGTGAAAGACGATGTTTCTAACCCCAATATTGTACAAATAGCTGTTTCAAGTAAAGATCACAGCACACTGGTTACAGCGGTTAAGGCTGCTGGTTTGGTAGATGCGTTGAGCAATGCTGGCCCATTTACGGTTTTTGCTCCTACTAATGCTGCTTTTGAAAAATTACCGGCCGGAACGGTTGAAGGGTTATTGAAAGCGGATAAAAAGGCTGATCTTGAAAATATTTTGGGTTATCATACCTATGTAGGCGTGCTAGATGGCGTATTGCTACAAGATGGTGCAGAATATGATATGGTTTACGGTGGTAAAGTTAAAATAAGTAAAGAAGGCGATAAGGTTTTGGTGAACGGTAGCCCGGTGCTATCCACCATAAAAGCGGCAAATGGCGTAATACACGTTATTGGTGATGTGCTGTTGCCAAAATAAAAAACAAATTAGGGCTATTTTTTTGTTTTTTTAGGATTCTGCGGCTCCAATAGGGGTCGCAGATTTTTTTTATTTGTTCAAGCTTTTTATGGCCTGTTTAATCATCAAGTCATCTTGGTTTTGCACCCGGTAAAAACCTTCATCGCCCAAATAATATTTATAGAGCAATAGCTTTAGGTTTTTATAAATGAGTGGCTTTGCGTTAAACAGTTGTTTGTTGTCTATGGTAACCTTGCGCCATTGCAGGTACTTCAAAAAATCAACATAGTCTTTGTCGCTAATTACAAAATTGTTGATGCTGGCAGTCAAGTATTCGGAGTTATATCGGTCGGCCAGTATGTCAAAAACATAGTCGGATAGGTAGCGATTTTTTAGTAGATAACCGAAAAAACTGTTGTAGCCCACTGTGTCAAGTTTTACATAAATATCGGGCTGGATACCTCCAAAAGCACTTATCTTTTTGTGGTCTTTCTTTAATGCCTTACTATTGGTGTACAAACTGTCATTTATTTCTTCGTCTGTTGTTAGTTCACCAGAGTTAAATCGGTTTTCAACTTCGTGTTGGTAGGCCTCAAATCCCTTGTTGTAAGGTTTTTGTATGCTTCGTCCGTTTGGGGTGTAGTAGCGGGCTATAGTAAGATTTACGGCCGATCCGTCTTCAAAAGCAAACTGTTCTTGCACCAAGCCTTTACCAAAAGAACGGCGACCAATAATCAGCCCTCGTTTGTTGTCTTGTATAGCTCCCGAGAAAATTTCGCTAGCCGATGCCGTGTTTTCATTTTGCAATACTACAAGTTTGCCGTTTTCAAACTCGCCCCCACCGCTAGCAAAATAGTCGGTTCTGGGCTCGTGTCGGCCTTGGGTATAGACAATAAGCTTATGCTCGGGTAAGACCTGGCTGGCTAGTGCCGTAGCAGCGTTAAGTAGTCCTCCGCCATTGTCTCTAAGGTCAATTATAAGTTTTTTCATGCCCTTACTTTTCAAAGAAGAGAGGGCACTTATAAAGTCGGTTTCCGTTTTTGCGCCAAAACGACTAATCTTTATGTAACCAATATCAGTACTGAGCATATAGCATGATACGATGCTGCTTTGGTTGATTTTGTTTCGCCGAATAGTAATTAGCAACTTATTGGGTAGGTTGGGCCTACTAACCATTAATTGTACGCTAGTGCCTTTTTTCCCTTTTATACGCCCGGTAATAGCCGATTGAGGTAAGCCCCTACCACTAACGTTTAGGGTGTCTATTTTTAAGATTTTATCACCTTGTTTAAGGCCTGCACGGTAGGCAGGTCCATCTTTGACAACGTTGGTAACCAACAAAGTATCGTTCAGGAAATAGTATTCTACCCCAACACCTTCAAAGCTGCCCTCAAGTTCGTCGCTTTGGCTATTGGCATCGGGTGCAGGTAAATAAGCACTATGCGGATCCAACTGATGCAGCATACTGTCTATAGGTAGGTATTGCAAACTGTCCATATTTACCTCGTCAACATATTTTTTCTTAATAATATGGGCTATGTCCTCGGCTTTCTTTACCTCAACTAGGGAAGAGTCTGCCAATGAAAAGTTATATTGCTCATCGTTGATGAGTAATTTTTGAATGAGATACACGGCTCCTGCAAGAATTAGGCAATAAGCAAGCGCAATAATCAGATTGAAACGTGTACTTTTTTTCATCATGAACGAGCAAGCAAAGTTATGAAAATAAGTGTGTTCTTTTTAAAGAAAGCATTTACAGCTATTTTATTTTTCAAAAATTTTTGCAGATATTTGTTGCTTATTGCGTTAAATTGCAGTAATTAAAAGCAAAGGATGTAAAATCAGAAAAACGCTAGCTAAATTTGCACGCTTCATGAAAAGAATAACCGAACAAGAATCAAGACACCAAGATTTGGATAAAATGTCTATTGCTGAGATCCTTAAAGGGATAAATAGCGAAGATAAAACTGTACCTCTTGCAGTAGAAAAATCTTTGCCGCAAATAGAACTATTGGCAACACAAGTAGCTGATAGGATGAAAAAAGGAGGTCGATTGTTCTATATTGGGGCGGGTACTAGTGGTCGTTTGGGTATTGTAGATGCTTCGGAATGTCCACCAACATTTGGAGTGCCTTTTGATTGGGTAGTAGGCATTATTGCCGGAGGCGATTCGGCTATCAGAAAGGCTGTTGAGTTTGCTGAAGATGATGAAAATCAGGCTTGGATTGATTTGCAGGAATTTCAAATAAACGATAAAGATTGCCTAATTGGGCTTGCCGCTTCGGGTACCACACCTTATGTAGTGGGCGGTTTACGAAAAGCCCGAGAAAACGGCGTGCTGACAGGCTGCATAATTTGCAACAACGGTGGCCCGGTTGTTGAACAGTCCGACTATCCGGTTGAGGTTGTGGTAGGTCCTGAGTTCCTGACCGGATCTACACGTATGAAATCGGGGACAGCCCAAAAATTGGTGCTTAACATGATTAGTACTACTGTGATGATACAATTGGGCAGGGTCAAAGGCAACCGTATGGTTGATATGCAGTTGACCAACCATAAACTGGTAGATCGAGGTACGCACATGGTGATGGATGCACTAAAAATTGATGAACAGCAGGCTGCCGAATTATTAGTTAAGTATGGCAGTGTACGTAAGGCTGTAGATTCGGCAAAATAATCTTCAGTACAAGTCCCTTTAATCGATTTGTGCCGTATCTTTGTACCGATGCACGATATCGAACCTTTTTATCTTTGGAGAGATGATTATATTGCCGCTGAGGATGAACGGTCTCCATTTTATGAGACCCAATATTCTGAGTTTTATTTTGGCAATCAAATCTACAATTTCTATATCCACCCACAGTGGGACTGTTTTGGTTCCAATACACTTTACCTAAAGGTACTTTTTGTCGATTATGATCGTGCCTATGCTATCATTGAGTTGATTGGTGAGTGGAACGATGCCATCAACAACGATGTGATGTTACTGAAAAGAGAAATCATTGAGATGATGATGGGCGAAGGTATTCATAAATTTATCCTTATTGGAGAAAACGTCTTGAATTTTCACGCCTCTGATGATAGTTATTACGAAGAATGGTTTCAAGAGCTCGAAGACCTTGGAGGTTGGTTAGCAGGAGTGAATTTTAATGAACATGTCATTAGCGAGTGGCGCAACAACAATATCGATTATTATATCAATACCGGAGGCGAGCTTGATGACTTGCACTGGCGTAAACTGAAGCCCCTACAGTTTTTTAAAAAAGTAGAAGAGCTGTTAATGAAAAGGCTTGGTTGATAGCTTGTAACTTGCCCTATATCTTTTGATTAGTATTACTCTTCTAACTCTTTTGCTTTTCCTTTAAACCATTTCTGAGCGTTTGGGTTTCGGTGGGGACAGCCCGGCCAGCAACAGGGTTGCCGTTTACCTTTGGTCAAATCTGCTACCAAGCGAGCAAGGTGCTGTTGGCGTGTAGTTTCTTTTTTTACACTAGAAACCCAGCAAATCCACTCGTTGCGTTGTATAGGGGTCAACTTGTTCCAAGTTTCGGTTAGGCTTTGGTTGGTGACGAGCAATTGCTGCATGTCATCGGGCAGTTCATGCAATATTCCGTTTAAAGGTGCTGTGCTACTACTCATTTTCTATGTTTGTCTAGAACTTAACACACTCTTTTAGTTCTTTCTCTGTATAGGCCAATTGGTACTGTTTAAGCACTTCGTCAGGTACACCGTTCCATTGGTTGGGCGTATTGCCTCGATAATCCAAATCGGCCACACCCATCTCGCTGGTGTAAAAACCTGAGGCTACCAGATTACGCATTCGGCTAAAGAAAGCTACGCCTTGTTGCATCTCGGCCTTAGCCTTATTAGGGTATGCAATATCATCAACCACTTCTATCCTTTGGCTATGCTTACACTCGCTAAAAGATCGGTTAAAACGCTTTAGGCATTCTACATCGAGCCAGCGTAGCCCACCGCGTACGGGCAATTGCAAATTGGGCATGTCCCTTACAATAAAATCAATAAACTCGGGCACTTTGGCCTCACTGGCGCTACCACTTACCTCATCTTTTGGGATAATGATATCGGCTAAAATGGTAATACTGGCCATCTCTTGGTCGGTAAAAAAACGGCCTTGCTCCAATAGGGCTTTTTCTCTTTCAAGCTCTTCTTTAGAACGGTCATAACTAAACACCAATTCATCGGCCGATGAGGTTTTTTCTTTTTCGTTTTGGCAACCACTTACCAGGGTAGTTCCGGCAATTGCGCCAAGGCCGAGCATTCTAAGGGTTTCTCTTCTGTTCATAGGGCTAAAGATTGTGTTTTTTCATTTGGTCAATAATGTATTCACTAGCTCGCATAGCTAAGGCCAGAATAGTCCAGGTAATGTTTTTGTCAGCCTGAGAGGTAAAAGCTGCACCGTCCATTACAAAAAGGTTTTTGCAATCGTGGGCTTGGTTGTATTTGTTTAGTACAGATGTTTTTGGGTCGTTGCCCATACGTGCTGTACCTCCTTCGTGTATAATGCGTCCGGGAGCTTCTAGCCCGTAATTATTTTCTTTGTTGTAATCACCTCCCCAAGTTACTACGGCTCCCATTTTGTGCATTACCTCATCAAATGTTTCTTTCATGTGTTTGGCCTGCAAAATCTCGTAATCGCTCCATTTCACGTTAAACTTCAGTACCGGAATACCATATTTATCCACCACGTTGGGATCAATTTCACAGCGATTTTCGTATCGAGGTATGGCCTCGCCACGTCCGGCCATGCCTACACTGGCTCCGTAAAAATAGCGGTAATCTTCTTTCAACGATTTGCCATAACCTCCGGCTTCTTTTTGTACGCCACGTACAGCAAATTTCCCATTCAGACCTTCTATACCAGCTCCAAAACCATAAGCCGGCTGGCTCATGCCTCCCCAATATTCGATATGGTAGCCCCTAGGGAAATCGAGCTTCTTATTGTCAAGCCACCAAGGCGAGTAGATATGCATACCACCTACACCGTCTTCGTTGTACCTTTTTCGGTCAAATAGCTGGGGTAGTACTCCTCCCATTGCTGTTCCGGTCGAGTCGTGTAAATAACGACCTACCACATCACTGCTGTTGGCCAGGCCGTTGGGGTGGCGTTTAGATTTGGAGTTGAGCAATAACCGTGATGATTCGCAAGCACTAGCCGCCAGAATTACAGTTCGGCCCGTTACTTGGTACTCTTGCATATCGTCTTTGTTGATGTAGGAAATGCCCGTTGCCAATCCTTCTTGATTGGTTAAGACCTCACGAGCCATCGCATTGGCAACAATGTCTATATTCCCGGTTTTAAGTGCCGGATAAATCAGCACATTGGTAGAAGAGAAATCGGCTTTTGCCATGCTGCAGTTTCGGTTGCATTGCCCACAAAAAAAACATACTCCACGGTCGTCGTTTAGTTTTTGGGTAAGTATGGATAACCGCGATGGAATGACTCTGACACCTGCTTGCAATGCCGCTTTTTTGATGAATAGCTCGTGCAAACGTGGTTTTGGAGGAGGCAAAAAGAAACCGTCGGGGTCGTTCTCCAGCCCTTCGTTGGTGCCAAATACACCAATAAGTTTGTCAACACGGTCATAAAAGGGTTTGATATCTTCGTAACCTATTGGCCAGTCTTCACCTAAGCCGTCAATGCTTCTTCTTTTAAAATCTTTTGGACCAAAACGTAATGAAATTCGACCCCAATGGTTGGTACGCCCACCCAACATCCTGGCTCGCCACCAATCCCATTCGGTACCGGCAGCCTTGGTATAGGGTTCGCCATCTACTTCCCAGCCGTAGTAGCAGGCATCAAAATCGCCAAAAGGTCTAAATTTAGTACTGGCACCTCTACGTGGCGATTCCCAAGGATTTTTTAGTTGCGTTATGTTTTTTTGTGGGTCGTATAGGGCTCCAGCTTCAATAAGGCATACCTTTAGCCCCGCATGCGCTAAGGTATAGGCCGCCATACCACCACCCGCTCCAGAGCCCACAATTACAGCGTCGTAATGTTTGCTTTGTTTTTTTATCTGCATATTTAGTTAGTTACGAAGGTTCAAGGTAGAAAATTTTTCGTAAAAAAATGTGAACATACCAGGTATCTGCGAATTTTTAGCTTATTTTCAGGTCTTATTTCTAAATTGATTATGAGAAAACTAATTTTTACTTTGGCTTTGGCCTCCAGCACATTATGGCTACAAGCACAAAATATTGATAAGATAATTACAAAAAGCTATGTTGATCGGCTAATAAAAACCTTGAGTGCCGATGATATGGAAGGTAGGGGAACATTTACCCCCGGAATTGATCGGGCAGCTACCTTTATTGAAAAGCAATTTGCTGAAATTGGTTTAAAACCCTTGCCGGGCGAGGCTAGCTTCCGTCAAAGTTTTTATAAATACAAAGTGAGCCCAGAATATGCTAAGGTGAGTATTGATGGACAAGCGATAGATGAAAAAAATATATTAGTTTACGGGAATAAAGCGGAGCTTGTAAAGTTTGATCAAAGCAATAGCGAAGCTTGGGTAAAGCTGGATATTCAAAAAGACTTTATGAGCCAGTTTAGAAAATTGGCACTTAGTGGTAAAAAGCAATTAGTATTGGTTGATGTTAGATTTTTGGATGCATTTAATCGTATAAAAGCTTTTGTAGGCCGTGAGACTGTTGCCAATGAGGCCGAGGTAAGAAATACCAATGGATCAGCTATGGTATTTGTACTTGACAAAGATACCGTATCCACAAATTTTAGTGTAGAGCTTAAAAACAAGGTAGAAAAGAAGGAACTTTTTAACGTAGCCGGACTAATACCGGGTAAGTCTAAGGCTAAAGAACTGGTTGTTTTTTCGGGACATTATGATCACATGGGTATTGTGAAACCCATTGAAGGCGATAGTATTATGAATGGAGCCGATGACGATGCGTCTGGTACTTCGGCAGTAATTGCCTTGGCCAAGTATTATAAGAAGCTAAATAAAAATGAACGAACCCTTATTTTTGTTGCCTTCACTGCCGAAGAGATAGGGGGCTTTGGTTCTCGTTATTTTTCTGAGAAATTAAATCCCGATGAGGTGGTGGCCTTATTCAATATCGAGATGATAGGCAAAGACAGTAAGTTTGGCAAAAAATCGGCTTTTATAACTGGGTATGAGAAATCTGATTTTGGACAAATCTTACAACGCAACCTGCAAGGCACCGAGTTCACTTTTCATCCCGATCCCTATCCTCAGCAAAACCTCTTTTACCGAAGTGACAATGCAACTTTGGCTGCTTTGGGTGTGCCTGCACACACCATCAGTACCGACCAAATTGATATAGATAAGTACTACCATACGGTAAAAGACGAGTATGAGACCCTCGATGTAGATAATATTTTATCAACAATAAAAGCCATTGCAAAAAGTGCCGTCAGCATTGTGGACGGACGAGACACCCCAAGTAGAATACCCAAGCTCAAAAAATAGCTTAAGCTCTCACAAAAGGGTTATGGCTTTTTTCGTGGGCAATAGTGGTGCTGGGGCCATGTCCGGGATATACGACGCAGTTGTCCGGTAGGCTGTACAGATTGCTTTTAATGCTTTCTAACAGTTGTTGATGGTTGCCACCAGGTAGGTCAGTACGCCCGATACTTTCGCGAAAAAGTACATCGCCTCCAATTAGAAAGTTCTCCTCTTCGGCAAAAAAACACAAATGAGCAGGTGAGTGCCCCGGTGCCCAAATGGCTTGTAGCTTACTATCGCCAAAGGAAATTTGACTACCAGCCTCTATGAAACTGTCTGGTTCCGGAGATAGTTCGTAATGGAAGCCCATTTGTGGGGCATAGCTGGCCACACTTTGAAGTAAAACTAGCTCGCCTTTATGAAATTGCGGTTTTAGCCCCCATTGGTCGTACACAAATTTATTACCTAGCACATGGTCAATATGGCAATGCGTATTCAGTAATAAAACTGGACTAAGTCCTTGCTCGTGTACAAAACGCACAACTTGGTTTTGTTCCCAGCCTTCGTACATGCCAGGGTCTATAATGATGCACTCTTTTTGCTCGTTGTAGAGTAAGTAGGTGTTTTCCTGATAGGGATTGAAGGTGAACTGTTGTAGGCTTATCATGATAATACTGCAATTATATTCGGCTGTTTATTTAGTCGCAGATTTCCATCTAAAACTACCGATAAGTGTGTCGATATCTTGTTTGATAAATTTTATAATCGGACTAATGGAATCATAGGCCGGTTTTTCGTTGAAATACAAAGCCCCTCGCAGGTAATGGCTGCTACTATCCGTCAAGAAAAATTGGATAGAGGATGCCGTATTCCCCTCAATACTGTAATAAATCCCATAAACCTTTTTGTCGGGGAAATTGATGATTTTTTGGTCTATAGCATCGGCTTTGATGGTATGTTTCATAGCCAAACTACGGGCATTTTCTGTCATCTCGTTGTATGATTTGGCCGAAAAAATATCGTAATAGGTTAGGTGTAAAGTACCGTTAAAGTCTTTGAATTGAAGATTTTTCCAGTATTTTAAGGCATCTTTGTCTTTGTCGTCTTCTATGCGGGCATAGCTGGGGTAACGAAAAGTATAAGGGCTGTTGTCTGCAAGAGTTTGGTATTTTTTTTCGGGGAAGTAAATGCGAAAGTAGGCCTTTGGTTTGGGTGTGCTCACCTCATCTTGTTGGCAAGCTAATAAGCCAAGTAGAAATAAAATAACGATTGAGCCTGTTCTCCAAAGCATTCTTTTTGTGTGAGGTTGTTGCAGTACTTGCAAGGTGTTTAGCCTATTTCGTTTTATTTTCGTTCCAAATTTCCCAAGACCGTTCTGCTTGTAAATATAGCATTTCCATCCCATTTTTTATACTTGCACCTTGAGCTTTTGACCGGATTAAAAACTGGGTTTCTTCGGGGTTGTACACCAAATCGTACGCTAAGTGTTGTGATCCCAAATATTGGTAAGGAATAGTTGGAAAGGAATCTACATTAGGGAACATGCCCAAAGGAGTGGTGTTGATGAGTAGGGTGTGCTCTTCTAACAATTCTTTAGTAACACCCGAATACAGAATACATCCCTCTTGTGCGTTGCGAACTACGCTTATAAATTCTATACGGAGCTGTTTTAAAACATATTTCACCGCTTGGGCAGCACCACCGTCACCAAATATCAGTGCTTTTTTGTGCTCTGCATGCAATAATGGTTTTAAAGATTCTTCAAAGCCATAAGCATCGGTATTGTAGCCTTTTAAGGTTGTTTTGCTGCCACTTTGGTCAATGGCTATACAGTTTACCGCACCAATGTCTTGCGCAGCTTTATCTAAGCTATCCAAGAAAGGCATAACATTTACCTTGTGGGGTATGGTTACATTAAGTCCACACAACTTCTTGTCTGCTTCAATCAAATCCATTACCTCTCTGGCTTGCGGTATAGGGTAGGATTCGTAGCGGCAATCTGCAATCTGCTCTTTCTGAAATTTCTCTGCAAAATATTTTTTCGAGAAAGAAGAAGTGAGTGGGTATCCAATTAATCCAAAGTGTCTCATATATAAGGTACAAACCCTGTTTTGGTTTAATCCAAAACAGGGTTATGAATAGTTGTTTTGTTAAATTATTGATTTAGAAAGTGGTGAAAAGTATCGCCACGTAAGCCAATACGGATAGTCTCTAGTGGTATCACCTCTGCTGGAGCTATATTACCCAAGTTGACATTGGCCCCAATGAGTTTGATGAACCAAACCTGTTGTTCTTTTTGGGGCGATTCCCAAATAATGCGTTCATAAGGTATTCGGGTTAAAATCTCGTCCACTAAACCTTCTCTTACCTCGCCACTGCCACGGTAAATACCCACGTTACCCCCTTCACGAGCCTCTGCTATTACTTTCCACGAACCGGCTTCTAACTCAGCGGTCATTTGCTCAATCCATTTATAAGGAGCAAATATTTTGGTTGCATCTTTTGAGCCGACTTCAGAAATTACAGTAACTTGTTTGGCCAACTCACTAATATATTGACATTTTTCTTGGTGGCTAATTTCCATAGACCCGTCAGAAACCTCGGCAAACTCCATATTATACTCGTCTAGTACTCTACGGTAATCATCAAACTGTCCTCTAATGGTAAAAGCTTCGAAAAGGGTGCCACCGAAATAAACCGCAATACCGGCCGAGCGGTAAAGGGCTAGTTTTTCTTTCAGATTGGGTGATACAGCAGAAGTTGACCAGCCTAGCTTTACCAAATCGGTATAGCTACCGGCTACTTCCAGAAAATCTTCTACTTGTCTAAGGCTTAAACCTTTGTCCATTACCATGGTTATCCCTTTGTCTCTAGGCTTTTGGCTGCGCTCCGGGATGCTATTCAAATTGAAATTCATAGGTAGCAAAGGTATGAAACTCTAATTTTTTTTTGTTAAGTTATGTTATGTTTTTTGTAAAAAATTATCGCACATAACGGCTAATAACAGCTACTACATGACTGTTGTTTTGCAATTGGGGTAGGTACTCGAAGAGGATATAATGTTTTTCGGGATCAATAGTCAAGGCGGTTTCTAGATATATCCCCGCTTCTTGAGTTGTACCCAAAGCATAGAGGTAGGCTACCATTCTGTAATACAGTTCAGCAGCATCGGGGTTGTTTTTTATCCCTTCGGCAATGGTTTCAACGGCAATATTCAAATTGCCCTGCTCGTAGTGTAGGGTAGAGTAATCTAACCAAGCCTCTATATCAACCGGGTTGTACTCCAGTACTTTTTGGTAGGCTATAACAGATTCGTCTATCTGCCCTAATTTGTAATAAGCATCGGCCAATGCAAACCAATAATCGGCATTGTCTTCTTCTAAATCGATGGCTTTTCTATAAAAATGTAGCGACTCAAAGTAACGCTCCTCAAAGTTTAAGGTTACGCCAATACCAAACCAAGCATCAGCCATTTTGCTGTCCATCTTTACCGACTTTTTGTAATAAGCCCTGGCTTGATCCATCAATTCTAGTTTTTCATAACACTCGCCAATGGCACAATAGGTGTCGGCATTAGGCGGCTCGTACTCAAAGGTTTGCTTGTACACCTCAATAGCTTCGGCAAAGCGATCCAATTGCACCAAGGCATTGCCTTTATTGAAATAGGCCGAGGCAAAGTTTTCTTTGATCAGGATTGCATAATCGTAAGCATCAATTGCTTTTTCGTAAAGTTCTAATTTATGATAAGAATTGGCCAAGTTGTACCAAGCCGCATAAGAGTAAGGCTCATTATCTATGTATTCTTCATAAAAACGGATACTTTCTTCTTGTTTGTCCAAAATGTCGTAGCAAAAAGCCAATTCATAGAGCGCATCTTTGTTCTCCATGTTTTGTTTTAGGCTACGTTTAATATAGAGAATGGCTTTTTCGTAATCGTGTAGGTTCTGATAAATGAATGCAATTTGCAAGAGAATCTCGTCGGTACTTTCGGCTAAGTCTAAGGCTGTAAAAAAACAGTCGAGAGCTTCTTGATAACGCTCAAAACTGAGGTAAATGTTTGCTCGCATCAAAAAAATATCAGCCTCAGAAGAATCCAATGCTTCAGCTTTTGCCAAGGCCGCAAAGGCAAGGTCAATCTGGTTGGTAAGCAAATAGAGATGAGCCTGTTTAATTAATAAAACTGCAGAGAAATGGTGTTGTGTGAGGGCGTAGTCTGCAACTTGCAAAGCCTTCACCGGGTCGTTTTTTTCGATGTAATTATCAATTATGTATTCAAATGCCTGAACATCAAAAAAATACTGATCCTCGTTGCGTATCATCTCTTCGTAGCGCTCTACAGAGTGCTGTGCATCTTCGCCGTAGTCATATTCAAATTCTTCGTCCATAATTGTAGTAGCTGTGGCAAATACTAGTTAATGTTACACTTATTCTGTTTATGTTGTAGTAATTAATTATCCACATTCGCACAAAAGGCAAGCCAAAGTATTTAAAATAAGCTGATTATATGTGGTTTTGTTGAGTGAGCTTGTGAAACACATAGCTTAAATAAAATAAATTGGTACTCAGTATTTTTATAGCTGAATTTTGGTTATCGAAAAGGTTATTTTTTCATCTCTGTTATTGTTAACAACATGTGTTAATATTAAGTTGATATGACAATTTAATTTGTGCTTTTGATGTTTGTTCATCAAAATGTTTTATTTTTGAGTTAACACAAATAACATAAAGACAAATGAAAAAACTAATTATGCTATGCTTGTTGGCAAGTCTGGGATTTGCCGCAAACGCACAAACCGAAAAATCAACATTCATGTTGGGTGGTGGCACATCTTTTAGCTCAACTTCTATTAGTGGTGCGGGTTCTACATCGGTATTTACCCTTAACCCTAATGTGGGCTATTTCTTCACAGACAATTATGCTGCTGGGCTAAATTTTGCATTGACCAGTATTGGAGGTGGGGGCTCTGCTTGGGCTTTGGCACCTTATTTAAGAGGCTATTTCACCGATAACACTTCGGGTAAACCTTTTGCACAAGTAGGTGTAGGTTTTGGTGGTAGCTCTGGTGTTTCAGGAACTTCAACTGCATTTCAGGCTAAAGGTGGTTATGCTTTATTCTTGAACAAGAGTATTGCGCTAGAATTGGCTGCCGAATTACAAACCCAAACAGGCGTTACTATTTTTGGAGTAGGCGCAGGATTGCAAATCCATTTTTCGAAATAATAATCTATTTTCAGTAGAATAACGGAGAATTTGACAGGGGTAGCCGTAGGCCACCCCTGTTTTGTTTTTATAGGATTTGACACCCTAAAAAGGGAGGCAAAAATTATTTTGCTGCACCAATAACCATGTTCAATTATTAATCTGTTTTTGAATGGCTTTTCTTGAATGAATTTGTATTTTTGCGCTTTTAATTCAGTAAATTATGTTAAGAACAACTACTTGTGGGGCTTTAAACCTGTCGAATTTAGGAGAGGATGTTACCTTGTGTGGATGGGTGCAAAGTTCGAGAGACCTAGGAGGGATGACTTTTATCGATATCCGTGACCGTTACGGACTGACCCAATTGGTGTTTAATATGAACGATAAGAGTGATTTGTGTGAAAAAGCCCGTAGTTTAGGTCGTGAGTATGTAATACAAATTAAAGGCACAGTTGTAGAACGCTCTAATAAAAATAAAGAGATTGCTACCGGTGATATTGAAATTAAGGTGAATACACTAGAGGTATTGAACCCCGCCAAATTGCCACCTTTTCTAATTGCTGACGAGACAGACGGAGGTGATGATTTGAGAATGAAATACCGCTACCTCGATTTGCGTCGTAACCCTGTTCGCAACAATTTGGTGCTACGCCATAAAATGGCACAGTCGGTACGTCGATATTTGGATGGGCTCGATTTTATTGAGGTAGAAACCCCGGTGCTTATCAAATCTACTCCCGAAGGGGCACGTGATTTTGTAGTGCCTAGCCGCATGAACCCGGGTGAGTTTTATGCCTTGCCGCAATCGCCTCAAACTTTTAAGCAACTTATGATGGTGTCGGGTTTTGATCGCTATTTCCAAATTGTGAAATGTTTTAGAGACGAAGACCTAAGAGCCGACCGTCAGCCCGAATTTACCCAAATAGATTGCGAGATGTCTTTTGTAGAGCAAGAAGATATTTTGAATGTATTTGAAGGATTGGTTCGTTGTCTTTTTAAAGAAATTAAGGGTATTGATTTGCCTGCTGTTCCACGAATGCAGTATGCAGATGCTATGCGCCTATACGGATCAGACAAGCCCGATACTCGTTTCGAGATGACTTTTGTGGAACTCAACGAGCTGGTGAAAGGCAAGGGCTTTGGTGTGTTTGATAATGCCGAGTTGGTTATAGCCATCAATGCACAAGGCTGTGCCCACTACACTCGTAAGCAGTTAGATGAATTGACCGACTTTGTAAAAAAGCCACAAATTGGGGCAACTGGTTTAATTTATATGCGCCATGGCGATGATGGCAGCCTGAAATCGTCGGTAGATAAGTTTTACAGTACCGAAGAACTAGAAAAGTGGTCGGCAGCCCTAAACACGAAGGCCGGAGATTTGGTGCTAATTTTGGCTGGCCCTACAGACAAGGTGCGTAAGCAGATGAACGAATTGCGCTTGGAGATGGGTACACGTTTGGGCTTACGAGATAAAAATAAATTCGCAGCTTTGTGGGTATTGGATTTTCCTTTGCTCGAGTGGGACGAAGAAACCGAACGTTATCACGCCATGCACCATCCATTTACCTCGCCAAAACCCGAAGATATTGTTTTGTTAGACACCCAACCCGGTGCTGTAAGGGCCAATGCCTATGATATGGTACTCAACGGTTCCGAAATTGGTGGCGGATCAATTCGTATTCACGACAGAGCAACCCAATCTTTAATGTTTAAGCACTTGGGTTTTAGTGAGGAAGAAGCCCAAAAGCAGTTTGGTTTCTTGCTAAATGCTTTCGAGTACGGTGCCCCACCGCACGGCGGATTGGCATTTGGTTTTGATAGGTTG
This sequence comes from Pedobacter sp., assembly GCA_039810685.1. Classification (GTDB taxonomy): domain Bacteria; phylum Bacteroidota; class Bacteroidia; order Sphingobacteriales; family Sphingobacteriaceae; genus Pedobacter. The sequence goes on along the minus strand of JBDHXL010000001.1, from coordinate 252,559 downwards.
GTGTCTATCTTTGCCGGATTGGACAGCATTCGTGATGTAATTGCTTTCCCGAAAAACAATTCGGGTCGCGATGTGATGATAGACAGCCCAAGCACTATCGACCAAAAACAATTGGATGAGCTAAAAATAAAAACAATTGTATAATTTGTTTTTTACAAGAGAAAAGAGGCTGTCCGATAAGGATGGCCTCTTTTCTTGTAAAGTGTCAGGCTATCAGCTTAGCTAAGCAGCGTGATAACTGATTTTTCTATTTTGCGTTGATAGCCGTTTTTGCAAACCGATTTAGGTAATGTACGCTAGCTTCTGCAATGGCTTTTGCAGCTGTAGGGCGTTTTTCTTTAGAACGTGTTGTCTTGTCGCATTCAATCTGCAAACCAAACACATTGGGGTAATTTCTACTCGTGAAACGTCGGGTATTGTCGCCTCCAGAGAAAAAAGGTTCACCTTTTTGTGGTACCAAATCAAGAGCCGAGGGCGTAGCGGACAAACCCTGTTTCACCAATACAGTACCAAAGGCGTGTTCGCCAAATACCAAGTCTTTAAGTTCCAACTGGTTTTCGAGCTTTAATAAGTTTTGTAAAGAGTTTTTTGAGTTTTTGATGTCAAGTGTATTGTTCCATAATTGCTCTAGCTGCTCTCTGCTCATGTTGTAGCCAATTTCCAGTCGTTGGTTCTTGTGCCCATGACCGTGCAGGTCGATATACATGGCTCTTTGTCCGTTCTGGCTAGCCATTTTCAAAGCCGTATCAACCCAATTATGAAAGCGATACCAGGCTTTTTCTACTCGCTTATCGCCACAACTTGCTCCATTGTCAAGCTCTCGGTTTTGGTCCAAGTGTTTGCGTGAAAGGTGACTGATGATAAGATGAGGGCTTAAGCGATAGGTCTTCTCTAAATAGTTTTTTATTGCCATAGCCAGTTCTATGGTGTTTACATCAGTTACGGTGACAGCTCCTTTACAGTCCCGAATGGCCAGGCTGTCCACTACTATACGGCCACCATGCGGCACACTGATAACCAGTGGCATATTGCCCTCTAGGTATTCTACCCATCCTTCGGTATCGGTATGGCTCTTGCTGCTTGTTGCATTTTGCTGTGCTAAAATACCAGTAGTGCCGAAAAACAGCAACAGCAAGGTAAAACGTAGCGAGTGCTTGAATTTTGTTGAGATTAAAGTATTCATTGTTGTGGGTTTTATAAGATAGACTTTAATCGGTTGCTTACAGACCGTTTAACTGTGAAGAAACTATGCTTTGTAGAATTTTATTAAGAGCTTGGGTTCGTTTAAATAGTCAATCACTTAAAATAGAGAGTGTATTAAGTTTCAGTAATTCTGCTTTTTAACTCCGATAATAGCTGATTAATTTTCTAAAATTGGTGCTGTTTTTTGTCTTGTGGATGAGTTTTGCAAAACTATAATTAAAGTACTTGAGTTTTCATATAGATAAACAACGGCAGTACTGTGCTGATGTGGCTACATTAACTCTGTTAGCTTAGAAAGATTAGTTTTCTGTACCTCCTGCTATTAAAAAGGCTTCCTCAATTAAATAAGTTAGCTGAGCATGCGCAGGGTTTCTACCGCTTCGCTAATGCTACGGATGTTCTCAAAAGAAATACGGAGCGTGTTTTTGACTTCTTTGAGGTTACACATAGCCGGGTGTAGTTGTGCAAACTGAAGTATCTGCTGAAACTGTTCGGTATCAAAATATTTCGAGTTTTTGTCGCTGATGAAATACCCTCGTAGCACTTCTTTTTTATAGCTAATTTTCTCAAATCCAATTTTTCGGGCAACCCATTGTAGGCGCACCACCTCTAGCATGGCCAGCACTTGTGTGGGGATGGGTCCAAATCTATCCCTTATCGTTTTTTTAAATTCAGTAATTTCTTCTTCGGTTTCTAGTTTTGATAGGTTGGTATATAAGTTGTAACGCTCGGTAATATTAGTAACATATTGATCGGGTATGTGCAATTCAATGTCGGTATCAACCTGTGTAAAGCTCACGTAGGGGCGCTCGGGTTGGTCTTTAAAGAGCTCTTTAAATTCCTCGTCCTTGAGCTCTTGAATAGCTTCATCCAAAATTTTGTTATACATCTCAAAACCTATTTCGGCAATAAAACCACTTTGCTCGCCACCCAGTAGGTTGCCGCTACCCCGTATGTCCAAATCACGCATGGCGATGTTGAAACCACTGCCCAAATCAGAAAATTCTTCGATGGCACTTAACCTTTTACGAGCTTCGGGCGTTAGGGTAGATAAGGGTAGGGTAAGTAAATAGCAAAAGGCCTTTTTGTTGGATCGGCCTACACGGCCACGCATTTGGTGTAAGTCACTCAAGCCAAACAGGTGGGCATGGTTGATGATGATGGTATTGGCATTGGGCACATCCAACCCGGTTTCAATAATAGTGGTGGCTACCAATACATCTTTCTCTCCGTTGATGAAGGATAACATAATATCCTCCAAGGCATCACCCTCTAATTGGCCATGGGCTACCCCAATTTTGGCCTGTGGTACTAATTTCTGAATTAAGCCAGCCAATTGTGGCAGGTCTTGCACCCGGTTGTGCACAAAGAAAACCTGCCCGCCACGGTCAAGCTCAAACTGGATACTTTCTTGCAAAAGCTTATCGTTGAAAACGTGCAGTTCGGTAGTGACGGGTTGTCGGTTGGGTGGTGCTGTGTTGATAATTGAGAGGTCGCGTGCTCCCATCAACGAAAAATGCAAAGTGCGGGGTATGGGTGTAGCGGTGAGGGTAAGCGTATCGACACTAACACGTAGTGCCCTAAGCTTTTCTTTAGCGGCAACGCCAAATTTCTGCTCCTCATCAATAATCATCAGTCCCAAGTCTTTAAACACTACATCTTTGCTGAGCAGTCGGTGCGTACCAATAATGATGTCTATCTTACCCTCGGCCAGCCTTTGTAAGGTTTCTTTTATCTGTTTGTTGGTCTTAAATCGGTTAATGTAATCGACCGTACAAGGAAATTCGGCTAGGCGAGTGCTAAAGGTTTTGTGGTGTTGTAGTGCCAAAATGGTAGTAGGCACTAGCACAGCTACCTGTTTGCCGTTTACTACGGCCTTAAAAGCAGCCCGCAAAGCTACCTCAGTTTTCCCAAAACCCACATCACCACAAACTAGCCTGTCCATGGGGTGCGGGCTTTGCATATCTTTTTTCACTTCGTTGGTGGCCTTTAGCTGGTCTGGCGTATCTTCATAGATAAACGAAGCTTCTAGTTCTGTGTCCAGATAAGTATCGGGTAAAAATGCTGTGCCTTTTTGGGCCTTTCGCATGGCATACAGCTTTATCAGGTCGCGGGCAATGTCTTTTACTTTCTTTTTGGTGCTTTTTTTAAGCTTGTCCCAAGCCTCACTACCCAATTTGTTCATTTTGGGCGGAGTACCGTCTTTACCGCTGTATTTGGCAATACGGTTTAGCGAGTTGATGTTGACATAAAGCAAGTCGTTATCGGCATATACCAAACGGATCATTTCTTGTGTTTTGCCGTTAACATCCAGCTTCTCGAGGCCTGCATATTTCCCTATACCGTGGTCGATATGCGTAATGTAGTCGCCGGGTTTTAGTTCTCGTAGCTCCTTTAGGGTTATAGCCTGACTTTTTTGATAACCTTTTTTTAGTTGATATTTGTAGTATCTGTCAAAAATTTGGTGATCTGTGTAGAAGGCCACCTGCTGTCCATAGTCTATAAAACCTTCACGTAGGCTATGGGCTAAGGGTACAAAACGCACTGTGGGGTCTATGTCATGCAGTATGCTATACAAGCGTTCTATTTGCTTGGGCGAGTTAGAGAAAATGAAATTGTGTATTTGCTGTTTTTCATTTTCCTTGAAATTGTGAATGAGCAGGTTGAAGTCTTTGTTGAAAGAGGGCTGCGGTTTGGTATCAAAATGTATTTGGTCTTTAGTGTGATAAAAAAACTGTTTACCAAATTCGATAAGGCTAAAATCGAAAAACAAATCTGCTAGCATTTTCTCGTCACTAAAGGCAAATTTGGGGTCTATCCAATTGGGGTTTTGTTGCTTGTCTTGCGCCGATAGAGCCTCCCATAGTGTTTTTGCTTTTTGGTAGCCCGATTTTACGATGTCAAAGGCAGACTCGGCATCTTTTATCCAAAGCTGGGTGTCTTTGTCCACAAAATCGAGTAGATTGATATTGGTTTCGTTCAGTAATTTAGATTGTACATTTGGTACTATTGTTAGTTTATTAACAGTTTTAACGGTTGATTGGCTTTCAATATCAAAAACACGTATGCTCTCTACCGCATCACCAAAAAACTCGATACGATAGGGGAGCTCGTTGGCAAACGAGAAGATGTCTATTATACCGCCCCTAACGGCGTACTGTCCTGGTTCATACACAAAATCTACTCGCTCAAACTGATACTCGAACAAGAACTCGTTCACAAAATCAATCCCTAAAGCTGCACCAAGATTAATTTCGAGGGTGTTTTTGTTAAGCTGTTCTTTGTTGATGACCTTTTCGGCAATAGCTTCGGGATAGGAGACTACAATTTTGCCTGTTTTGGTACGGTGGTTCAGTTCGGTTAGCACTTCAGCTCTAGCCAAAACGTGACCCGTATCTATTTGAGTAAACTCGAAGGGCCGCCGAAATGACGAAGGGAACAGTAAAATTTCTTTACCCAGTAAACTTTCTAAATCGGCAGCAAAATAGGCCGCTTCTTCACGATCGGGCAAGATAAAAAGTTGAGGCAAGCCATGCAAAAGATAACACGTGATGGCTACTAATGCATCGGCAGAGCCAACCAAACCCCTAAGTTGGATTTTACTTTTCGGTTTATTAAGCAGTTGAGCTAACGCAACAATGCGCTCATCATTTTGGTATCGTTCTAATAAATCTTGAACTTTCACTTCTCAAAGGTATTCATTTTGTACAGTATAGGGCTAAAATTTGTTGAACCTTAAATTTGCCCCAAACCTCAGTGTACTGTGCTGTTTTTGTAGGAGGATATAAACAAAAAAACCTCTACGATTTTTATCGTAGAGGTAAACTATAAGTTATAAAAAATTACTTTCTAATAGACTTGATACGTGCTGCCTTGCCAGTAAGGTTGCGTAGGTAGAAAAGTTTAGCTCTGCGCACTTTACCATAGCTATTTACTTCAATTTTCTCAACGTTTGGAGAGTTGAACGGGAAAATACGCTCTACCCCAACACCGTTGCTGATTTTACGAACGGTAAAAGTTTCGTTTGCTCCAGTACTGTTACGTTGGATAACAACGCCTTGGTAAATTTGCACACGCTCTTTGTTTCCTTCGCGAATTTTATAATGTACACTTACGGTATCTCCTGATTTGAAGGAAGGAAATTCTTTTTTAGTGTTTACCTGCTCTTCTACAAATTTTACTAAATCCATGATTTTAAGGTGTTAAAGCGATTTTTATGTCTTGAAAAATCGGACTGCAATATTAGGAAATATTTTTTGCATTTAAAAGATAGAATTTAAAAAAAAGTTGAATTTGTTTTAAAGTGTCCAAGTGTTGTGTTTAAAGTGTGAATTGGTGTATGCAATATATACTGTAATCTTTATGATAATAAGGGCGATAGTAAAACATTCTTTTTCAGGTACCAACACAAACGTTTGTGTTGGTTTTTGTTGATTTTACTAATTTTACAAAATCTACTTAAACAACTATATAATAAATTGATAATAAGCGTTTAAAGGTAATTGATAAGGATTTTAACAAAATTTTATATGTAATACATAAAACATAAATTAGTGATTATCCATGTTTGTGTGGTGTTAAATTCTGTTATCTTAAAATAATGTATGACATTAATATGTAATAAGTGTCTTATTACACATTCAAGACAGGTTTAATTTATCCAAGAATTTCTAAAAAATAATAAAAACATTAAAAACAAATTAAAACAAACGTTTGCATAGAATTTTGAAGCTTAAACTTTGTTTTACCTTTACCTCACTTCTAATTTTGATTTTACAAATAGTCAATAATTTTTGGCTAAGTAGCAAAATATAAACCAGCAGAAATAACAGGGTTGTCTAGGCAATTTTAAAACCAAAAGAAACAAACCAAACCAAAACTAATTCCAAAAAGGAAATAAAAACGACGAAATAACCGCTATCACATGGAGCAAGCAAAAGTCTTTTACCAATTATGTAAACGTATCAAACCATACCAAATGGGATTATATAAATTGTGCTATTCGTTATTAGGGCTGACAGCATTTTTGTGGTCAGGCTCTAGTGCAAAAGCAGTACTATCATTTAACGAGAATGTAGAGTTAAAATTATACCACCAACAAGTTCCTATTAAGGAGTTGAAGAAAGGTGATACCGATACCCTACCAAAAAATAACAAAGTAATTGATTCGGTAGTGCTACGCAATTATGTGTCTAATCGTATTGTAGATTCTATTGAGTTGAATAAAATAGCGGTTTATCCGTTTAATTCATTGCATCAAGCTCTAAAATCAACAATTAGTGGACTTTATGTGCAAGAAACCAATGGCGAACCCGGTAGTAGTGAGCAAGGAATACTGATTAGGGGTATCAACAGACCCTTTTTAAGCAAAGAAGATATTGCCCTAGCACAGCCTGCTGTTTTTATCAATGGCATACCTCTAATGCCTGAAAACACCTACGTATATAATATACAGCAGTACGACTACAATCCTCTCGGTTCAGCTACCAACATGCTTTCGACTATAGATTTGGACAATGTGGCTTCTATACATATTGTAAAAGGCGTAGCTGCAGCCGCAATTTATGGCCCAAGAGCAGCAAACGGAGCCATACTGATTACTACCAAAAATGCACACGAGGGTAAAAGAGAAATTTCCTTGAATAGCTACTTTGGTTATGTAACCAAAGATAAGGTGGTGCCTACCAACGGAGTAGATGAAAACCAGTTTAGAGCAATATTTTATGATAAATACGCCAATGATGAAGAGAAAGCTAGCCGGCCGGCTTTTTTGACTGATGTGACGAATGATAGCTATTTTGGCCGCTCGAACTGGACTGATCTTTATTATCAAAATGCACCTATTCATACCGTTAATGGGAGCATTACCGGAGGTACCAGCCGATCAAATTTTAGATTCTTTGGAGCTAATAGTTCAAGCGCAGGCAATGCCGATAATACACGACTTAATCGCTATAACGCCTCTTTCTTTATTAATATGTTGCCACTAAAATGGTTAACGGTATCGAGTATGATTAACGCTAGCCGTATGGATCGGGATCGTAACAAGAACCTACGTGATCGATTTGCAGAAATCAGGTACATACCCGATTTGACTAATCCATTGGCTCCCAATAAATTGATGTATGGCAAATTATTAGAACAATATAATGACCGTTCTTTTGATAAGAACTTGAACAACTCGATACAAGGTTCATTTGCTCTGAATGCCCGTTTTAAAGGTTTTGATGTTTTATCAAGAGTGTCTTTTGATTATAGCGAGAACATGCGAGATCTGTTCTACAATTCTCAATTGTTAGATGGAAATAATTACGTATCAAACTATTATGCTTATAACCAACGATTGATTATTGATAATATCCTTAGTTATAAATATCAGTTGAATAAGAATAACGAATTCAATTTTATGCTGGGGCACACCTTTACCAACGACATGAGTAAGTATAACTATGGGCAAGGCTACAAAGGACCTAGTGATTATGTTCGTATTAACGGGGTAAATGGCAACTCGGATAGCGATGATTACCTAAAATCGTTATTCCTTATCGTAAATAGATATACCGACAAACAAAAAATCAACCTCAGTTCGGCATATACCAAAATAGAGTATTTGCTAAATAAAGAGTTGTTTTTTAGTGCCGTATTGCGGACTGACGGGGCTTCAAATTCACAACCTAGCCATCGTTGGTTTTTCTCGCCTTCATTAAGTGTTGAGTGGGATTTGCAAAAATACATTTCGAGCAATAAGCTTACTCTATCTAGTTTAAAACTTAATGCCTCTGTAGCTAGGCTAGGTTTGATGCGGGCTGCAGACCGTTATGCTGCCGGCCCACAATACAGTTCGGAGATTGGTTGGACGGCCAACCCCAACATTCCATCTTACAACGGCTATGGGGTAATTACACGCCCCTATACCAGCGGCTGGGTAGGCTATGATATACCTTGGTCTTATGTACTCGAAGAAAATATAGGCTTACAAGCCGGTTTGTTGAAAAATCGTATTTCGGCTAGCCTAAATTTTTACAATCGCGACAGCAAAAGCTTGTTGTTGGGTATGCCCATGCTTGCCGAATACGGTTATTCTAAGATATACCAATCAGGGATGGACGTAAACAATAGAGGACTTGAGCTATCTGTTGTTACCCAACTTTTGACACAAGGGAAAAACGGGATAAATTGGAATGTAGGATTTAACGGGGCTTACAACAGCAACCGTCTGAAGGCACTGCCCGGTGGTGTGAAAGATTTGACCATTGGTACACAGCGTTTGGTGGTGGGTAAACCTATCGACCAAATTTGGGTTCTACAAAGCGAAGGGGTGTATGAGCGTGATGTTGATGTTCCTGTAAATCCATCAAATTTTGAAGTGCTTAACTATAAAGGTTTAGCCATGAAAGCCGGAGACCCCAGGTGGAAAGACCTTAACCACGATTATGTAATTGACGAAAACGATAAAGTAGCCTTGGGCAATTTTATCCCTAAGTTTACAGGAAATATCAGCAGTGAGGCAAGTTTTAAGAATTTTACCCTCGAATTGAATTTTGGGTTTATCGGTAAGCGTAATATCATCAATCAGGCGGCAGCCAATAAATTGGATTTTGCCAATCGATTAGGTGGTAACGATATGAACTCTGTAAATGAAATTAGTTTCTGGAAACGTGATGTTGATTTGGCTAATTACCCTATTTATAATCCTTGGAGTGCCGTACAGGCCTATAGAACCGACCAAGATGTGTTTGTTGAGAACGGTGCTTACTTTAAACTACGCAGCGTGTCATTGGGCTACGATTTGGCAAAAGCCCGTTTCTTTGCCCGTCAAAAAAATAATTTTAGGCGCTTTTATGTTTATGCTACCGCAATGAACCTTTTCACGGTTACACCTTATACCGGTGGTGACCCAGAGTTGGTCAACTTTACAGGGGTAGATACCGGATATGGAATTTCAATCCCACGCACATTTACCCTTGGACTTAAACTTGATTTATAATACACCATGATATTGAAACTCAAAAATAGAATTCGCTCATTATGCACTTATAACAAAGTACTTATTGTTGGTACTTTACTACTGCTACCCATGTTGGCTTGTAATAAAAAGCTCGATATTAACTCGACCCATTTGGTGAACGAAACCAATAATTGGCAAACTATATCGGATACAAGAGCTGCACTTTTGGGTACTTATGGCCTGCTACGTTCGGCATTGGCCGACAACAATGCTCATTGGTTGTATGGAGAGCTCCGAAGTGGTGATTTTGAGGCCAGTTCAAGACAGGATCTCAAGGCTATCATCACTAACAAGCTGAATGCACCTTACCCGGTAGTTAAATCATTGAGTGATTGGAGAAAGTTTTATGCCATTATCAATTCGGCCAGTATTTTTATAGAACGCTCGGGCGAGGTATTAACCAAAGATAGACAATATACCGAGCGCAACCACAAGGTGGATGTAGCACAAATGCGTGCTATTAGAGCTTTCACCTATTTTTTAATGTGTCGTATATGGGGCGATGTTCCACTTATTACCTCCTCACACGATTCGTTTTTCGATAAAAAAGCCAGAACCAGTCAAAGTATCGTATTGCGCTATGCCGAAAGTGAATTGTTGGCCGTATTAGCCGATTTGCCCTATCGCTACGGAATGACCAATGATGCTGATTTGCCCGGACCTTATTACGACAAGTTCTCGGATGGAATTACCACACCCAATGACTTGGGATATTGGAACGGTGTTTTGCTAACCAAAATATCGGCTTACGCTATTTTGGCACATATAGCAGCTTGGGATCAGCGCTACTTAGATGCTTCTACCTATGCCGATTTTGTATTGCGGAACTATAGCAGGAGTGGAGCTACTTATACAACTAGCCTAAACCTTACATTGTCTGATGGTTTGTTTTACAGCAACACACCCAGCTCGGCCAATAACAACAGCGCCTCTCATTTGGTAGGTATTCCGTTTAAGTGGAGCAATATGGAAATATCACAAGTTGGGCATATTGAAGATTTGACATTGGCCGCTCCGCTTATTACCCGCTCAAGACCACAAATTTATATACCCGATTCAAGAATTACTACCATCTTTAACGAAGCCAATGATGATAGGTTTCATATCGACCCTATTGAAGGAACAGCTGTAACAGGCTACTTTACCGGCTATGGTACTGCCAACACAATATTTAGCAAAATCAAGTGCATACGCAATGCACCGCAGATAGATGGCTCATTGGCCTTGTACTCTTCCGCAATTGTGTTTACTCGTATAGAAGAGATGGCATTGCTTTATGCCGAGTCGATGGCTGCCCTTGGTAATTATGGAGTGGCGATAGATGAATTGGATCGGGTAAGACAGCTAAGAGGTTTAAGTGCATTTAGCGGTAATAATAATGAAGTGATTGATGCCATTTTTACCGAAAGAAGACGCGAATTGATGGGCGAAGGCTGGCGATGGTTTGACCAAGTACGTTACAATCGTATCAAGAGAAATAATCCTGTGTTCAACCAATTGTTGGACAATGGCGGTGTTTATTGGCCAGTTAGCGAGGAGGCACTCAGAAACAACTCATTGCTCACACAAAATGATTATTGGAAGTAATTAGAATATGAAAAAAGATATGAAAAATCAGCTCAGGTTGTTATATGTAGTTTTTGCAACTACCCTTGCTTTTACTGCCTGCAGTAAGAAAGATTTGGGTGCATATAATTATAAGAATGAGGTAAATGTATATGGAGGGAATGTCTATAATTATCTTAAAACACAACCCCAACAGTTTGATTCGTTGGTGATTGCCGTAGATCGAATAAGTTGGCTAAAAGACAGTTTGCAGAACAGTCCGAAACTCACACTTTTTGCACTAACCAACCGTAGTTTTGAGCTGGCACTCCGTAACCTAAACCTCATTCGCCAGAGCCAAAACAAAGCACCTCTATCTATGGCTACTTTGGATGTTGATGAGCTAGGCACACTCTTGGATCGCTACCTGATAGGAAAAAAACTCAGTACAGATAGTTTAAATTTTGCTGATGGAGCCTTTTTAAGAACGGCTAAGTTCAACTATGAGATGAATGCCGTGGACAAAGGAGCCAATGCTAGTGGCTTGGTGAATGGTGGCCCCAAAAGTGTAATCTACAGTGATACGAAAAATTCTCAATACACCAAAGATTGGAAAAGCACTAATACGCAATCAGTAAATGTGTTTACCTCTAATGCGATAGTTCATATCATAGCTGCTTCTCACGAGTTTGGTTTTAGTGAGTTTACTAGCAGAATGAACAAGTAAAAGAAATGATAGAAATGAAGATGTTAAAACTTAAAAATACCACACTGCCTTTGATTTTGCTTGTTGGCTGCGCTTTGGTTTCGTGTAAGAAACTATTACCAACAGATAAGGATGCTTTTAACCGTGATGCTCGTTTTACGCAAACTACTTATCGCCCTATTTTGGGTAGAACCACGGTAATGAGCAATAATTTTGATTCGCAAAGCTCTTCGTTGCCACTTACGTTTAGAATTGTAGCGGCCAGAAATAGCGAAGGTATAGCAGCACCCGAATTGTTAAAACCTTTTCCGGTGAGCGTGTGGAAACAGGCTTATGACGGCAGTGAGACCTCATTGGCACAAATAGAAGCCAAAAGAACAATTGAACAACATCCGCTATTCGAAATCAGAAAACACTCGGGTGAATTTATTTTGTGGAAAGAAGCAACAGCCAATTTGCTGAAAGCATTACCCGATTCGGGTTATGTTTTTGATGTAGAAGTAAGTAACTCTGGGGGGCGAAAATACTTTAATGAGATGAAATTGCAACCCTATCGGGAGAGACCCTATGAGCCCAATGTGATGGATCCACTGACCGGAAATTCAACTTCTGGCGAGATAAACCCTTTGCTCGTGGACAATATGATAGGTGCCGAAAGCAATTCTAAGCTCAATGCCGGAGATATTAAAATATCATTTCATCGCAAAGGTGATGGCAACAGCTTGTCATTTAAGTTTCTGGATACCCTGCTTCAACCGATAGATCCTGCAAAGTTTAAACTGACCAATTGGGCGAAACTTGTACACGGGTTTAATATGAATAAAACCGCCGAAGCAGTAAGCTACGAAGTCGCTTATCCCATACCCTGTGTGGCCTTGCCTACACCTTATACCACCCCAGATGGGCGACAGGCCGCAGTTACCTTCTCGTACGATAGATTGGGCTTTGGAGGGGTAAGAGAAGTAGCAACTATGAAATTTAATTTTGCCATTTTCCAAAAAGGAAGCTGGGATATTATCATCTGGTTTAAGAAAGAGAACCCCAAGTTTGAGAACGATTGATATAACATCTAAACTAATAAGAACATGCTTGTTTTACCATCAGATAAGATAAAATTTATGCAAAAGTATTTCGCTTTGATACTGTTTTTGGTGTTATTTTCGATAAATGCTTCTGCCCAAAAAACCGTAACCATCAAAGGTAAGGTTGTAGAGAAGGCTAATGGGCTAGGCGTCCCTTCGGCAGTAATTGTGTTGGCTAGTACCAACAAAGCCTTAACCTATACCGACGTAAATGGTGCTTTTACTGTGCAAGTACCCGAAGATGCCGAAATATTGGTAAAATATATCGGTTTTAAGGAACAGCGAATAAAAGTAAAAGACCGCAATAATATTACCGTACAACTGGTAGAAGACAACAAAACCTTGAAAGAGGTGCAAATTGTTGGTTATACTCCAAAAACGAAAGAGGCAACAACAGGCTCAGTAGTGACTTTGAGTGGCAAAGAGATACAAGATGTACCCGAGCCTAACCTTATTTCATTGTTGCAAGGGAAGATTGCAGGGGTCAACATCCAAAACAATACCGGTAGCCCCGGTGCCAGAGGCTCTATTTTTGTGCGTGGCTTAAGTAGTATAGAAGTGCAAGGCTCGGGCAATAATGCCTTTTTAACACCAACCTCACCACTTTTTGTGGTAGATGGTGTACCTATTGATGCTAATACAGATTATGAGTACGGTTTTTCGGGAGGTGGTCCAGGTATTAGCCCGCTATCGCTTATCCCATCAGAGGATGTTGAAGAAATTACCGTTTTGAAAGATGCTCAGGCTACAGCACTCTATGGTTCGCAAGGTGCCTATGGGGTAATCCTTATAACCACCAAAAGAGGTAAATCCAAAGCCCCAATTATCCGATACACCTCTAATTATTATTTTGATACCCCGCCACAGCTCAAACAAACACTTGGTGGTAACGGCGAGCGGGCTTTGCGTTTATGGCAAATCTATAATTTCGATCTCAATACCTATACTGCCCGACAAAAAATAGATGATACCCCGTTTTTGGCTGATAGCTTAAATGCTTATTACAACAACTCGACCAATTGGCAAGATTATTTTTACAGAACAACTTTCAACACAACCCAAAACATATCAGCCTCTGGTGGTGATGACAGTTTTAACTATAAGGTGAATACCGGATATTTCGACCAAAAAGGTATTGTGAAGAATACGGGCTTTAAACGCTATACCTTGGGTATGAATACTCGCTACAGACCCAACCAAAAATTAACTTTCAACGCTAATCTGACCAGCAATTTGGGTATCCGCCAAAATGGTAGTGGCAACGGGATATTGCAAACCGGTATTGCCTCGGCGGCATCAGCATCTTCTTTGTTGCCCGGTCCAAGCTTGTTTAGTGGTGATCCGGCATTGGGAGCTTTGATTACACAAAACGATAATAAAAGCGGCAATATAAAGACTATGCTGGAAGGCTCTTATGAAGTAATAAAATCGCTTACCTTGTCCAGTACTTTTAGTTATGATTACTCGGTAGGTACGGTAGAAACGTTTACGCCTGCCATACTCAGCAACAACAAAGCTAAAGTATATTCATATAACGATAAGCGCAGTACTTTGTACAATCGCAACATGATTAGGTACAACCGTACCTTCAATGAAGCGCACTCTATCGGTGCTTATGTGTTTAATGAAATGTATATCCGCAATTTTCAGGCACATGCCATCAACAACTCCCAAACTACCAATGATCAGTATCAAGGGCCTTTTGGGGTTTCAGTAGCCGGATCCACCGGAGGGGTGTTGAATAACTATGCCGAATCTCGTTCTATGGGTGTAGCCGGCCAGATTTCTTACGATTATAAAAAGAAATATGTAATTGACTTCTCCTATCGTTTGGACGGAGTTTCTACATCTGGACCTGATGTGCCATGGTCTCAAAACCCATCAATAGGTGTACGTTGGAATTTCAACAAAGAGAACTTCTTGGCCATGTCAAAATGGTTAGACTACGGTTCGTTAAGAGCCAGTTGGGGTAAAAACATTGTACCCACAGGTTCGGTTTTCGATTCTTACGGAACTTATGATTACATGGGCTTTTACAACGGTATCAATTCTATCGGTATCGACTTTGATTACCTGCCCAATATCAACCTTATCCCAACTACCACTACACAGCTAAATGCAGGTTTTGACTTGGGACTGTTTGGAGGCCGGTTGGCTATTAATTTTGACACTTATTACAAAATGGTGGACAATCAGTTGCGTTCTAAAGCACTCTCTAATATGACGGGTTTTAACGCCATACGCACCAATGAGGTTAGTTTAGTAAACTATGGTTACGAGCTTGCTACCACCATCAGGCCTTTGCCAAAGAGTAGCAAAGTAGAGTGGTCACTCAATTTTAACGGTGCCATCAACCATGATGTTTTAACCTCGCTGCCTGATGCTGCCCGTCAGCAATTGGTAGATGGTGGAGCCACCGGACAAGCTATACTTTATCGTTTGGGCAGAAACAGTTTAACCAATATCCTCTACAACACCAAAGGCATATACAGTACCGATGCTAATGTGGCTATAGATCCTGCTACGGGTTTGCGCTACAAAACTTACAATGGCACCAATACTGTGTTTTTCAAAGGTGGCGATCCGTACTATGCCGACATTAATGGCGATTATATCTTAGACTCACGTGATATGGTATCGGCAGGTAACTCTTTTCCTCAGGTAACGGGTGGTATGAGCTCTTTTCTAAAATACAAGGCCTTTTCGCTTAACATCAACATGTCTTACGTTTACAAACGCGACATTTTGAACAATGCCATGTCTAGTGTTTTTCAAAATTTCTCCAACCCTCTGGTGGCCAATAGTTTGGTGCCAATACAGCAATTCAATTACTGGCGAAGTGCCGGCGACAACGCAGTATATCCCAACCCCTATGATTATTTGCGTTTTGGTTCTTACAGCACAACGGCATCGGGAACACAGTTTTTGCCTTTCAGGTACAACCAAACTTTGTTTCAAGAAGATGGTTCCTATCTGAAAATCAATTCGGTAACTTTTTCTTACAATTTTAACCAGAAGCTAACCAAACGTATAGGCATTACTTCGATGCGTGTTTATACCACAGCCAACAACCTTTATACTTTTAGTAGATACACCGGCCCCGACCCCGAAAATGTTAGTGATTTGGGTAGAGATATGTCTGGAGGCTATCCTTCCAGAAGAAGTTTTGTATTGGGACTAGACGTACAATTTTAATACGATAGAGATGAAAAAATTAACAAAATACGGATTAGGTACTTTATTCATTTTGTGCTGCTTGGCATTGGGCTCGTGCAAAAAACTGCTCAATGTAGAGCCGGTTATCAAATTATCGGGAAATAACTTTTGGCGCTCAGAAGCTGATGCTGAAAACTTTACCAACAATATTTATCGTTTGTTTAGAAATGCTACCATGTCTAGTGCAATGTTTGCTGTTGGTGATGAACGATCTGCTCCGGTACAATGCTATTCGGGTGCTTTTCCTTATCGGTATGATTTTGATTTTTTGCCTGCCAATAATCTAAGGGCGCTTATTGCAGCCGATGCTACCCGTTTATCGCCCAGTTATGACCCTTATACCGAATGGTGGCAGCGCAATGCCCGTTACGATTTAATCCCCGATTGGACACCTTTCTATAAGGTTATCCAGTCCTGCAATATTATGGAAAAGGAAATAGATCTGATACCTGATGGTGCTATCTCTTTGGCCAAAAAGAATAGATATAAGGCCGAGGCAGTATTTATGCGTAGCATGAGCTATTATTTCTTAGTACGCCTTTTTGGTGATGTACCTTTTTACCGAGAAGCTTATGAGCAAAAGCCTTTACCACGTATGAACATGGTGAAAGTTTTCAATGAATGTGTAGCTGATTTGGCCAAGGTGAAAGATGATTTGCCATGGACTTATGGCGATCCGGCTTTTAGAGGAGTAAGAGCCATGCGTGGCGGTGCCCTAGCACTTATGATGCACATGAACATGTGGAATGCAGGTTTTGACGAGGCCAATGCCCGAAAATATTATACCGAAACTGTAGAGTGGGGAGAGGAAATCGAAGAAATTGGGATGAACAAGGAAGGTGCCTACAAGCTTATCCCAATTGAGCAAACCTACCAGATTATGTTTGGGCGCTCACAAGAAGGTTTGTTTGAGATACAGCTGAGTGATAACTACGGAGAGCAGACCGAACGAGAAAGATTTAAATACTCTATTGGTTTGGTCAACAAATCGTTCTATGCTCGTAACGACAGACCCTATTCTGAAATGCAGTATAACCCTGCCTACATCAAAAAGATTTATCCAGAAGACCAAGTGGATAAGCGTAAAGACATTTGGTTTGATGCCAATATGTATAAAAACAACGGTACTATGCAGTTTTACAAAATGTTTAATCGCAGTGCTTTGACACAAAGTAGTGATGACAACCCGATTGTGTTCCGTGTTGCAGACGTGATCTTGCTACATGCAGAAGCTTTGGCCGAGTTGGGTACTGACGATACTAAAGCAGC
Source organism: Pedobacter sp. (assembly GCA_039810685.1). GTDB lineage: Bacteria > Bacteroidota > Bacteroidia > Sphingobacteriales > Sphingobacteriaceae > Pedobacter. The sequence goes on along the minus strand of JBDHXL010000001.1, from coordinate 235,530 downwards.
AGACTTGTTGAATGTAATTCGTGCTCGGGCTGGAGCCGAGCTATATCCGGCAGAACCCGGAGAAGGTAAACTCAAAGATGCTATCTTTTGGGAAAGGTGTCGAGAGTTGATGGGAGAGGGTCACTATTTCTATGATTTAGTGCGTACTAAAAAAATATTGAGCTCAGACTATTGCTATAAGGTAATGAGTTACTCGGCCTTTGTAAACGGAGCTTGGACTTGGCCAATCCATAAAAATGCATTGAAAAATAATCCTTATATGACGCTAAATAATTACTGGGAGTAAGAATTATGAACCACAAAAATCCATATAAAACAAAAAATTACAAGACCATATTCGGTTTGCTTTTACTACTATTGGTCTCGTTAATAGCCTGCAAAAAAAATTATTATGTAGATACCGGCAAGGCTAACGCCAAGTTTGATGGTACTATTATGCAGTACCTTGATTCGAAACCACTGTATTTTGATACACTTGCCAAAGTAATTCGGCTAGCCGATATGGAGAACGTATTCAAGAATGAGCAAATTACCTTCTTTGCCCCGACCGACCCTACTATACAAAAAGCTATAGACGGATTGAACAAACAGCTTTCTTCTTTGGGACGCGATACCGTTACCAAACTGGAAGATATAAAGCCCAATGCTTGGAAAGAGATGTTGTCTCTGTATATTTTCAAGGGGGTTAATAGGTTGAAAGATTACACACAGATTGACACCATGGCCTTGGATACTTATGCAGGACAAGGCTATATCTCCTACAACAATACTCCTATCAATATTGGGGTAATTTACAATGATGCTGTAAACGGTTCTGTACGTGTTAAATACGCTGGATACAGACAGTTAATGATTTCATATATCCCTGATTTGACTAAGCCCAAAACTCGATGGATCAATACTTTGATTTCATCGTCTGATATTAACCCTACCAAAGGTATTGTTCACGTTCTAAAGATAAAGCCTCATTCGTTTGGTTTTAGTTCGGCTTTGTTTTCTGCCACAGCTATAGAGAAAGGGATAGGTAATTAAGATGAATGCAGCTATGAAACACAGATATCAACATCAGCACCTTAAATTTGTATGGATATTGCTAGCAATAATGCTGGGCTTTTCGGCTTGCCGTAAGGCCGATGAATTACCTATAGATCCCTATGCAGGGGGCAAGCAAGCCTTGGGTATCAAATTTAACCTCGTTGCCCCTAAGGCCGATGGTAATCAGCTGACTTATAAAGTAACCGGCTTGTTGCCTTATAAGGATAGGGTCAAATTTTACATCAATGAGGTAGAGGCTATAATCAACACGATAACCGAAACAGAAGTGACGGTAACTTTGCCTGATAACGTAAGTTCTGGCGGCTCTAACCTTATTGTGGATGGACAGATTTTCTTTGGCCCTTCGGTAAACATTAAAGGTAAAACCGAGCTCGATGGCTCTTTTAATGCTTACGGCAGCAATGGTTCAATTAACCAAATTTACCCATTGCAAAACGGCAACCTAATGCTGGTAGGTTCTTTTACCGATTATGCTTCAAATGCTTCTACCAAGCAACCGGTAAATCGTTTGGTGTTAATATCTCCCAATGGGGGCTATCTCAATACCTTGGCTGCCAAAAAAGGCGCAAATGGACCACTAACTTCTATTTTGCAATTGCCCAATGGTCAATTTATAATTGGAGGAAATTTCTCAAGTTTCAACGAACGAAAAAGTATAAACAGTCTGACCCGATTGCATACCAACGGCTCATTGGATACTGCCATAGTAGAACTTGTAAATACCACACCCTTAATACCGGCTAATAGTTACGATACCGTTGCTAATTTCAATGGTGGTGTTACCGGTACGGTATCTAAGGTTTATCTGTTCAATAATAAACTGATTTTACAAGGTCGGTTCTCCAATTATGCCGAGTATTTCTACGAAAGATCAACCCGTGATCGTAAAGTAGTTGGTTATACCAAAATCAATAATTTATTGCGCTTGGAGCTAAATGGCAAAATGGACTCGACTTATAATTTTGATAATGTGACTGGTACAGCTATTGATGCCGGAAATGGCGAAGTGACCGCTTCTGTAATGCAGAGCGATGGGAAACTTATTTTAGTAGGTAGTTTTACCAAATATCAGAACAAAACTGCCAACAGAATTGTGAGAATTGATAACGATGGTTTGGTTGACCAAAGTTTTACAGCTGCTGCAAATGCTAGCATCAGTTCAATTAGATACAGCACCTACAACGGCAAATACATGCTTGCAGGTACTTTTTCCGATTTTAACGGTACAGCCGTAAATGGTGTGGTACGTATGAATGCTGATGGTAGTTTGGATCCCAGTTTCAATGCCTTGAAGTTTGATGGAGGTAGCCCGGCCTTTGCTGCCCAATTAAGCAATGGTAAAATCATTGTGTCCGGAACCTTTAAAAAATACAATGGAATTGTGCGCCAGGGTTTTATGGTGCTTAATGCAGATGGTAGCTTGGCTGATGGTTATAACAATACAGGAAAGTTTCAAGGTACTATTGCCGATATCTATGAGAAAAATAATATTCAAGGTTATCCTACTGTGATTTTGGCGGGAAACATTTCCATGTTTGATGCTAAGAGTGTGAACAATATTGTAAGATTTATACTTAAACCTTAAAGAACAAGATTTATGCTACAATTTCAACATAAACCCCAATCAAAGCGAGGTCTGTACATGGCCTTCTTTCTGTTGACTTCTTTAATGTTAAGTCCGATGCTTTGGTCTTGCAATAAAGACAATGTAAACAAATACCAATTTGTTAACACCAAAGACACCGTAATGCAGGTTAGTTCTAACAAGGTGCTCTATATCATCCTTACCGGAGCCAGAGGCAACTCGATAGAGACTAGCAACACCCCCAATCTGAATCGGATAAAAGACCACGCCAATTATTCTTTTCAATCGGTGAGTGATGATAACGGCTTAGATGCAACTACTTGGGCTGATATGCTTACTGGAGTAAACAAAACCCATCACAACATTTTATCGAATGATTTTGCTGGAAATCGTTTGTCCACTTACCCCATGTTTTTCAAATTTATTAAACAAAAAACTGCAATGCGTACAGCCTCATTTGTGGCCAGCAACGCACTAAGTACCAATTTGGTGAGCGATGCTAACTTGAATGAGAAATACAGTGATGATGATGCAGCGGTAAAAAATGCCGTTATCACAGAGCTGAAAAGGGAAGATGCAGGGGTTGTACTTGCCGAGTTTAACGGCATAAAAAGAGCTGGTGATCAGTTTGGCTACGATAGCAGTATCCCCGAATATCAGCAAGCCATACTTAGTGCCGATACCTATGTAGGCGAGCTCATTAACGAGTTAGGTAAGAGACCAAATTATGCCAATGAGAATTGGTTGGTGATTATTGCCTCAAATAGAGGTGGCATACATCCGGTACCTCCGGCAGAAAATGATGGAACCTTGTTTAGTCGTCCAGCTCTCAACAACTATATCTTGTTTTATAGTCCAAAATTTGCTCCTCAATTGTACGAAAAACCCAATACATCAGCCCTGCCTTATGAGGGTGCTGCGGTAAACTTTACCGGTACAACCACACGGGCTACTTTAAGCAGTGCAAATGCCGATGTTTTTAACTTTGGTTCAGGTATTTCTGCTTCCGACTATACCGTTGAGTTTAAACTAAGAGTGAATACATTTGGCACCTTAAATGCCGATATTTTTTCTAAAAGCACTAGCCCTGCAAACTCTTCAAAAGGTTGGTGGATTATTCACAGTGGTTCGGCAGGGGTATGGCGTTTAGGCGGCCTATATTCATCGGTTATTACCAGTGCCAATGCTCCTAGGCTTACTACTGGTGCGTGGTATAGCATAGGTTTCAAAATTTATCGTGAAAGTGGAAAACGCTGGGTAGTGCTTTACCAAGACGGCGAGCCTATCTCTAACCCGGCTGATATTACCACTAGAGATGTTAACAACACTGCACCTTTAATTGCAGGGCACATTGGGGGCTATGGCAACACGGCCAACCAAAATATTACTGATATTCGTTTGTTCAAAGCGGCACTGCCCGACAATGTAATAAAAGAATATGCCTGTCAGTTTGATGTGCCGACTACACACCCCAATTATGCCGATTTGATTGGTTATTGGTCGGGGACAGACGGTTCGGGTACTTTGTTAAAAGACCGGATAAGTGGTACTCACCATTTTAGCATCGGTGGTTCACCAACTTGGGCAGCCTTTCAAGATACCGACCCCAAGTTCTGTATCCCATTTTCAACGGCAATCTATAACGAGCTCCCTCGGGGGGTTGATATTCCTAAGTATATCCTTTCTTGGTTAAAGTTAAGCACAACTAGCCTAACCCTCGATGGAAAAACTTGGTTGCCCAAATACAATGCTGTTAATCCCTAAACCAAACTAGAAATGAAACGATATACATACTCATTATTATTTTTGGCTATCTCAACATTAGTTTTGTCGTTTAGCTCTTGCAAGAAAAAATATGGATATTTCTTTCCAGATGGATACAACCCTACTAATTATCCAGACACCTTAAAAGATGTTACGCTCGATACGGGAGTTTTAAAAGTTGATAAATCGCAATACAATGCTGCTCGGGTATTTCCAGGTTTGGTAGGTATAGATGAGCCTCGTTTGAAGAATTACAGTGTAACTCTTGATTTGGATTACGTGGTAAGCAATTCGAGTAATTTGCGTATTTCGGTGCCGCCAGGAGGCTATTTTAGCACCGGTACTTATGCTCCGGCAGGCGAGTTGATTGAAGTTACGGTGCCGGCAGGAGTATATGGATTGAAAGCACAGATTGGAGCTTGGACAGATAATCTTACCGGTAAAGATCCCTTGCGTAGGGCTCCTATAATTTTTAGCCGCCACGAACTTTTTCCGGGTAAGAACTATTTAAGAAATCTTTACGGCGGACACTTGTGGATTATTCCGCCGCGTCCGCTGGGCATAAAAGTAACTTTTGTACTCTCTGGCATAGTTAAGTCACCCGATTTTGTGTTGGGAGAAACCACCAATGCACAATGGGCACAAATGATAGCCAATACCAAAGTGCCTTGGTTCGAGTTGCGAAGCAAATCAATCATATTTACCCTTCCGGTAGATAAGCTTAAAAAATTTCCAATTGATAACCCTCAACTCTTGATGGAAACTTGGGATAACACCATACAAAGGGCTTATTGGGATTGGTATGGACTTTCTGAAACTGCTCCCGATGTAAGAGATCGAAATCCGATATTACCTTGGCGCATTGTACACGATATACAACCCTCTGCCGGTGCACAGCACAGTGGCTACCCGGTTGTTGCTATGGCTACCGAAGAGTACTTTAGACAAGCCGTAACACTTAGTGGTGTTATAGGGCAGAATTGGGGTACTTACCACGAAATTGGGCATAATATGCAAATGGGCTCTACTTGGAGTTTTGATGGTAATGGTGAAGTAACCAATAACTTGTTTAGCCTTAGAGTAACCAAGATGAATGGTTATAAACACAGCAACTATAAACGTATGCTCGATGCTGCCCTGAAATATGTAAATGCTACCGGAGCAAAGAATTATGCTGCAAGCACTACGTCCAATGATGCCCGATTAGGAATGTTTATACAGCTAATGGAACGTTATGGCTATGATTTTATAACCTATCTGGCTACCGAGGGCAGACACGCAAGGTTTGGGGCAGGCAACAATCAAGATAAAATAGACTTTTTCTACGAGAAATTGTCCACCTATACTCAAACCGATATGCAGCCTTTTCTTACTGCTTGGGGTTTAACAGTGAGCAGTGTTTCGAAAAATAAAATAGCTGCATTGTATCCCTTGTTGACCGAGCAAGTATGGTTATCCTATCCCGTAAACTAATAAATTGAAGCAAATGAAGAATCTAAATCATAAAATGTTGAGGGCTTTTTTTAAAACAGCATTGCTTTTGATGATGGGTATGGCTTTTACTGGCTGTAAAAAGTATTTTGACCCACCCGATGTTTTTGAAACACAGAAAATAGTGAAGGTTAAAAAGCGTAAGGTGCTTTTGGTGGTGATTGATGGCGTTAGCGGTGCCGACCTAAAAGCAATAGCACCACCCAAAATTACGGCCATGCTTGCCAATAGCAAATACACTTGGGGAGCATATAGTGATTATGTGGTAAGCGATGGTGCAAACTGGAAAAATATTATGACTGGTGTAAGTGTGGGCAAACACGGTGTAGCTGATAGTACCCTTGATGTTGGTAACAGTGGAATTGGCAATGAACATGCCACACAAACTGTTTGGCCCACCTTTATAGAAAGGTTGCAAGGAACTGGCAAGTTGAAACGTGCCGTTACTATCACTACTTGGAATACCCTGAGCAACAAACTTTTTGCCTATGCTGATCAGCCAATATTAGCTAATAGTGATTTGGCAGTTCGCGACTCGGCACTAAACAAAATAACAAATGGTAATAACGAGTTGATTATTGCTAATTATAGTGAGGCTATAAAAGCCGGTATTGCCACGGGTTTTTCTCCCTCCAATACAGCGTATAAAAATGCGGTGCTCCAAACAGACTCTTACATAGGTGATATGTTAGAAGCTATCAAAAACCGTAAAACTTATGCCGATGAAGATTGGTTGGTCATTGTCACTTCAACACACGGAGGAACCAACAACGGCTACGGCCAGTTAGAACACAGAGATGCCGAGCGCAAAGTGTTTACGCTATATTATTATCAGGGTTTTAAAGGTCAAGAGTTTGAGGCTTCTGCTTTTATGGATGCCGTTAAATTCTCATCCAATTCTATTACTGCTCGTTTGAGTGGTAATGATGCCGACATGTACAATCTCGGTAATACGGGAGATTATACCATTGAATTCCGTTTGCGTATTCATGCCTTTGGCACACTCAATTCAACCATATTTTTTAAATCGTCAAGTCCGGCCAATAGCAGCCCAGGCTGGTGGTTTATCCACAACGGATCCGACGGTTCATGGCGATTTGTGGTACGCCGAGGTCCAAGTGGAGGAGCAAACAAAACATTGACATCCAAAGATTTGGGTGCGGCAGGTCCTGCGCTAATGGTTACCAACAGATGGTATCGCCTAACAGCAAAAATTTATACCGAAAATAGTAAACGCTATATGGTTATCTATCAAGACGGTGTAAAGGCATCCAATCCTTTAGAGATTACTGGTGAGAATATTGTGAATAGCGAAGATTTATATGCCGGTTTCAAATCGGGATACGGAAACCTTACTAACCAAACTATTAGTGATATTAGAATTTGGAACACTGCTTTGTCTGATGCCAAAATTTTAGAAAATGCATGTTCTACCAGTGTGTCAAGTGCAGACCCCAATTACGGTAATTTAATAGGCTACTGGCCCGGTAACGACGGTCTATCTTCCTATAAAAATTATAGCCCCTTGGCTGTTGGCAAAGATTTGGATCTGGCTGGTGCTTATTCTTGGGAGCCTTTACCCATTCCGACTTGTGGTGCAGACACCGCCTTGCCTGATAACCAATTGGTGTTTCGCAACAGCGATATCTTTGCCCAGATATTTTATTGGTTTGGCGTAAAACCCGATGCCAAATGGGCAATTGACAGTCAAGAGTTCTTGAGCAGATTTGAAGCAGAATTTTATAAATCCTTGTAGCCTGATGAAAAATATGAAGAATGAGAAAAGAATAATTTTCTGGAAATGGGTTATCCCGATTTTGATATTGGGTACTTTTTTCGCTTGCAAAAAATTAGAAAATGCCGCACTAAACCAGCAGGGTGTAAATACAGCAAGCAGCTCTCTCAGTATCATGGTGATGAACCTAAAGAATAACCAACCCGAAGCTGGGGTGAAACTATTCATTAGCCGAAAAATATCTGCAAAAGGAGAATACCAGTTGGTAGATACCGGAAGGACAGACGCCACCGGAACTTATAAATTTGCAGCGCCAATACCCAATGATTATAAAGCTTTTCTGGACACTATGTTTTACACAGGTGATACAGCTTCCTTGCTGATGGCTACTACAACACCGGGCTCTATTACCCTCAAAACCCGACCTAAGTTTGGTATGGCTCCTATAGAACTGTCTGTTTTGGACAGTGCAACCAAGCAAGCAATAAGTAATTTTGATATGGCTATTAGCTACCGACCTACCAGTAAACCCAATTTTATAGTGGTAGGCAACGAGAAAACTGATGCCAGTGGCAAAATCATACTTTCTTTACCTTGGCCCTCGGTAGTAAAAGCTAAAGTATTGCACGACGAGGTTTATAAGAAAGATTCTGTTTTGATAAACCACTTCAACGATAATGGTACAACTGCGGCCATAGAAGTGCCTACCTTAGCTAGCTTCTCGCTTAATCTTTTTGATGCTGCCGACCAACAGTACGTAGCTGATGCTTCGGTGAAATTTAGCATTAAACCACAAGGAGCCGCTTCTTTTGGACATTTGGCAGATAAACTTACTGATGGTGATGGGAATACACAAGTATTTGCTGCTTTTCCCTCTTCTTTGAGAGTTGAGTTGAGCAACCATCGCTTCTTTAAAGATACTGTTTTTGAGATTAGCATTAGCAAGTACAGCAGTATTGCAAAAGCAGCCGCCCTTTATCTCAAACCTCCGGCTTATACAGAACCGGTTTTGACCAATTTACAAGTTACTACGCTCTCCCTCAATAACGGTTTGACTTTAAATGGCCCTCAAGATGTTACAACCGACCGAAAAGGAAATGTTTACATCTCCGACGCAGGGAACAACCGAATTATTAAAGTCGCTCCCAATGGCAACACTACTGTGCTTGCAGGTAGCGGTACAGCCGGTATGACCGATGGTCAAGGTGCAACAGCCAGTTTTGCACAACCCTACGGCCTACGAGTAGCAAAGGACGGATCAATTTATGTAGCCAACAACTCCTCAAGCCCAACAACTTTCAACGCAATCCGAAAGATAAGTATTGCACCAAACGGCACAGCAACAGTAAATACCATAGCCGGTAAAGGTGCCGCCGGCGGAGCTAACGGAGCCGGAACCGATGCTACATTTAATAGAGCGGCAGGTTTGGCACTGGATAAAGCCAACCGCTACCTTTATACAGCAGAGTGGAGCGGACACCGTGTACGCCGTATAGATTTGACTACCAATGAGGTGAGTACAGTAGCGGGTACGGGCACTAGCGGAGTTGAAGCCGGAGTAGGTACAGCGGCAAAATTTCAGTTTCCGTGGGGGCTGGCTCTTGATGACACCGACCAACATCTCTACGTAGCCAGTTGGAACGGTACCGGATTGCATAAGATTGAGTTGGTCAGTACAAATGTCTCCCTCATCCGTAAAGGGGCAACTACAGGCTTTAACCAACCAAGGGGCATCTATGTGAGCCCAGGAGGCAAAATTATGGTGGCCAACACCTCTGGTCATTATATTTCTATGGTGAACAATTTGAACGAGCTGGGTACTTCTACCTTTAGTATCTTGGCAGGAAGTTCCTCGGGCAATGTGAACGGAGCAGCCCTTGCTGCCAAGTTTAGTGGGCCAATAGGCTTATGGTACGATCCCTATACCGGTAACTGGTATGTAGTCGATGCTACCAATAACCAAATAAGGATAATTCGATCAAATGATATTTAAACTTTTGCTCAGGTAAATGCTATACAGCATTTACCTGAGCCAATTATTAACCTAAAACTAAAAAAAATGAAAAAACATTACTTACAACTTTTAGTAATTGCATTAATTGCTTTTGCTAATCAGGCTATGGCCCAGAAAACTTTTGATAGAGTGGATACGACCTCTGTTTCGGGAGGTATTCTGCAAAATATAAGGGCCAGTAAAATGTATTTTGGTGCAATTAATGCAGCAGATAATGGCAAAGATCAAGATTTGTTGATTTTTGAGGTGGGCTCTGAGACTACAGCTGCTGCCTTAACTTACACCGGCATATCCTTGTACAAAAACAACGGTTCGGGCAGCTATACACTCAATTCTAGTACTTTTGATCTCCTCAAAAAAGGCAATGCAGCGTGGAGTAAAATTGATGGGAACATAGTTATTACCGGATTGGATGGAAACAATGCTGATGCCAAAACTACCCTAGTATATACCCGTGATGGGAGCGGTGGCTACATAAAAGTAGCCTCGCCTTTGTTTGGCGGTGGACAATTGGCAGGTGTAAATGGTACGGTTTGCTTTATCGACTTTGATAAAGACGGGAAAGATGATATTTTTTTGAGCGATGCATCTACGGGAAATAGCTATTTGTACAAAAACAAAGGGTCTAACACTTTTGAGCTAGTGGCAAATCCGGTTGATGGTACAGCCAACTTCCCTCTTGTTAAGGATGGAGCTGTAGTTGTTGGTGACTACAATAAAGACACTTACCCAGATTTAGCTATTGCTGCTAAAATAGGTACAGGAGCAAGCGATACGTACACTTCTATCTATAAAAATAACGGCAATGGTACTTTCTCAAAAGTAAGCATTACCTTGGATGGTAACCCGGCTGAGCTAACTGGTATGGGCAACGGAAGTATTGATTTTGGTGATTTAGATGCTGATGGCTTTGCAACGGACTTGGTGGTAGCTGGTAACACAAGTGGCAATACAAGCACCTCGGCTAGAATGATAAAAGTATTTAAACAAGATGCTGTGGATCCTAATGTTTACACCACTGTTTTAACCTTGGGCAATGGTAGTACTGGGCAATTTACACAGCAAGGAGGGAAACGTTATGGTCAGGTAGTGTTTGGTGATTTGTCGGGCTCGGGTTATCGTAGAGATTTCATCACCAACGGACAAACCGGTTCGGGTTATGTAACCACCGATGTATTTATTAACCAAGGGGCGCCCACCTACAATTTTGTGGTGTACTCACGCTACGGTAGTGCCAACTATCCGGTAAATTCCAGCGCATTCTCAAGCTTTATTTGGGATTACGCATCCAATTCCAATTATCGTCTTTTTGCCTTCGGTGATGTGAATGGTGATGGTAAGAAAAACGATGTAGCTAAATTTGGTATTCCTTCTAATGCCGGTGGCACGGCAAGTGTGGCAGCCTTATATACAGCCAACGGTCAAAAAATTACTCCGACGCTAACAAGCCCTGCTGATAACGCTTCTTTTTTAGTTGGAGAAAATGTACAAATAAAAGTAGTTGCGCCTGGTAGTGTACAGAAAGTAGAATTTTATGCCAATAATACTAAAATTGGAGAGGCTACTACCGAACCGTATCAATTAACAACTAATAGTCTTACCGTAGGTATCAATATGGTATCGGCTAAAGTTACTTATACAGATAATTCTGTTTATGATATAGCACCAGTTCAAGTAAATGTAACAGAAATGCTTAATGCCGAAGCTGATGCCTATGTTCATGGTGGTAATCAAACTGTAAACTATGGAACAGAAGAAAAATTAACAGTTAAAAAAGATGCAACAGCTTATTACCGCGAAGCTTTTTTACGTTTTGATTTATCCACTATCACCGGTAGTGCTCTGGATAAAGCCATTGTAAGACTAAATGAAACACGGACAAATACTGGTGTAGGGCCAACTTATAATTGGCAATTGTATTTTATTGCCGATGACAGTTGGGATGAAACAACTATAACTTACAGTAATAAACCAACAATCGGTGCTTTGATGGATGAAGTTCCTCAGGTAAAAATTACTGGCGGTCCAGTTGCCATAGAGTGGGATATTACGAGTTATGTGAATACAGAATTGGCCGGAGATAAAAAAATCTCAATGGTATTGATTGGCTCGGCAAATAACAATACAGGCGATGCCGATTTTGCCTCAAGAGAAAATACAGATGTATCTTTGCGACCACAATTAAGATGGATAAAGACATTGCCTGTAAGCCTTATTAGTTTTACGGCTAAAAGCACTACACAAGGTGTACAGCTAAACTGGCAGGTAGCTTCAGAAACCAATCATAAACAATACGTGATTAGCCGCAGTACTGATGGTGTAAACTTTGCCGTAATAGGTACAACTACTGCACACAGTTTCTTAGATAGAACTGCTACATCGGGCACTTATTATTACAATTTATCACAAGAAGATAACGATGGCAAATCAAGTTTCTTAGCTACAAGTGTAGTAAATATAGGCTTAGGCAGTGGTGTTGTCGTTTATCCTAACCCAACTCAAGGCCAAGTAACCGTGGCAGTAGCTGCTGGTATTTACCAAAACTATGAAGTAAGTGGTTTACAAGGCAACACCGTAGCTAGCGGTACTGTTGCTGCCGAAACAACACAGCTTAACCTAAACTTATCAGGCTTGGCACAAGGAACGTATGTGATAAAACTTAGTGGTGCTAACGGTGTAAATACTACGAAAGTAATAAAATTATAATATCCTAACCCCTATGTCATTTCGAACGGAGCGCAGCATAGAGAAGTGTTTGTTCTAAGCACTTTTAGTAAAAACTTCTCTGTTGCACCTCCTTCGAAATGATGTAGAGGATTTAAATTTTTATGCTGGTGTAGTTATTCTTTCCTATACCAGTATAATTTAATTATGAGTTAAAAAGAAAATAATATGTAAAAACGTTTATTAAACCTCTCAGAATTTTAATTACTGAAGGCTCTTCACAAATCTTAACCATCTAAACTATGAATCACAAAACTTGTTTCAACGGCTTGTTAGTCTTGTTGATGCAATTTTTTTTGGTGCAGAATGTTTTTGCTGTTACCTATCCTATTCAGGTTAATCCTAGTTTTTCCATTAATGCGGCTAATCAATTTGATTTGAGACAAACTGAAACAGTTGGAGCTCTGCAATCAAGATTGAAAACACTACTGCAACATAGTGAAATTTTTCCGACAGGATTTTATGTACAGGCCGGAACCACCTTGCAGCTAGATGTAAGTTCATTAGGAGGGACACATTCTGCCTACGGAAAAGTCATAATTACAGACCGATATGCCGGTGGTAGTACAGGGGCATATACCCAAACGGTAACTTTAGCTAACGGCACAAACAATATTAACGTAACGGCAAGTGGCAATGTTTTTATTTCCTATTCAGCCTCTGTTCCTGATGCAAATCGCCAATTGAGGTTCACCTTCAATAGTGGATATACCCTCATGCCTTTATTTATTAAAAATCAAACCACCACCGCCGAGTGGTTAGATATGCTTCAAAATTATGCTTCGACATCGGATGTCATGTTCATTTTCAAAAGAGGTGTGATGGTGTTGGATAGGGCCGAAGTAGAGACCTATAAGAATAATGATTTTAATAGAATTATTACCGCTTTGGACGATATTACTGATGTAGAAGTAGCAGGAGCTGGTATTATTGCTACTACTAATCAAAACGATAAAAATAGAGATTTTGGTAATTTATTGTATATAACTTCCAATAATGGCAGTCGGGTAAGTACAACCAATCCACATGCTGCTAATCCGGGTTTGGTACGTGTACCAGTAGATTGGATAGCTACCACCAATCATATCTTTGGAGGTGGGGCTTGGGGTATTTCCCACGAAATAGGACACCATCAGCAACAAAATGCTTGGGATTGGGGTGTAAATACCGAAGTTCAAGTCAATATTCATACTATGATGGCTCGTAAATTACTTTATCCATCAGAAACCGGAATTGACACATCAGGCTCTTGGCGTGCTGCGGCTTTTTATTTGGTTAAGGATAATGCCACTAAGGACTATGACAATGCCAGTATTGATTTAAAAGCAAAAATCCCTTTATTCTGGCAATTGCAACTATCCTTTGGGAATAACGACTTTTATAAACAGTTTTACAGATATGTGCGGGAAAATTCGGTAAATGCAGGAACTGCTGATAGCGAAAAGCTGAATTTTATGAAAACTGCTAATGCCATTTTCGGCAAAAACCTATGCGATTATTTTATCCAATGGGGATTAAACCCAACTACTAGCCAGCAAAGTACTTTAAATGCCATGGGCTTGCCATTGCCCAATATATCGCCATTAACTTATGCTGAAGATAATTTATTGGAGAACTTTACATTATTAAAAGATACAATAGTTTACGAAGGTCAACCTGTTAATTATAAGGTAGTCGCATTAGCAATTAACGGAGTTAAAAAAATTGAATTTTATGATGGGGGAACTAAAATTGGAGCGAGTACAGAGTTTCCGTTTCAATTTACATTTACACCTACTTTTGGCACGCATACTATTACGGCAAAACTAATTGATGGTTTGGATAATACCATTTTAACCACCAATGCGGTAAATATAACCGTAAATCGAGCCCAAATTATTTCACCTAATAATGGAGCATATTATAAGGTCAATCAAAATATCCCAATTTCAGTAGAAACGGCAACTATCCCAGCCAACAATTTGCTTAAAGTAGAATATTATGATAATGATAGTAAAATTGGCGAAACAACTACTACGCCTACACAATTTGTGTTGACCAATGCAAATAGAGGCATACATAAATTAATGGTTAAGGCATATTATCAAAACGGAGATATAAGCCAATCGGCAGATGTTTATGCTAATGTAGGAGGCTTATTTCCTGATGCCGATAGCTATGTGCGTGATGGGAGTAGTGCTAAAAACAATTACGGTAAAGATGCTGGTTTGGTTGTTAAAGAAGATGTGTCTAGCTATAAACGATATACTTATTTAAAGTTTAATTTAAGCGACATACAACAAACACCATTTACAAAAGCAACGCTAAAACTCTCTATTGATGGAATTAAGACATCTGTTGCCAACAAAACCGATTGGGAATTGTATTTTGTTAGTAGTGACACCTGGCTAGAAGATGAAATAAATTTTAATAATAGACCCTTAGAATCAATATTATTGGCAAGCCAACGCTCTGTGGCCTCTGGTGCTGTAGAGTGGGATATTACTAATCAATTAAACACAGAATTATCCGGAGATAAGTACATCTCATTAATGTTAAAATCAACAGTATTAGGTGCGAACTATGATGTTACCTTTGGTGCTAAAGAGAATCAGAATGTTAATATACGCCCTGTGCTACAGCTCTATAATGCAGATGAGTACGTTACTCAAACAACTATTGTTTCACCCCAACAAATGGACTATTTTAATGTAAACGCTTCTGTCCCTATTAAAGTAAATACACCAATTTATCAGGGAAATGCCTTACAGAAAATAGAATTTTTCCTTGATGGTAGTAAAATTGGAGAGAGTAGTTCAACTCCATATCAACTTTCTACTGCAAGTTTGCTAAGAGGGCGTTATGAAATCTCTGCAAAAGCTTATTATCAAGACGGTACCATTAGTGATGCCCAAAAAATAACTATTCTGGTTGGACTATTGTACGCAGACGCAGACACTTATGTACATGATGCCACCACCGCAAAATCGAGTAACTTTGGGCTTGAAGAAAAACTTGTGGTAAAAAGGGATGGTTCAGGTTATAATCGTCAAAGCTATCTAAGATTTGATTTGTCTAGTATAGGAGAACAAAACTTCGGGAAAGTGTCACTCCGATTAAATGAAATCAGAACCAACACCGGTGTTGGCAACCCCAATACTTGGCAGCTGTATTTTATAGCCGACGATACTTGGGCTGAAACCACCATGAACTATAATAATAGGCCTACAGTGTTAGGGGATAAAATGGCCGAGCTTACTCAAGTAAAACTTAATGGAAATACTTCGATACCTTTAGAATGGGATATTACAAATTATGTCAATACAGAACTTCTTGGCGATAAAAAAATTTCTATGGTATTGCTAGGCTCTGCTATAAATCAAAAAGGTGACGCCGATTTTGCTTCCAGAGAGCATTCCGATGAAACGCTGCGCCCAACGCTTAATTTTTATACTTCTACACAGGTACTACCGGTAAATTTAATTAATTTTAATCTGCAAGCAACACCAATTGGAGTACAACTCTCTTGGCAAGTAGCCACAGAGACCAATCATAAACAGTATATTATTAGCCGTAGTTTAAATGGTAAAGACTTTAGCCGTATTGGTACCACATCTTCCCATTCCTATTTAGATAATATAACCCATCCAGGCACTTACTATTATACCTTGTCTCAAGAAGATAATGATGGTAAAATTACAGCATTAGCCACACGCACTATCAATTTCAATATATCAGAACAAAACGTTTTAGTATATCCCAATCCAACTAATGGTGCAGTAATTGTGAATTTGTTTGAGAAAAACTATCAATCTTATAGCTTACTAGATATGCAAGGTAAAATGATAAAAAGTGGTAAAATTATGATTCCAAGTGTTCAAATGGAGTTAGATTTAAAAAATTTAGTGTCAGGAAGCTATCTGTTAGTGTTGAAAAAAAATAACGGAAGTTCTACAGTTAGAATAATAAGGTTATAAATGTTAAATGAATATTAAATATTGTTTATTTATTAAAGTTAAAAAAAATATGAAGCGGTTAAATTTTAAAATAGTCATGCTGATAATGTGCTCGTTCATGGCTTTTCAAGTGGAGGCAAAAGAGGTGCCCAAGCCAATAGATACTATTCCTCTAAAATACGGAGCACACCGTACAGGTAACAGAACCGATGCAGAGATGGAACGCTGGCGTAGTTACGGCCTTGGGCAGTTCATTCACTGGGGTGTGTATGCCATACCCGGTGGGCAATGGGAAGGCAAAACCTACGGCGGTGCTGCCGAGTGGATCAGATCTTGGTCTAAAAACTCGGCACCACAAAATTGGACCAACACATACGATAATTTTTACAAACAATTTAATCCAACGGCTTTTGATGCGAAGGCTTGGGCCAAACAAGCCAAATACATGGGGGCTAAATACGTCATCTTCACCACCAAGCATCACGATGGTTTTTCTTTGTGGCCTAGTAAATACACCAATTACACCATCAAAAACACACCATACAAAAAAGATATTGTTAAACAGGTGGTAGATGCCTATGATGCCGAAGGGATAGATGTTTACCTTTATTTCTCGATTATTGATTGGAATCATCCAGGTTATCGGAGCGCTGTACCAAAAACTCCTGCCGAGATATCTGCCTACGAGGATTTTAAGAAATTTACCCGCAACCAATTGCTCGAATTACTCAAGAACTACCCAAGTATCAAAGGTTTTTGGTTTGATGGTACTTGGGACCAAGCTTGGATAAAACAGGCCCAATTTACAGACGAGTTAGAGCGTGAACTTCGTAAATTACACCCCGGTCTCATTATTGGTAGCCGATTCCGAGCTGATGAATATGGGAAAAGACACTTCGACTCGAACGGGAATATGATGGGTGACTACGAGCAAGGCTGGGAAAGAAAGCTTCCGGCAACTATTGAAGTTACAAAGGGAAGAGATTGGGATTGTGTAATGACCATTCCGCCCAATCAGTGGGGTTATAACAAAGATTGGAAATCATCCTATATCAAAACAGATATCGATTTGTTAGCCATGCTGATGCAGTCGGTATCGTTAAATGGCAACTTGGTCATCAATTTTGGTCCCGATGGTTTGGGCGCAATACGTCCAGAAGAAACCGAGGTAGCCAAAGAAATTGGAGATTGGATGCAGCTCAACTCCGAAGCGGTGTACGGTGTAAAATATGCAGGTTTGCCCAAACCAGATTATGGCTATTACACCCTCAAAGGTAATAAACTATATCTCACGGTTTTCAATAGACCCTTAAATAACCTCTTGCGGATAGCCTTGCCCGCCAATTATAAAAAAACTATACAGAAAGCCAGTCTTTTACAAAATAAAAAAGACCTCAGTTTAAAAAGAATACATATTGGTCTTTCTGCTGATAATAACCAGTATTATGAGGTGCAGGTGCCCGAAACGTTTCAAAGCACAAAACCCTTTGTAGTGGTACTAGAAATAAACGATAACAACCAAGGAGCTAAAACATACGGAGATGCAAAAACCTAAGCAGCTTATCACTTTCTATTTATTCTTGTTTTTGTTGCTGTCCTTCGTAGCTCGGGCACAAGAAAAAAATATGCTCAGCCTTCGTTATCAACAGGCCTATGCCCAACAATCTGCTTGGCCCGATGTGTTACGTTGGCGAAAAGAGCAAAAAGCCAAAATTGAGACGGCTATTGCTAACCTAGATAGTGCCGAAATTAAGCACTTTATACAACTTGGGCAAAAGGCAATGGACTACACTTGGCCTAGCCTAACCGCTTCGGCCTACCTCGATTACCGTTTCACGGGTACACGTGTAAACTACGAAGCTTTAAGCTCACAAAGGCAGAGTAATCTATCCAGTTTGGCTATTGCTGCATTGCTCAGCAAGGATCAAACTTTTATACCTCAGTTGGCCAATGGTTTGTGGTTAACCCTCGAAGAAAGTACTTGGGTAGCTCCGGCTCATATCGGTGTGCAAAAAGAAGGCGTCGGTTTGCCTGGTGTCAACACGGCTTATATAGACCTTAGCGCTTCAAGGAAAGCTTATCATTTAGCAATGATTTATTTTTTGCTGAAAGATCAGCTAGATCGCTATTCGCCTATTATTAGCCAACGGATAGCCAAAGAGTTGGATGAAAGAATTTTTAAAGTCTATATCCAGCAAAACAATTTCTTTTGGATGGGTTTCAAAGGTCAATTGGTCAATAATTGGAATGCTTACAACAACAACAATTGTTTTTATACTTTGCTTTATGCCGTCCAAGACGAAAAAACTTGGAATACTATGTTGCCCAAACTGCTGAAAAGTGCTGATTTCTTCATCAATCAGTACCCGGCAGATGGTGGATGTGATGAAGGCCCGTCTTATTGGGATATGGCCGGAGGCAACATCATCAATCTGATAAAAGGCTTGAACGAACTATCAGAAGGAAAGATACTTCAAACCAGCGATTCCTTGATTCATCGTATGGGTACCTATACCTATAAATTGCATATTGCCGATAACAAGTACACCAATTTTGCCGATGCTTTTGCTACTTATACCCAAAACCCTACTAGTGTTTTTTGGTACGGACAACTGTTTAATGATGCAAAACTCAAAGATTTTGCAGCTTTTTTGTGGCAACAGCGCAATAAAAGCCTACCTACAAACTTGGTTGATTTTATAGCTGCATTATTAATCAGGCCAGAGCTTAAACACATTAAGCCTAAAGCTCCTTATCCGCTGTTTTCGGCTTTGCCCGATTTAGAGGTTTTTACAGGCAGACAGACCGATGGAAGCACCCAAGGATTGTTTTACGCCATAAAAGGAGGAAATAACAACGAAAGCCACAATCACAACGATATCGGTAATTACATCATCTATACAGACGGGATACCTTTATTGGTTGATGCCGGAGTAGGTGTTTATACCTCTAAAACGTTTAGCAAGAGTCGTTACGACATCTGGAACATGAAATCAGAGTGGCACAACTGCCCAAGCATCAACGGTTTTAACCAAAAAAATGGAGCAAATTACAAAGCTAGTCGATTGAGCTATCGGCATCGGCAACAACAAGATGTCATTGCAATGGACTTGGCAAAGGCTTATCCTAAAGAAGCCCAAATCAACCATTGGATAAGAACATTGCGTTTTGATAGATCGAAACAAGAAATACAAATCATCGAGAAATATGAGCTAAAAGAAGCTATGGCGTCCAATACTTTATACTTTTTGGTTACAGAAAAACCCAAAGAAGGAAAAGGTTATCTACAATTCTCAAGAGCAAGTTTACGCTATGAGGCTCATTTATTGAATTGCCAAATAGAAGAATTACCTATTGATGATGCTAGGCTGAAAAAATCTTGGGGTACAAAATTGTATCGTATAAGTTTGACTGCGAAAGCATCAAGAACAAAGGGGCAATACAAACTCTTATGGAAACGAAATGCTTTTTAAATCCATTCAAACGTTTGTGTGATTTTTGTTCTGACTTTTAGCTGTTATTCTAATAGCATTGTGTAATTTTAGGACATTAATAAGTACCAAAGCTTAACCTTAATTAAATGGAAAGAAGAGATTTTTTAAAAAGCGGTGCATTGGCTACCGCCGGATTTACCATCTTGCCCTCGGGCTCTTTGTTTGCCAAGGATAACACCAAAGTACGTTTGGGATATATCGGTGTAGGCGCAAGAGGTATGGGTCATATCAGTGAAGGATTGTTACGTGACGATGTGGAGATTGTAGCAGTTTGCGACACCCAAGAGTGGGCACTGAGCAATTGCAGAAAAGCCATAGCCAAGGCTGGGAAACCAGCAGCTAAAGAATATACAGGCTCTTTAGATGCTTACAAAGCCATGGTTGATCGTAAAGATATTGATGCCATTGTGATTTCTACACCTTGGGAGTTTCACCACGAACAAGCTATTTATTCAATGAATGCAGGTAAATATGTGGGTTGCGAGGTAATTGCCGGACTTACGGTTAAAGAACATTGGGACATCGTAAACACTTCCGAAAAAACCGGAATGCCTTATATGACCCTCGAAAACGTTTGTTACCGCCGTGATGTTTTGGCTGCACTAAACATGCAACGTCAAAACTTATTTGGTGAGTTGGTGCACCTTGAAGGGGGCTATCAGCACGATTTGAGAGAAGTATTGTTCAATAACGGTAAGCAATATTACGGCGGAGGGGTAGAGTACGGGCCTAATGCTATTAGCGAAGCTCAATGGCGTACCCAATACAATATTGACCAAGATGGTGATTTGTATCCGACTCATGGTGCAGGTCCAATCATGCAATACATCGACATCAACCGCGGTAACCGCTTTACCAGCATTGTTTCTTTCAGCTCTAAAGCCCGTGGTTTAGCGGCTTATGTCGAGGAAAAATCTCCCGGACATCCCAACGCTAAGCTCAACTATAAAAACGGCGACGTTACAACTACCTTAATCAATTGTGCAAACGGCGAAACCGTGTTGCTATCGCATGATACGCACTTGCCTCGTCCATATTCTTTGGGTTTTAGAGTACAAGGTACTAAAGGTTTGTGGATGGACGTAAATAAATCGGTACACATAGAAGGCGTGTCTAAGCCTCACGGCTGGGATAAGGCTGATGAATGGTTCAAAAAATACGATCACCCCTTGTGGAAAAAATATGAGCAAGAGGCTGTAGGCGCAGGGCATGGCGGCATGGACTGGTTTGTGTTCAATGCTTTTGTGATTGCCGTAAAAGAGAAAAAGCAAACCCCAATAGACGTTTATGATTCGGTAACGATGAGTGTTATTGCTCCGCTCTCAACAGAGTCCTTGAAAAAAGGCAATAAAACCCTTGCTTTCCCTGATTTCACCAGAGGAAAATGGAAAGACAGGAAAAATACTTTTGCTTTGGACGATAGCGGATACTAATACCCAAAATAAAACAAGCCAAAAGCCTTTGCGTTTAAAATGCAGAGGCTTTTTTAATTACTGTCGTGTTCAATTAGTTCCGATTCGATGATGATTTTGTAGAAAGCCGAATCATTGTCCTCTCCGTTTTTAATCAGGTCAATCAGGGTGTCGGTAGCTCTTTGCCCCTGTATAGACGGAAATTGCTCTACCGAGGCCAAAGGCGGATAACCCATGTATTCGGTAATGGGGGTGTTGGCAAAACTTACAAATTCAATATCTTGGTTTACTTTTACCCCTAGCTTTAGTGCATGTTTGATGGCAAATGCAGCAACATAATCGTTAAAACACAAAATTGCACTAGGCGGACGCTTGTAGTTGAGCAACTCCTCTAAAGCTTTTTTTGTGCCTTCTTCGGTCATATCGCAATTGATGGTATAGGCCGGGTCGTATTTTAGGCGGTTTTTTTGAATAGCGGTGATATAGCCTTCTTTTCGTTGTCCGCTTGATATGAGTGAGTTGGGGCCATTGATAAGACCTATATTGCGATGCCCCCTTTTTAGGAGGTAGTTAATGGCTTCGATACTTCCGGTTTCAATATTACAGGCCACATAGTGGATGTTTTTTATTGGAGGAATACGGTCAAAATAAACCACCGGAATGTTGTATTTCTTCAATTGCTCAAAATGCTCAAAATTATTAGTGTTTTTGGCTACAGATACCAACAAGCCATCAATACGGTGGGTGCGTAGTTTTTCTACCAACAATTTTTCTCTTTCTTCATCATCATGAGATTGGGCTAGCATTATGGTGTAGTTTTTTTTATAAGCTACATCCTCAATAGCGCTAATAGCTTCAGCAAAAAAAGCCTCGGCCAGTTCGGGTAAAATTACTCCAATGGTAAAGGTTTTACCCTGCTGGAAAAAGATAGCGGTTTGGTTGGGCTCATAACCCATCTCTGCTGCAGTATCTTTTACCCTTTGTTGGGTAGCTTGGCTAATGCTCGGATGGCCATGAAGCGCTCTTGAAACTGTAGAGAACGACAATCCCAAATGCTTGGCTATTTCTTTGATGGTTACAGGCTTTTTCATAAGAAATTTTAAGCAGTATCTCGACAAATATACATTTATTATTTGATTTCGATATGTTAGATGGTTTTTCCTTTTTCTTGACTTTTTGTAAGATTGAGCCGCTGTGGCGAAAGGGGCGTAGCGGATTTCACCAAAGCATACCATTTAGCACAAAAAAAGAGAACAAATTGGTTGTTATTGGCTTGTCTAGTATGAAAAGACAGTCCACACACCTTTTGTTCTCTTTCCTTAAATGGCTTGTAGCCTAATTATAGACCAAAAGCAGCTTTTACTTGGTCAACATAATCGAGTTTTTCCCAAGTAAATAGCTCTACTTCTAAGGTTTTTACCTCGCCGTTAGGCGATTTGAAAGTTTTGCTAACTACTTCGGGTTTTCTGCCCATGTGCCCATAGGCTGCTGTTTCACTATAAATGGGGTTGCGAAGTTTAAGACGTTGCTCAATAAAGTAGGGGCGCATATCAAAAAGTTCTTCTACTATTTTGGCAATTTCACCATCGCTTTTGCCTACTTTTCCTGTGCCGTAGGTGTTGATATAAATACCCATTGGTTTGGCAACACCGATAGCGTAAGATACCTGTACCAAAATCTCGTCGGCAACCCCTGCAGCTACCAGGTTTTTGGCAATGTGACGTGTAGCGTATGCAGCACTTCTATCTACTTTACTGGGGTCTTTGCCCGAGAAGGCACCACCACCGTGTGCTCCTTTACCTCCGTAGGTATCTACAATAATTTTTCGTCCGGTTAGTCCGGTATCGCCATGCGGCCCACCAATTACAAACTTGCCGGTAGGGTTAATATGGTATTGTATTTGGTCGTTGAAAAGATGGGCATATTGTGGGTTGTTTTTTATCACACGTGGAATCAATATCCCGATAAGGTCAGCTTTGATTTTAGCCAGCATCTGCTCTTCGTCAGCAAAATCGTCATGCTGTGTCGAAATAACAATGGCATCAATACGGACGGGTCTATTGTTATCATCGTACTCTAATGTAACCTGCGATTTTGCATCGGGGCGCAAATAGGTTATTTCTTTGTTCTCTCTTCTAATTTTGGCCAGCTCCTGAAGTAATTGGTGCGAAAGATTGAGTGCCAAAGGCATATAATCTTCAGTTTCGTTAGTAGCATAACCAAACATCATACCTTGGTCTCCGGCACCCTGTTCTTCTTTTACACTTCTATCCACACCTTGGTTAATGTCTTGAGATTGCTCGTGAATAGCCGAAAGCACTCCGCAAGAATTGGCTTCAAACATATACTCACTCTTGGTGTAACCAATTTTCTTGATGACATCGCGGGCAATTTGTTGAACGTCTAAATAGGTCTTAGATTTTACTTCACCAGCCAAAATTACCTGCCCGGTAGTAACCAAGGTTTCGCAAGCAACTTTTGATTGGGAGTCAAAAGCCAAGAAATTGTCAATCAAAGCGTCAGAAATTTGATCAGCTACTTTGTCTGGGTGTCCTTCAGAAACGGATTCTGATGTGAATAAATACGACATTTTAAATCTTTTTTAAATTAAATAATTATCAAAAAGCTAAAATGGAAGATAAATCGGCTGTAAAACGAAGTGTTGGATAGCATTAGCACTTTTTTTTACGTGGTTGCAATCTTACTATTTTTCAATAGTTTAGCAAATCAGTCCACTTTAACACTGCAAAACTAAAACATTAAATTTTAATACTCAAAAATTATAGATTATTTTGTGATTGATTTGACACATGAGCCAGCAAAAAACCAAAATCCTATTTGTGATTAATCCCATCTCCGGAGGGAAGAAGAAAAATAATTTACCCGATTTAATTGCTCGTTACTTGGATCTGGAAAAATACGAGGCCGAGTATGTTTTTACCGAGCGTGTAGGCCATGCCTCTCAGCTTACCCAGGCCGCTATAAATGCTGCTGTACAGGTTGTTGTTGCGGTTGGTGGCGATGGAACTATCAACGAGGTAGCCGGACAATTAATTGGTAGTACTTGTAGTTTGGCTATAATTCCTTCTGGTTCGGGCAATGGCTTAGCTCGTTTCCTCAAAATACCACTAAAAGTGCAAAAGGCCGTAGCACTAATCAATAAAGCCAAAATCATACAGATAGATAGTGCGGTGCTCAATGGACACAAATTTGTGAATATGGCAGGCGTGGGCTTTGATGCCCAGTTGAGTGCCGTATTTGCCGACAACAAGGGTCGTGGTTTCAGTGGATACTTACAGCAAGGAATTAAAGTAATTTTTGGCTATAAGGCTCAAACCTATCAGCTCGAAATTGATGGTAAAGTACAAAATATAAAAGCTTTTGCTATTAGCTTGGCCAATTCATCTCAATACGGGAACAACGTTTACATCTCACCAAAATCATCACTTACCGACGGATTAATAGATGTCTGTATTATACATCCCATCACCTTTTTTAAGCTCTTGATGTTGTCTTTTCAAATGCTCACCAAAAGAACCGACCGTTCATCCTTGGTTACTATAATTCGGGGTCAGCAAATAAAAATTAGCCGACAAACAGAAGGACCTGTACATTTGGATGGCGAACCCTTAAACATGGGTAAAGAGCTATGTATAAATATGGTGCCGGCCTCGCTAAGGGTTATGGTTAGTCATTAGCAAGCTTTTAGATAATAGTCGAATTAATCTTGATACTACACCCATGAGCAAAAAAACAAAAGTGATAAATGATTTTAGTGGGATTATGTTCTCTACCGATCCCAATTTTCAGTTTGATGTGCAACAAAATGAGACCGAAACGCTGCCAATCAATCAGCAAGACCTACGTGTGATGCTTGACCGAAAAAATAGAGGCGGAAAGGTGGTTACTCTTGTAACCGGCTTTGTGGGTACTGCTAATGATTTACAAGTGCTAGCCAAGAAATTGAAGGTAAAATGTGGGGTTGGTGGTGGAGCCAAAGATGGTGAAATTATTTTGCAGGGCGATTTTAAAGAAAAGGTGTTTTCATTCCTACAAAAAGAAGGTTATAAAGTAAAAAAATCTGGGGGATAAAAATATGTTTAATACGTTAAAAATCAGGTAAATATCTTATAGTGTATTATCAACAATAAGTAAAAAATTATTATAAAAACGGTCTTTTTTGGGAAAATAAGTGTTTAGTTTTGCAGCACTTATTCTAACCAAATATGACTTTAAAGAGTAGTAAAGAAAGGCCCGATTTGAGCTATCTGGGCCTTTCTAATTTTAATTTTAAGTACCAGTTATGTCCTGCCGAGCTGGTAGAAGAATCCATTAAAAACCGGGAAGGAACTTTAGCAGATTCCGGTGCTTTGGCTATCGATACGGGTATATTTACCGGGAGGTCACCAAAAGATCGTTTCATCGTTTGTGATGAGCAGACCGAAGGACAAATTTGGTGGAGCGATATCAATATTAAAATCTCCGAAAAGCATTTTGAGGGGCTCTACAACAAAATGGTGCAATACATGGCCAATAAGGAAATGTATGTGCGTGATGCTTATGCTTGTGCAGATCCCAATTATGCTATCAGCATTAGGGTCATTACCGAGTATGCTTTTCAAAATCTATTTGCCAATAATCTTTTTTTAAGGTATTCAGCAAATCAGTTGCCCCAACAACCCGAGTGGACCATTTTGGCTGTTCCCTCTTTTTTGGCCAACCCAGCCGAAGATGGTACACGACAAGAGAACTTCTCCATTATAAATTTTTCTAAAAAAATTATAATTATAGGGGGTACAGCCTATACCGGCGAAATCAAAAAGGGGATTTTTTCGGTACTGAATTTCTTGTTACCTAAACAGCGTCAAACCCTTTCTATGCACTGCTCGGCCAATGTGGGAGCCAATGGCGATACGGCTATCTTTTTTGGTCTGTCCGGTACGGGCAAAACCACGCTTTCTGCCGATCCTGACCGTAATTTGGTGGGCGACGACGAACACGGTTGGGGCGACAGCTCGATATTTAATTTTGAAGGAGGCTGCTATGCCAAATGTGTGGATTTGACAGAAGAGAAAGAACCACAAATTTATAAGGCCATAAAATTCGGAGCCTTGTTAGAAAACATCAACTATTATCCCAATACCCGATCGGTTGATTTTACCAACACTGCTAAAACAGAAAATACTCGGGTAGCTTATCCGATATATAATATAGAAAATGCACTTTTGCCTTCGGTGGCACCTATACCACAAAATATCTTTTTCTTAACGGCCGATGCTTTTGGGGTGCTACCACCTATCTCTAGACTAACAACTGGCCAAGCTATGTTTCATTTCCTTTCGGGTTATACAGCTAAGGTTGCAGGCACAGAAGCAGGTGTGGTTGAGCCGCAATTAACCTTCTCGGCTTGTTTTGGTAAAGCTTTTTTGCCACTACACCCTACTGCTTATGCTAAGCTTTTGGGCGAAAAACTGAAAAAACACCAAGTTAATGTTTGGCTGGTCAACACCGGTTGGAGCGGTGGTCCATATGGTATAGGTAAGCGTACCAAATTGGCCTACACCCGAGCCATGATTGCCGCTGCCCTAACTGGTGAGCTCAAAAATGCAGCTTATGAGCGTCATGAAATTTTTGGATTGGATATGCCCTTACGTTGCAAAGGCGTACCCGATGAAATTCTAAATCCACGAAACACTTGGGCTAATGCACAAGCCTATGATAATAAGGCAAATGAGTTGGCGCAGGCTTTCATTAGCAATTTCGAGCAGTTCGCCGAATTTGCTGACGAAGAAATAAAAAGTGGTTTACCAAAGGTCACAAAAGTAGTTTTGTAAATTATTTTTTATTTCAAAAATTTGCTAATGATTATTTTTTTAACTTTAATTGCAGAAAGATTGTCGAAAAGGACAATCTTTTTTTAATTATATACGGAGTACGCAAATACTAACTTTCGTAACGAATACATAGTATAACTAATATTTAATTTGTAAATTCAATCAAAGTTATAAATTTGCTTCCGCATTGTTTGTGGGCACGGTGTGCCGAGCAAATAGTAAAGCATTTTAATTAAACAAAAAATAAAAACAAGTACTAAACTAAAATTTAAAAAAATGGCAAACGCACAAAAACCAACTGCTGCAAAGAAAGAAAGCAGCGCAACGGCATCAAATTTATTCGCCGCTTTAGTTATCCCAATTTGCTTAATCATTGGTGTTGCACTTTTTATCTTTGTATTAGGTAAGCCCAGCAATTTCAATATCCCTGAAGATGTAGCTAAAAATAATAGTGCCCTTTCATTGGCGTTTTATAATGACGATACCCATGCATTCCAACCTTTCCCCGGTAACTACGGTGGTATGGCCTTCAAAGGTGGTGCTATCGTACCTATTTTGATGGGTATGTTCTTGATGGTATGGGTGTTCTCTATCGAACGTCTTATCGTAATTGGTAAAGCTACAGGTAAAGGTAGTTTGGATAGCTTTATCCAAAAAATTCAATCGTTGTTGAACTCAGGCAATATTCAAGCTGCCATTGCAGAGTGCGACAAACAAGAAGGCTCTGTAGCAAACGTAATCAAGTCAGGTTTGAAAAAATATAGCGAGGTGGACACCGATGCAAGATTAGATGTAGAACAATCGGTAGTTGCTATCCAAAAAGACATTGAAGAAGCTACTGCATTAGAGATGCCAATGCTCGAAAAAAACCTTACTATTGTAGCAACTTTGGTTTCGGTAGGTACTCTTGTGGGTCTATTAGGTACAGTAACTGGTATGATTAAGGCCTTCGGTGGTTTGGCCAACTCTGGTGCTCCTGACCAAGCTGCTTTGGCAACTGGTATCTCTGAAGCTCTTATCAATACTGCAACTGGTATCGGTACTTCTACCGTAGCGCTTATTATGTACAATATTTTAACATCGAAAATCGATAAATTAACTTATGCTATCGATGAGGCTGGTTTCAGTATCATCCAAACTTACGCTAGCACACATAAATAAAAATTATTTTATCCGGTTTATGGAAACCGGAGATTAATAACATCATTAGTTAAATTCTAAATAATTTTTAAGTTATGGGTAGAGCAAAGATAAAAAGACAAAGTACGTCGATAGACATGACCGCTATGTGCGACGTTTCTTTCCTTTTGCTTACGTTCTTTATTTTAACTGCAACTGCTCGTCAGCCCGATCCATTGGATATTTCAACTCCATCATCGACTGTACAGTTTAAAGTGCCGGATAAAGATATTTCTATCGTAAGCATCGGTAAAGGAAAAGTGTTCCTAGAAATCGTTGGTCAAGATGTTAAAAAAGCAACATTAGCACGTATGGGAGCTATTTATGGGCAATCATTCACCGAAGAAGAAGCAAAGAAATTTGCGGTAGTATCCTCTTTCGGTGTGCCAATGGGGAATTTGAAAAATTTTCTTGCCATGAATAGTGAACAACGTAGCAAATCAGGCATACAGTCGGGCATACCAATGGACTCGACAAATAACAACGAATTGTTCAACTGGATTAAAGAAGCTCGTTTTGCAACTGCCGAACTACACGGTATCGATATGCGTATCAGTATAAAAGGTGATGCAAAAGAAGAGTACCCTTCAGTAAGAAAGGTGATTGATTTGTTGCAGAAACAGAAAATTAACAAATTTAGTTTAATCACATCGTCAGAAGGCGGTGAATAATTGTAAGCAATGGCAGAACTAGACACCTCCAGCGACTCCGGTAAAGGCGGGAAGGTACGGAGCAAGAAACAATCGACCAAGGTGGATTTAACACCAATGGTGGATTTGGCCTTTCTCTTGATTACTTTCTTCATGCTGACAACGACATTGTCCAAGCCACAAGCCATGGATATTGCCAAACCGGATAAAGACGCTAAAGATGAAAATAGATTAGAGCTTCGCGAATCGCAAACGATGACCATACTTCTGGGCAAGAACGATAAGATTGCTTGGTACATGGGCGAGGCAGGTAAATCAGCACCAACTATAGAAGGTTTTGGAGATATCCGAGCATCTTTATTGAAAAACAAAAAAGAAGTGAAGGAAAAAACAGGTCGTGATATCGTTATCATTGTAAAACCGACAGACGGTGCCAACTACAAAAACTTCGTTGATATAATGGATGAAATCAATATCACCAAAACCAATATCAGCGCACCTGCAGTTGATGATGACCCCGCTCACCTTCAAGATAGCGAAAAGGAATTTATGAAATCTAAAGGGATTTTATAATTATAAAGAACTTTAAAATTTAGAACAATGTCTAAAATAGATTTATTTAATAAGGAGTGGATTGACGTTGTGTTCGCTAAAAAGAACAAAGCGTACGGTGCATATACCCTGCGTCAGCGCAGTGCAGATGTAACCACTAAGTCGCTACTTATTGCTTCGGCAGTTTTTATTTTTCTGTTTTTGACTCCCCGGATTTTTGCTTTGTTAAAAGGCCTTGAACCCGAAGAGCCACAAGAAAAATTTACAGAAGTAATTATGCAGCCACCTCCGCCCATCAATCCAGAGGTGCAAACTCCACCACCGGTAGAGCCACCACCACCAAAACAGGATCAAATCAAATTCCCTCCGCCCATTGTAAAGCCTGATAACGAGGTACGTGATGAGCAACCACCTACTGTTGAGGATTTGAAAAAAGCCGATCCAGGACAAAAAACCATCGAAGGTGATCCTACCTCTGAGAATATTGTGCAAATTGCCGCAGCTGGTGAGGGACCTAAACAGGCCGTAGTAGTAGAGGATAACGCAGTTTACAGCTTTGTGAGTATGGAAAACCCTCCAACCTATCCAGGCGGGATGGACAAATTCTATAAGTATATTGGTGATAACCTTAGGTATCCGCCAATGGCTCAAGACAATAATATACAAGGAAAAGTATATGTGTCTTTCACTATCGAGAAAGATGGTTCTGTAGCCGATGTAAAGGTTGATCGTAAACTTGGTTACGGTTGCGACGAAGAGGCTATCCGAGTTATTAAGGGTAGTAAACGCTGGAATCCAGGTATGCAAAACGGTAAACCTGCTAGGGTAAGGTACAATATGCCTATCAGCTTTACACTCCAACAATAACAATAATGTTTGAGCATAAAAAACAACAGAAATCGCCTCAAAAGCGATTTCTGTTCATTTTAGGACTAACCATGATGCTGATTTATGCTTTTATCAGCTTGGTTATATTCTTTTTTGACGATTGGTTACGCCTCGATCCCATAAAGTTTCCACGAAAATATCAATTGGCCTTTGCCTCTTTGTTAATGGTTTATGCTTTAATTCGTTTTGTAAGAATAATTCGTGACAGTCAAAACAAATGATGAATAATCTGCTTAGCTATTTTTTATTGGTGGTCATTTTTTTTGGTGCTTGCCGCCCTAAACAAAAAGACATTACTTCCAAAGAGACACGCACTTCTGGTTCAACAAGTATTGCCATCGATCAAACTTTTGGTGATTTTTTGGATAGCCAGATTGATGTTTTTAAGTCGGATTACCCCAATGCGAGCATCCAAACAATAGTAGGGAATGAAAACGAATTATTACCTCAATTTGCTGAAGGGAAAATCAAAATCATGATATTCTCTCGTTTGCTCAAACCCAAAGAAGAGCTGTACTACACCAAACGCAAAAGTCCTATTGATATAGACCGAATTGCTGTTGACGGCATAGCACTTATTCGAAGCAAACAGAGCACAGATACTTTGGTCAGTGTAGAAGAGTTGTATGAGGTAATGCGTGGTAAAGCAACAACAAATAAGAAATTGGTGTTTGACAATGCCTATTCAAGTACCATTCGCTACTTTATAGATTCGGCAGGTATTAAGGCTTTGCCTAGTACCGGAGTATATACGCTGAAGACTGGTGATGAAGTTATCCAATTTGTTACAAAGAATTCGGATTATATTGGTGTAATTGGCCTAAATTACCTGCTCGGAAGTATGGCTAAGCATGAATCTTTAAAAGAAGACATTAGAATTTTGAGTGTAAAAAAAGGAAATTCTGCTTATTTTAAGCCTGCTCAGAAAAATTTGATGACTGGTAAATATCCACTTTTACGAAATATTTACGTTATTAATGCAGAAGGCACCAATGGATTAGGCACAGGTTTTGCCAATTGGTTATCTAGCCCACGTGGTCAACTAATTGTCCTAAAATCTGGATTAGCCCCACATGAAGTGGCCGAGCGTGAGTTAAATATATTAACAAAGGAAAAAAAATAGCAATATTTTGTAAAGTAAATTGGACTAACTATTTTGCAGACCTTAAACTTGAAATAATTTATAACAAAGAATGAACACAATTAGTAAAAAAGCAATTTTGGCTACTGGAGTTTTCTTCGCTGCATCTGCTGCAGTATATGCCCAAAGCCTTGATGATGCCAGAAAAGCCATAGATGCCGAACAATTTCAAAAGGCCAAGTCTATGTTAAAAACCTTGGTTAGTAATGCACCTAAGGAAGCTGATAACTATTTTTATCTAGGTAAAGTATATTTATTGACAGACGAGATTGATTCTGCTCGTGCTGTGTTTAGCAATGGTATTAGTGTTGTGCCTAAAGGTGCGCTTAATTATGTGGGGCTAGGTCAGGCAGATTTGTTGCAGAAAAATCCTACGAACGCTAAAACTAATTTTGATAAAGCTATAGACTTAAAGAAAAAGGACTATCTGACTTTCTTAAATATTGGTAGAGCTTATATCGAGCAAAAAGATGTAGATTTTACCAGCGCTTTACCTTATTTGCAGCAAGCAGATGAGTTAGATGCTAAAGATAAAGACCCGGATGTGTTTATTGCCTTGGCGGATTTTTATGCAATGCAAAAAAAGAACACAGAAGCCTATCCTCAATACTTGCGAGCATTGGATATCAATCCTAAATTATCTAGGGCACACGTGCAAATAGGTAAAATGTATAAAGAAGCTTATGCGTTTCCAGAGGCAGAGACAGAAATAAATAAAACCGTAGCAGAGGATCCTAATTATGGGCCTGCTTATCGTGAATTGGCCGAAGTACAAATGCAATGGTCTTTTGCAGATCCTAAAAATGGCCCTGCAAAAAGAGCCGAGGCATTAAAGAACATGCGTAAGTATTTAGATCTTACTGATGAGTCGTTTGATTCTCGTTTACGTTATGCACAGTTTTTGGTTTACGCCAGCGACTTCCAGACTTTAGAGAAAGAGGTAGCAACACTAAATGCCCCCGATGCAAACAATCCTAAAACTTTTGTAGTTATCCGTATGCGAGGCTACTCGGCAATCGAAAACCAAAACTACGAAGCTGGTGCTAAATATATGGATCAATTGTTTGCCCGCACTCAAGATGCCAGTCGTATCATTGGTTCTGACTATTTTTATTTGGGTAAGGCACAACAAGCATTGGGACAAGATAGCTTAGCCTTTGTTAATATTCTGAAAGCCGTTAAAATGGATTCAACAAAGGTTTCTACATTAGCCGAAATAGCAAAAAAATACTATGATGCCAGAAACTATGGTAAAGCAGCTGAGATTTTTAAAGAAGTGGTTGATGCTAATTCTAAAGATGCAGCCTATGTTACCAATTATTTCTATTTGGGAACTGCCAACTACTTTAAATATGCTTTTGATGACCGTGACGGCAAAAATCCTTCAAAAGATTATTTAGTGAAAGCAGATTCGGCCTTCGCCAAGGTAAATCAGTTGGCTCCTGAGTACGAAACAACTTATTTGTACCGTGCAAGGGTTAACAAATTGTTGGATAATACAGAAAACCCAACAGGTTTGGCTGTGCCTTTCTATGAAAAATATATTGAGTTGGTAACTGTAACCAAACCCGAAAAGGCAGCCACCGCAAAATCTGGTCTAATAGAAAGCTACAATAACTTGGGTGCCTATGCTTCTAATACCGACAAAGCAAAAGCACTGGAATATTTTACCAAAACTTTGGCTGTTGATCCAAACAATGCTTTGGCCAACGACAATATTAAGTTGTTGAACTCCAACGGTGCAAAAACACCTAATAAAAAATAAAACAGAATATGCAGTTCTTCAAGGGCGAAATCTAAGCAGATTTCGCCCTTTTTCGTTGAAATTGAAAATTTATTATAGCCGAATCTGTTGGCATATACTGTGTATTGCCAAAGATTTTGGTTTAATTAAGATAGTGTAGTCTTAAATTTGTATTCCTATCTTTTTATTATAAATTTGCCCTAAAATAACAAACATGAACAACGTTAGTACTACCCAAGATTTCTTGCCCATACTCTTTCAAATTATAGTTGCATTGGGCTTTGTTGTTGTAACCCTTATCGCTACCCATTTGCTTGGGCCAAAGCGAAAAACTTCAGACAAATTAAGTACTTTCGAATCGGGTATCAAGGTTATCGGGAATGCTCGTCAACCATTTTCTATTAAATATTTCTTGGTAGCTATCTTGTTTGTGCTGTTTGATGTTGAGGTGATTTTTATGTATCCTTGGGCCGTTAACTTTAGAGAGCTAGGCTGGACAGGTATTATCGAGATGTTCATCTTTATGGGTACACTGCTACTCGGGTTCATTTATATTCTTAAAAAACGCTCGTTAGATTGGGATTAAAAATTGCGATTTCAATTTAGATTGTTTCTAAATGTCTAAGAGCAAAATGAAACCCTTTTAAATATTATAAATTTGTAGCTTGTTCCTCTATTATACGAACAAGAATTTATTGTTTATTAAAATGAGTAAAGTCAATATAGTAGAAGCGCCAGCTGGTTATGAAGGTACAGGCTTTTTTGCTACCTCCTTAGATAAAGCTATCGGTTTGGCCCGTTCACACTCCTTATGGCCACTACCTTTTGCCACTTCTTGTTGTGGTATCGAGTTCATGGCAACTATGGGTTCACATTATGATTTCGGTCGTTTTGGTGCAGAGAGATTAAGTTTCTCGCCTCGTCAAGCCGATGTAATTATGGTGATGGGCACTATTGCAAAGAAAATGGGACCTGTGTTGAAGCAAGTATATTTGCAAATGGCAGAACCTCGCTGGGTAATGGCTGTTGGGGCTTGTGCAGCAAGTGGTGGTATTTTTGATAGCTACTCGGTGTTACAAGGTATTGATGAAATTATTCCGGTTGATGTTTATGTACCAGGTTGTCCTCCACGTCCCGAAGGTATTATTGATGGTTTCTTGAAGATACAAGAATTGGTGAAAAATGAATCGGGCAGAAGGCGTTATTCTCCAGAATATAAAGAATTGTTGGCAAGTTACGGGATACAATAATGGCTAAAGCAACAAATACAGAATTAATAGATCTATTGGGCGAGCGCTTTGGCGACTTGCTTTTTGATGTTACCGAGCCCAAAGGCTTACTGACCTTTACTACTCATAAAGATCATTTGCTAGAGCTTTTGACCTTTATGAAGCAGAATAGCAAAATAGATTTTAATTTCTTGACCGATATTACTGCAGTTCACTTTCCTGATAAAAACCAAATTGCAGTAGTTTACCACTTGCACAGCATGGTTTCGGGTATTAGAGCCCGTATAAAAGTTTTTTTATCCGAGAAAGACCCGAAAGTAGCAAGTGCAACTAGCTTGTGGAAAGGAGCCGATTGGATGGAGCGTGAAACTTATGATTTTTTTGGAGTAAAATTCGAAGGTCACCCTAATTTGAAACGTATATTAAATATGGACGATTTAGGAGTACATCCTTTGTTAAAACAGTATCCCTTAGAGGATCCAAACCGAGTTGATAAAGTAGATCAGTTTTTTGGTAGATAGACATGAACATGAATCATCCTGTATATACAGATAACGACCCGCAAAGTAATTTGGTAACACTCAATCTGGGGCCTACTCACCCGGCAACTCACGGGGTGTTTCAAAATGTTTTGCAAATGGACGGCGAGCGCATTGTAAGTGCCGTATCTACCGTCGGCTATATTCATCGTGCTTTTGAGAAAATTGCCGAGCATCGTCCATTTTATCAGATAACTCCCCTAACAGACCGGCTAAACTACTGCTCATCACCCATCAATAACATGGGCTGGCACATGACAGTAGAAAAGCTCTTGGATATTAAAATCCCCAAAAGGGTCGATTATTTGCGGGTGATTATAATGGAACTTTCTCGTATAGCTGATCACATCATTTGCAATACCATCATTGGTCAGGATACCGGAGCAACTACTACCTTCCTTTATTTGTTTCAGTTTAGAGAAGCAATATACGAGATATTTGAAGAGATTTGTGGTGCACGAATGAATACCAATATTGGACGTATTGGTGGCTTGGAAAGAGATTTTAACGAAATTGCTTTTGCCAAGATTCAGAAATTTTTGGTAGAGTTTCCAAAAGCACTGAAAGAGTTTGAGGCTTTGCTCAACCGCAACAGAATTTTTATTGATAGAACCCAAGGTGTAGCAGAGGTAAGCCCCGAAACAGCTTTGGAGTACAGTTGGACAGGGCCATTGTTGCGTGCTACTGGTGTAGACTATGACGTGAGAGTGAGTGAACCCTACTCATCTTATGAAGATTTTGATTTTGAAATCCCAGTAGGTACAAGAGGTGATGTGTATGATCGTTACTTAGTACGCAACGAAGAGATGTGGCAAAGTGTACGAATTATTGAGCAAGCTTTGGCAAAATTAGAGAAAGAGCCAAAAGGTGTTTTCCATGCCGATGTACCTGATTTTTATCTTCCTGGCAAAGAACAGGTGTATAATAACATGGAAGCCCTAATTTATCATTTTAAGATAGTGATGGGCGAGCTTGATGCTCCAAAACAAGAGGTTTACCATGCCGTTGAAGGAGGAAATGGTGAGCTTGGTTTTTACTTGGTAAGCGATGGTGGCCGTAGTCCTTATCGATTGCATTTCCGCAGACCAAGTTTTATTAATTATTCAATGTATGCGAAAATGTCTGAAGGTATGTTGCTATCAGACGCTATTATAAACATGAGTAGTTTGAACATTATTGCAGGAGAGTTAGATGCTTAAGATAGAAGAAACACATCCGGTAAATTTCTCGGCAACTTTGCTGGCAAAGTTTGACGAGGTGGTAAAACGATACCCCGAAGGCAAGCAAAAATCTGCACTGCTCCCGATTTTACATTTGGTACAGGCCGAATTTGGTTGGTTAAGTACGCCTGCAATGGATAAAGTAGCCGAATACCTCTCTATTTTGCCAATAGAGGTATATGAGGTGGCTACTTTCTATTCTATGTATTTTTTAGAACCCAAAGGCAAATATGTGCTAGAGGTTTGTAAAACAGGCCCTTGCTGCTTGGTAGGAGCTGAGAAAATAATGAGCTATTTGGAACAAAAGCTTGGGGTGAAAGAAGACGAAGTGACACCTGATGGCTTGTTTAGTTTTAGAGGGGTAGAGTGTTTGGCTGCTTGTGGATACGGTCCGGTTCTACAAATTGGCCCCGAATACACTTTCCACGAGAATTTGACTGAAGAGTCTATTGATAAATTAATTGACGAATTAAGGAATAAATAATGGCTCGCAAACTATTATTAGAACATATAGACGTACCCGGTATCAATACCTTTGAGGTGTATCGACAAAAAGGAGGCTACAGGGCAGTAGAGAAAGCACTGAAGACTTTAAGTCCTGATGATGTGGTGGAGGAAGTGAAGAAATCTGGCTTGCGAGGTCGCGGTGGAGCTGGTTTCCCTACGGGAATGAAATGGAGCTTTTTAGCAAAGCCGGCCGGAGTGCCCCGATATTTAGTTTGTAATGCAGACGAATCAGAGCCAGGAACTTTCAAAGATCGTTATTTAATGACCTATATCCCGCATTTGTTGATTGAAGGGATGATTGTATCGAGCTATGCTTTAGGTGCAAATACCTCCTATATCTATGTGCGGGGCGAGATGATGCCGCAAATCAGAATACTTGAAAAGGCTATTGCAGAAGCAAAAGCAGCAGGTTTTCTGGGTAAAAATATTTTGGGTTCAGGCTATGATTTAGAGATTTATGTGCAACCGGGTGGTGGAGCCTATATTTGCGGCGAAGAAACTGCCTTGTTAGAATCTTTAGAAGGAAAACGTGGCAATCCACGTATCAAACCTCCTTTTCCGGCTGTTGCAGGCTTGTATGGTTGCCCTACAGTGGTTAATAATGTAGAGTCTATTGCTACGGTAGTACCTATCATCAACGATGGAGGCGAAGAATACGCCAAAATAGGTATAGGACGTAGTACAGGTACCAAACTGATATCGGCCTCGGGCAATTTGGTAAAACGTGGGGTTTATGAGATAGAATTGGGACTACCCGTAGAAGAGTTTATTTATTCTGATGAATATTGCGGGGGTATAGCCAATGGCAAACGATTAAAAGCAGTTGTTGCCGGAGGTTCGTCCGTGCCTATATTACCTGCAAACCTTATATTGAAGACCATAAACGGCGAATCGCGTTTGATGAGTTATGAATCATTAGCGGATGGTGGTTTTGCAACCGGAACCATGCTAGGTTCGGGTGGTTTTATCGCTTTTGATGAAGATCAATGTATTGTTCGCAACACACTGAATTTTTCTCATTTCTATAAGCACGAAAGTTGCGGACAATGTTCGCCCTGCCGCGAAGGAACTTTTTGGCTAGAGAAAATATTAAAAAAATTAGAGTACGGCAAAGGTAGTATGGCCGATATTGACTTGTTGTGGAGAGTGCAAGGAAATATTGAAGGCAAGACCATTTGTCCGCTTGGCGATGCGGCAGCTTGGCCTGTTGCGGCAGCAATAAGACATTTTAGAGATGAATTTGAGTGGCACGTTAAAGAACCGGTTAAAAGCCAAACCAGCAACTTTGGCTTGGCACACTATGCCGACCCAATAGTAGCAAAACCAGTCACAGAATAAGAATATTGAATTAAGACCTTTAACAATGAGCAACTTAGTTAAAGTTACTATAGACGGAAAAACCATTGAGGTAGAGCCCGGGACAACCATCCTGAATGCTGCTCGCCAAATTGGCGGAACCGTAGTTCCTCCGGCCATGTGTTATTACTCAAAATTGGAGGGCAGCGGAGGCAAATGCCGTACCTGTATGGTAAAAGTGAGCAAAGGATCGGAGAAAGACCCTCGGCCTATGCCCAAGTTGGTGGCCTCTTGTCGTACAACTGTTATGGATGGCATGGAAGTGATGAACACAACCTCGTCCGAAGTGTTGGAGGCTAGAAAAGGCGTGGTAGAATTCTTGTTGATCAACCATCCGCTTGATTGCCCAGTTTGTGACCAAGCCGGCGAGTGTGATTTGCAAAACCTAAGCTACGAGCACGGCCTACAGGAAACCTCTTTTGAGTTCGTAAAACGTACTTTTGATCGTATTGATATAGGTGATAAAATACAGTTGCACATGAACCGCTGTATTTTGTGCTACCGTTGCGTGTTAGCAGTTGACCAGTTGACCAACAAGCGGGTACACGGAATTCTTAACAGAGGGATTAAGTCGGAAATATCAACCTATATTGAAACTGCAATTGACAATGATTTTTCTGGTAATGTGATAGATGTATGCCCGGTAGGTGCTTTGACCGATAAAACATTCCGTTTCAAAAACAGGGTGTGGTTTACTCGTCCTGTCAATGCACATCGTAATTGCAATCATGAAGGATGCAACGGCAAAGTAACATTATGGTATAAAGGCGAGGACGTGTTACGAGTAACTGCCAGAAAAGGGGCTTATGGTGAGGTAGAAGAATTTATCTGTAACGAATGTCGTTTTGATCGGAAAAAAACTGCTGATTGGGTAATTGAAAATCCAACAGCTATTGCGCATACTTCTGTAATATCCTCTAATCATTACGAAGAGTTTAATCCTCCTGCGGTTATCAAAGAAGATTTAGAACTACAGAAAGCAAATAAAGAACAACTAGAAAGAACTACCAAAATATAATGGATACCAGTTTTGTTATAGAAAAATTTGTGCTTGTTGTCATTATTTTTGGCATCAGCCTGGTAGTGGCCATGTACTCTACCTATATTGAGCGTAAAGTTGCAGCTTTTTTGCAAGACAGGCTTGGTCCTGATAGGGCAGGTCCTTTCGGTATTTTACAACCCCTGGCAGATGGGGTTAAAATGTTTACCAAAGAAGAGATTATACCCAATTCGGCCAATAAATGGTTGTTTATGCTAGGCCCAGGTTTGGCTATGTTGGCCGCCTGTATTGGTACAGCCGTTATTCCGTGGGGGCAAGATATTGTAATTGGTGATAAAACCATACCACTACAAGTAGCCGATATAAATGTGGGGTTGTTGTATATTTTTGGGGTAATTGCCCTAGGTGTATATGGCGTAATGATAGGCGGTTGGGCTTCTAATAATAAATACTCACTTCTAAGTGCAATTAGGGCAGCATCGCAAAACATCAGCTATGAAATTGCTATGGGGCTATCTATAATTGCTTTGCTTTTAGTAAGCAACACGCTAAGTTTGAGAGAGATAGTAGCGCAACAACACGGTTGGCATTGGAATGTACTTTACCAGCCTTTGGGTTTTATAATCTTTATTGTTTGTGCCTTTGCCGAAACTAACCGAGCTCCTTTTGACCTTCCAGAATGTGAGGCCGAGCTAAACGGTGGCTACAATATGGAGTATTCCTCAATGAAATTGGGTTTTTACCTTTTTGCCGAGTATATCAATATGTTTGTATCATCAACCGTATTGGCAACTTTATATTTTGGTGGCTACAACTACCCCGGTATGGACTATATGGCTACCGTGTTAGGTCCTTTCTGGGCACCATTGCTTGGAACGCTGGTCTTGTTTGCTAAAATATTTGCCTTCATCTTCTTTTTTATGTGGGTACGTTGGACTATTCCACGTTTTCGCTACGACCAGTTGATGGGGCTAGGCTGGAAAGGTTTAATCCCTTTGGCTATTGCTAATATTGTAATTACAGGTATTGTTATTGCCTTGACAAATAATTTTTAAGCTATCATGGAATCGTTGACCAATAAGAAAAAAGTATTAAATCCTAAGCCAATGAATTTGGCTGAGCGGATGTACCTGCCTGCCATAGCGCAAGGATTGGGAATTACGATTAATCACTTTTTTAAAAAACCAGCAACTGTTAGGTATCCGGAGCAAGAGCGTGAGTTCTCTGTTAATTTTAGAGGCATGCACTCTTTGAAGAGGGACGAAGAAGGACGTGAACGATGCGTAGCTTGTGGCCTTTGTGCACTTGCTTGCCCCGCAGAAGCCATTACCATGGTTGCGGCCGAAAGGAAAAAGGGCGAAGAACACTTGTATCGCGAAGAGAAATATGCATCGGTTTATGAGATAAACATGCTACGCTGTATCTTTTGTGGCTTGTGTGAAGAAGCATGCCCTAAAGAAGCTATTTATTTAGATGGGCCAATTGTTCCATCGGATTATTTGCGAAAAGATTTTATCTACGGGAAGGATAAATTGGTAGAGGCTCCTTTAAAGAAATAATGAGTTAGTGGCCCATACAGGTCAGCAACTCTTGAGGATAAAGAACAATTAAATTAAAAAACTAAACAACAATTAATGGGTACTTCTGTATTCTATTTTGTAGCTACACTAAGCGTTATTTTCTCGTTGATGGTGGTTTTTGCCAAAAACCCCATCCATAGTGTGCTCTATCTGATTTTAACCTTTTTCACTTTTACGGTACATTATATACTGTTGAATGCCCAGTTTTTAGCCGTGGTGAATTTTATTGTTTATATGGGGGCAATCATGGTACTTTTTCTGTTTGTGCTGATGCTACTCAACCTGAACAAGGAAAACGAACCCAACAAATCTGCCTTGTTGAAGATTGTGGCTGTTATTGCTGCCGGATGTTTTGCCGTAACCATTATTGGTTCGTTAAAATCAACCACTATAAATACCGCATTGACATTGAAAGACCCCAGTATAGGTCTAATAGAACGATTGGGTAAAGAATTGTTTGGTCCCTATATGTTACCTTTTGAGCTTTCATCCTTGTTGCTGTTGAGTGCCATGGTTGGAGCTGTACTTTTGGCTAAGAAGGAGGAAAATACAAATGGATAGTATGATACAAAATATGGCAACTGTGCCTCTAAGCCACTATGTGTGGTTTTGTACCCTTATTTTTGCAATCGGTGTGTTGGGGGTAATGATTCGTCGCAATGCTATCATTATTTTTATGTCGGTTGAGTTGATGCTTAATGCTGTAAACTTGTTACTGGCTGCTTTTTCTGTACACCATAACGATTCCTCAGGTCAAGTTTTTGTTTTCTTCATTATGGCCTTGGCAGCTGCCGAGGTAGCCGTTGGCCTTAGTATTATTGTGATGGTTTACAGAAACACTCAATCTATAGATATCAATGTGTTAAATCGCCTTAAATGGTAAATAGATAAGAAAGATGATTAACAGTTTACTTTGGTTGGTTCCGGTATTACCGCTTTTGGGCTTTATCATTAACGGTTTAGGTCGCAAAAGTTTAAGCAAATCAGCAATTGGTGTATTGGCCAGTGGTGTGGTGCTTATTGCTTTTGTGCTTAGCATAACTCTTTTTGTTGAGCTACAAACTAGCGAGCAAAAGCAGTTTACAATTACATTGTTTGATTGGATAAGTGTAGGCCAGCTTTCCCTGCCTTTTTCTTTTTTGTATGATCCGCTTAGTGCCATGATGATGCTTATCATCACCGGAATAGGTTTTTTGATACACGTTTACTCAATTGGCTATATGCACGAAGACGAGGGGTTTGGTAAATTCTTTGCCTATTTAAACCTTTTTATCTTTTTCATGTTGCTTTTGGTATTGGGCTCCAATTACGTGGTCATGTTTATCGGTTGGGAAGGTGTGGGGCTTTGTTCGTATTTATTGATTGGGTTTTGGTTTACCAATAAGGATTATGCAAGCGCCGGTAAAAAAGCTTTTGTGATGAACCGTATTGGTGATTTGGGATTTTTGTTGGGAGCTTTCTTATTATTTGTACAGTTTGGGAGTTTAGAGTTTAATAAAGTATTTCCACAGGCGGCCAACATGTTGCCCGGCAACTCTGCTATAGCTTGGGCTTGTTTCTTTTTCTTTATTGGTGCTACCGGAAAATCGGCACAGTTGCCCTTATTTACTTGGCTGCCCGATGCGATGGCTGGTCCAACTCCGGTGTCGGCTTTGATACACGCTGCTACCATGGTAACCGCAGGTGTGTATATGATAGCCCGCTCAAGCGTGTTGTTTGAGTTGGCTCCTATAACTCAACAACTTATTGCTATTATTGGTGCTGCTACCGCTTTATTTGCTGCGCTTATTGCACTCACCCAAAACGATATTAAGAAGGTGTTGGCCTATTCTACGGTATCGCAATTGGGTTATATGTTTTTAGGTTTGGGTGTTGGTGCTTATACCGGTTCTTTCTTTCATGTTCTGACCCATGCTTTCTTTAAAGCCTTGTTGTTTTTAGGCGCCGGAGCGGTGATACACGCCATGCACCACGAACAAGATATGCGCCACATGGGAGGTTTGAAGCATAAGCTGAAGATTACTTTTGCTACCATGCTTATAGCAACCATAGCTATTGCCGGAATACCACCTTTTTCGGGTTTCTTCTCTAAAGACGAGATATTGGCACACACTTTTCAATACAGCCCAATTTTATGGGTGGTTGGGGTGCTTACTGCTTTTCTTACCGCTTTCTACATGTTTAGGTTGCTTTTTCTTACTTTCTACGGAAAACACAGAGGATCTCATCATGCCGAAGAGAAAATACACGAAGCTCCAAAGAATATGACTTTACCTTTGGTGGTATTAGCTATTTTGTCGGTACTAGGAGGTTTATTAAATATCCCACATGTATTTGGAGGCAATGAGTGGTTGGCGCATTGGTTAGCTGGTGCAAACATTGTTCAAAATGGTTTAGACCTCACACACAGTACAGAATACGTTTTGATGTTGGTTTCTGTATTGGTAGCCTTGTTTGGTTTGGCCTTGGCTTATCAGAAATATGTTAAACAGGCCGAGGTACCGGTAGCTGATGAAGCACAGCGAACAACTTTGCAAAAATGGTCTTATCACAAATTTTATGTGGATGAACTTTATGATAACTTGGTGAGAAAGCCCTTGGATTTGCTCAGCACCTTCTTTTACAAAGTATTGGACATTAAATTTATAGACGGGATAGTAAATGCCCTTGGCTGGTCCGCCAACGAAAGCAGCAAAGGCCTAAGGCTGATGCAAGCTGGAAACGTAGGTTATTATATTTTGATGATGGTGCTTGGTATTGTTGTGTTGTTGTTTTATACTTTTTTTTCTGTCTAAATTTGGCTTAATACTATAAATGGAACTTTTATCATTGATATCGCTACCTCTGCTAGGTGCAGTCCTAATTGGTTTCTTTGTGAAATCTGAGGCAGCAAAAACGATGGCTTTGGGTTTTTCGGTCTTGTCTTTGGCAATAGGAATTTTCATGCTTTCGCGTTTTGTGCCCGATGCCAGCACTCAATTTGTTGTCAACTACCCGTGGATTAGCCAATTGGGTATTAACTTACACTTGGGTATTGATGGCATCAGTATGGTGACGGTTTTGCTGACCAATGTACTAAGTCCGCTTATTATCTTGGCTAGCTTTAAACATCAATACGAGCGTCCCAATGCTTTTTATGCGTTGATTCTGTTTATGCAAAGCGGATTGCTAACTGTCTTCACCGCTCAAGATGCTTTTCTTTTCTATATTGGTTGGGAAGCTGCACTTATTCCGATTTATTTTATATGTGCCTACTGGGGTGGTAAAGACCGTATTCGGGTTAATATAAAATTCTTCATCTATACCATTGCGGGCTCTTTGTTTATGCTTTTAGGCATAATATACCTCTATTTACAAAACCCGGCAAAGAATTTTGAATTGACTGCTTTTTATCAATTGTCTTTAGATAGTACACAACAATCGTGGGTGTTTTGGGCTTTCTTTATTGCATTTGCGGTTAAGTTACCGATCTTCCCCTTCCATACTTGGCAACCTGATACTTACACCGTAGCCCCAACGGCTGGTACGATGTTATTGTCGGGTATTATGCTAAAGATGGGGGTGTACGGTGCTATAAAATGGTTGTTGCCGGTAGTACCACATGGTGTGCAGACTTGGAGTAATGTTGTAATGATTCTAGCTATAATTGGAGTTGTTTACGGGGCTGTAATTGCCTTTACACAGAAAAACGCTAAAAGGCTTATTGCTTATTCGTCAATCAGCCACGTTGGTTTAATTGCTGCAGGTGTGTTTACCCTTGGACACCAAGGCCTGCAAGGCAGTA
This sequence comes from Pedobacter sp., assembly GCA_039810685.1. Taxonomy (GTDB): domain Bacteria; phylum Bacteroidota; class Bacteroidia; order Sphingobacteriales; family Sphingobacteriaceae; genus Pedobacter. The sequence goes on along the minus strand of JBDHXL010000001.1, from coordinate 191,117 downwards.
TGATACAGATGCTCAACCACGGTGTAAACGTTGTTGGTCTTTTCTTTGTTTTGGACATTATTTATCGCCAGCTCGAAACCAATAAGGTTGAAGAATTGGGAGGTATTGCTAAAGTAGCCCCTCAACTAGCCATTACATTCTTAATTGTGTTATTGGGTACAATTGCATTGCCCGGTGCAAACGGTTTTGTTGGCGAGTTTTTATTGTTATTAGGTCTTTACCAATACAACCCTTGGATGGCAGCCATTGCCGGACTAACAGTAATTTTTAGTGCTGTATATATGTTTAGACTCTATCAAAAAACTATGTTGGGCGAGACTAATGCACTTACACTAAAATTTAAAGACATTAGTGGATCGGAGAAAGTAGTGCTTTATACGATAGCTGCTTTGGTGCTTTTTGTCGGATTTTATCCAAAACCGTTATTGCACCTTTCTGATGCTTCAGTTCAGCATTTATTAGAACAAATCAATCAAAAATTAACAGGGATAAACTAAGCAAATGAATATTGTTATTACCATAGCCATTACGGCCATAGTTGTACTTTTCTCAGGCTTGTATAAAGCCAATAAAGCACTTTTACCCATCACCCTCAGTGGCTTGCTGCTTGCTTTGGGCTTTACCTTTTTTGCTTGGGGAAACTCTACTGTTTATTACGGCATGATGCAATTAGATAATTTTGCACTTTCATTTGCTGCTATATCTATTATTGGTACTCTATTGGTCTTTTTGCTTAGCCCCAACTATTTTAGTGCGGGCAGTACCAATTTGGCCGAATATTTTACATTGATTTTGTTCTCACTGTCAGGAGTAATCATGATGGTGTCTTATACCAATCTTTCCATGCTATTTGTAGGGGTAGAGATTATGTCGGTGTGTTTGTATATCCTTGCAGGAATTAGAAAGCATAACTTTTCGTCAAACGAGGCTTCATTAAAGTATTTTCTAATGGGTGCCTTCTCCACCGGTTTTCTGCTGTTTGGTATTGCTTTGGTGTATGGTGCCACCGGTTCTTTTGATCTGGAAGGGATTAAGCAATATCTAGTAAATCACAGTACAGATGTTTCTCCTTTGTTTTACCCCGGAGTAATTTTGATGCTTATTGGGTTAAGTTTTAAAGTAGGAGCAGCTCCATTTCATTTTTGGGTGCCTGACGTTTATGAGGGTTCGCCATCTTTGATTACTACTTTTATGATTACGGTAGTGAAAACTGCAGGATTTGCAGCATTTTTACGCCTATTTACTGGTGCATTTGCCCCCTTGCACGATTTTTGGCAAGGAACATTAGTGCTAATAGTGGTGCTAACACTCTTTATCGGTAATATAACTGCTTTGTACCAAAAGAACTTCAAAAGACTGCTGGCCTATTCAAGTATATCACATGCGGGCTATATGCTTTTTGCCTTGGTGGTGCTAAGTGCCGAGTCTGCTAATAGTGTGCTGGTGTATGCTGCTGCCTATACTTTTGCTAATATTATTGCTTTTGCGGTGTTGATTAATGTGAAACAGAAAACCGGGAGTGATGATATTGAGAGTTTCAACGGGCTTGCTAAGAAGAACCCGATGGCCGCTTTTGCATTGACCTTGGCTTTGTTATCATTGGCTGGTATTCCACTCACAGCTGGATTTATAGGTAAATACCTGATGTTCTTCAATGTGTTGCAAGAATATAAAACCACATTGGTTGTAATTGCTATTGTAAATGCTTTGATGGGTTTTTACTATTATTTTAAAGTAATTATTGCTGTGTATTTCAAAGAAGGTAAAGAAATTGAACTAGAAAGCCCTTGGAGTTATAAGTTGGTTATGGTACTTTCTAGTATTGCTATCTTATTGTTAGGATTGTATCCGGGTGTTATTCTAGGCTTGTTCTAATTTTGATCATTTAGTCCAAAGGATTGCAAATAGCTATGTCAATCTAAACTAAGTTAAAAATTATTTGTAGTTTTACAGATAATTGCGACTATGGATCAATTTTGGAATCACCTGCAACATCTGATTGACCCCGAAAAGCTTCTTCGTGAAGGTGGTTTTTATTTGGTTGTATTTGTGATTTTTGCCGAAACAGGCCTTTTTTTCGGTTTTTTCCTCCCTGGTGATTATTTGCTTTTTTTGGCCGGAATGTTTGTGGCTACAGGTAAACTTGATGTAAGCATTTATACACTAATCTTTGCTTTGTTGTTGGCTGCAATATCCGGAAACTTTGTGGGTTATTGGTTTGGCCGAAAAACTGGGCCCGTCCTGCATACTCGTAAAGATAGCTTTTTCTTTAAGCAACAATACCTCAAATCTGCCGAAACCTATTATAAGAAACAGGGTGCTTTTGCGCTAATAATGGGTCGCTTTGTACCTATTGTAAGAACCTTTGCCCCAATTGTTGCCGGTCTTATACGGCTGGATTTCAAGAAGTTTGTGTTATATAATATTTCGGGTGCGATTTTATGGATATGTTCCTTAACTTTGCTGGGTTATTTTCTTGGGAAGAGTTTTAAAAATCAGGTAGAGCAATACTTGGGGTATATCATTATTGGTTTTGTGGTGATTACAACCATACCTTTATTATACTCGTATTTTAAAAATAAAATAAGTAACGATAGTAAAATAGAAAAGAAGTAAATAAATATATGATTAAAGACGACCATCATCCTTGGCATAATGTATCTCCTGGCAATGATTTGCCTCAATCTGTAAACGCAATAATCGAAATTCCTAAAGGTTCAAAGGCAAAGTATGAGATTGATAAAGAATCGAATCTAATTAAACTAGATAGGGTTTTGTTTTCATCGGTGATGTACCCTGCAAATTACGGTTTTATCCCTCAAACCTACTGTGATGACAAAGATCCACTAGATATTTTGGTGCTTTGCTCGGTAGATGTTTACCCCATGACAATTATTGAGGCTAAAGTTATTGGCGTAATGCATATGATTGATAATGGCGAGCAAGATGATAAAATAATTGCCGTTGCTAAAAATGATATGTCTGTAAATTATATCAACGATTTATCCGAGCTACCTCCGCACACTATGAAAGAGATTGTTAAGTTCTTTCAAGATTACAAAGCTCTTGAAGGAAAACAAGTAACTATCGAGCATTTGCTAGGTGTTCGTTACGCCCACAAGGTGATTTCGGAAAGCATAGAGCTCTATAATAAAACATTTAGATAATCTTAAGATGGTTCCCCTCGGTACGATTTCAACTTGGCTAAGCCCGTATTTATACAACTCTCCTTTATTGCTGAGCGCAGGCTTGGGCAATCAAGCTGAAGAGGGCAGTGTGCTAGGTCGTTTGTTGTTTGCGCTTTTCTTGGTTTTGTTAAATGGTTTTTTTGTAGCAGCAGAGTTTGCAATAGTTAAGGTAAGAGCTTCGCAAATTGAAATTAAAGCCAAGTCGGGGAGTAGTTTGGGTAAAATGGCCAAAAACATTATCCATCACCTTGATGGTTATTTGGCAGCTACCCAACTAGGTATTACTTTGGCATCATTAGGACTGGGTTGGGTTGGCGAGGGGGTTATGTACACCATATTCCATGATTTGCTAGCAGAATTTGGGCTTACAATTAACGAAACTGTTTTGCATTCAGCTTCTACCGTTGTAGCTTTTATGGTTATCACCATCATGCATATTGTTTTTGGTGAGTTGGCACCCAAATCATTTGCAATTCATCGCCCGGTAGCTACTACTTTGTTTGTAGCTGCACCACTCAAAGCATTTTACATGTTATTTAGGCCTTTTATTTGGGCACTTAACGGGTTAGCTTTGATTATTCTTAAGCCTTTTGGTATAAACCCTACGGGTAGTCACGAATCTATACATAGCAACGAAGAGCTACAATACATTTTAGATCAAGGGAAAGAAAGTGGAGCCTTAGAAGTCAATGAGCATGAATTAATTAAGAATGTTTTCGATTTTAACGAGCGTGTGGTTCGCAGCATTATGGTGCCGCGTACAAAGATAGCTGGAATTGAACTTGAAGCTTCATGCGAAGAAGTGGTAGAACGAATTGTCAAAGATGGCTATTCCAGACTTCCGGTGTACGACGAGGTAATTGATAAAATTGTTGGGATAATACACGCCAAAGATGTCATTCCACTATTGGCCAATAAGAAAAAATGGTCTTTAAAAGATATTATTCGTAAAGCTTTTTATGTGCCTGAAACTAAGAAAATTAATGACCTACTCGAGGAGTTTCAGCAAAGACGAATACAAATTGCTATTGTTTTAGATGAATTTGGTGGTACCGCAGGTATGGTAACACTCGAAGATATAGTAGAGGAATTGGTAGGAGAGATACAAGACGAGTATGATGAAGAAAAACCAATAGTAGAAAAGATTAGTGACACAGAGTTTGTAGCAAATGCATACGCAACGGTTTATGATGTGAACGAGTTCTTACCTCATGATTTGCCAGAAAGCACCGATGTAGATACACTTGGAGGCCTAGTATCAGAAGTGTTTGAGAAAATACCTGATGTAGGCGAGAGGGCAGAACGTTACGGTTATATATTTACCGTATTGAAAAAAGTAGATCATAATGTTGAAACCGTAAAACTCGAACTATTAGTCAATAAAGAGAATCAGGTTGACAACCATTGAATAATCAAAAAAGGGTAGTGCTATGCATATTTTTTATACCCCAGACATTACTGATAGGCCTACCTATACCCTCAACGAAGAAGAAAGTCAACATTGCCAGCGTGTACTAAGGTTAGGTATCGGTGATACTGTAAACTTGGTTGATGGCAAAGGCACTATGTTTGTTGCTGCAATTATCTCGGTTACTAAAAAAACGGTAGTAGTCGAGATCACAAATCGGCAAGAACAATATGGCAAGCGAGATTATAGACTACATATTGCCATTGCTCCTACAAAAAATATCGAGCGTTTTGAGTGGTTTTTGGAAAAAGCTACCGAAATTGGAGTAGATGAGATTAGTCCGATTTGCTGTGAACATTCCGAACGGAAAATTATCAAAGAAGATCGACTAAATAAGATCATCATTGCTGCGATGAAACAATCCTTAAAGGCTTATCGACCACAACTCAACCCTTTAAGGAGTATTAGTGATTTACTGAAAGCAGAAACCAGCCCAAACAAATTAATTGCCCATTGCGTTGTCGATGAAGAAAGAAAGTTTATTGCCGATTTGGTTAAACCAGCGCAGAGTTATTTGGTGTTGATTGGTCCCGAAGGTGATTTTTCTGCGAAAGAGATAGCGCTTGCTTTGAAAAGTGGTTGCAGAGCGGTAACTTTAGGTGCAAGTCGCCTACGGACAGAAACTGCCGGGTTGGCCGCCTGTTTTGAACTGAACCATATCAATCGTTAGCATGCGAAAGAATAAGAAAAACAAATTGCTATTAACTTGTGCTCTTGTTTTTTCTAGTATTGTGCTGTGTGCTTTCCAGTCCTTGCCAGCTTACAAAATAGCTAAGTTAAAATATGCTGGAGGGGGTGATTGGTATGCCAACCGAACTGCTTTGCCCAATTTGATAGCCTTTTGTAACAAGTACCTCAATACCAATATTGCTGCCGAAGAAGGAGTGGTAGAGGTGGGTAGCGAAGAATTATTCGCCTATCCTTTTGTTTATATGACGGGGCACGGCAATGTTGAGTTCAATAATCAAGAAGTGATAAACCTACGCAAATACCTTGTAGGAGGAGGTTTTTTACACATAGACGATAACTACGGATTAGACAAATTTATTCGCCCACAGATGAAAAAGGTATTTCCGGAACTTGACTTTATTGAACTGTCGGCTAAGCATCCTATTTACCATCAAAAATTTAAGTTTGTTAATGGTTTGCCAAAAATTCACGAACACGACAACAAACGACCGCAAGGATTTGCCCTAATTTATAAAGAAAGGGTGGTTTGTTTCTATACTTATGAATGCGATTTGGGGAATGGCTGGGAAGATTTTGGTACTTACCCTTCAGATACACAAGAAAGCCGCGAAAATGCGTTGAAAATGGGGGCAAATTTGTTACAATATGCTTTAAGCAATTAGCCGATGAATAAAATTAAGGTAAACGGAAGTTTGGAGTACCTTGTAGATGAGCTTAAGGGTACAATTCTAAAAATTGACGGTGAAGACTTAGTTTTTGACGAACTCTTTTTCTCGGGCGATACAGCTACATTTATTTGCAAACACAAAGTTTACAACCTACAGCTATTAGATTTTAAACAAGAAGAAAAAACCTTTGTGGTGAAAGTAAACCAAAATGTTTATTCTTTATCATTGCAAGATAAGTACGATCAATTGCTTGAAAAGATGGGAGTTGCAATTGCAGATACTAATGCGATTAAGATATTGAAGGCACCGATGCCGGGTTTGGTATTAGACGTATTGGTACGTGAAGGGCAATTGCTTGCAAAAGGTGATAATTTGGTGGTTTTAGAGGCTATGAAAATGGAAAATATTATTAAATCACCAGCCGATTTGCAAGTGAAAAGGATACACATTGCCAAAGGAGATAAGCTTGAAAAAAACACTCTGATGATAGAATTTGTATAAGTAATTTGTTTAAGGTAAAACTACCATGCAAAAAGGCTAGATCATTGACCTAGCCTTTTTGCATGGTAAAAACCAAATGAGCTATTTTGCTTTAAATGGTTTTGGAGATTTATTCTTGAACTGTGGTATGGTCGCAGGTTTAATGCTTTGCCCGCCCAACATAGTCATTGCACAGCGGAAACCAATATCTGCTGTAGATTCGTCTTCCTGCAAATATCTACGAGCAGCAGGATTTAACCACGAAGCTTGATCATCCCAAGATCCACCTTTATACACCCTAGATTTATCATTTACTAAGGTTATTTTGCCATATAAGCTGTTTTGTTCATCACGATACCCTCTTTGGTCGGCACGATATGCGGAGTCAATAGCTTTAGCTTGCAGTTGCGCCCAAGTTTGTTTAACACCCGATATAGCTGGCTCCATTACTGGACGACCCCTTTGGTCTTTTTTGAGTTCTCCGGTTTTGGCATCACGTTCCTTATTCTGGTATTCGTTGCCTCGGTAGGGGTTTAAACCTTCGGTAGCTTGAAATGTACCTGGACGATATACGTCAGCAACCCACTCGTTTACGTTTCCGGCCATGTTGTACAAACCAAAATCATTGGGTTGAAAACTCTTTACAGGTAGGGTAGTTGCACCTCCATCGTTTAAAGAACCTCCAACACCCATATAATCGCCACGTCCACGTTTAAAGTTAGCTAAAATCCTTCCACGAGTTGATTTTTTAGCAGAAGTTATCCCTAGTCCGTTCCAAGGATAGATTTTTTTCTCATTAATATTTCCGTAACGGGTGTTGCCTATTAAGCCTAAAGCAGCGTATTCCCATTCGGCCTCTGTAGGTAAACGGTATGGTTGGTATATTTTACCATCTTCTAAACGGATATTTCTTTTCAGACTATCTTTAACTTTTGATGTAGTCGTCTTGGATAGGTCTATAGGAGCGTTCTTGCCATAATCTTTTATTTGACCATTCAAATAAATTTCTGTGTTAAAAGGGAGAACATCGGTTGTACCGGTCTGGGTACCAGTAGTGGTATTACTTTGTTTTCCCTTTCCACCTTGTGGCTTGCCAATATCTTTAAATGCGGTCATGTAGCCACCTTCTCTCAAAATTAACTCGTTTACACGGTCGGTTCTCCATACACAGTAGTCGCTTGCTTGTAGCCAACTTACGCCTACTACCGGGTAGTCTTGATAAGCCGGGTGACGTAAATAGTTGTTTACATAAGGTTCGTTATAGGATAAGGGTCTTCTCCATACCAAGGTGTCAGGCAGAGCACTGTAATAGTACTCTCTATCATTCGGGAAAGTTCTTTTTATCCAGTGTAAGTATTCTAGCCAATCGGTGTTTGAAACCTCAGTTTCATCCATATAAAAAGACTGTACTGTGATTTGACGTTTATAATTATAATCGGATAAGTCTTGACCCGGGTTGTCCATTGCACTACCTCCCATAATAAACTCACCACCTTCAATCTCTACCAAACCTGGTCCGGGGCCTCTTTTGAATTTTTTATTTACTTCAAAACCGCCATACTCTCTTTTGTTATAGGCATAACCGGTCTTTTCTGATACGGCTCCTCCTTTTTTACTTTTGCAAGAACTCAATAATCCGAGGCTAAATAAAGAGATTGCCGAGTATATAAAAACTTTATTCATACGTTTCTAATTTCATTTTTGCTGCTAAAAATACGTAAAAAACTAGCTCAAAATAAAAAAAATATTATAGATAAGTTGGTTTCTACCCAAAGTGTTGAAATAGTGAGGAAGTTTTTACTCCTACTTTTCCCTTTAAACGTAATCATAAATGTATTATTGTGTTTGCTTATTTCTTGTAGTTGTGCTTATAAAATAGTCTGTTTTTTGAAGTGTACCAAATAAATTAATACACACAAATTGGTAATGGGATAATAATTTAGTTAGTAGTTCGTTTAAGAAAGCTATATATGGATGGCATTTTGTAAATTGAGCCTACTGTGTTATATTGCACCAATAAAGACTTAGAATGAATTTAAAATATTATAGAGGCCTCCTATTGGCCGCATTATCAGTGTTTGGGTTATCGGTAAAAGGTCAACAATCATCAGGTAGTAGCAGTACACAAACCAACGGTATTTTTCCAGGAGTTCCTTTTTTATTAATTACGCCTGATGCAAGGGCTGGGGCGATGGGTGAGGCTGGCGTAGCTGTTTTACCTGATGCCAATACCATGAGTATTAACCCCTCCAAATTAGCTTTTTTAACTAAACCCTATGGTGTAAGTTTGTCTTACAGTCCCTGGTTGAAGAATTTGGTTCCTGATATTAATTTAGCGTATTTAAGTGGTTTCTACCAGTTGGACGATCGTACCACTATTGGAGGTTCCTTGCGTTATTTTTCTCTCGGAGAAATTACTCTAGTGGACGAGTTTCAGACCCAACAAGGTACTTACAATCCGAATGAATTTGCTGTTGACGCAACTTATGCACGTAAGTTTGGTGACAATTTCTCATTGGGTACTACTGCTCGTTTCATTTACTCTAACCTAAGCTCTGGCCTGGTTAATGGAAGCCAACAAAAGGCAGGTACAGCTGTAGCTGTTGATGTTTCTGCATTTTTTAAAAAACCAACGGTACTTTTCGGGAAAGATGCCATCGTGTCGGCAGGACTTAATTTATCCAATATCGGTACCAAGGTAAGTTATGCAGAAACAGCAGAAAAACCTTTTTTACCGGCCAATATGAAACTTGGTGGGGCAACTACATTTATTTTGGATGATTACAACCAATTTGCTATTGCTCTCGATTTTAATAAACTGATGGTACCTACACAGCCTGTAAGAGATGCAAACGGGTTGATTATAGCAGGTAAAGATCCAGACCGATCAGTGCCAGCAGGTATTATCGGTTCTTTTGCCGATGCACCGGGTGGTTTTAAAGAAGAACTTAAAGAGGTAGCTATCTCTACAGGTGTTGAATATACTTATAACCAGCAGTTTGCATTGCGAGCCGGATATTTTTACGAAAGCCCGGAGAAAGGAGATAGAAGGTACTTTACGCTTGGGGGCGGATTGAAATACAATATCTTTAATATCGATTTCTCTTACCTATTAGCTAATGAACAAAGAAGCCCGCTAGCCAATACCCTCAGATTTAGTTTGATACTCAATTTCGATAAACCTGCAAAGTAATGATGAAAATAAAAGTTGGTTTTGGGTTTGATGTGCACCAACTAAAAGACCATCATCCTTTTGTAGTGGGCGGCGTACAGCTAGAGCATCACAAAGGAGCTTTTGGACACTCGGATGCCGATGTTTTACTACATGCCATTATGGATGCCTTGTTGGGTGCAGCCAATCTAAGGGATATTGGTTTTCATTTTAAGAACACCGACCCCCGTTGGAAAGGAATAAGCAGCATGATTCTGCTAAAAGAAGTTGCTAGCCTTTTGGCCGATAAGGGCTATTCGATAGGCAATATTGATGCCATGCTTTGCCTCGAAGCTCCTAAAATTAACCCTCATATCCCCCAAATGCAACAAAACATTGCCAATGCTTTAGCTATTGAAGTTGAAGATATTTCTATCAAGGCCACAACAGGCGAGCAGATGGGATTTGTAGGTAGAGAAGAAGGAGTGGTAGCCTATGCTGTTTGTTTAATACAAAAGAACTAGGTATATAATCAATCTTCTAAATACCCGAATTTACCAGTATTATAGTCTTCTATGGCTTGCTGTATCTCTTGGGCATTATTCATCAAAAATGGTCCATATTGTGCAATTGGTTCATTGATGGGCTCGCCCGAAAGATATAGTATTAGGCTTTCTGCTGTTGCACTTAAATTTATTGTTTCGCCATCTTGATTAAAATAGGCCATTTGATTGGTGTTTATTCTCTCTTCTCCGTTTATCAATAAAGCACCTTCAAGCACCAAAATAGCGGTGTGGTAATGCGATGGGCTGGGCAATTGGATTTCGTTGCCTTTTAAAAGCTTAATGTTGTATAGCTCAAGCGGACTAAATGTGCTTGCACCACCTTGTGTTTGCTGAAAGTTACCCGCTACTACAGATACTGATGCACCATTTGGTAGCTCAACTTTTGGGATGTTGCTAGCGGATAGTGACTGATATTTAGGTGCTGTCATTTTATATTTTGCTGGTAGATTGACCCAAAGTTGAACTACTTGGAACAAGCCACCTTGCTTGCTGAAATTACTTTCGTGGTATTCTTTGTGTAGTACCCCACTTGCAGCAGTCATCCACTGTACATCACCAGCATAGATGACGCCTGCATTGCCAGCACTATCATGGTGAGCTACAGCACCGTGATAAACCAAGGTAACGGTTTCAAAACCACGATGAGGGTGCACACCTACCCCTCGAGGTACGTCACTAGGTGCTAGCTCGGTTTTTGCATTATAGTCGAGCAAAAAGAAAGGACTCATCTTGATGCGATGACCACTTGGGAAAAAATTGTGTACGTAAAACCCGTCTCCTACCGAGTGGGCAGGAGGTGGGTTAAGAATTGCATTTATGCTTTTGTTGGACATGGTTTGTGTCTTCCTTTCTTGTTTTTTAGGCTTGTTTTGCCAATTGTATTTCTCCTAAAATTTTAACTTCTTCGCCAACCATCACGCCTCCTGTTTCCAAAACCGAGTTGTAAGTTAAACCATAATCTGTACGGTTTATCTTGCCACTTAGTGTAAATCCTGCTTTGACATTGCCCCAAGGGTCGGTTGCAATACCACCAAACTCGGCATTGAGTTTTACAGACTTTGTTACATCTCTAATGGTAAGGTTACCTTTTATAAGGTAATCGCTACCGTCTTTCTCTACTTCGGTAGATTGGAAACTAAGTTTAGGATACTTTTCGGCATCAAAAAAGTCAGCACTAATTAAATGTTTGTCGCGATCCTGATTACCGGTATCTACAGAGCTAATATCGCCTTCGAAGCTGATGTTAGCTTGGCTAAAATCATCACCCTCTGTGCTCACCTTCACATCAAAAGTGTTGAAACTTCCGGTTACGGTTGATATCATCAAGTGTTTAACTTTAAATTGTAGTTCGCTGTGTGAGGGGTCTAATACCCAATTTGTACTTGCCATAATTTTATTTTTTATTGATTATTGAACAGTACAAAGTTAGGGCAGCTCTATCTGCTACACATTGATGTATGATAAGAAATAAAATGCTTGATTTCTAGGGTTTGAAATTCTTTTTGGCTAAATCTTTTCTCACGCGGCTAAGCGATTCGGGGGTGATACCCAGATAGGAAGCTATCATCCATTGGGGAACCCGAAGGGTTAAGTTGGGGTATAAGTTTATAAAATCGAGGTAGCGTTCTTCTGCACTTGCACCCAGCAACATATTGATGCGTTTTTGCATGAAACGTATAGAGTTGTGCAGCATTTTGATGTTCAGCTCAAGAATATCAGGAATTAGTTTTTGAATGTCAATAAAAAACTGGCTAGATACAATTAATGCTTCAGTATCTTCAACCGCATCAATAAAAAAGATTGACTCTTCACCAAAAACAGCACTGTTTCGGTCTGATATCATCCAGTTTTCAGGCGCAAATTGCAGAATGTGTTCTTTACCTTTTTCGTCAATAGAATAACACCTCAGCAAGCCTTCGTTTACAAAATAATTATCAGATTTCTTATCGCCAGGGAAAACGATAAGTTCTCCTTTCTTAAAATGCCTGACCTGCAAGCATGAAGTAGCCCGAGCAACTTGTTCGTCGCTAATTTGTAAGCGTTCTTTGAGGTATGTTTGAAATTTTTCGAGCACGTATTATAGCTTGTGTTCGGGTAGGTTGTTGATATTTGACGCACATTTGCTACACGAACCACCGCCTTCATCGTGTCGAGTAATTGACCGATAAAACTTACGCCCAACATAGCCCAATGCTACGGCAAAAAGCACAATCATCAATATAAACTGTATATCCATAGTTACAAATATAAAGTCTTTGTGTTAGGCTTTCATCAGAAGCCTGTCATATATAATTTGGGTACGCTAAATCAAACCCACCGTGCCACCAACCCAATTAAAACCTTGGTTGTAGCGTACACCTATCATCTTGCCACGGCTCAAACGCACTAAATTGAGACAGAGTTGAGGTTTATCACCGTCGGGCCAGAGGTACATCAGCCTAATTTCTGCTTTTACCCCACCGTCTGGTGCTTGCACTACTGGGTGATAATTGACTTTTTGCTGCAAAATCCAGTTCTCTGGATCTTTTATCTTTTTAAAGTCTTCTGGTGTTGGGTCTATAATTACTCCTGTACCGGCAAAAGAAAACAGTGGTTTTAGTACGTAGTTTTCCAAATCGTCGGGTATTTGTATTACCTCGTTTAAGAAATAGGTTTTGGGGATGTATTTGTCTTTGAGAAAAGGTAAGGTGTATTTGCTAATTCGATAAAACCAATTGGGATGGGTAATCCACTCTACTTCTAGCTCTTCTCGAGGATCGAAACAGGTGTCGAAAATGGCGGTGTTATCTCCAATCTCGTCAAAAATTAATCGGTTGTAGATACGTTTGATAATAATCTTTTCGCCATTCTGTACATAGTATAGCTTTTTCCCTTCTTTACGAATATCTTCTAGTGCCAAAATCTTGATGCCTAATTTTTTGGCCGTTACCAAAAAGTCTATTGCTGTTTTTTGTTGGTGGGCAGCAATATCCATTAGTACAACCTCTTTGGGTTGACAGTTGCCTAAGATTACGGTTTTGAGTAGTTTGAAATAAGTAGTCTCATCAAAACCATTCAAAAAAGGGCTTAGTTTGGTATCGAGATCAAACGCTTTTTTGTAGGCCTGAGCCAGATGTACTTGGTAGCCGTATAGCGAAGGAAAACCTTGCATTTCGATAAGCATGGGTTCAAGTTCTCCATATTCGTTTTGGGTGATTCCAAAGTCGAAGGTAAGAAAATGAGGATGATCATTTTCGCCGGGCACTTCCCAGTTTTTAGGGATAGATTTTTGGGTAAGTGCTTTGAAATGGTCTTCTTGTATAAAGCTGATGATTTCTTGACCTACTTCGCTTAGTTTGTCTATTAACGACTGAGGTAAGAAGACCGGACTTTCGGCCACCTTAAAGGGAATTTCGGGCAAATAACCCTCGGCTAGTTCTTTTAACAGCGTTTGGTATTTAGACTCGCTAAAATTTCGGTTAAAATCAGCTCTGCGTTCTGCTATCATAATGTGTGCTAGGCGGTTTCTAAATGGTTGAGGGCTATACTCAGAAAATTTGGAAGAATAATATGCTGGGTAAGCATAATTCGGTCAGGGTCATCGAGGCTACTGAGCATATCTTGGTATTTGTCCAATCCGTAATTGGCAATTATAGATTGTTTCTTTTCTTCTTGCAAAAGGTACATCTTCATACCTATGGCATCGGCCTCCGGATGAAATTGTGTGCCTATCATATAAGGCGAAAAGCGTATAGCCATGATACAACGCTCTAAATCTACATGTGGGCGTTCTTTCTCTAAAGCTAGTATACTTGCTCCTTTCGCAACAAAATCTTTCTGGTTGGGTTGTACTACTTGCCAATCGCGGCTGTCAACTGCAAAAATAGGGTTGTTTAGGCCTTTAAAAACATCGTCTTCAAGTCCTTCGGGAGTTTGGCTGATTGGGAATATACCAAAAGCGGTTGATTTACGGCGTGTAACTTGACCCAAGCCGTATTTGCGGCAAGCGAGCTGAAATGAGTGACAAATCAAAAACACGTATTTCTTGTCTTCCTTGGTTTGATTATGGTAGTCTATCTGCTCTAAGAGTTCAAAGAAATTATTTTCCCAATTGTGTCCTTCGCCTTCAAAGGGACTGCCCGGGCCACCGCTAGAGATGTAGATGTGGTAGCTTAGGTCTGGTGCAACACTTGTTTGGCGGATATCGAAAATATCTACTTCCATGTCCAATTGTTGATAAACACGATAACGGTTTAAAATTTCTTTAATACCACGCATACCTTGGTTAGGTACGCCGTTGTTCATGTCAATTACTGCTACTCTTATTTTGCTCTTTTCTGTCATTGTTACGTTGTTCCGATAAGGGTTTGTGTGGTGATGTAGTCCACCACGGTCTCCAAGCTCTTACTTTGCTCATATACGGCAAGTTGACGATCGGCTCCGGTACCGTTGGCAAGTATTTGATGTACGTAATTGATGTCATTTCTGCAGCCCAGTTCGTCCACCACATCATCCACAAAATCTAGCAATTCAAGCACCAGATTTCTGCAGTTGATTTCAATCTCTTTGCCAAAGTCTATGAGGCTACCATCAATACCATAGCGGGCGGCTCTCCATTTGTTTTCGTTGATGAGTGCCCGGCTGTAACTGATAAAGTTGAGGTTTTGGAGGCGCAATTTATACAATTTTGCGCAAATAGCCTGAAACAAAGCAGTAAAAGCCATAGTTTCATCTATAAGCATGGGGCAATCGCAAACCCTGAATTCAATAGTCTCAAAGAATGGATGCACCCGAATATCCCACCATATTTTTTTGGCATTGTCGATACAATTGGTCTTTATGAGTAGTTTTACGTAATTATCATAATCTTCAATACTGTTGAAAATATCGGGTATGCCAGTACGTGGAAACTTATCAAAAACTTTGGTACGGTACGACTTATAGCCCGTATTGCGACCTTCCCAAAAAGGCGAGTTGGTAGAAAGTGCAAAAATATGCGGTAAGAAATAGCGAACTTGGTTGGCTATATGTATGGCTAACTCTCTGGATTGGAAGCCTACATGTACGTGTAAGCCAAAAATAAGGTTAGAACGGGCAGCCTCTTGCAGTTCGTTCACAATTTCGTTATACCGGGGGTGGTCGGTTATTAATTGTTTTTCCCAATGCGAGAAAGGATGGGTGCCGGCAGCACCTATCCGCAAACCTTGTTCGCCAGCAAGTTCTGCTACAGTACGCCTAAGTTGGCTAATCTCTTGTCTTGCCTCTGAGGTGTTTTTGCAAATTTTGGTGCCCACCTCAACTACTGCTTGGTGCATTTCTGCTTTTACCTGATCTTTAAATATTTTTTGGGCGGCTTCAACAATTTTTTGCTTGTGAGAGGTCAATTCACGGCTAACCGGATCCACGACCATGTATTCTTCTTCTATGCCTAGGGTGAAATCGTTCATAGCTTGTTGGTTTTTAGGTCTTATTGTTTTGTAGTTTTTCTTGTAGTGCTACTTTTAGGTTTTGTTGTAGTAGCTTTAGTTTTGCTAGGTTTTTTTGCTATCAAAGCGGTTTTGTTGGCTGCCGTTTCAATAAATTTTCCCCAGCTAAGGTTGTCTTGCCCGTCAACTTGTGCCTTGGCACGTTCTATAGCATAGTTGGCGGCAGTTTCTACTACCCACTCAAAATTGTCGGCACCCACACTTTCTAAACTAGCATCGGGAGCCGGATTGCAGAAATCTATGGCAATTGGAACACCATTGCGTACAGCAAACTCTACGGTATTAAAATCATAGCCTAAAAATTGGTTGAGTCTCAAAGTGTATTTTTCAATGGTTTTGAGTAGCATTTTGTCGGGTGCAGGTCCATCAACCACATAGCGTAAATGATGGGGGTTGCGAGGCTCATATTGCATAATTCGTACGTATTTGCCTCCGATGCAGTAGCACCTAAAATATTGTTCAAATACTACCTCTTCTTGCAGCATCATTACGGTTTGTCCGGTTTCGTTGTGCTTTTCAAAAAATTCTTCTTTACTGTGCAGCTTATAAACTTCTTTCCAACCGCCGCCATCAAATGGTTTCATATAGGCCGGAAAACCAACGTATTCAAAAATAGCATCCCAATCTAGCGGCATTACCAAGTTGCTGAACGAGTTTTCATTGGTGTCGTCAGGATGTTGCCTAGAGGGGATAAGTGCTGTTTTCGGAACGGGTACACCAATGTTTTCGGCTAAGGCGTTGTTGAAAAATTTTTCATCGGCACTCCACCAAAAAGGATTGTTGATTACCGCTGTGCCTCCCATAGCTGCATTTTTGAGAAAAGCTCGGTAAAAAGGTACATCTTGCGATATACGATCAACAATTACGGCATATTGAGGTTGCTCGGCCTGAAAAACCTTATCAATCTTTACAAATTCGGCGCTGATGCCTTTTACTGCTTTTTGGTTTATTCGATCCACAAATGCTTGAGGGAATGAACGTTCTTGTCCAAATAAAATTCCAATCTTTTTCATAAGTTTTTTTGTTATAGTTGATATATATATTCTGCAAACATATCACGCCATATCGGCCAATCATGGTCGGCATTACTGCGATAATCGAACCAATGGTTCATGTTTTTTTTCTGTAGAATTTCAGATAGTCGTTGGTTGTCAGCTAGGCAGATGTCCCTATCGCTAGTGCCCAATACTATTTTCAATTTCCATAGCTCCGGATTACGATCATCTGGTAAATAATCGACAGGATTGTTGAAATAAACATCATCGTTATAGAAACCATCCAATTGTCCTCGAATGTCAAAAGCTCCACTCATGCTAAAAAGGTGGCTCACCGCCCAAGGATGCCTAAAAGCAAAGTTGGCTGCATGGTAACCGCCAAAGCTTGCCCCGGCAGTAATAATTTTTTGATAACCGGTGTCGTGTTTGGCTAGAGGCAACAGCTCTTCGAGTAAAAAACGATCGTACCAAATATGGTTGAGTACTCTTTGCTCTGGTGGGATATTTTTATTGTACCAGCTATGCCCGTCAACACTATCGGGGCAATAGACTTTAATTTTGCCCTCCTTTATAAAATTTTCGGCTGCGGCAATCATCCCAAAATCTTTGTTTTCATAATATCTACCCATACTGGTTGGGAAAAGGATAATTGGGTAGCCACTATGGCCAAAAACAAGGGTTTCAATGTCTATCCCTAAGCTGGGACTAAACCATTTTTTGAGTTCCTCTTTCATAGGTTTTGGTTTTTTTCTTCAAGTTATACAATTGTAAGCTGAAGTTCAAAATTTTAGTTTAAAATTCATGGTTAAAACGAGTTGGTTGAATAAGAAAAATCAATTGGTTAACTTTGTGACCTATTTTTTTAAAGCATTTTGATTTTTATAAAAACATATCATATTAATTCAAAGCACCTACAGCGTGAGGTAGCGGTTGATGTTTATTTTCCGAGTTTAAATCTAGAAGAAACACGTTTACAGGTTTTGCTGGTAAATGATGGACAAGATTTAGCCAAAATGGATTTGAAAAATCCTTTGCAAGACTTTTATGCCAAACAAAAAGTGCTACCAGTGGTAATGCTAGGCATACATGCCGGTGCCGAGCGTTTGCAAGAATATGGGGTAAGCCAGCAACCCGATTTTAAGAAAAGAGGTGCTAAAGCTAAATTATATTCCAAGTTTGTGGTAGAGGAACTATTGCCTTGGACAAGAGATTTGCTTGCCAACAAAGTTATAGAGAGTTTCTCAATAGCAGGTTTCTCATTAGGCGCACTTAGTGCTTTTGATATTGCTTGGAACAATGCCGAGCAATTTAAAGCTGTAGGAGCCTTTTCGGCAGCCTTTTGGTGGCGTAAACACGATTTGGGCGACAATTATACCGATAATGACCGAATTTTGCACGAAATGCTGAGGAAATCTAAACAGAAGCCTCATCTGAGATTTTGGTTGATGGCCGGAACTGCCGATGAAACTGCTGATCGCAATAATAATTATATAATTGATAGTATAGACGATACTATTGATGTAATTAAAGAGCTGGAGCTAAAAGGTTACTCCCGACCACAAGACATCAAATATTTTGAAGCAGTAGGAGGGCAACACAATACCGAAACTTGGGCTAAGGTATTTCCTAAATTCTTTGACTGGATTTTTACAAAATAATTTTTTTTGTATTAACACAATATTAATAAAAAATTGTAGTTTTACATTTAGAGCGTTAATTAGTTGGCGGGAACAAAAAGGCGGATGCTGGGTTCCCGCTTCCTTTTTTTAGCTGTCTGATATTCAAAGTTATATGTTTGCTATTCTTGAATAAATACATTTTAGTATTTTTTATAGATAAATATTTCATAATCGCACTGCAGACATAAATATTTAGTAATTTTGCAGGCAAAACTAACTCAATTTATAACATGTCTATCTTTAATGATACTGAGGTTGCTTTTGCCGACAAATCGACAAAGCAACTGGAGAAAGCCAAATTAATGTTTTCGGCAATCCAATACCCTTCCCTTACCAATATGGGCATAGCGGTACTCAACTTTACAATGAAAAACAATTTCCCTTTTGTAGAAGGTATTGTACGTAACACATTGTTTGAACAGTTTTGTGGTGGCGAAACTCGCGAACAAAGCATGCAAGTTGTTAATCAGATGCATACCAGACACATCGGAAGCATTTTTGATTATGCAATAGAGGGAAAAGAAGAAGAAGGTGTATTTGACCAAACTTGCGAGGAGATTAAAAAAAATATCAATTTTGCTATTGGTAATCCAGCTATTCCCTTTGTTGTATTTAAACCAACCGGATTTGGCCGGATGCATATTTATGAATTGGTTAATGCCAAGAAAGTGCTCAACGAAACCGAAAAAGCAGAATGGGAACGTGTTAGACAACGTTATGAAGAAGTGTGTAAATTGGCATACGAGCATAAAGTGGTGTTGATGGTAGATGCCGAAGAAACCCAAATGCAAGATGCTGTGGATGATTTGGTGAACGAAATGATGGCCAAGTACAATAAAGAGAAGGCCTATATCTGGAATACCGTACAAATGTATCGAACAGGACGTTTGGAGTACTTAGCTGCTGACTTAGAGCGGGCTAAAAGTAATGGATATTTCTTGGGGTATAAATTTGTAAGAGGAGCTTATATGGAGAAAGAGCGTGAAAGAGCTCAAAAAATGGGCTATCCCGATCCAATCCAACCTACTAAAAAAGCATCAGACGATAATTACAACGCCGCAATAGATTTTGTATTGAAACATATAGATGTGGTATCGGCCTTTTTTGGTACGCACAACGAGGATTCTACTGCGCTTTTGATGCGAAAGATGGAAGAGATGGGTTTACAACACGACCATCCCAATATTCATTTCGGACAATTGTACGGCATGAGCGATAACATCACTTATTACCTTGGGCAGCAGAAATACAATGTAACAAAGTACTTGCCTTATGGGCCGATAAAGGATGTGGTTCCTTATCTAACCCGTAGAGCTCAAGAAAACACCTCGGTTGCCGGACAAACCGGACGAGAGCTAAGTTTGATAAATAAAGAGTTGCAACGTAGAAAGTCCCTAAAGAGATAAGCATTGATTTGCATATTACGATTTACAGCCCAAGGGATAGTTTTCTTGGGCTTTTTTGTTTTAGGAAGTACAGCAAAGTCGCTTTATTAGCTGAATTCCACTCCTTTTCTTTATCTTGCTACATTTTTAAAACATGAGTATTGCACCAACACAGGACACGGCTACATTAGCAGCTAATTTTATTAACTATACTGCTCGTCATGTTTTCTTGACCGGTAAAGCTGGTACAGGAAAAACTACTTTTTTACACAACATCATCAAAAAAACCCATAAGCGAGCTGCTATTGTAGCACCGACAGGTATTGCAGCAATTAACGCTGGAGGTTCAACCATACATTCCATGTTTCAGTTGCCATTTGGAGCTTTTGTGCCCAAAGTAGTACCCGGTACAAAATTGCCCGATAATGTGTATTACAATACGCCTAGTACGCTCTCCAAACATTTGGGGATGACACGACAAAAACGTAACCTTATTGAGGGTTTGGAGCTCCTGATTATTGATGAGGTAAGTATGCTGCGTGCCGATTTGTTGGACGCCATCGACTTTGTACTTCGGTCGGTGAGGCGAAACCCAGCCAGTTTTGGAGGCCTACAGTTATTGTTTATTGGTGATTTGTATCAGCTATCGCCTGTAGTGAAAAATAATGAAGTCGAGTTGCTATCACAGTTTTATCAAAGTTTCTTTTTTTTTGATGCCTTATGTTTGAAAGACAACCCGCCGGTTTATATAGAGTTAGAACACATTTATAGGCAGTCTGACCCCGTTTTTATCAACCTGCTCAATCATTTGCGAAACAACCAAGTAAGCCAGCAAGATACTGACTTACTTAGTAGTTATTATCGGCAAAATTATGAACCCAGTGCAGAAGACAACAGTATTATTCTGACTACCCACAATGCTAAGGCAGATCAGCTTAATAATAAAAAATTGGCCGAGTTGACAAGTAAATCCTATAGTTATAAGAGTAAAATTAAAGACGATTTTCCTGAAAGTGCTTACCCCTTAGAAGCTGTTTTGCAACTAAAAAAAGGAGCGCAAGTCATGTTTGTTAAAAACGATATTTCTGGTGAGAAACGCTACTTTAACGGTAAAATTGGGCGAATTTCAGCATTGGGCGATGATTTTATTGAGGTGAGCTTAGACGATAGTGGGAATAAGGTGCTTTTAGAACGTTATGAGTGGCTAAACATTCGTTACACCAGCAACAAATATACCGGCGAGATAGAAGAAGAAGTATTGGGCTCATTTCTTCAATTCCCGATTAAATTGGCATGGGCAATAACGGTGCATAAAAGTCAGGGATTAACTTTTGATAAGGCTGTTATTGATATTGGACAAGCCTTTGCTCCGGGGCAAATTTATGTAGCACTTTCGCGTTTACGTTCACTTGATGGTTTGGTACTGACCTCTTTGCTCAATCCGCGGGGTTTAGCAGTTGACCAACATGTAACCTATTTTGCTCGCACCAAAGAGTTGCAAGAGCGAATTGATGTACAATTGCAAAATTCGGCAGTAGATTTTTTAAGACGTTCGATACTTGAGGCTTATGATTTGAATAGTTTGGATCGTATCGTTTATGAACATGCATTTACCTACAATAAGGATATATCGCACTCTGCAAAACAAAAGTTCCAGGTTTGGGCAGATGATTTGAAAGACGAAGTACTTGGTCTAAAGAAACATGCAGATAAGTTTTTAATTCAGTTGAATAATATTTTAGCCGATGCAGGTAATTGTGATTTCTTGTTTCTAGAACAAAGGGTGTGTGCAGCAGAAAACTATTTTGTACCCAAGCTAAAGCTGCTGAGCGAATTAATCTTTTCGCATATTGAGGTGGTTAAACAGCAAAAACAAGTTAAAGAATACCTGCGAGAGTTGATAGATTTAGAGCAACCCTTTTACACACAGTGGCAGCAAATGCTAAAGGCCAATACTATGCTAAAGGCCAGGAACAATGGCTGTGAACTAGATAGAGCCGAAATAGAGGCTTTGTACGGTTTGAAAGAGAGAGCTGAAAAGATGAGAAAAGCCTTAAGCCTTGAAACCGAAGAGCTAGACATGGACGCAAAAACAAAACGTGATGCAATTGTTACAAGGCTAAAAAAGCAGAAAAAAATAAAAGAAAAAGAACACAAAATAACAACAAGAGAACAGAGCCTTGTATTGTATAAAGCGGGCAAAACCATAGCAGAAATAGCTGCGGAACGCAAGCTCTCTGTTTCAACTATTCAAAACCACTTGTGTTATTACATAGCCAATGGCACGATAGATGTCGCAGAACTAGTAGCTGCTGACATTTTGAGCAAACTATTATCGGCCATTGATGAGCTAAAAAGCTCAAAAATGGCCGATATAAAATTGGCAGTGCCAGAGGCAGATTATGCCGATATAAAATTGGTTTTGGCCAGTATTAGGCCAATATCTGAGTAATTAGGCGACTATTCCTGCCATCCACCTCCCAAGGCCCTATACAAATTAACAACAGATTGAAGTTTTTGTAATTGATCATTTACTGCACTCAATTGGGCATTCAACAAGCTTTGCTCAGAGGTCAACACGTCGGTGTAATTGGTTGCTGAGTTGTATTTAAGCAACTCTTTGGTATAATCTACAGCTTTTTCAAGTGAAGCAATTTGTTTGTTTCTGGCTTCTTCTTTGTTGCTGGCAGTTTGGTAGCTAAATAACGCATTCGATACTTCTGCACTTGCATTAAGTACAGTACGTTGGAAGTTGTAGAAAGCTTCTTCTTGTAAGGCCTTAGCCGATGCAAGTTTGGCTTTGTTCAACCCCTTGTTAAAGATAGGTTGACTCAAACCTGCCACTATGTTGTAGAAAACAGAGTTGTTGAACAAGTTTTTTATGTTTAATGTCGAGTGCCCGGCATTACCAGTAAGAGTAAGCTGTGGATAAAAATTGCTTCGTGCTAAATTGGTGTTTTCAAAAGCTACCCGAAAAGCCAATTCGGCTTGCTGAACATCGGGTCTATTTTTGAGTAGTTGCGAGGGCAGCCCGGTGTTTAGTTGTTGATACACTTGTTGTTGTGATAGCAACCCACGGCTAATAAGCCCTGCATCATTACCAAGTAGTGTTTGCAAAGCATTTTCGGTTTCTCTGATACTCTTTTTAAGATCCGGAATGCTAACTTCTGTAGCGTATCGGTTGGCTTCGGCCTGTACTACTGCAGCACCGTTTACAATTCCGGCCTCTTTCATGGCTTTGATGGTGGCAACACTCTCAATACGCTTCTGTAAAGTCTGTTCGGTAATACGCAATTGTTGGTCGAGAGCCAAAAGCTGATAATAATAGTTGGCAATGTTGGCTACTAGCTGCGTTTGCACGGCTCTTTTGGCTGCATCACTTTGTAATAATGTGGCTAATGCTACCCGTTTGGCACTTCCTAGTTTACCCCAAACATCAATTTCCCAAGCACTAGATAGCTGAAGTTTATAAGTCTCGTTTCTAAGCGCAGCGCCTGCAAAAACTTGTGCGCTTCTTGACTGTTGTGTACTAGTAACCGATGCATCGAGATTTAAACTGGGCAAATAGGCTGATTTGCTTAGGCGAAGGTTAGCTTCTGCCGATTTCATTCGAGCTATTGCTGCTTTCAAATCCAAATTATTTGCTATACCCTGTTTTATTAATTGTTGCAATTGTGGGTCGTTAAACAATTGTGCACTAGGTATCTTGGCTAAGCTATTGGTGTCGGTAGTGTTTATGTCTCGATAATTATTGGCTACCGATAGCTTGTCAAACTGATATTTTTTGCTCACGCAAGAAGACAATGCAATAGCTGTAACCAAGGGGATAAGATATAAGATATGTTGACGTTTCATTTGTTTATCTCGATTTAAGAATTGGAAGATGGGTTTTCGAATTCGATGTGACCTTGGTTTTGAACTACACCTTCATCAAATGGCGATTTGCTACTTACTTTCTCTTGTAGATTTTGGAAAATTATGAACAAAACTGGCACTAAGAAAACACCCAGTATTGTACCAAACAACATACCGCCTACGGCTCCAGTACCAATTGATTTGTTACCCTCGGCACCAACACCAAAAGAAAGCATGAGCGGCATAATACCAAAAATAAATGCAAAAGAGGTCATTAAGATTGGTCTTAAACGACTAAGCGCCCCGTCTAAAGCAGCTTGGGCGATGCTAAGACCGTGCCTACGGCGTTGTGCTGCAAACTCAACAATCAAAATTGCATTTTTGGCCAACAATCCAATGAGCATAATTAGTGTAATTTGGGTGTAGATGTTGATATCGATACCAAACAGCTTATCGAAAACCAATACCCCTACCAAACCTACGGGTAGTGATAAGATAACTGCTAAAGGTAAAATATAACTCTCATACTGAGCACACAGTAAGAAATAGACAAATATCAAACAAAGCATGAAGATAAACACTGTTTGGCTTCCTGCCGATTGTTCCTCTCTTGATAAGCCGGAAAACTCGTATCCGTAGCCAGCGGGTAATAGCTTGGCTGCTTCTTCTTGTATGGCGTTCAGGGCATCGCCCGAGCTGTAGCCCGGATTAGGATTACCCGTTATCTTAATAGCAGTATAGAGGTTAAACCTTGATATTGATTGTGGCCCATAAACCTTCTCGGTAGAGATGAACGCCGATATGGGAGCCATTTCTCCTTTGGGAGTTCGTACATATACTTGATTCAAATTCTCAAGATTGGCTCGATATTGTGGGTCGGCTTGATAGACTACCCGATACTGCTTACCGAAACGATTGAAGTTGGATGCATAAACCCCACCAAAGTAACCTTGCATTACACCCAATACATCGTTTACGGATAAACCAGCTTGCTTAATTTTGGCAACATTGGCCGTAATCATATACTGCGGAAAATTGGGGTTGAATGAGGTAGCAGCATATTGTATCTCGGGTCTTTTATTCAGTGCGGCTAACAGCTGACCGCTTACCTCTGTGAAGCGCTGAATGGTGCCTCCGGTACGGTCTTGCAACTGAAATTCAAATCCACCGCCCATACCAAAGCCTTGTATAGTTGGCGCAGGGAAGAAAATTACTTTTGCTTCTTTTATGCTGGCAGTTTTTGCAAAAAGTTCGGCTAAAATGGCTTTTACATCTCGTTTACGCTCGTTCCAAGGTTTAAGCCTGCTAATAACCATCCCGTAAGAACTACCCGAGCCACTAATCATACCTCTACCGGTTACTTTTAGAGTAAGCCTTACCTCGGGAACAGAACGTACAATGCTGTCCACCTTGCTCAATATCAGTTCGGTTCTTTCTTGCGAAGAGCCAGGAGGCAAAGAAACATCAGAAAAAATAGAACCAATATCCTCGCTCGGTACAAATCCCTTTGGCGTAGAAATAAAAGCCCAAATAAATATACCTACCGAAAGCAAAAGTCCCGAAACAGCAACCCATTTTTTCTTAATCAAGAAATTTACGCCCTTTTGGTATTTTTTGGTCAAGGCTTCAAAAGAACTGTTGAAAGCAAGATAGAAACGGCTAAGGAAATTCTTGTTTCCATGCTTACCCTCATCGCCATGTGGTTTCAGTAAGAGTGCACAAAGAGCCGGACTTAGTGTTAGGGCGTTTATGGCCGATATGAGAATGGCTATAGCCAAAGTAAGACCAAACTGTTTAAAAAACACGCCTGATGAACCACCAATAAAACTAACCGGGATAAACACAGCCGCCATAACCAATGTGATAGAGATGATGGCTCCGGTAATTTCTTCCATAGCATCATGAGTGGCTTTTCGGGCTGATTTGTAGCCTTTGTCTAGCTTAGCGTGTACGGCCTCGACGACGACAATCGCATCATCTACCACAATACCAATGGCCAGTACCAATGCAAACAGTGTTAGCAAGTTGATGGTGAAACCAAAGAGACTCAAGAAGAAGAAGGTACCAATAATAGCCACGGGAACAGAAATGGCCGGAATAAGGGTTGATCTAAAATCTTGAAGAAAAATAAATACCACAATAAACACCAAAATAAAAGCTTCGATGAGCGTGTGTAGTACTTTTTCTATAGAGGCATCCAAGAAATCGTTGACATTGGTTAGAATTTCGTAGCGAATACCTGAGGGGAAATCAACTTTCGCTTCGTCTAT
This sequence comes from Pedobacter sp., assembly GCA_039810685.1. Lineage (GTDB taxonomy): Bacteria > Bacteroidota > Bacteroidia > Sphingobacteriales > Sphingobacteriaceae > Pedobacter. The sequence goes on along the minus strand of JBDHXL010000001.1, from coordinate 165,257 downwards.
AGCTTTCAATGCACCCTGAATAACATCTTTGGCATTTGAGCCTGCTGTTTGCTGAACCGAGAAACCTAGAGCTGATTTGCCGTTTAGTTGTACAGCACTCGAATAGCTTTGTGCCCCCATCTCTATACGGGCAAGGTCTTTTAGTTTAAGCACTTGTCCGTCATTGCTGCTGCGGACAATGATATCACCAAATTGAGCTTCATCTTTTAACCTTCCGGTGTATTTGAGGGTGTATTGGAACGATTGCTTGCCTTGCTCACCCAGTTGTCCGGGAGCGGCTTCTATATTTTGCTCGGCCAATAGAGCGCTAATGTCGCTTGGAACGAGGCCATAGGCCGCCATTACATCGGGTTTTAGCCAAATACGTAGGGTATAGGTTGATGCCCCGAAGGCGTTTACATCGCCAACACCTGTCACCCTTTTTATTTGAGGGATTAGATTGATTTCGGCATAGTTTTGAAGAAATTTCTGGTCGTATGCCGGATTATCGCTAACCAGCGCAAATATAAGTACGTTGCTCGATTGTCTTTTTGCGGTAATAACACCGGCTCTGGTTACCTCGGCAGGGAGTAAGCTGGTGGCTCTGGCTACCCGGTTTTGTACGTTTACGGCGGCCAAATCGGGGTTTGTACCCAACTTAAAGTTTACCGTAATGTTTGCAGAACCGTCATTGCCGGCTGATGAGGTCATGTAGGTCATGTCCTCTACACCGTTTATTTGTTCTTCTAGTGGAACTACAACACTGTTCATGACCACATCGGCATTGGCACCCTGGTACGAAGCCGATACTTGAATTGTTGGAGGTGCAATCTCCGGATATTGTGAAACCGGCAAGGTAATGATACCCAAGATACCCAAAATAACAATGATAATGGATATTACTGTGGATAGTACCGGTCTATCTATAAATTTCTTTAGCATTTTTATTTTTGTTTTTAAAGGCCAACAAATTATTTTTCAATAGATTTTGCCTCAGCAAAAACCGAATCGGTAGGTTTGATTGTGCTTTTTATTTTGTCTCCATCTTTGATAGAACTGAAACCTTCTAACACAATCTTGTCTTTGGCTTTTAAACCCGAGGTTACCACAAAAAAATTGTCTTTACCTTGCTCCATCACCTCGATATTGGTAATCACAACACCGTTGGTGTCGTTAACGAGGTAGGCAAATTTTTTACCCTGTATGTCAGAAGTAGATTTTTGGGGAACAAGAATAGCATTTTGCAAATGCTGCGGAATAATTATGCGGGCACTAGCACCTGAGCGTAAAAGACCATTGGGGTTGGGGAAAGTTGCCCTTAAACTAGCCGAACCAGTAAGAGTATTGATTTGGCCACTTATGGTTTCTATTTTGCCTTGAATTGGATACACACTACCATCGGCCAATTGTAAACTAACCAGAGGAATTTGCCTGATTTTATCGGCCAAAGTTTTGCCGCTTGCATTACGTGAAATGGCCAACAATTGTTTTTCGTTTAATGAGAAATAAGCATAAATCTTGCTAATATTTGAAACAGTAGTAAGGGCTTGTTGGCTATTGCTACTCACCAAAGCTCCAACTTTGTAGGGGATGTTTCCGATTACACCATTTACAGGACTTCTGACCAAGGTATAGCCCAGGTTGACTTTAGCATTAACCAAAGCGGCTTTGGCCTGTGATAGATTTGCTTTTTTGGCGGTAAGTGTCAAAGCGGCACTTTCTAACTCAAACTTGCTGATAATATCTTTCTCTACCAAAGGTTTGGTTTTATTGTATTGCAATTGTGCTGCATTTACTTCGGCTTCAGCACTTTTTATAGCGGCCTCGGCAGTGCGTACAGCTTGCTCATATTGCGGTGCATTGATAGCAAACAAAGGTTGACCTTGGCTTACTGTAGCTCCTTCATCAACAAATATCTTCTCGATAAATCCATCAATTTTTGGGCGGATATCCACATTTTGTTGCCCTTCAAGTGTAGCAGGATAGGCATCGAATAGGGTAGTATTCATCTCTTCGAGCTGTACTACGGGATAGGCCTGTGGCCCCATAGCTTTGCCCGCTCCGGCTCCAGCTTTTGAATCTTTTGTGTTAGATCCGCATGAAAAGGCAAAGAGTGCGGTACATGCAAATAAAATTGGTTTTGAATTAATTTTGGATATCATATTGCAACGTTTAATCAAATATTAGTTTTAAAATTAAAGCTTTTCTTTCGTTTATTAATTGGTTGTAGTCCAAATCGTTAATGTCTAGTAACTTTTGGTAAAGTGGGCGCATAATAACCGGTAGCGCCATCAACGAGAATAGGTTGAACAGAAAGTGGACTGGTTTACATGGTTTGATAATTCCTTGTGCCGATGCTTGTTCAATATCCTTCAGAAAATGATGCATGGCCTCGCTCTTCTTTTTCTCCTTTAAAGCAAAATTATTGCTACATATTTCTGTAATCAAGAATGACTCGCGGTAGGGGTAGCGTAACAGTTCCTTCATATACACTTCTATAAACTGCTCTACCTTTTCTTTAAACGGGATATCGGCATAAAACACCACATCAAGTTGTGATTTTAAATCCTCTACTGCCTCTCGATAAACTGTTTGAAAAAGTTGGTCTCGCGATCGGAAATAGTAATTAATGAGCGAACGATTTACCTCGGCCGCATCTGCAATGTCTTGCGTGGTGGCGTGCAAATGCCCTTTGGTGAAAAAAATCTCCTTGGCCTTGGCTTTGATTAGTTCTTCTGTACTCAATGTGTTGACTTAATTGTTTAACAAAAATGTCAACAAAATTAAAATGTAATACTTTGGCAATTGTCAGTGCAATATCACATGAGGCATTGCATTTGAAATGTTACAGAAACCCGTTTGGCGTTGATTGGTTTTGCAGTTGAGTTTAGTCTCTGGTTTGTCCCTTGCCGTTAATTTGCCATTTGTAGCTGGTAAGTTCTTCTAAGGCCATTGGCCCGCGAGCATGTAGTTTTTGTGTGCTGATACCGATTTCGGCTCCTAGTCCAAACTGGGCACCATCCGTAAAAGCAGTGGATGCGTTTGCGTATACTGCAGCAGCATCTACCTGGTTCATAAATAATGCAATATTTTGAGTATCCTCACTGATGATAGCTTCACTGTGTTTTGAGCTATAACGCTCGATATGGGCAAGGGCTTCATCAATGTCTTTGACGGTTTTTATCGCCATTTTAAGCGATAAAAATTCGGTGCCGTAGTGTGCCGCTTGTGCTGTGTGTAATAAATGAGCTGGGTAAGTGCCTTTTAGCGCTTCGTAGCTTTGCTCGTCGGCATACAATTCCACGTTTTTATCGGCCAATGGAGCAAATAGCGAATAACAATCAAGTAATCTGCTTTGGTGAACAAGAGTACAGTCTAGGGCATTGCAAACACTCACACGGCGTGTTTTGGCATTTAGAATAATGTTTCGTCCTTTCTCAAGATCGGCCGAAGCATCAAAAAAAGTGTGTACTATTCCGGCTCCTGTTTCTATTACCGGAATTTTGCTGTGTTGTCTCACATAGTCGATTAGACTTTGGCTACCTCGAGGTATCAACACGTCAACATATTTGCTAGCATTTAATAAAGCCTCGGTAGCTTGTCGTTCGGCTGGTAAAAGGGTGATAACATCTACAGATACTTGGTTGGCGGCTAATACTTCTTTTATGACTTTTGCTAGTGCAATATTGGAGTATTCTGCATCGCTACCTCCTTTCAATAAGGCTACATTGCCGGTTTTAAAGCAAAGACTAAAAACATCAACTGTTACGTTGGGTCTTGATTCGTAGATAACGCCAATAAGTCCAAGCGGCACTCTTACTTTCTTTAATGAGAGCTGGTTCGAATCAAGTGTTTTTTCGAGCAAAACATCGCCCAAAGGACTTCGTAAGTTTGCAACATTCTCCAAATCATTGGCAATGTCGGCTATCCGTTCTTTGGTGAGTTTTAGTCGGTCAAATTTAGGGTCACTTTCAGGCATTCGCTCAAGGTCCTTTTTGTTCTCATGCAATAGGTATTCGCTTTGTTTCTTCAATTCGGTAGCAAGCTGTTGTAAAATTTGATCAATCCTGCCTTTTTCTATTTGAAGTAGATTCTTACTGGCTCTTTTGGCCGCTTCAAAGTAACTCTTGTAGCTCATGTTGTATGTTTTGGTTCAGGGCTTAATTTATGGTGTACAAGTAATCGTAGTGCACCAATGGTCGCTGGTTTTTTTGTCCAAGGCGTTCTCGGGCTTTGTCTGATCCGTATTTGGCCAATCCCAAACCTATCAACTGTTGCTCTTCGTCCAACAGTTTTATGATATCGCCTGTTTTGAAATTGCCTCGCACAGCTATAATGCCTACGGGTAGTAAACTGGCTGCTTTGCCAGAGCTAATTACAGTTTTTGCTCCTTGGTTTAGTACCACTTCGCCTGTGGCAGCAGTTTCGGCATTGGCAATCCATTTTTTGGTTTCTGATTTTTGGTGTTGAGCCTCAAAGTGGGTATGTACAGCCTTATCAGCAAGTACCTTCAACAAAATATCGTCTGTTGTTCCGTTCATGATGTGTACTTGTATGCCAAGTTTGGCTACTTTTAGTGCAATGGCACATTTAGTGAGCATACCGCCCCGCCCAAACTCCGATTTACCTGTGCTGATATAGCTACTGAGCTGGGGTGTAGCTTGATTTACTTTTGTAATAACCTTGCTTCCTTCTTGTTTTGGGTCTCCATCATAAATGCCGTCAACATTACTTAAAATAAACAATGAGTCGGCATTCATCATGGCAGCAATTAGTCCGGCCAGTTCATCGTTGTCGGTAAACATCAATTCGGTTACGGCTACCACATCATTTTCGTTCACAACCGGAATTACTCCGTTTTCTAACAAAATGTTGATGCAGTTTTTCATGTTGAGATAATGTACTCGGTCACGAAAATCTTCTTTGGTTACAAGTACCTGTGCGCATAGTTGTTGATGCTCGGCAAAATATTTTTTGTAGGTGTTAATTAGTTTTACCTGACCAATAGCAGCCAGCAATTGGCGGCTAGCTACGGCATCTTGTTTGCCTTGGGGTTTTATTAGGCTGCGGCCCGAGGCTACTGCACCCGAAGATACTAATATAACCTCTATTCCTTTCTTTTTGAGCTGTGCAATTTGGGTAACCAACTGAGCTATTCTTTCGGTGTTGGGCAAACCGTTAGATCTGGTAATGACGTTTGAACCTACTTTAACAACAATTTTTTGATAATTGAAAAACATCGGAAAATAAAAAACTAAAAATCGGATAATGATTTATTGTTAAATCAGGGTAGATGCTGGTGCAAGATACAAATTTATACCCAAATTCTGTAGGCATAGTAGGCTATTAGCACTAGGATAATGATAAAAGTAAAAATGTTCATCATTCGCCTTTCTTTTTTTTGGTTACTTCTAAATTGGTATTTTCTTCGATAATCGGCTGGTAGTTTCATGTTGTTGTTTTATTGATTGGATGCCCAAAACCTATGTATTCCATAATGGGTACAGTTGATATACAATTGGCTACTCGTGATGATATGGCTCGTTGTGCAAAATGGTGAATGCCCTATATACTTGCTCTACAAAGAATAAACGAACCATTTGGTGCGAAAAAGTCATGTCTGAGAGAGATAGGCTACCGTTGGATCGCTCATAAATACTTTGGTCAAAGCCATAAGGTCCACCAATTAAAAAAACCAAGTGTTGTACACTACCTACCAATTGTTTGTTTAGGTATTGTGCAAACTGAACCGAGCTAAATTTCTTCCCCTTTTCATCTAGCAAAATCAAATAATCAGATCGGTTAAGTTGTTTTAAAACCAACTCTGCTTCTTTGTTCTTTTGTTGTGCCTCGTTTAGGCTTTTGTTGTTTTTTAGTTCCGGAATGGTATGCATCTGAAAGTTTATATAATGTTTCAACCTCGAAACATATTTATTTATCCCCTCAACTAGATAGGCATCATCTGTTTTCCCGATTACAATAAGGCTAATTTTCATAAATAGGCCCACAAAGGCTTTTTGCTATATTTGTCAATATTTTTCAAATATAATGTTTAAAAAGCAGCAAAATCCTTTAGCCCAATATGAATTTCTCTGCCAGCAGCAGCAAGAGCTGGTCAACACCATCAGCAAGCAAATAAAGCAGTTTTCATATGCCCGCTTGGTTTTGAGCTTTGTAGAGCTGGTATTCTTGGTCTTGTTTTTAAGTCTCGATCATCCAAATTTTCGATTTGTTTTTATGGGGCTGATGGTTTTAGTTATTGTAGTGTTTGCTTTTTTGGTGAAGCAGCAATTGGCTCTTGAACAAAAGTTGCATTACAACCAAAAATTGTTGTGGGTTTATCAGAATGAAATCAATTGTTTGAATAACCTGGGTAGTTCGTATAATGATGGGGCTGAGTTTTGCGATGATAAACACGCTTACCTCTCTGATTTTGACGTGTTCGGTAAGTCATCCTTGTTTGCTTTGATTAATCGCAGTGTTAGCCGCTTGGCTAAAACTTTATTGGCAAAACATCTGAGCGCTCCACTCCCAAAAGATTTGATTATTGAACGCCAAGAAGCAGTAATTGAACTACAAAACAATATTGAAGAAACTTGGCAGTTTAGGACTATGCTATTAGAACAAGACACCTCAAAGATTGAGCTAATAAAAGATAAGCTGTCAGGTAAGCTTAGCAAACAACTTGCTTTTGTAAACAAGACTTTGTTGAGCTTATATTTACGCATACTACCTGGTTTTATCTTGCTTTTACTGTTTGTGGCTTTAGTTTTTGGGGCTAGTTGGTGGTCTGTTTTTGCAGGAGTACTTGCTGTCAATGTCTCGATAAATTACTTTTTCAGTAAACAAATTAATGTAGTGTATCATAGTTTTAGCGGAAACGCTACGCTTATCCGACAATTCTCAAAAGCAATAGCATGGATAGAAGAAAAAGATTGGCAAAGCGCTCATTTGTCCAGCCTTACCACCCAAAAAGAAAAGGTAGGGGAGCAAATTATGGCTTTGTCAAAGATTATTGCTGCTTTTGATGCCCGTTTAAATATGCTGCTTTATACATTGCTTAACTTTTTCTTTCTTTGGGATTTAAGATGTTGTATCAGGCTGTTTCGTTGGGACAAGTCGGCCTCAAAATCGCTCATAAAAGCTTTAGACAGCATATCATACTTCGAAGAGCTAATTTCCATAGCTACTTTAGCTCATAATCAACCCAATTGGTGCTTCCCTACTATTTCTGAACAATTTTGCCTAAAAACTAAAGCAATTGGCCATCCGCTTATAGCTGCCGAGCGTAGAGTAGTTAATAATTTTTATTTTGAGAACAATCCAACTAGCGATATTGTAACCGGATCTAACATGGCAGGCAAGAGCACCTTTTTGCGTACTTTGGGGGTAAACATGATTTTGGCCTATGCTGGTGCTCCCGTTTGTGCTACAGAAATGCGTTTATCTATTTTTCATTTGCTGAGTTATATGCGTATTCGCGACAATCTGATGGAAAGTACATCGACCTTTAAGGCCGAGCTAGATCGTTTAAAAATGATACTAGAAACCATAAGCACTCGACCAGATTGTTTGGTGCTTATTGATGAGATGCTACGAGGCACCAACAGCAAGGATAAGTTTGATGGCTCCAAGGCTTTCATTCAAAAAATGATAAACTTGGGGGTGCCCATGCTCTTTGCTACACACGATCTTCAATTAGCAGACTTGGAACAACAATATCCCGACCAACTCAGGAATTTTCATTTTGATATACAGATTATTGATGATGAAATGCGTTTTGACTATCTACTTAAAGAAGGGCCTTGCAGCCAGTTTAACGCAGCGGTTCTACTTAAGCAAATAGGCTTGTCTGTAGCTTTGTAGTTTGCCCGATATATACTATCTTGTAGGTCTAAACCTTCTAAGTATGAGAAACAAGATCGTATTAATTCTCGCTTTATTCTTTCTAATAAGCCAAGGTTTTGCCCAGCCAGTTCCAGCCAGTAGCTCACAACGTGCCACATGGTTTAAGGAAGCCAAGTTTGGTATGATGATACATTGGGGGCTTTACAGCATTTTGGCCGGAAGCTACAATGGACTGAGTTTGCCTAATGATCAGCTTAAACATGCCAAAAGTTGGTATGCAGAATGGGCTCAACAGCGATTAGAAGTACCGAAAGCAGGCTACCAAGCACTAGTAAAACAATTTAACCCGAAAGAATTTGATGCAGATAGCTGGATATATGAAGCAAAGTTAGCCGGAATGAGGTATTTTGTGATAACGGCCAAACACCACGATGGTTTTGCACTTTGGGATTCGAAAGTTTCAGATTACGATGTGATGAGTACACCTTTTAAAAGGGATATACTTGGCGAATTGGCTTCGGCATGTAAAAGATATGGCCTAAAACTAGGTTTTTACTATTCACATTGCGAAGATTGGGAACATCCCGGAGGTGCCTTGCCCGATTGGTTGCCTCGACGTAGCGACAAAGCCTTTGAGCAATATTGGTACGAGAAATGTTTACCTCAGGTAAAAGAACTCTTAACTAATTACCAGCCCGATATGTTGTGGTTTGACACCTGGGGCGATGAGCAAGAGAAAACTTTCATTAGTGACAAACGTCGGGATGAACTGATAGCCTTAATCCGCAAGGAAAGCCCAAAAACCTTAATTAACGGGCGTATCTCATACCTCAACCCTGGCAACGAAGTAGATTTTTTAGAGATGATGGACAATGCCTACCCCGAAGAGATTCAGCATCGACCTTGGCAAACACCTGCTACGATGGTCAACTCATGGGGATACCATGCAGGTGATTACAATTGGAAATCGAGCCGACAACTACTTGGCTATTTAATTGAAAGCACAGCAAAAGGAGGGAATTATTTATTAAATGTAGGGCCTAAGGCTGATGGTACCTTTCCTAGCGTAGCCATTGAGCGTTTACGTAGCGTGGGAGCTTGGTTGTATGCTAATGGTGAGTCAATCTATGGTGCTAGCCCTAGCAATATTCCCAATAAAGAGGGTATATATTTTACATATAAACGTAATAAAATGGGGAAAAACCTTCTTTTTGCTCATTTAATACATCGACCTACAAATGAAAGTTTAATTTTACCGATAAATCCTGAAAAAATAGAACGCTGTTACGTTTTGGATACGGGTCAGCCCTTGACATTTAAAGCGGATGGGACAAATAGTTTAATAAATCTGCCCCAATTATTGGTAAAGCCCGATGCAGATTTGTCTGTGATAGTTTTTGAAATGCGTTAATAACCAATTTAAAATGGAAAACAATAAGATTGTTGTATATAAAAACTTCAGAAATCCCCTCGAAGCCCAGATGATACTCTTGAGGCTACAAGACGCTGGATTTGATTGTTTCCTTTCGGGCGAAAATACCGCTTGGCTAAGACCTCTATTAGATTCTTCGATCAGTGGTGTGCAACTACATATTTTTGAGAAAGATATTGCAGCAATTACAGCTTTCCTTGCCCTTGAAGATACAAATAATTCTATAAAAGATTGAAATTTGAGTATAACCTATAAAATAATAGCCGATGAGTAAAATAGAAAAATTAAAAGGAATAAGAAAGTTTTATGAGTGGACTACCTCAATCCCAATTTTAGCCTTTATCCTTTATTTTTCAGGATATCTAGACGACAATGTTATCTTTCAAGTTATAGCTGGTGTTTTATTGGTTTTCTCGGTTATGTCTGCTGTACATCATTCAGAGCTGGTAGCACACCGAGTAGGTGAACCTTACGGGACAATTATTTTGGCAGTATCAATTACCATTATTGAAGTTTCGATTATTGTTTCGTTGATGATTTCTGGAGGTGAACAGTACTCATCTTTTGCTCGAGACACGGTCTATTCTGCCGTGATGTTGTTGTTGAACGGTGTTGTGGGCTTATGTTTATTTATTGGAGGCCGAAAATTTCATACGCAAACTTTTTCTCCTCATTCGGTAAAAATAGCCTTGGTGTCATTAATCTCCATTGTTGCATTTACTATGGTGCTACCTACCTTTACGAAAGGAGAATTGGGGCCTTATTATACCGAAGCTCAAATCATTTTTGAGATATTCGCTTGTATTACCATCTATGCAGCGTTTATTTCTGCACAAACAGTTAGGCACAGAGAATATTTTATATCGGATGTTGATGATGCTAAGCAAGCAGAAGCGCCGGCCCATCATGCTATTTCTAACAATACGTTAATTATTAGTCTTGTTTTCTTGTTGATTAGCCTTACCATTGTAGTGCTTTTAGCAAAAAGCTTGTCACACCCATTGGAGGTGATGATTGTAAACTATGGATTGCCAAAAAGTCTTGTGGGTATTATCATTGCGGCTGTAATTTTACTACCAGAAGGTATTGCTGCGGTGAATGCTGCACGGAAAAATAAAATCCAAACTAGCCTCAATTTGGCTTTGGGTTCTGCTATTGCTAGTATTGGTCTTACCATACCCTCCATTTCTGTGGTAAGTTATATTTATGATATTCCTCTGCTTTTGGGGCTCGATATTCTTCCTATTATCTTATTGGTGATATCAATATTCACGGTAATGCTTTCGTTAATAGGAGGTAGGAGCAATTCAATTTATGGGGTAGTGCTGCTGGTGAATTTAGTAGCCTATATTTTCCTTACTATAAATCCTTAATAGATTCTTTTGTAAAAGGAATTGCTCCAATTCATAATAAAAAAAGCTACTTATACAAGTAGCTTTTTTTATTATAATAGATTTGCTTTTATGCCTTTTGGGCTGCTGCCTCCCTACGAATGATGTTAAGTGCACCACCAGCCTTAAACCACTCAATTTGTTGTTCGTTGTAGCTGTGGTTTACTTCAATTTGCTCGCTACTACCATCACTATGGTGCAGTACCATCGTTAGAGCTTTATTTGGAGCAAACTCGGTTAGGCCTAAGATATCTATCTTATCATCCTCTTGTATTTTGTTGTAGTCTTCTTTGTTAGAGAAAGTTAGGGCCAACATTCCTTGTTTTTTCAAATTTGTTTCGTGGATACGGGCAAATGATTTTACCAATACGGCACGTACACCAAGGTGTCTTGGCTCCATAGCAGCATGCTCACGAGATGAGCCTTCGCCGTAGTTCTCATCACCCACAACTACTGATCCAATTCCTTGTGCTTTGTACGCACGTTGTGTTGCCGGTACAGGGCCATATTCACCAGTAAGTTGATTTTTTACCGAATCTGTTTTTTCGTTGAAAAAGTTTACAGCACCAATTAAAAGGTTATTGGAGATATTGTCCAAGTGACCACGGAATTTGAGCCAAGGACCAGCCATAGAGATATGGTCGGTAGTACATTTTCCTTTTGCTTTTATTAGCAAATTAAGACCAGTAAGGTCTTTACCTTCCCAACTAGGGAATGGATCTAAAAGCTGAAGCCTTGCCGAGCTAGGCGATACGATAACTTCAACATTTGCACCATCAGCAGCTGGTGCTTGGAAACCGGCATCTTCAACAGCATATCCTTTTGCAGGAAGTTCATCGCCATGTGGACCATCTAATTTTACTTGCTCACCTTTGTCATTGGTAAGTGTATCGGTAATTGGGTTGAAACCTAAGTCGCCTGCAATTGCCAATGCTGCTACAAGTTCAGGAGAGGCAACAAAGGCATAAGTATTGGGGTTACCATCAGCACGTTTGGCAAAGTTGCGGTTAAACGAGTGAACAATCGTGTTTTTTTCTTGCTTTTCGGCTCCTACTCTGTCCCACATGCCTATACAAGGACCACAAGCATTGGTAAAGATAGTTGCATCAAGCTCACGGAAGTTGTCTAGCAAGCCATCACGATCGGCGGTGTAGCGTACTTGCTCCGATCCGGGGTTAATCCCGAAATCTGCCTTTTTACCTAAACCTTTTGCAAGAGCCTGTTTGGCTACAGAAGCTGCTCTTGATAAATCTTCATAAGAAGAATTGGTACATGAACCAATAAGTCCCCACTCAATTTTGGTTGGCCATCCGTTGGCAGCAGCCACTTCTTTCATTTTAGAAATTGGTGTAGCCAAGTCTGGTGTGAAAGGTCCGTTAAGGTAGGGTTCTAGTTCGTCCAAGTTTATTTCAACAATTTGGTCAAAATATTTTTCGGGTTCAGCATATACCTCAGCGTCAGCAGTTAAATAGTTTTTAATGTTGTTGGCAGCATCGGCAACATCGGCTCTGCCGGTTGCTCTTAGGTAACGCTCCATGCTATCGTCGTAACCAAAGGTAGATGTTGTAGCACCAATTTCTGCTCCCATGTTGCAGATAGTACCTTTTCCGGTGCAGCTTAGGTTTTTTGCACCTTCGCCAAAATATTCAACAATTGCTCCGGTACCACCTTTTACGGTAAGGATACCAGCAACTTTCAAAATCACATCTTTGGCACTTGTCCAGCCGTTGAGTTTTCCGGTTAGTTTGATACCAATTAGTTTTGGGAATTTAAGTTCCCAAGGCAATCCGGCCATTACATCACAAGCATCGGCACCACCAACACCAATAGCCAACATACCAAGTCCACCAGCGTTTACCGTATGGCTATCCGTTCCAATCATCATCCCGCCAGGGAATGCATAGTTTTCCAATATTACTTGGTGAATGATACCTGCACCGGGTTTCCAAAAACCAATTCCGTATTTATTGGATACTGAGGCCAAAAAGTCAAACACTTCGGCACTCTCTGTTTTGGCGTGTGGTAAATCAATATCGGCACCAAGTTTTGCTGTAATTAAGTGGTCACAATGTACCGAGGATGGTACCGCAACTTTAGCACGACCAGCTTGCATAAATTGCAATAAAGCCATTTGGGCGGTAGCATCTTGCATAGCTACGCGATCTGGAGCAAAGTCAACGTAGTCTTTTCCTCTTTCAAAAGCCTGTGTAGGTTTTCCGTCCCAAAGGTGGGCATATAATATCTTTTCTGATAGGGTTAGTGGTCGGCCTACTATTTGGCGAGCAGCATCTACCCGCTCAGCAAAATTGGCATAGACCTTTTTAATCATTTCTATATCAAAAGCCATAGTTTATGTAATTAATCTATCTGTAAATAAATGAGTGACGAAGTTACAAAAAAATTATGAGCCTTATTTCAAGCAAATATCACAACCGTTTATTTGTAAATATTCTAGATAAGGTCTGTTAAATTGGGGTTTCTCTTGACTATAATCACGGGATTGTATGCATAAAAAAAAAACCGTTAATCTAATTTAACGGTTTTTTATGTAGGTCATTTAGTACTCCCACAATCCTTGCTCAAAATCGGCCAATTTCTTTTTTATTCTTTCGGCTTCAATTAAGCGTTCTTTTTCTGTAAGTAGTTTCCCGTTTATTTCAAGGTCTTGGATACGAAGGTCGCCCGAGCTTGATTCTTTGGTGATGTAACTGAAGAACAATCTTCTAGTGAAGATATCATCAAAGGTTAAGCCTGATTTGTCATTTCCATCATTAGCAATTTTTGTATTAGCCAATACCTGACGAAGATCTTCATAATAAATCCAGCCAACGGGTTGCTCGGTAATTGTAGGAGGTACAGGTTGGTTGTTGGCATCAAGAATGGGCGAGCCATCAGGTTTTACTGATTGTCTGATATCTAAACGTACCGGAGCAATACCTACAATTCTGGGTTCAAATACACCACGTTTTCCATCAAATATCCAATCCTCTTTAATTCTAATACCTTTAAAAGACTGTGCGAAAAAGTCGTTATTAGCACCATTTAACTCATTTGTATTGGGGTTAACCCCTAAAAAAGCCGTATCGGCCATAGATTTTTTACTGCCGTTTAGCTTTTCTGCCGAAACGGGGTCTTTTTCAAAAGATTCATCGTCAATACCGTATAACTCTAGTTCGCCATTGCTGATGGCATTGTATATTACTCCTAATAGATTCACTTTAGGTGAGGTTAATACGATATTCCCCTTGTCGCGGAAATCAATCTCTCTCCAAATCCGTTTGGTGTATAGAACATCTTCCTTATTAATTTTTGCATAAGGCACAGGTTCCACTACAACCGTATCTTTCGCAAAGACATATCCATCTTGCTTGTATTTTCGGGCTTTTTTAGGCTTTACTTCTTGGACAGGTGTAGCTGTGGGTGTTGCACTAGTGTTTGCTACTGGTTTTGTATTAGCCGGTGTATTGACCGGAGGTTTCTTATTCGTGTTTTTTTTAGCCTGTGCAAAAACTCCAAATGAGCTTAGTACTAAGGCACTGGTTAACAACAATATCTTTTTCATAATCACGATTAATTAATGGTAAAAACCATAGTATTCAAAGATGGGGTTCTTCCATCAGGCATGTGGGCTACAACATTTTCGATAAAAACCTTTGTGCCGTAGGGTAGATTGGATAATGCTGCCTTTGCTTGGGCATTAAAATTATCTCCAGTACAGTAAAAAGGCATAGGATCCTGACGGGGTTTCATTACTGTTACTTGGAATTTAGTTACTTTAACATTTAGGTCGAAGTCAAAATTTTCCATTTCGGCAACTACTTGGTCTGTTGAAGCCATTTTGCTAGCAGAGATGATACCTCCTTTTTTACCTGCAAATGTAGCAACTGGGTCAGGTACAGCCTTTACCCTAAACTTTTGAGCACCTAAAGATAGTGTTTTAGTGCCATCTTTACCCGATACACTAATACTTACTTCTTTACCAATTTGAGACCCGGGTACATTAATCATGTACTTACCGTGTGATCCAGACAGTGAGCCTGCTGAAATAGAGGCTGCAACATCAGGAAAACCCGGAGCCGAGATGGTAAATGGGTTAGGAATACCAGCGTAAATAACGTTCAACTTGTCTGATGACACACTTGCTGAGGGTTTAGCTACTTGATAAGTTTGTGGGGCTGTTTCGTAGGTTTTTATGGTCCCGTTACGTTCTTTAACCCGTATTGTTCCTTTCCATGTAAAACTACCTACAGAAGAAGTTCCTCCGGTATAAATACCTTTTCCGTTTTCGGTAGGTACTTTATTACCGTTTACCGAAATATCTGGACTAGATTTAGAATCACTGGCTGTAAGGTAAATTTCGGCTTTATAGGGTTGGCCTTGTATAACGTATGAAGAAGGTGCAACTGCAACAGCTTCAAATTGGTCTAAAACAACGACAGGTTTATCGGCTAAGATTTTATTGATAATATCAGCCTCCATGTTTTTTACGTTGTTTTGTATCATGGTAAGTATTGTTCTAAAGGCGGCTAGAGGAACGCCTTCCCCAAAGTTTGCGCCTGTCCAAGTTCTGGGCTCACCAGCTTTTGGTTTTACGGGATCTAATGCCTCGAGTTTAAAAGTAGGTGTACCTTCGTCTGGAAGAAGTAGACTAGCTAGCTTTTTGCCAGTTTCATTGATTTTCGCTTGTAGTTTAACACCTTCTCTTTTCTCGTTATCACCTCCCATTAAGTGTTGGCCAATATCTAGATTGTTTTTTTGAACTAATTCTCCGTTTTCATCAAACCCTTCGGCTGCAATTTTTTTCTGTAAACTTTCAATATATTCAACCAGCTCATTACTTATTTTTTGTGCATCCTTGGCTCTGTTTAGCTTTAGTTGATTATCAGTATTCTCTTTTGCCTTGGTATTTTCATAGTTTTTTAGGAGTTGATTGATGCTTGTTGTAACCCCTTCTTTAGAAGCATTTAAGCTATCGTTTATATTTTTGAAAGCTCGCAATACCAAATCGGAAACGTTTAGAGCCAACATTGCCAATAGTACCAAGTACATTAGGTTGATCATCTTCTGCCTTGCGGTCTCTTTACCTCCTGCCATAATTTATGTTTTTTTGGTTTTTGTTTGGGCTATTTTAAAGTTATGCACGAGGTTGGTTCATTGCAGAAAGCATGTTGCCATATATTGCATTTAAAGAGGTGAGGTTTTTTGCTAGTTTACCAACTTCTTCTTTAAAGCTTTGCGAATCATCCATTGACTCGCTTATATTACCCATAGTTTGAGCCATAGTTTGATAAAACTTATTCATTGATTTCAAATGTGCGCTTGAATCTTGAAGTTCTAATTCATATACCGCATTTAACGCAGAAAGGTTTTTAGCCAGGTTACTAACCTGTTCGTGGTAAGCTTTAGTATCTGTAGTGGTGGTATTTAACTCGGTCAATTGCGAGGTTGTTTTCTCAAAAGCACTACTCATATCACCAAGACTATCGCTTGCAGTTTTTATTTTAGTAGATAGCTCGTTGGTCGCTAAAGATACATCTGCAACATTGGATACCGCAGCAACTTTTTCACTAAATGTTCTCAACCCTTGACCCAAACTTTCAATCAGTTCAGAATCTATTTTAGCTTCGTTGAGCATTTTGTCTAATGAGGCACTAGCTGATGAGCTACCTGAAGCCACTTGTAAAGGTGCATCAGCAGGTGTTGGCTGTCCGTCTTTGCGAAGTTGAGGATACACTTTTTCCCATTCTACATCAGGTTTAGGAGGGAAGAAACCAATTAAAAGAAATAGAAAAGCTTCTACTCCAAGTCCTGCTCCGATCATAATGCTTCCCCAAACCCCACCTAAGTGAAGAATTTTGAAGAGTGCACCGACAATTACAACGGAAGCACCAATTGATGTTGCAAAGTGCAGTTTTGCGTCTTTGGATGCGAATTTACCTGCCATGTTGTTTAGTTTTTTTAGGATGTTTGATTTTAAATTTTTATAATAGGCTATTACCAGGGAAGTGAGTTACACACCTAAACCCGATGTAAGAGCGTGATACGTTTTGTTCCTCATGTGTTGATACGGAGTTTTGTAAAAAGAATCCTATATCTTTCCAAGAGCCACCTTTTACTACTTTGCTTTTACCTTTTCTAAATATAGGGTTTTTGTCCTCAACTAGGGCTTTGTTGTATGAATCTAATGTCCATTCGGATACATTGCCTGCCATATTGTACAAACCATAATCATTTGGTAAATAAGATCTTGCTTCAACGGTATAGAGTGCACCATCATCAACATAATTACCGCGACCTACCTTGAAGTTTGCTTGCAAACAACCTTTTGCATTCATTATATAAGGGCCACCCCAAGGATATTTGGTTTGGGTTCTTCCGCCTCGGGCAGCGTATTCAAATTCTGCCTCGGTAGGCAAATCATAGCGTAACCTTGAATTTACAGGTTGTTTACGTTGTCTGGCTACACTTTCGTAAAATTGGGTTCTCCATGCACAAAAGGCTCGAGCTTGTTCCCAAGTTACACCTACTACGGGATAATTATCGTAAGAAGGGTGGTTGAAGTAGGCTTCTGTCATGGGATCATTGTATTCATAGGTGAAATCTTTTCTCCATACCAATGTGTCTGGATATACCATTACAGATGGGTGTTGATTTGGTTTTAATGAAGAAGCCGGTTTACCCACAAACTCATCGCTGTAAATATCGTAGTCATCGATACGTTTCTTACCCGGCTGATTGGCATTCTCTAAAGCTCTGTCCAAATTTTTGTCCACATAAGCAAAACGTAATCTACTAATATTAATGTCTTTGTCGTTTCGTCCGTGTGTATAGGTTGAGAGATCGTCACTGATGTACATCGACTTTAGTTTGTCTTGCACTTGTTGTTTTTTGTTGCGCCACAAGTTAGAGCCGTTTCCTACTTTCTTCCAATCAATGTTTTTAAAAGTTTGGTTGGCAGCATTTGCATTGCCTTTGGGTTTAATTACATAATCTTCTATGTAATCCTTGTTGTTTGTAATTGCAATTGAATCACGAACCCAGTTTACAAATTGGCGGTATTCGGCATTGGTAATCTCGGTTTGATCCATGTAAAATGGATTGAAAGATATCATTTTACTTTGCTTTCCTTGAAAGAAGGTAATGTCTTCATCGGTCATGCCAATTAAGTTCCTACCTCCGGGTATATAAACCATACCTAAAGGAATAGAGGTAGTTTTGAATTTTTTGTTATAGGCGCCGATTAACTCACCTTGACCGCCTTTTCCGCAGCTAAATATAGAGATAGAGAGCAGAAAAAAGGCTAAAAAGTCAATTCTTTTCATGTTCTAATTATAGTATTTAATAGCAATTTTATCAATAAACATTAATATATACAAATTTTTGCATAAAATTTTCTACGCTTTTTCTGATATATAAAGTTATTAACAAAAATAAACAAAATGTTAATAACCTTGTGAATTCTTAGACTAAACATCAACTTTCGCTATTCTGTGTGGTATTTTTGCGTATTTCATAACGTTGAAAATACTACAATATTGTCTATATAGAAAATATTACTACACTGAATTCTATGTCGTATAAGAAGTTTGTTTCCTTAAATTGATTTTTAGGCTTTATTTGCTTTTTTAATGTAGTTTTCCAGTGCCATTGTCATTGATGGTGATTCTGGATTGGGAGCTAAGATATCAACAATTAAATTTTTTTCTAATACCGCTTTTTGGGTATTTGAACCAAAAACGGCAATACGGGTATTGTTTTGTTGAAAATCGGGGAAATTTGTATACAGTGACTGTATGCTTGATGGACTAAAGAAAGCAAGTACATCATAAAAAACATCTGCCAAGTCGGATAAATCACTTACAACAGTTCTGAATAAAACAGCTGGCGTTACATTGTAGCCGTTTTTCTGCAAAAAGTTCATGGTATCTTCGGTAGCAACATCAGAGCAGGGGTACAAAAACTTCTCATCGGCATGTTTTTTTAATACTTCGGCCAAATCAGAAGCGGTTTGCTTACCAAAGAAGATTTTTCTTTTTCGATATTGTATGTATTTTTGAAGGTAAAGGGCAGTAGATTCGCTAATGCAAAAGTATTTTAGATTTGCCGATACCTCAAATCGCATTTCTTCACAAATACGAAAGAAATGGTCAACAGCATTACGACTGGTGAATACCACTGCGGTATAGTCTGCTAGATTTATCTTTTCCTTGCGTACATCTTTTGCGGGGACGCCTTCAACATGGATAAATGATCTGAAATCAATTTTTAAGTTGTATTTCTTCGCCAAATCAAAATAGGGCGATTTTTCTGATTCTGGTTTAGGTAAGGTAACTAAGATACTTTTAACCTTACGCAATCTGTCGTCTTTTGTCACTTGCATTTTCCTAATTAGCAATTAAGCCTGTTGCCTTGATTAAAATAAGCAGTGGGCATATTTCGAGGCTGCAAAAATATAAAAATAAATAGAGATTTGAAAATTTATACTGTGTTATCACCCTGATAAAAGCCCTCCCCATTTGTATAAAGAATGCGGCAAGGAGTAGGTAGATGCCTGCTGCAAGAAATAACCTTATAGGTGTGTTTGAACCGAAAACAATAAAAACAATAATTGGTAGGTAGAAGAAAGAAAGGTTGATGTAAGTAATGTATAGTATGTTGAGGTATTGTTTTATAGCTGATTCGATATCTAATACCAAGGATAATAATTGTGTTAATACCACTTTTATGAGTAGTATAGAAGTTATAAGAACAGTAAAGTAGAGGTAGGAATAGAAGTCTTTATTACTATTGTGAAGAGCTAAGTATAAAAAAAGTCCTATAACTAGGCTTTGTGATATAAATAGGGTCAGCCTAGGCCATGTATTAATATTTTCTTCTTCTTTGCCTAGCGTGTTTAGTGAGCGATTATTGTAAAAAGCCTGAACTATTAAAGTTAGTCGTTTGGGGAAAGTGTATTTGTAAACAGCAAAAAGAATCAAAAACAGTATGGTGATAAGTGGGAGCCAACTGGGGTTTCTGGCTACCAATGAACCTTCTTGTCGATTTGTACTTACTTCGTTGCCGTATTTTGTGAGCAGCTTGTTGGCTTCAAACAAAGGGAAAGCATAACCTTTGCTAAATTCTTCTTTCAGTGTTAAAAGCATCAAACTGTCTGGGAGTATTAGTATAGCTGGTGCTATTTTTTCTTTTTTCTTGGAAAGTGTATCAGAATTTAGCTGTGGCGGATTATTGATGGTTACCTGTTGACGAAAAATGCTATCTTGCTGGCTAAAACCATGTAGGCTCTGCAGCAAGAACATACCGAAGATCAAAAATCTTAAATTAGTTATCATCAAAAAAACGAGCTGATACCGACGTGAATTTTCCCTTGCCGCAAATTTAATGGATTATTTTGATGTTTGCCTATTGCATAGCTAATTGATAATATCCCAAGGTTTGTTTCGGTGCTCAAACCAATACCAATACCTAATGGACTGTCGGTATATTTTTGATTATTGTTTTTCTGGTGTACTAAAGCTTGGTTGTAAAATGTAAAGAGGTAATCATTGTTACCCAAAAGGTATCGAAACTCAATATTCCACAACAAGTAACGGTCTGCTAATATCGAAAGCTCGTTAAAACCCCTCAATGTTTTTTGTCCTCCCAATCTAAAACGCTCGTTTTCTAAACTAAAGTTGTTGGCTATCATCCCGGTTTGTAAAAGGCTCGCCATTACCCAGTTTCTGTATGGTTGAAAAAAATGTGAGGCCTTAGCTATGACCTTGTAAGCATTACTCTTTCTGCTTAGGTGGTGATAAATACTATCGGGCAGGGCCGAATTCTTTTTTATTATACGATTACCGGTAGCCAGCTCAACGTCAAAAATATAGCCTTTTTTAGGGTTTGTCCAGTTATCCAGCTTTCGGTTTCTTAGCCCAAGTCCATAATACAGCGTATTGATGTCAAGTGTTGTTAAATTAGCTGAGTTGCTGTTTATTGCAGGTGGATTAATCAGGTTGGATGAGCGGTTCTCTAAACTAAGGTATATCGCCATTTTATTAGGTCGTTTGTACTCGGCTTCGATACGACTGTTGATGTTGAGGTAGGCACTATCTTGTTTGAGGAGTTGAAAGCTTGGCAAAAGACTAAAATCGGTATTTAAGAATTTTGGGATTTGTGCGGTTAAATCTAAAGATTGACTATGCTGTGCAAAACTTTGGTAGTTTACTTTAAGTTCCTCACCAATTTTGAATAAATTGGCTAGTTGCAGATCCAACTTCCCTACTATTTCAAGCTTTGCGCTGGTGCCATTTTGTTGTACACCGATTATTCCATCAAATCGATTTGCATTTTTTTTGTTTAGGTACAGTAGTACTTTAGCTAGATTATGACCAAATCTCACCTCGGGAGCTTGTGTCATTTGTAAATAAGGCAATTCTTGCAACTGATTGTCTATGTTTGCGAGTAGCTGCTCGGCATATAATGAACCGGGTTTTATTGCCAAATATTTTTGTAAAAATTGGCTAGAAACAGCAGCATCACCTACAATCTTTAGGCTGTCAAACTTTATGAGTTGATGCGTGCTGATTTTGAGTTTTGCTTGGATGTTATCTTGGTTTAATACAATCGAATCGAGTTGGATAGAAGCAAAAGGATAGCCGTTATTTTCGTAATAGGTGATGATTTTATCGAAGATATTGCTGAGTTCATTGGGCGAAAAATGAGAAGAAACGATGTTGTTGCGGCCAAGATAAGCTCGGACTGCCAGTGAAAGACCGTACAAAGAAAGTTCTTTCCATGCTAGTTGTTTGCCGCAGGCGATATGTACTTCGGCAATATTTGTAACAAAGTTTATTTTTTTTACCTCTGCAAATAAATAGCCATTGGCTTGTAATGCAGATATTGCCCGTTCAGCCTCAGCGTATATGGTTATACTATCTGTTTGTTTTTTGGTGTTGGCCAACTTATCCAGCAGATCTTGTCCGTTGTCCGTAGCCATCATTTTCAGTAAGTATGTTTGCTGGCTCTTTGCCAAAAAGCAGCATAGAGTGAGTAGCATTATACCAATGGTTCGCATCTTCAAAAGTAGCGAAACGCTCTGATTTATCTTGCTCTTCAGTCGATAAATAATCCTAACTTTGTGCCAGCAATGGCCGGTCTCTATATTCATATACCTTTTTGCAAAAAAGCGTGTGCTTATTGCGATTTTCATTTCAGCACCTCAATCAAGTATCTCCCCGATTTGGTAGCAGCAATTTGTAAAGAAATTGAGCTGAAACAAAGTCGTTTAGCTGGGCAAACCTTGCAAAGTATTTATTTCGGCGGCGGAACACCATCTTTTTTGCCCAGTAACCAATTGGCAAAAATATTCTCCCAAATAGAAAAAAGCTTTGACCTGACCAACTTGGTAGAAGTAACCCTAGAGGCAAACCCTGACGATTTGACCAGAACAAAGCTTAATGAGCTGCGTCAACTTCCTGTCAACCGATTTAGTATTGGTGTACAATCTTTTCATGATGAAGATTTGCTTTGGATGAATAGAGCTCACAAAAGTGAAGAGGCTTTTGCTGCCGTGAAACGTAGCCAAGATACTGGTTTTGAGAACCTGACTATTGATTTGATTTATGGTTATCCATTGCTCAGTAACGACAAATGGCATTACAACATCAATTCCGCTATAGCGTTACAAGTGCCCCATATATCTGCTTATTCACTTACCGTTGAAGAACGTACAGCCTTGGCACATCAAATTAAAGTAGGTAAACTACAAAATTTGAGTGATGACCAAAGTGCAAACCATTTTGCACAATTGGTACAATCATTAGCCGAGGCTGGTTTTGAGCACTACGAAATATCCAATTTTGCAAAACCCAACCAATATGCCTTGCACAATACCAATTATTGGCGTGGCGAGCAGTATTTGGGGATTGGCCCTTCGGCACATGGTTTTGATGGTAGTGCCCGATATGCCAACATTGCCAACAACATCAAGTATCTAAAAGCGATTAATGCAGGAGAATTACCCGAGAGTATAGAGGTGTTGACACCTGCCAATCGTTTCAACGAATATGTGATGACTGCGCTAAGAACTATGTGGGGAATAGATATTGCTAAAATTGAAAGGGATTTTGACCCTTCTTACATAACAGGTTTTAACAAGGAGTTAGATATAAATATAGCACAAGGAAATGTACTACTCAAAGACAATCACATTATATTGAGCTCCAAAGGCAAGCTGTTTGCAGACCGAGTTGCTGCTGGTTTTTTTGTAGATGAAACAACCTTTTGTTAATAATAGAAGAAATTTTAATAAGCGATAATGAATAAAGTAGTTTGGCTTACAGGAGCATCTTCCGGAATAGGAGAGGCCTTGGTTTATCAGCTCAATGCAGCGGGTTATAAATTAATCATTTCATCTCGTGATCGGAGTAAACTCTATCGGGTGAAGCAGAACTGTCGCAACCAAATTGATGTGCACGTGTTGCCCCTTGACTTGGAACGCACAGAAGAGTTGTCCCAAAAATATGCCGATGCCAAACGCATATATGGCTATATTGATATCCTAATAAACAGCGGAGGACTGAGCCAAAGAGCATTAGCCCTCGAAACCAATCTCGAAACCGAACAACGCCTGATGAATATTAATTATTGGGGTACTGTGGTTTTGAGTAAGCTGGTTTTGCCTGATATGATTGACCGAAAACAAGGCACAATTGTTTGCATCAGCAGTTTGGTAGGTAAGTTTGGTACTCGTTATCGCTCGGCTTATTCTGCTTCTAAGCATGCATTGCATGGTTATTTTGATTCGTTGAGGATTGAACTTGCTAATACTCCTATCCATTTACTTATGGTGTGTCCAGGGTTTATTAAAACGCAAGTCACCCTCAATGCGCTAACTGCTGATGGTAGCCCACAAGGCACTATGGATGAGGCGCAGGCCAATGGTATGCCTGCCGAAACCTGTGCAGCACAAATCATAAAAGCTATGGATGCAAAAAAAGAAGAGGTATATATTGGAGGAAAAGAGGTAAAGGCTATTCTACTCAAACGCTTTTTCCCTGCTTATTTTTCTCGAATAATTCGGAAAGCAAAGGTTACTTAATCAAATTTTGTCACCGAAGGCTAAATCTCCGGCATCACCCAAGCCGGGTACAATATAGCTTTTGGTAGTCATTTCTTCATCTACAGCACCTAACCAAAGTTGTGCATGTGGTAGGTTTGCCCTAACGTGGTTAAGACCTTCTCGGCTCGCAATAGCAGATACAATATGTAGTGCATTTATTTTTTGAGTACCAATAAGTTCTTTTGCACACAAAACCATACTAAGCCCGGTTGCCAGCATGGGGTCGGCAAGAATAACGGTTTTACCTTCCAAACTTGGTGACGATACGTGCTCTATTTTGATGATAAAATCACCGTTTTTACGTGTTTTGCGATAGGCCGTTATAAAAGCAGACTCGGCCCGATCAAAAACGTTTAGTAAGCCTTGTTGCATAGGAATACCTGCACGCAGTATAGTAGCAATAACAGGCTGTTGAGCCAAAACCCGACTTTGTGCTATTCCAAGAGGTGTACTTGTTTCTGTTTCTTGATAGCTTAAAAGCTTGCTAATTTCGTGCCCGAAGAAGGTGCCAAGTCGCTCCATGTTTTTGCGAAAACGCATAGGGTCTTTTTGGATATGGATATCACGTAACTCCGCAACGTAGTGGTTGGCTATCGAGTTGTATTTGCTAGCTTCATAAATCATACAATAAAGATAATAAAGTATAACTATTTTTAAAAGCCTGCACTAGCTTTTAGCATCTTCTCGTAAACGGGGCGCCAAGCTTTCCATTCGGCAGCATCAGACAGGCTTTCGTTGTGCCATAGCGAGCAAAAGCATCCGTTAACCATTTTAACATTTTGGATTAAATCTTCAATTATTGCAGGAGCCTCATCAGGTTGTTTCTTCAGATAGCGACGCAAGGTAGCGTCCATCACGGCAAAAGGAAAGACTTTGAGGTGCGATTGTTTCTCGAGTTGTAAATCGTACCACATAAAAGGGGTACAGGTGCCCGCCCTAAAACCAACTTGCGAGGCATAGCCCATGGTATAATCTTCGGTAATACCTACTTCTTGTAAATGAAGATAGGTTTTTGGGAGTTGAAGTTTTAAAAAATGCTGGCGTGATCTTTTTATCTCAGTAGCTGTTAGATTCTCTAGATATTTCTTTTCGTCCCGAAGTTTTAGCCAATTTTCATTTGATGAGTAGGAAGGATGAATACCTATTGCAGCATGCTTTTGTGTTGTTAAAATGACTTCTTGTAGCGGTTGATCTTCGGGAGCAAGATTGACATCGTACTGCTTGTGTCCACTATGTGCCACTAAAAAGAAAAAAATAGGATTAAGCCGATACTTTGCATGGATTTCATGTAAAAACTCGTAAGTGTCAAAAGGGTCTTTCTTACGGCCAAGCCCTGTGTTAATTAAGTGCCCAATTCGTTCGGTATCTTTTTGTAGTATAGCCTTAATAAAACGAGCTGTATTTTTTAGAATTCCGTTGGCCTTATAATGAAATGCCCTGTCGATATCAATTGTAGGTAGATGAAAGAAGCTCCGTTCTCTAAAAGTTATTTGATTTGTTTTGGCTAGTAGTAGGTTTTTTATCAGCAGCGCCCATTCATCTATGATGGGTCTGCCGAGCAATCTAAGTTGGTATTGCAAACTTTTTTCGGGTGGAAAACGTAAATGTGCATCAGCTTCAAAAGGTAAGTACTCTTCATAGCGGCTTAAGAAATAAAAAGAAGCTGCAAATGGGTCAAAAGGCAAAACCCCTTCTTGTACTGCAAAGGGTACCTTGTCGTCACCAAATTGGGTAACTTCTATTTTTGTCGGCTCTATCCCCTTCTGGTTTAGGAATGTACTGGCCTTGAAAAACAATAACTCTGTACCGATGGGCTTTTGTGTATAGCTTATTTTTGGTCCCGAAAATTCTTTGAACGCTTTTTGGTCCTCTGTTTGCACAAAACTACTGCCTAGTATGGTATTAAACACAAACTCAAACACGTATTGGTGTCGAGAGGTAAACTCGGGGCAATAGATAAGCAACTCCATAAATTGGTTTTGGTTACGCTAAATTACAAACTAAATTTTATTTCTTTTTTCGGGTAGTTTACGCTAGAACTTTGTCGTTTTCCGTTTATTTGAAAATGTACAATGTTCATTTGGTCATCAAATAAGTCGTAGAGTATTGAGTTTTTAATTTGTAATTGCTTGGTTCCATCAATCTTTTTTGCTTCAAAATATACCAATGTTGCTTCGTGGTCGTTTTCATAACCGATAAATATTTGTTGGCTAACTTGTCCGTCCCAGCTAAGGATGAGGTGTTCGTTCAAATACTTTTTTACCAGTTGTGCCATTTCTTTTTGCTTGCCAATTAGGTCAATCTTGCCACCATATTTTCTAAAAAGAGCTTCCTCCAAATCGTCGGTAAAAATTCTACATGTCACCTCAACCGATTTACTCTTAACGTTGTAACTGAGCGTAGTGCTACTTACATGAAAAGGGTGCGCCAAGCCCACATCAACAGCACCTTCGGTAGAGAAAAGGAGCAAGGGCAACAACAGTTTTGATAGAAATAACAACATATTGGGTTAATCGGCTTTCATCAACTAAAAAAAATTATTAACTTAGAAGTTCCAAATTAATGAAAACTAAATCTATTTCATGGCCTTTCAGGACATACTTTTCTATTTTAAAATCGGTTGGTCACATATTGTAGGTCTTGATGCGCTTGATCATCAGTTGTTTATATTGGCTTTAGTGGTGGTTTACTCTGTAAAACAGGTTAAACAGCTGCTTATACTCATCACGGCTTTTACCATAGGCCACTCGCTCACCTTGGCGCTCAGTGTTTTAGATTACGTACGATTTCCGAGTAACTGGGTCGAGTTTCTAATTCCTTGTACCATCGTTATTACTGCATTATTTAATTTGTTTAGGAAAGAAAAGCGTCACAAAAAAATGGAGTTGAATTATTATTTGGCTCTTTTTTTTGGTTTGGTTCACGGTATGGGATTTGCCAACTCTGTACGGCTAATGTTGGCCCAAGACCAACAATTGGTATGGGGACTATTGGGTTTTAATTTGGGGCTAGAAATTGGTCAGATTGTTTTTGTGGTGATGTTTATTTTGTTGAGCATATTGGTGCTTGATGTGTTTAGGGTACGCAGAAGAGACTGGGTAATTTTTGTTTCATCGGCTATATTTGCTTTATCTTTAGAAATGGCTTTGCAAAGAATACCCTAATATTGGGTAATAAAACTAAAATATAATGAGAAAGATATGCTTATTGATGCTGGTATCGTTAATGTTTCATGGCTTAACACAGGCTCAAGACATTAGAAACAATGCTAAAAGCAATCACGGCAATAGGTTTGAACAGTTGGGCACCATATTACCCACCCCTAACGAGCAAAGAACAGCTAGCGGAGCACCAGGCAATAAGTATTGGCAGCAAAAAGCCGATTACGATATTCAGTGTATTTTAGATGAAGATAAACAACGACTTACAGGCTCAGAAACGATAAGCTACTATAACAATTCGCCTGATGTTTTGACCTATCTTTGGTTTCAACTCGATGAAAACCAGCACAGTAACATCAACAATGCCAATTACCAACAGGCTAGCAAAATGCCTGCTTCAATCAGCGTTAAAAATCTCGATAAAGCAGCCATCAACCAGCCCGATAATGGTTATGGGCTTAAGATAGATAAAATTACCGATGCAAACGGAAATGGACTGCAATACACCATCAATAAAACCATGATGCGTGTAGAGATACCTCTGCTGAAACCTGGAGATAGCTATGTATTGAAGATAGATTGGCACTACAATATTGTAAACCGTATTGAAATGGGTGGCCGCGGAGGCTATGAGTATTTCCCCGAAGATGGGAACTACCTATTTACCATGGCCCAGTGGTATCCACGTTTGTGTGTTTATAGTGATTTTCAGGGTTGGCAAAATCACCAATTTACCGGACGAGGAGAGTTTGCCCTCACCTTTGGCGATTACAAGGTGCAGATGACCGTACCCGCCGACCACATGGTGGGCTCAACTGGCGAGTGTATGAACTACAAACAAGTACTTTCGCCTTTGCAATTAAATCGTTTAACCAAGGCACAATCTGCAAGCGCACCGGTTGAGATTGTAACGCTCGATGAAGCCATAAAGGCCGAAAAATCAAAATCTAAAGCTAGCAAAACTTGGGTGTTCGAAGCCAAAAATGTAAGAGATTTTGCTTGGACTAGTTCAAGAAAATTTGTGTGGGATGCGATGGTACAGCCCATAGCAGACAAAAAAGTGCTCTGCATGAGTTTTTACGGCAAAGAAGCTTACAATCTATACAGCCGTTTCTCTACCCGAGCAGTTGCCCACACACTAAAAAGTTATTCGCATTTTTCTATTCCCTACCCTTATCCTGTAGCACAAAGTATAGAGGCAGCCAACGGTATGGAGTATCCTATGATCTGTTTTAACTACGGTCGTACCAATACTGACGGTACTTATAGCGAAACCGTAAAAAACGGAATGATTGGGGTTATTATCCACGAAGTAGGGCATAATTTCTTCCCGATGATTATTAATAGTGATGAACGCCAATGGTCGTGGATGGATGAAGGTTTAAATACCTTCTTACAATTTTTGACAGAGCAACTTTGGGATAATAAATTTCCATCAAAACGTGGCCCGGCACAAGCTATAGTGCCTTATATGAGCCTGTCAAAAGATGAGTTGGAACCAATCATGTCCAACTCGGAGAACATTGTGAACTTTGGTCCCAATGCTTATGCCAAGCCAGCAACGGGGCTAAACATTTTGAGAGAAACCATAATGGGAAGAGATTTGTTTGATTATGCATTTAGGGAATATGCCAAACGATGGGCCTTTAAGCACCCTACACCCGCAGATTTCTTTAGAACCATGGAAGATGCCAGTGGCGAAGATCTTGATTGGTTTTGGCGAGGCTGGTTTTACGGTACCGAACCTTGCGATCTAGCTTTGGACGAGGTGAAATATGCCAAAGTGAATTTCAAATCAAGCAAAGAACAGCCTGTACGTAAAAAAATAGTAATAGACCAACCCATTACTACCCCCGATGATATTACCAAACAAAGAAATCGCAATGATAAATCTATAAAATTTTATACCGATGAAGATTTGGCCGCTCGCGATTTTTACTGGAAATATGCCCGAGGCTTGGTGCAGGTAGATACCTCTATGGCCAAGACTAAGATAATTGACTGGTCGGGTGATCAATTTACCAAAGAAGAGTTAGCCAAATATGGTGCAAAACATTTCTATGAGCTAAATTTTAGCAATAAAGGAGGTTTGGTAATGCCGATAATTGTTGAATTTACCTATAAAGACGGTACAAAAGAAATAGACCGAATACCTGCCCATATATGGCGATTGAACGAAAAAAGCACTTCAAAATTCTATATGTTGGATAAAGAGGTAGTTGCTATTCAGATAGATCCTTTGAAAGAGACAGCCGATATTGACGAAAGCAATAACACATGGGGCGCTGCAGCGCTCCAACCATCCAAGTTTGAGCTCTTTAAACAAAAACAAACTTTGTCTAGGGGGCAATCTGATGGTGAAAACCCCATGCAGTTTGAGAAGAAAAAAAGCAAATAGTGGTTGTTTTGTAGCGATTATTTTTTGATTTAACCTACCTATTTATACTTACAATAGGCTACCGCATTTATCGTATTTTACTGATTTTCATAGCTTCTTAGCAGTATTTTTATTTGATTTGTATTAGCCAAATACTAATATGAAGAAGCTTTGTTGTGTTTTTTTGTTTCTACTTCTTGTGCCTCACCTGGCTGTAACACAAAACAGCAAAAGTGAACAAGTGTTAAAAGCTCTTTTGGCAGAAGCAAAAATAATGAGTGATAATGCCAATTATACCGAGGCGCAAGCAAAGTATTTAGAGATTTTGAGACGGGTAGAAGATGGAGAGAATCCATCATTGCTAGTACAGGCACAAAGAGGTGTTGCGGTTTGTTTATATCGGTTAAGAGATCGCGAAAATGCGGCCGTTTGGTTCAAAAAGGCTTTAGACAACGCAAATAAATATCAAATCAACGATCGTATAGCCGATTTATATTACTGTCTGTCTGTAATAAATGTTGAAACAGGTAAAATAACTGAAGCCGAAAAGTATTTTAAACTAGCGCTTGATATTTGGTTGAAAGAAAAGAACTATTTACAACTTTCGCAAGCCTATTCTGTTATTGCCGATTTGTATTTGCATTCAGGTCACAATTATGTTAAAGCCGAGCAAGCAATAAAAGAAGCAGAACGCTTTGCTTTTTTGTCCAAAGACAGACAGAATATGGCTTTTGCTGCAATTAAACGATATTTTCTTATTGTTTATAGAGATAAGAATTATAAGGCCGCACTTCCCATTATCAATAAAGCCGAGAAACTATATGAAGAGCTTAACGATACAGAGGGTAAAGCTTATGCCTATAGCCTAAAAGCGACATGTTTAGCAAAAATGGGCGATACCTTGGCAGCAAGTTATTTCTGGAAATGGTTTTATTTTAAAGATTCAGTTTTTCAAAAAGAAAAAGCAGTAAGTGCTGCCAAATACGAGGCCACGTACAATGTAGAGAAGAAAGAAAAAGAAAACAGAATTCTTCAAGAACAGGCTAAGAACCAGAAACTCATTATCATAATCATGGTATTCTTAGTTTTGGTGCTGATAACAAGTGTGTTATTACTTTTTTGGCGACGAAAACAACGCTATACGGCTGATTTATTAAATGCCTCGCAGAAAGAGAACGAAGCCAATTTGCGCTTGATAAAAGAAAAAGAACGAATTTCACGAGACTTGCACGACAATGTTGGTGCACAGTTATCTTTTCTCATTACTAGTTTAGAGTGGATTTTGAGCCATCCCGAATTGGTGAAAGATAGAAGCGAGCTAGAAGATAAATTAAAAGTGCTCGGAGAAACAGGAAAAAGTGCCGTGACTACACTCCGAGAAACCATTTGGGCTATTAGCCATGATAAGTTCTTTATAGAAGATTTAGCTGATAGGTTTAAGCAATATGTGTTAAAGGTAGTGGAATTTAAAGATGGTGTTACGGTTACTTTTGATGAAGATATTAATGTTGATTTGAGTGTAAGTCCTACCAATGCACTTAATCTTTTCAGGATTTGTCAAGAAGCTTTTCACAATGCTTTGAAACACAGTAGCTGTGAAAATATTGTTATTGGTTTTAGTAGCAACAAGCAGGTGTATAAAATTTCTATAAAAGATGATGGTTTGGGTTTTGATACTAGTGTGCGTGCAGAAGGTCATTATGGTCTTGTAAATATGAAAGAAAGAGCTAAAGATATAAATGCCGAATGTGTAGTAGAGAGCAGGCCAGGCAAAGGAACTTGTGTAGAGATAATTGTTCATCACGAAAAGAATAGTTCAGGTGTGTTAAGCTAAATAAGAAACAATGGAGAATGTTAAAATTGCAATTGTCGATGATAAAAAGCTTACGCTGTTGAGTTTGATAGAACGTTTGTCAAGTTCAGACAGAATAGAGGTGCTTTTTACCGCATCAAACGGCAAAGTGTTTTTAGAGCAACTTGCGGAAAGTAGTGCATTGCCCGATTTGGTTTTTATGGATATTGATATGCCGATAATGAACGGTATAGAAGCAGTAGATATTGCTGCCCGTACTTATCCTAATATTAAGTTTCTAATGCTGTCGGTTTTTGATGACGATGATAAGATTTTTGAAGCCATAAAAGCTGGAGCAATAGGCTATTTGTTGAAAGATGAAAAAACCGAAAGACTACTCGAAGCGATGGAAGAAGTTTTGGTGTATGGTGGTTCGCCCATGAGTCCGGTAATAGCCAGAAAATCGCTCAAGCTATTGTCAGGATCTAACCTCGCACTGAAAGAGAAGGAAGAAAGCCCACTGACCGAGCGTGAGATGGATATTTTGGAGCGTTTGGTGCAAGGTAAAGAATATAAGAAAATAGCCGATGAGATTTTCTTAAGTCCACATACAGTTCGTACTCATATTACCAATATTTACAAGAAATTACATGTCAACAATAGGGTACAGGCGGTAAATATTAGTAGTAAAAAGGGTTGGTTTGGGAATTAAATAGATGAAGCTTTATGTTGCTCGGTCAGAATAGCCATAAAATCTGCTTGCGCTATCAGTTCTGCGCCTAAGCTGTATAAATGGTTGTTAGGTATTTGGCAATCTATTAATTTATAATGGGTGTTTTGGCATAAATAAACCATCGCAACTTTTGATGCATCACTAACCTTGCTAAACATACTCTCGCCACAAAATACTTGACCAACACTTATCCCGTATAAGCCTCCAACTAATTCATCATTTTGCCACACCTCTATACTTTGTGCCCATTTCAGTTGGTGCAAACGAATAAAAGCTTCCTTTAGTTTTGAATTAATCCAAGTGCCTTCTTGTGCTTTGCGTTTTATATTGGCACAAGCAGCTATCACTCCGGTAAAATCACGGTTTACACTTACCGTAAAATGTGCTTTACGTAGGGTTTGTTTTAGGCTTTTACTGATTTTCAATTTGTGGGGATAGATCACACATCGTTCTTTGGGCGAGTACCACAAGATGGGTTCTGGCTCATTGTACCACGGAAAAATACCATGGCGATAGGCCAGCAGTAGGCGCTCTATACTCAAATCGCCACCTACTGCCAGCAAACCATCCTCATCAGCTAGTTGCGGGTGCGGAAAAACTATTTCTTCATCGGGCAAGCGGTAGGCCATACTGACGCAGGGCTTAGTTAGTTTTTTTAAAAACCATAAGCAGTTTATTTTGGTGGTACAACATTAATTTGTCGCCTTCTATTTTAAAGGTATTAACTTTTGATAAATCGGCTAGATATAGGTCTTCGGCTTCTGCTAAATCTTGGCAAAACATCTTTGTTGAAAACATTTGGCTGAAATGAATTTTGTTGCCATTGACGTTTGCCGAACCTCCATAATTGTTGCAGAATGCCTTGCCGCTTACTTGTTTGTCTTTTGCAAATAGTAAGGTGGCTTTGGCCGAGCTGGGCATTTCTCTGTCAGGCCATTCTGCAAGTGTCCACTTGCTATCTGCTATAGTTGTGTTTATTTGTTTAGCGCAACCAAGACTCAACAAACTCAGCAATACAATTAGTGCGGTGTGTTTTAATTGAAATTTTTCCATGTTATTGTTTTTTAAAAGATAAATCATGATGTATATGTGCTTTTATAGTAAAATAAAGTCTTAAAAACTCTGCTAAGAAGCAGGCCTTTAGAAGCAAGTCAAACCACTTGTCTTCAAAATTTCCAATGGCCTCTGGCAGTAGTGTGATGAAACCCAAACTAAATACCCAGAGATACAAGCGTAAAGGAAACTGAAAATAATAGGCAATTAGACCAATCCGTTTAAATTTTATCAGCCCTATTATACCTATTACCATTAATAAAGATATGGGTATCAACAACCAGCCTTGCACCCGTTCTGATGTAAGTAGATTTTCAGTTTGATTTTTTAGAAATACCCCCAACTGCATCAATACAAAAACCAAGGCTATTAGGTCAAGAACAATGAAAATTCGAAATAAAGTCCGCATCTATTTACAATATTTGTTCAGCAGTCGCTCGCCTTTTTCTGAGCCTAAATATTTTATTTTCATAAAGATATCACAAGCACCTTTTTGGTCACCTTGCTTTAGCCTACGTTCGCCAATTGTAACTAAGCGGTTAATGTAACTTTCATCTATACCCAATTGTGATTTAAGTGCAGTAATATTAGCTTCATTTTCTGTACTTTTTCTGCCCAAATCCAAGTTTTTGTAATGATTGGTTATTTTGTCCAAATTTTTCACTTCATCGCGGTAGCGTTTTAAAGCTAAACCTTCACTAGCAGGGTTTGTTTGTTCACATCCATATCCTTTTAGGCTAAAGCTAATCGGACTCCGAATAAGGCTGTTGGTGTCGTAATTGGTGGGAACTTTCCATTTTCCACTACTAAGTCGTAGAACTCTTAAAGCTTCCTCGTCTAGGCCTGCACCAATGCCCTTGCTTACCGAACTGTAGGTAATTCGACCCGCTTTGTTTAGTTTGAAAGCTACCTCCACTGTTCCTTGTATGCAATTGTCTTGAGCATATATGGGGTAAATCACTTTTTCTTGTACAAAACGTTGTAAACCACCTTGTAGTTCGGGTTTTTTTTGTGCTGATGAAATAAAATTAATCATCAACATACACAATACCAATGCATTTTTTTTCATGCTCGTCAAATTTCAATAATGAGTGTAGTACAATTATTGTGCCCGTTTATATTGGAGGCTATAATTCTAGGTCGATTTTCTAATTTACAATAATTCTTCCTAAAACAAGAGCATTGCGTAGAACATAACTTATATTTGAACAGTTATTATTTAATTTATTTATGAAAAAAAATGCTGTCGTTGATAGGGCTCTTTTGCTTAGCCCAGATGGCTTTATAGCTGTAGAAAGTTTAAATTACGAGGGCGAACACCTATCCGATTGGGTCAAATCAACGGCCTCACAACCAAACGGTAAAATTTTAGTTCCGGGTTTTGTGGATTTGCAGATTTATGGAGCTGCAGGTAAGCTTTTTTCTGCTGATCCCAGCGAGGAGAATCTAAAAATTATTGAGGATGAGCTATTGCAACAAGGGTGTACCAGCTTTTATCTTTGTTTGGCTACCAATACTCCCGAAGTTTTTAATCGTTGTATTTCCATACTCAAATCTGCCAGAGCAAATCTTCAAAATTGTATGGGGTTACACCTCGAAGGTCCTTTTCTCAATCCTGTAAAAAGAGGAGCACATGTAGCTTCGTACATCAGAAAGGCCGAACTCGATGAGGTAAAAGCATTATTAGATTTTGGTGATGGATTGATAAAAATGATGACCCTAGCTCCCGAATTGCAGGATGATAATGTTATTGATTTTCTGTTACAGCAAGGTATTACCGTTTCTTTAGGACATAGCAACGCAACTTTCGAACAAGCAAATGCTGCCTACAACAGAGGCATACAAACAACAACCCATCTTTTCAATGCCATGTCTGCCATTCAACATCGGGCACCAGGTATTCCTACTGCGGTGTTTAATCACCCCAAGGCTATGGCCAGCATCATTGCCGATGGTTTGCATGTCGATTTCGAAATAGTAAAGATGGCTCACAAAGTAATGGGTAGCCGCCTTTTCTTAATTACCGACGCCGTGACTGATTGCGATAGTGGCCCTTACCAGCATAAAGCTGTTGATGGAAAGTTTATTTTGCCGGATGGCACCTTGTCAGGGTCGGCATTGAGTATGCTGCAAGCCGTAAAAAATTGTGTGTCTTTTTGTGGAATAGCACTAGATGAAGCCTTACGTATGGCTACACTTTATCCGGCTAAATTAATTGGAGAAGAAAATCAAATAGGACAATTAGTAGAAGGCGCAAAAGCCAACATAGTACAGTTGAGCGATAAGCTAGAATTGGAAAGAGTAATTTTTAAAGGGCAAGAAATTCAGCTAAACGATAGACAATCTTATTAAAAAAAATGATAATTTTGCCGACTATGAAGTATAAACGGATTTTATTGAAGCTTAGTGGCGAATCGCTGATGGGAAGCAAGCAGTATGGTATTGATAATGAAATCGTTAATCAATATGCGCAAGACATCAAAGCGGTACATGCCAAAGGTTTAGAAATCGCAATTGTAATTGGTGGTGGGAATATATTTAGAGGGCTGAGTGCAGAAAAATCAGGAATGGATCGTGCTCAGGCAGATTATATGGGTATGTTGGCGACGGTTATCAACAGCATGGCCTTACAAGATGCCCTCGAAAAAGTGGGATTAAAAACCAGATTACTATCAGCTATTAAAATGGAACAAATTTGCGAACCATTTGTAAGAAGAAGAGCTATAAGACATCTGGAGAAAGGGCGTATAGTGATTTTTGGTGCCGGTACAGGAAATCCTTATTTCACAACTGACTCTGCTGCAGCTCTAAGAGCTATCGAAATCAATGCCGATGTGGTACTAAAAGGAACCAGAGTTGACGGTATTTATACGGCCGATCCGGAGAAAGACCCCAATGCTGTACGTTATGATCAGATTTCTTTTAGTGAGGTGTACGATAAAAATCTGAGCGTGATGGATATGACGGCTTTTACGCTATGTGAAGAGAACAAACTGCCCATCATTGTTTTTGATATGAACAGAAAGGGTAATTTTATGAAAATAGCCGAAGGAGAGCATATTGGAACTTTGGTAAGCGTATAACTCTCCAAATTATATTTGTATTTGGTCTTAAATGAATTTTTATAATGAATGATCTAATAAAGAAACAACTTAGTGAGGCTCAAACCAATATGGATAAAGCAGTAGCACATTGCGAATCTGAGCTGACCAAAATTAGGGCTGGTAAAGCATCTGCAGGGATGCTAGATGGGATTATGGTAGAGTATTATGGCACTCCTACACCTTTGGCTCAGGTCGGAAGCATCAATACACCCGATGCTCGTACTATTGTGATACAACCTTGGGAAAAAAATATGTTAAGCCCTATTGAACGAGCCATCATGGAAGCCAATATCGGTATCAACCCACAAAATGATGGAAGTATTATCCGTTTGTTGGTGCCGCCATTAACCGAAGAGCGCAGAAAAGAGCTGGTGAAAAAATCAAAAGAAGAAGGTGAACGAGGTAAAGTAGCTATCCGCAACATTCGTAAAGACGCTAATGAGAAAATAAAGAAATTGAAAGCAGAA
This sequence comes from Pedobacter sp., assembly GCA_039810685.1. Classification (GTDB taxonomy): domain Bacteria; phylum Bacteroidota; class Bacteroidia; order Sphingobacteriales; family Sphingobacteriaceae; genus Pedobacter. Next base: position 128,818 of record JBDHXL010000001.1, on the reverse strand, counting down.
AGCGTTTCAGACGATGAAATAAAGGTAGGTGAAGCCGAAGTACAGAAAATTACTGACAGTTATATCATCAAGATTGATCGCCATATTGAAGCCAAAGAAAAAGATATTATGACCGTATAGGCTTCTTTAGCAATAATTTTTTTATCAGATAGGGTATCGGTTGTTGATGCCCTATCTTCATTTTAGGCAATATTATAAATTTATGGATTTATTGCTCACTTATCTTAAAACCCACAAATGGGTAGTGCTTTTTGCGTTGCTATTGGCTGCGGTAAACATTGGCTTCTCACTCTTAGACCCTTACATCACCGGCTTAATCGTTGATCGATTTATCGAAAAGAAAAGTGAACTTGAACGTGCTGAATACATTTACGGGGTGTTGGGTTTGGTTGGGTTAGCGGTTGGATCAGCTATGGTTTCACGTATTGCAAAAAATTTTCAAGACTACTATACCAATATTGTTGTGCAGAAAGTTGGGGCGCAGATGTATGCCGATGGACTTAAACACTCATTAGAACTACCTTTTCAAGTTTTCGAAGACCAAAGAAGTGGCGAGACCTTGGGGGTTTTACAGAAAGCACGAGCTGATACCGAAAAATTTGTGGTTGCTTTCATTAGCGTTTTATTTGTGAGCCTTATTGGTATGGTCTTCGTTATTGTTTATTCGCTTTCGGTCAGCTATAAGGTAACTTTGGTCTATTTGGCATCCATTCCGGTTATCGCTTTCGTAAGCTGGTTTCTAAGCAGAAAGATAAAAACCATCCAAAAAAAGATAGTAGCAGAAACAACAGCATTGGCCGGTACTACCACCGAATCGCTAAGAAATATTGAATTGGTTAAAAGTTTGGGACTGGCTCAACAAGAAATAGAGCGCCTCAATAAAACAACTTTTAAAATACTGGGTTTAGAACTTCGAAAAGTAAAATTTGTTCGTAGCATGAGTTTTGTGCAGGGAACAACGGTAAATTTGGTGCGGAGCACAATGATTGTGGTGTTGCTGGTATTAATTTTTGACGATACCATCTCTGCAGGGCAGTATTTTTCTTTTCTATTCTACTCATTTTTTCTTTTTGGGCCATTACAAGAGCTGGGAAATGTTATCCTAATTTGGCGAGAGACAGAGGTTTCATTAGGAAAATTCAAAGATATTTTAAGTTTGCCCATAGATAAGCAGCCCGAAAACCCTTTAAGTATTGCTAAGATAGAGACTTTTGCTTTCGATAAGGTTAGTTTTAAACACCTTAGTGGACAGGGCAATGCCTTGACCGATATCAGTTTCTCGGTAAACCAAGGACAAACCATAGCCTTTGTAGGGCCTTCAGGAGCCGGTAAAACTACCTTGGTGAAACTACTTGTTGGCTTGTATAAGCCACAGCAAGGTGAGGTGTATTATAATCAAGTAGCTGCACGATCGGTTAATTTAGACTGCTTACGTACCAAAATTGGCTTTGTGACCCAAGAGACACAGCTTTTTGCAGGCACCATTCGCGAAAATTTGTTGTTTGTAAAACCCGATGCCAGCGATGAAGAATGTTTGGAGGTGTTAAATAAAGCAGCTTGCCATAACCTTTTGGTAAGAGCCGAGAAAGGTTTGGATACGGTACTGGGCGAGGGCGGGGTAAAAGTATCAGGAGGCGAAAAACAGCGTCTTTCTATAGCTAGAGCTTTGTTGAGACAGCCAGATATTCTGGTGTTTGACGAAGCCACTTCGGCTTTAGATTCAATTACCGAGGAAGAAATTACCTCTACAATTAAGGAGATAGGAGCAAAGAGTAGTCACATCAATATCCTTATCGCCCACCGATTGTCAACCTTAAAACATGCCGATATAATTTTTGTTCTTGAAAAAGGACACATTGTTGAACAAGGTGATCATGCTGCTTTGTTGGCTGAAAAAGGCTTGTATTACGCCATGTGGAGGCAACAAGTTGGAGAAAGATATTAGAAGAAATAAATATTTTATAGCAGGTAACAAAATTGTTATATTTTATTTATTTGAAAATCAGCGTTTTATTTGTTTTTTACTTGGTATGATAATTGCACGAAAATAAATCATTTATATTTGTGAATTATAACGCTAGAAATTTAATACTTTGATAAAGAAGGTAAATATAGTACCCAGGTGGATAATCTTTCTTTTAGATACGGTTATTTGTATCTTTTCACTTGTTCTTGCTTATTCCATCAATTCTAATCTTAATCTAAATCTCCTTAGCTGGGATATACTGCTACGTAATATCTTCATCGTAACTACAGTAAACTCAGTTGTTTTTGCTTTGTTTCGTACTTATGCGGGTATTATTCGCTATACCAGCGCTCAAGATACATTTCGCATATTGTTCTCGCTATTGGTTGGTAATTCTGTTTTATATCTAATCAACTTAATTGTCACATCCAGAGGTGATCAAGAGCTAATAGCCGGTGCCGTTGTTGTAATTAACTTTTTAACCTCTTTCTTGTTGTTAACTAGCTATAGGGTATTGGTTAAGTATTTTTTCATGTATGTGAAAAACCTCAACCTCGATAAGAAAAAGGTGATTATTTACGGTGCAGGCGAGGCCGGATTGGCAACCAAAAGAACTTTTGACCACGATAGGAATTTCAATAAAGCAATTATTGCTTTTGTAGATGATGATGAGCGTAAGGTGGGTAAGACTATTGATGGCATTAAGATTTTTCATGCTTCCTTGTTAGAAGAGCTGATAGCTGATTGTGAGATTGATGAGTTGATTTTTGCATCCTATTCCATTCCGGTTGATATAAAAAACAAAATTGTAGATGTTTGTCTTGATCATGATGTAATAGTGCTCAACATACCACCACAAGATGTTTGGAGTGGCAAAACACTAAACAGCTCACACATCCAAAATATAAATATTGAGGATTTATTAAATCGTAAGCCAATAGATATTGATGTACAAGAGATTAGGCGACAAATAAAAGGTAAGCGCATTTTGATAACAGGTGCCGCTGGTTCTATCGGTAGCGAAATTGTGAGGCAGTTGCTAAATTTTCAAGTCGGTTTGATAATTCTTTGCGACCAATCGGAGACCGCTTTACACGAATTGTTTCTAGAACTTGAAGAAAATTACAAGAACGATAATTTTCATCCATTCATTGGCGATGTTAAGGATAAAAAGCGGATGCAATATTTGTTTGAGCATTACAAACCTCAATACGTTTACCATGCAGCTGCCTATAAGCACGTACCTTTAATGGAAGATAATCCAGCCGAAGCTGTGAAAAACAATGTTTTGGGTACAAAGGTTATTGCTGATTTGTCGGTAAAATACGGCGTGCAAAAATTTGTGATGGTGTCAACCGATAAGGCGGTGAACCCAACCAATGTAATGGGGGCATCAAAACGAATTGCAGAGATTTATGTCCAGTCGCTCAATAATTCGTTGATGCAAGAACAATTTCTGTTTACCAACGGCTTGAGTTTCATCAACGATATGGATGTGAAACCGATTACTAAGTTCATTACCACCCGCTTTGGCAATGTGTTAGGTTCAAACGGTTCGGTTATACCACGGTTTAAACAGCAAATTGAAAAAGGTGGTCCAATAACCGTAACTCACCCCGAAATTACACGGTATTTCATGACTATTCCCGAGGCTTGTAAATTGGTTTTAGAGGCTGGTTGCATGGGCAAAGGTGGTGAAATCTTTATTTTTGACATGGGTAAGTCGGTGAAAATTGTTGAACTGGCGAAGAAAATGATACGCTTGGCCGGATTAATCCCAAATCAAGATATAAATATTGAGTTTACAGGTCTTAGGCCCGGTGAAAAATTGTTTGAAGAGTTGCTAAATAATAACGAAAACACAATCCCAACCTATCACGAGCAAATTCTAATTGGTAAGGTAAGGGAGTTTGAGTTTAACGAAGTTGAAGAGCAATTGAAGGTTTTATTATCATTTGCAGAAGATAACGATCGTAGAAATACCGTTTTAGCAATGAAAACGATAGTAGAAGAATTTAAAAGTAATAATTCTATCTTTGAAGAGTTGGACAAAGAAATTAAACGGTCCACCTAAATCAAACCCAGATGAAGAATAGATATATTTTGTTGGCCATTTTTTTGGCCTTTTTTGTTTGTAGAACTAGCGCTCAAGAACAAGCAATTACTGCTAACCAAGCAATTCCTTATGACTATCAGTTTTACCAAAAACTGAATAAGGAGGTTTATAATCCGGCTACAAAGTTCCATTCTTCAATTAAAGGATATTTTGCCGATAACCCTTTTTTGCAATTGCGATATGATTCGTTAATGCAGATGGGAACGGATAGTACCAAAGCTCGCTCTTGGCTACATAGAAAAATATTTCAAGAGCATTTGATACAATATCAGGGCGATGATTACAAAGTTTATGCTGATTTTTTAGCTGACTTTCAGGTTGGTACTGATGTGAAAAATAAAAGAAACCTTTGGCAAAATACCCGAGGTTTTCAAGTAGGTGGAAGTGTAGGTAGCAAGTTCTCTTTTTACCTAAACGGCTACGAAAATCAGGCCCGATTTGCTAAATATGTAAACGACTATGTCGTGGCCAATCGTGTGGTGCCAGGGCAAGGCTTTGGCAAGCTGAATACTGATGTGCAAGACTGGGCCTACGTTACCACCTTATTGTCATACACCCCCAACAAACACCTCAATTTTGCTTTGGGTTATGATAAGAATTTTATTGGTGATGGTTACCGATCGCTCTTGCTTTCTGATGTGGCCTCAAATTATTCTTTTTTTAGAGTTAGAGCAACACTTGGGAGCGTACAGTACCAAACTATCTATGCTTATATGTTAGATCCAGGTGCACCAAAATTAACTACAGATCGTCGTTTGGGCGATAGAGGAAAATGGATGGCAGCTCATTACGTGGACTGGAATGCAACCAAACGATTGTCAGTTGGTTTTTTTCAGGCAATAACTTGGGCTGATGCAGAGGTCGAGGGTAAGCGTGGTTTTGATTTCAACTACATTCATCCTTTTGTTTTTATCCGGCCTATCGAAAACACCAATACCACTTCACCTGATAAAATGAGACTAGGTTTTAATGCTAAATATGAAATTTTGGATAAAACAGCCCTGTACGGTCAGTTCATGTTTGATGAATTTACGGCAAAAGAGTTTTTTAAGAAAAACGGATATTGGGCCAACAAATGGGCGGTTCAACTGGGTTTCAGAGGAAGCGACCTTTTCAAGATAGAACGTTTAAACTACTTGGCCGAGTTTAATACAGCTCGCCCCTATACCTATTCACATTTTAATAGGCTTACCAATTATGCTCATTACAATCAGCCTTTGGCACACCCATACGGCGCAAATTTTAGAGAATTTATAGGTCTCTTAAATTACAGTTTTAAGTGTTTTGATTTCTCTGGACAACTACTACACAGCGTGTATGGGCTTGATTTGCCCGGCACAAACTATGGGAAGGATATTTTTAAAAGCTATGAAACCAGAAATGCAGATTATGGTAATCATATCGGGCAAGGGCTTAATACCCAGCTCAATATCCTTCAGGCTAAAGCAGCGTATCTACTCAATCCTAAATACAATTTGCGTTTAGAAGCAGGTTTAATTCTACGCCAAGAAAAAAATAGCCTTTGGAATGACAAAACCGCCGTGATGACCTTTGGACTTAGAACTAGCTTTAGGAATATTTATCACGATTTTTAGTCATTGCTAGTTTGCTCAAACCTGTTAAGGGGTGTGCTGCTAAAGCTCATTATTTCTATTGAATTTTGTGCTATATTTGTAAGCAATGCCCTTTAAACTCGTTTCAGAATATCAACCTACTGGAGATCAGCCCGAAGCCATCAGGCAATTGGTTGCAGGGGTGCAACAGGGCGAGCATTACCAAACCCTTTTGGGTGTTACCGGTTCGGGGAAGACATTTACTGTTGCCAATCTTATCGAGCAAACCCAACGTCCTACGTTAATATTGAGCCACAACAAGACTTTGGCTGCCCAGCTTTACGGAGAGATGAAACAATTTTTTCCGGAAAATGCTGTCAACTACTTCGTTTCCTATTACGATTATTATCAGCCCGAGGCTTATATGCCTGTAACCAATACCTATATCGAGAAAGACTTACAGATTAACGAAGAGATAGAAAAGTTACGCTTGCGGTCAACTTCTGCATTGATATCTGGGCGTAGAGATGTGATTATTGTCTCATCTATATCATGTATTTACGGTATGGGAAACCCCGAAGATTTCTCTCATTCGGTGTTTAGGTTTGCCCAAGGAATGAAGATAAGTCGCAACACCTTTCTATATAAGCTCGTCGAGATACTTTATACCCGTACTGTCAACGATTTTAAAAGAGGTACTTTTCGGGTTAAGGGCGACACAGTCGATATTTTTCCGGCTTATTTGGATTATGCCTATCGAATTTCCTTTTTTGGCGATGAGATTGAGGAATTGTCGGCTATAGACCCTATAAGTGCTAAACGAATCGAGCAACTTAGCGACATGGCTATATATCCGGCCAATCTTTTCGTTACACCCAAAGATCGTTTTAACGAAGCCATCTGGAGTATTCAGGAGGAGTTAGAGGCACGTAAGAACCAATTGCTTAAAGATGGAGCCAATCTCGAGGCCAAACGCTTAGAAGAACGAGTAAACTTCGATATTGAAATGATAAAGGAGTTGGGCTATTGTTCTGGTATCGAGAATTATTCACGATTTTTCGATGGAAGAAAACCCGGGATGCGCCCGTTTTGCTTGTTAGATTATTTTCCTAAAGATTATTTGATGGTGATTGATGAGAGTCATGTTACTGTTCCACAAATCAGGGCCATGTACGGGGGCGATCGCTCTAGAAAACTCTCTTTGGTCGAATACGGTTTCAGGTTGCCCTCTGCCTTGGATAACAGGCCTCTAAATTTTGAGGAGTTTGAAGCACTAGCTCCACAAACCATCTATGTCAGTGCAACACCAGCCGATTATGAATTGCAAAAATCTGGTGGGGTAGTTATAGAGCAGGTAATACGCCCAACAGGACTACTCGATCCTTTAATTGAGGTTCGACCAGCTGTCAATCAGGTTGATGACTTATTAAATGAAATAGCGCAAACGATTAAACAGGGTGATCGGGTTTTGGTGACTACACTTACCAAGCGCATGGCCGAAGAGCTAAGCAAATACATGGATCGATTGAACATCAGGTGTCGCTATATCCACTCGGAAGTTAAAACCTTAGAACGGGTTGAGATTTTACGTGGTTTGCGACTGGGAGAGTTTGATGTATTGGTAGGCATAAATCTTTTGAGAGAGGGGCTAGATTTGCCCGAAGTAAGTTTGGTTTGTATTCTTGATGCCGATAAAGAAGGTTTCTTACGTTCGGATAGGGCACTGATACAGACCATTGGCCGTGCTGCAAGGAATGATAAAGGTAGGGTAATTATGTATGCCGATGACATCACCGCATCAATGGAACGCACCATTACAGAAACCAACCGACGTAGAGAAAAACAGATTGCCTACAATATCAAACACGGTATCACCCCAAAAACTGTAGGGAAAACTAAATCCGAAATTATTGAGCAAACCTCTGTTTTGGAGATGTCCGAAAAACACAATGCCAAATCCAAGGTATATGCAGAGGCTGATGGGCCTAGCATTGCTGCAGATCCAATAGTTCAATATATGAGTAAAACAGAAATGCAAAAAACGATTGATAATACACGTAAACAAATGCAAAAAGCAGCCAAAGAAACCGACTTTTTATTGGCCGCCCGACTAAGAGACGAGTTGTTTGCTCTTGAGAAAGTGTTTGAACAGCGTTTTAATTCATAAATACATAAAACTAAATTCATTTATAATACCTCTTTATCTACCATGAAATCCATTAAATTATTATTAAGCATATTGTTGCTTATTACTGTTGTTTTTACAGCTCAATCCCAACAGCTTGAAATACCCTTGGGCGGAAATGCTTACAGCAGCCAACCTTATGCACGAGGGTCAAGAATATCAACCAAAGGCATACGAAATTGGACCAATCCGAATGAGTATTTTACCGTATATTTTCGACTACCCAAATCGGGTAACATACAGTTGGGCCTAAATGGCCTAAACGTGAAGGCAGAGGCTGCTTTAAACATAGGTGTGGGTGGTAAATACAAAAAAATACACCTAAAAATTGGTGATACAGCTATAAATGCAGGGCAATGGAAAATAAAAGATAGTGGTTACCTTGCCGTAGAGATTCGGGGGCTGAGCAGTACTGATGGTCGGTTTCCGGATATTCAGAACTTGGTACTAGGTGGTTCATTAGCAAACAGCCAGGTGGTATATGTGAAAGATAATAGCGATAATCTGTTTTATTTCGGGCGAAGAGGCCCATCAACACACCTCAATTACAGTTTGCCCAAGGCTATTGATGTAGAGTGGTTTTATAATGAGCTTACCGTACCTCTAGGTCAAGATCCTATTGGCTCGTACTTTATGGCTAACGGATTTGCCGAGGGCTATTTTGGTATTCAGGTAAATTCGGCCAGCGAACGAAGGATATTGTTTTCGGTATGGAGCCCGTTTACTACAGATAATCCCAAAGAGATACCCGCCGATAAGAAAATACTTTTGGTAAATAAAGGTGAGAACGTAAGAACAGGTGAGTTTGGAGGCGAGGGGAGTGGCGGACAGAGTTATAAAATATATGATTGGAAAGCAGGCCAAACCTATCGTTTTTTGCTTAGAGTTAGACCAATAGCCAACAACTATACCGAATATACAGCTTATTTTAGTCCTGCTAATGAGGAAAACTGGCAATTAATAGCTTGTTTTCAGCGTCCCTATACGCATACTTATGCCAAGCGATTACACTCGTTTTTAGAATGCTTTAATCCGGCTATGGGCAACATTACACGCAGTGGGTATTATGGCAACCAGTGGGTTTGCGATACAACGGGCAATTGGCACGAGCTAAGCAAGGCACGTTTTACTTATGATAATACAGCGGCCAAGGGATACAGAAAAGATTATCAAGGTGGGCTGAGCAAAGAAGGGACATTTTATCTGAAGATTGATGGTTTCTTTAATGAGTTTACGCCATACAACACCCAGTTTGAACGACCCTTAAACCGTGTTGCCCCAAAAATTGATTTTTCAAAATTACCCTAAAAGAGTTTTATGGACGGACAATATAGAAAAGACATTTTTCCGGGCCTTACGGTCGGTATCATCCTTAAAAAAGACCAACGCAACGGACGGGTTACTTACGGTATCGTAAAAGACCTACTCACCTCGTCAGCTTATCACTCTAGGGGTATTAAAGTACGGCTACAAGATGGACAAATTGGTCGCGTATGTGAGATTAATCCAAGGGAGGAGGAATAGGTTTTTTTAAGCCTTTTGTTGCAAATCTTTTTTAGTTTCAAGCCATATCATCAATGCCGGTAATAGTGTGAGGTTAAACAATAGCGCTACCAGCAAGGTAATGGATAGCAGAAATCCTAATATTACTGTGCCCCCAAATGTTGAGGCAGTAAAAATTCCAAAACCGAAAAATAACACTAGTGCAATGTGTATCATGCTCACCCCGGTTTCTTTTATGGTAGATGAGATAAGTTGTGCTGTTTTTCCTTTTCCACTGCTTTTTTCTTGTTGATATCGGGTTAGGAAGTAAATGGTTTGGTCAGATGCTAGACCAAATGCAATGGTAAATATTAAAACAGTAGAAGGTTTTAGTGGTAGCCCAAAGTAACCCATCAAACCTGCTGTAATGAGCAAAGGTATGGCATTGGGAAGTAAAGATATTAGCATGATATTGATGCTGCGGAACTGTAAAAAGCGAATTAACGAGATCAGCACAATTGCAATAGAAATACTCTCAAAAAGATGGCTCAACATGTAATTGGTGCCTTTAGAGAATATTATGCTCGATCCGGTTAGTGTAACATCAAACCTCTTAGGGGATAGTATTGAATCTATCCGAGGTTTTAGCTCTTCCATAATATGGTCTAAACGCTTAGAACCCACATCAGCCATTTGAAAACTAATTCTGGCAGTTTGCTTGTTCTTGTCCAAGAAATTAGTTAGCATGTTGCCATCGCCTTTTCCGGAGTTTGCGGCGTATATTAAGATAAAGTTCTTCTCAAAATCGGTTGGAAGCCTATAAAAACTCGTATCACCGTTATAAAATACCTGTGTGGCATATTTTAATCCTACATTTAACGAAATCGACCTCGAAAAATCGGGATATGCAGCAATCATTTGCTCCATCTTTTCTATCTTCTTGAGGGTCGAAATACTCAATATTCCGTTCTTACGCTTGGTGTCCACACTAACCTCTAGCGGTAATATTCCTTCAAAATTTTTCTCAAAAAACTTAAGGTCTTTTAAAATAGACGAACTTTGCGGTAAATCGTCAACCACATAACCATTTACCTGCACTTGTATAGCACCAATAAGTGCTACTGCACTCAGGGCTAATGTGCTCAAATAAATTGCTTTTCTTTTGTGTGCTACCCAATGGTCAATTTTGGTAAGGATTTTTCCGGATATATCGAATTTCTTACCGCTTTCCTTGCTTAATTTTGGCGATGGCAGGTAGCTGAAAACTATGGGTATCAGGCAAAGGCTCAAGATCCAAGTAAACATAATATTGATAGCCGCTACTCCGCCAAATTGTATAAGCAACTCGCTGCCAGTGAAACACAATACCCCAAAACCAATAGCAGCAGTAAGGTTTGCAATGAGTGTGGTTTCTGATATTTTTTCAATAGTTACTTCCCAAGCTGTTCTTTTGTCTAGCCCGTTTCTTATCTCATTTCGGTACTTGTTCAGCAGAAGTATGCTGTTAGGAACGCCGATGATAACGATAAGCGGAGGAATTAGTCCGGTGAGCATAGTAACTTCGTAGCCAAATAATACTAAGGAGCCTACACTAGTGATAACTCCCATTATCACGATAATGATAGGGAAAAGAACGGAATAGAAATTTCTATAAAAAGCTATTAGTATTAGTGCTGATATGAGGATAGAAAGACCTAAAAACAGCACAAACTCATTAGATACCAATTTGCTGGTTGCCGTTCTGATGTAGGGTAGGCCAGATACATGTACCTCGGTGTTTGAAGCTATAGAAAACTCCTTGGCCAGTTGCTCAATTTTTTGCAGTACAGGGTTGCGATCAGCCGTATTCAATATTTTCTGGTCAATACTGATGGCCATCAGGGTAGCCTTGGTCTTTTGGTTGATGAGTAAACCATCATAAAATGGAAGGCTAGCAATTTTTTTGCTGAGGCTATCCATTTCGGCATCACTTTCCATTAATTTGCCCGGCAAAGCTTTTACTGTAAATTTTTGGTTGGTGGTATCTTTTACCAGCTCAAAAAACTTACCGATAGATAATACGCCCTTTATCCCTTTAATTTGGGCAATATCATTTGATAGTTTTACCCATTGATTGTATAAGTCTTTGTTGAGGATTTTTTCTGATTGTACGCCAAGTACCACCATGCTGCCGTCTTCGCCAAATTGTTTTTTAAATTGGCTGTACTTTACGAAAGTACTGTCGCTTAGAGGCAAAATCTTTGCACCTGCATAAGAGAGTTTGATGTTTGTAGATTGCCAAGCCATGAATAGCGTAACGGCAATAAATAATAAGATGATAGAAATCCTATTGTTTAGGATGAACCTGGCAAGTTTTAACCACATAGTGAGATTTAAAAGCTGCAAAAGACAGAAAATACATTTGAATGATAAAATCTGAATTTAAAATTTTATAATTCAATGATTATTCAGTTTTTGAGCCGAAATTTTTAGTATAAAAACAAAAAGAGGTTGCCTTTTGGGCAACCTCTTTAGTGGAGGCTACTGGATTCGAACCAGTGACCCTCTGCTTGTAAGGCAGATGCTCTGAACCAGCTGAGCTAAGCCTCCAATCTTTCAATTTTTCCCTCTCTGAAACCCTGTTTGTTTCGCTTTGGGACTGCAAATATAGAGTGTTAAATTATCTTTCCAAAAAAAAATAAAAAAAAATTAAGAAAGTAGCTCTTCGAGTATTTGATGCGATTTTATTTGACCAAAAGATGCAGTGTGCAACTGGTAGAAAACCAATATTTTATCGAGTAATTGCTTTCTGATAGCTTTACTTTTTAATAGATCAGGAGTTTTTTCAAAACTAGCATTCATCAGTTCAAATAATCTTAAACCATCTTCCCGATCTATGTAGTAAGGGTGTGTGGGAGCCTGCAAACAGAATGCTCCTTCTTGTAAATCAAAGAATTTTTCATGTTTCGAGTTCGTATTTTGTGGTGCAAAACCTAAAAAGCGACTCAGCTTCATCAAAAAAGAAAGGTGAAAGCTGTTGGCGTACTCATCAGCCTCATCAAACCAACAAATGGCATTATATATAAATTCAAAAAGTAATGGATCATGGTGCTGGTGGCGTATGCTTTTGTACAAAACTTCGTTGATGAATTGAACAATTGTGTTCTTTAGCAAGTCATAGGGGATGGTTTTAAAAGCAGGATGTGGCCTGGCTTCACTTAATCGTTGTAACTGGCTATTTGGTTTGTGGTAAACTACCATGTCAAGTAGATGTAGGGCTTGCAAATAATTGAGGGGTAGCTTTGCTTTTGGTTTACGTACGCCGTTTATCAGGTAAGACTGTATGCCAAATTTGTCAGTAAATATTTGTGCAACTACACTACTTTCGCTGTATTTAGTAGTTTTAAGCACAATTCCCCGGGTTTTGTGAAGCATGGTCTGAAGATTATCTTTTTAAGGCTACTGTATTTTGCTTTTTTAGGTTGGGTAAAAAAATAGTTAACATACCTAGCAAGGGCAAGAAACCACAAATCAAAAATACCTTATTAATACCTATTGCATCAATAAGATTACCGATAAGTGCAGAGCCTAAACCACCCATGCCAAAGGCAAACCCATAAAATAATCCTGAAACCAGCCCAACTTTATTGGGTATGAGCTCTTGTGCATAAACCAAAATTGCAGCAAATGCTGATGAAAGAATAATGCCAATCGGAACAATAAGTACACCTGTCCAAAACAAATTAGCATGTGGCAAAAGTAATGAGAAGGGTGCAGTACCCAATATCGAGAACCAGATTACGTATTTTCTACCAAATCTATCGCCAAGTGGCCCACCAAGCAAAGTGCCTGCTGCAATAGAAAACAAGAAGATGAATAGGTAAATTTGTGATGTTTGCACCGATACACTAAAAGTCTCGATTAGATAGAAGGTAAAGTAGCTGGTTAGGCTGGCCATGTAAAAATACTTAGAGAAAATAAGAAACATGAGTACAAACACAGAAAGCACAATTTTACTTTTAGGTAAGTTTTGTTCTGTAGGGCTAATCTGTGCTTTTTTTCGTTTATAGATTGGCATAAACCTTTTGTACCAGTTCCCTACCTTTTGCAGAATAAAAATGGCTACAAGAGCAATAATTGAGAACCATATAATACTGTGTTGACCCTTGGGGGCAATTATCCAAGCGGCTAATAGTGGCCCAAGCGAAGAGCCGAAATTACCGCCAAGTTGAAAAATAGATTGGGCTAAGCCTCTTTTGCCACCTGATGCCGCATGTGCCATGCGAGAAGCTTCGGGGTGAAAGATAGACGAACCAGTACCAATTAGTGCTACGGCAATCAAAATCAAATAAAAATGAGAGGCTAAAGACATGACCACCAAACCTGTTAAGGTGAAAAACATGCCGATAGCCAGCGAATAGGGTTGTGGTTTTTTGTCGGTATATAGACCTACAAAAGGCTGAAAAATTGAAGCTGCCAATTGAAAACTAAGTGTAATAAGACCGATTTGTGCAAAACTTAAGTGATAATTGGTTTTGACTATCGGGTAAATTGCAGGAATTAACGATTGTATAGTGTCGTTTAGCAAATGCGAAAAACTTAGTGCAAATAATACGGGGTAAAGTGTTTGAACTTTTACACTATTAGATTGACTTTCGGGCATTGTCAGTAATTTGTTTACAAAACTATAAAATTGGATTTACAAAATTTGACTTATCAATTGTTCTTTACCTGAGCAAAACAATTGGCTCTTTAAACAATAAAAGCTATTTTTGCCCAGAATAAAAAACAAGAAAATGAGTACAAATAGAGGACCCATCTCTCAGTTCATAGAGAAAAACTATTTACATTTTAATGCTGCGGCGTTGATGGATGCAGCAAAAGGTTACGAGGCACATCTTGACGAAGGAGGCAAGATGATGATAACCTTGGCCGGTGCTATGAGTACGGCAGAACTAGGTATCTCCCTAGCCGAAATGATTAGACAAGACAAGGTTTCAATCATATCATGCACAGGTGCCAATTTGGAAGAAGATATCATGAATTTGGTAGCTCACTCACACTACAAAAGAGTGCCCAATTATCGCGACCTTAGCCCTAAAGAAGAGTGGGAATTGTTAGAGAACCATTATAATCGTGTTACGGACACCTGTATTCCTGAAGAAGAAGCTTTCCGTAGGTTACAAAAACACATACATGCTATCTGGCAAGATGCCGATCAAAAAGGCGAAAGATATTTCCCACATGAATACATGTATAAAATGTTGTTGAGCGGTGTGCTAGAACAATACTACGAGATAGATCCGAAAAATTCTTGGATGTTGGCAGCAGCCGAAAAAAATCTGCCCATTGTTGTGCCCGGTTGGGAAGATAGTACTATGGGTAATATTTTTGCCTCTTATGTAATTAAAGGTGAACTAAAAGCCAGTACAATGAAAAGCGGTATTGAGTACATGGCATGGTTAGCCGATTGGTATGTGCAGAACTCGAAAGGTAAAGGAATTGGATTTTTCCAGATAGGAGGAGGGATAGCCGGAGATTTCCCAATTTGTGTTGTGCCAATGTTGTATCAAGATTTAGAAATGGAGAATATTCCTTTCTGGAGTTATTTCTGCCAAATTTCAGACTCAACAACTTCTTATGGCTCTTATTCTGGAGCAGTACCTAATGAAAAAATAACTTGGGGTAAGCTCGATATTGATACTCCAAAATTTATTGTGGAGAGTGATGCAACTATCGTTGCTCCTTTAATTTTTGCGTGGATTTTAAAACAATAGCATACATTATTAGTTCCAAAAAACTAATCTTGTACAAACCCAATCTGTTTCAAAAGGTTGGGTTTTTTTATTGTTTAAACAATAATTAAAGACATATTTAGAATGATTATAAATTGTATTTCTTGTCATTAATTTGTCATTGATATTTTAATAAAGCTTACTTTTGTGCAAATATTATCAGGGTGTACTCTAGTGAATTGTACCTCGATTCTATTAATATTCATTCAAATTAAATTATAAAAATCTCATTATGAGGAACATCTCATTAAGACTGAAAGGATTTAGAAAAGCGCTGATTGCAGTATTTGCTATTTCTCTTTTAACAGCATCTGTGTCGAAAGCGCAAAATGTTGAGGAAGGTAAAACGCTGTTCAAGTCGAAGTGTGCTTCTTGCCATGCCTTAGATCATACGGTGGTTGGGCCAGGTTTGACTGCAAAAGCTAATGAATTGGACGAAGCATTCTTTATTGCATGGACCAAAAACAATGTGGCTTTGAGAGAATCGGGAGATAAACAGGCTATTGAGGCAGCCAATTTCTCTCCTGCTGAAATGACCACTTTCCCTACGTTGACAGACGACCAAATCAAAAACATTATTGCATACGCTAAAGAGGGAGACAAAAAAGCTGCACCCGCAGCTGATGCTGCTGCCACAGGTGCCGCTGCAGCCGAAGATCAAGGAGCTTCAAATCTTTCTTTGATTGGTATTGCTGGTATCATCATTCTATCAATCATAATGCTTGTTGTGTTAGGCAGAGCAGTGAAAATGCTAGAACGTCTAATTTTAGCCAAACAAGGTATAGAGATTGAAGAAGAACATAGCGAATCGTTAGCGAGTGGACTTGGAAGACTAGCAAAAAATAAAAAGTTTGTCTTCTTTACAGTACTTTGCTTATTAATTGTATTGGGCTCTTTCGGTTGGATGGGTATGTGGGAAACAGGTGTTCACACCGGTTACCAACCTACACAACCTATCAAATTCTCGCATGAGTTGCATGCCGGAGTTAACCAAATCGACTGTCAGTATTGCCATGGTGGTGCTTTTAAATCAAAAAATGCCACTATCCCTTCGCTTAACGTTTGTATGAACTGTCATAAAAACGTACAAGCTCGTAAAGAAGATGGACAAATCTCTCCAGAAATTCAAAAAATTTATACAGCATTGGGCTATAATCCCGATAACCAAACCTATGATGTTTCTAAACAACAGCCAATTGAGTGGGTAAGGGTACACAATTTGCCCGACTTAGCTTATTTTAACCACTCACAACACGTTGTAGTTGGTGAAGAGGCTATCCGTAAAGAAGCAGGCTTAAATCCAAAAGATCCGGTTTGTTTTGCTTGCCACGGCCCTGTAAATACTATGGAAGAAGTTTATCAGTACTCTCCGCTTACTATGAAATGGTGTATAAACTGTCATAGAAGTGCTGATATCTCTGGTAAAAAGAGTGATGCATTCTACTCAAACGTAATTGCAGCACATGAGAAAATTAAGAAAGGTGAAAAAATTACTCCAGCCTTGTTAGGAGGTTTAGAGTGTGGTAAGTGTCACTATTAATCGGTTTTATCAATAGAACGTCAATCAAAAAGTAATATAGCTTAAATGGAAAGCAATAAAAAATACTGGAAAGGTATAGAAGAGTTAAACAATACACCTGATTATGTAGAGAATAATAAGGGTGAGTTTTCTGAACTACTTCCAATTGAAGATGTGTTGAGCGATGCCGCTCTAAGCTCAAAGACACCTCGTCGCGACTTTTTAAAGGCATTAGGTTTTGGTTTGGGAGCTGTTACCTTGGCTGCTTGTCAAAAAGCCCCAGTGCATAAATCTATTCCTTATTTGGTTCGCCCAGAAGAGGTTACTCCCGGAATTCCTAATTACTATGTCTCAACTTTCAGAGGTGATAGTATTTTGGTAAAGACTGTTGTTGGTCGTCCTATCAAAGTAGAGGCTAATCCTAAAGCCGGAGCTTTTTTTAGCAGAGGTACCGACCCTCAGGCTCAGGCTTCTGTGCTTGATTTGTATGATATTTCTAAGCTTAAGTTTCCTTTGCTAAAGAAAGATGAAACAACTTGGAAAGATTTAGACAAATTTGTAAAAGATGGACTTTCAAAAGCGCAAGCTGCAGGCAAAAAAATCCGCATTGTAGCCAACTCATTAAATAGTCCTTCGGCCAAAGCCGTTGTGGCCGATTTCATTGCTAAGTATCCCGAAACACAATTGGTACAGTACGATCCTGTATCCTACACAGGCATCATCAAAGCTAACGAGAACAGCTTTGGAAAACCTGTACTTCCAAAATATAACTTTGATAAGGCAGATATTATTGTCAGCTTTGATGCCGATTTCTTAGGAACTTGGTTAGGTGGTAAGGAGTATGCTACCCAATACAGCTCTAATAGAGATCATAAAGCTCTAGAAGGCAAGAAAATGTCTCGTCATTTTCAATTTGAGGCTGGTATGAGCCTTACAGGTACTAATGCCGATACAAGAATTGCCTTAAAACCGTCTGATGAAGGTCCTGCTTTACTAGCGTTGTATAATGCTATCACAGGTGCTGCATTGCCTGGTGATAAGTTAGAAGGTAATGCAAATGCAGCCAAAGCGATAAAGCTTGTTGCCGAAGAGTTGAAAAATAATAAAGGTAAAGCTTTGGTAGTAGCTGGTTCAAATGATGTTTCTGTACAGACCCTTGTCAATGCAATTAATGTTGCAATTGGTAGTTACGGTACAACTATTGATTTGGATAATGCCTGCAAACGTTATGAAGGTAACGATAAAGATTTTGCCTTATTTGTTGACGAAATGAAAAGTGGTCAGGTAGGTGCGGTGTTCTTCTGGAACTCAAACCCTGCCTATGACGCAATTGACAATAAAACATTTGCCGAAGCATTAGCTAAAGTTGAGACAAAAGTTTCATTCTCTGATCGTGAGGATGAGACCGCCGATTTATGTGATGCTGTAGCAATTACTCCAAACTTCCTTGAGTCTTGGGGCGATGCAAATACCTACGAAGGTTATTATAGTATAGTTCAACCAACAATCAATCCTGTTTACGACTCTAGACAAGCAGAAGTAAGTTTGTTAACTTGGGCAGCAGCACCTGTAACAGACTACTACGAGTATGTACGTGCCTATTGGGAAAAAAATATACTACCACTAAGCGGAAAGAACTGGAATGATGTATTGCAAGAAGGGGTAATTCAACACCCAGCAAAGCAAGCAGTAGCATACAACTTTAACATGTCTTTGAATGATGTGGCTAATGCAATTTCAGCACGTGCTAAGGCGTTAAACAAAGATATCCAACTTCATGTTTATGAAGGTATTCCAATTAGAGATGGTAAACACGCCAACAATGCTTACCTTCAAGAGCTTCCAGATCCTGTATCTAAAGTAACTTGGGATAACTATGTTGCACTAAATCCTAAGCAAGCCGAAAAATTGGGCTTTAAGGAGTTTGATGTAGTTGCCGTTAAAGGTGAAAATGGATACAGTATTGAATTACCAGTACTTTACCAACCTGGTCAAGCTATGGGCACAGCATCTGTAGCCTTAGGATATGGCCGCACAAAAGCAGGTAAAGCAGGTAATAATGTAGGTAAAAATGCCTATCCATTTCTATCTTTTACCAATGCAAGCTTAAATTATCATACAACAGCTACCTTAAGTGCAACTGGCCGTAGTGAGATTTTAGCACAAACCCAAACCCACTATTCAATTGAAGGTAGAGGGGTGGTAAGAGAAGCCTCACTTAAAGATTTTATTAAAGACCCAGCTGCAGGTTCTGGCAACCACCACAAACATAAAGTTTACGACTTGTGGACTACCGACAAGCACGAGTCTTTGGGAAATAAATGGGCAATGGCCATTGACCTTAATGCATGTATAGGTTGTGGTGCTTGTGTGGTAGCTTGTAATGTAGAGAACAATATCCCTGTTGTAGGAAAAGACGAAGTTCGTCGCCGTCGTGAGATGCATTGGTTACGTATTGATCGTTATTATGCAATTAATGATGAGGTAAAAGGTGATGTTACCGAAGAGAAGGAAATTGCTCATCTTGACAACTTAGAGAATGTTTCGGTTATTCATCAACCGATGCTTTGTCAGCACTGTGACCACGCTCCTTGCGAAACGGTTTGTCCGGTATTGGCTACAGTACACTCATCAGACGGTTTGAACCACATGGCATATAACCGTTGTGTAGGTACACGTTATTGTGCAAATAACTGTCCTTACAAAGTGCGTCGTTTCAATTGGTTCAATTACTGGAACGACTCGCGTTTCGATAATTATTTAAATAATGAGTTTGCTCAGTTGACCCTTAACCCTGATGTAACCACTCGTTTTAGAGGGGTAATGGAGAAATGCTCGATGTGTGTACACCGTATCCAAGCTGGTAAATTGCAAGCTAAAATGGAGAAACGAGCTCTTGCTGATGGTGATATTCAAACAGCTTGTCAGCAAGCTTGCCCAACTAACGCAATTGTTTTTGGTGACAAAAATGATCCAAATTCAGCAGTGTCTAAATTATTGGGTAGCGAGCGTACTTACTACGTGTTAGAAGAGATCAATGTTGGACCAAACATTGGCTACATGACAAAAATTAGAAACACCGATAGAGAAATAAAAGAAGCATAATAGCAGCTTAACTTATAAGCAATATCAAAATGGCAGGACATAACGAATCAATTTTAAGAGAACCATTAATTACCGGTAAAGACATTACCTATGCTCAGATTACTGAGGAGATTTTATCACCGGTAGAGAACAAGCCTAACAAAGCTTGGTGGATTGGTTTCATTTTAGCCTTTTGCGGAGCAATGTTGTGGGTATTCTCAGTTAGTTACACTTTCTGGTACGGCATTGGCGCATGGGGACTTAACAAAACAGTAGGCTGGGCCTGGGACATCACCGGTTTCGTGTGGTGGGTGGGTATTGGTCACGCTGGTACACTTATTTCGGCGGTACTTTTACTTTTCCGTCAAAATTGGCGTAACTCTATTAACCGTTCGGCAGAGGCTATGACCATCTTTGCGGTAATTTGTGCAGCTACTTACGTTGTTTCACACATGGGTCGTCCTTGGTTAGCCTATTGGGTTTTACCTTTGCCTAACCAGTTCGGATCTTTGTGGGTAAACTTTAACTCTCCATTGGTGTGGGATATGTTTGCAATATCAACCTATTTCTCGGTATCCTTACTATTCTGGTACACCGGTTTGTTGCCTGATATTGCAACTATCAGAGACCGTGCTAAAGGCATGCGTAAAAAGGTTTATACCGTTCTCTCATTCGGTTGGACTGGAAGTGTTAAGACATGGCAACGTTTTGAGGCTGTATCTTTAATTTTGGCAGGTATCTCAACCCCTCTAGTACTTTCTGTACATACCATTGTATCCATGGACTTTGCAACCTCGGTAATACCCGGATGGCACACTACCATTTTCCCTCCATATTTCGTGGCTGGGGCTATTTTCTCTGGGTTTGCCATGGTACTTACCCTACTTTTGGTAGTTAGAAAGGTTTTAGGTTTGGAAAACTACATTACCATGTTCCACATAGAATCGATGAACAAGATTATCATCTTAACAGGTTCTATTGTGGGTGTAGCTTACCTAACAGAGCTTTTCATTGCCTGGTACTCGGGTTCACCGTATGAGCTCTATGCCTTCCAAAACCGTATTTCTGGACCATATTGGTGGGCGTATTGGTTAATGATGACTTGTAACGTAATCTCTCCACAATTATTCTGGTTCAAAAAAATCAGAACCAATATTGCAGCTACTTGGATTTTATCTATTGTTGTAAATATCGGTATGTGGTTTGAGCGTTTTGTAATTATTGTTACTTCTTTACACCGTGATTATGTACCATCTAGCTGGGTAATGTTCTACCCAACTTGGATTGATGTAGGTGTATTTGTAGGCTCTATCGGACTATTCTTTACCTTGTTCTTGTTGTTCTTAAGAGTATTGCCATCAATAGCGATAGCAGAGGTGAAAATGATTTTGAAATCATCTAGTGAGCAAGCCAAGCTTAAACAAATAAAAGAAGGTAAGCTTGATAAAGAGCAAGTAGAAGATTACGTGAAATCTCTAGAGAAATTTGATTCAGTAAACCAAGAAGATTACGCAAAAATATAACAATGAGTAATATTAAATATATTCTAGGAAGTTTCGGCGATCCCGATGAAATGTTGCACGGAATCGAGAAGCTTCAGGAGAACAAAATCTCCATCTACGATGTTTATACACCAATGCCAATTCACGGCATCGAAGCAAAATTGGGAGTTAAACGTTCCAGACTTGATATCGCAGCGTTTTTCTTCGGTATCACCGGTACCATCACTATGCTTACAGGTGTTTATCTGGCTACAGTTGTTGATTGGCCAATTAATATTGGGGGTAAAACCTATTTCGCATTACCCGATTTTATTCCGATTACTTTTGAGTTGACTATCTTGTTCTGTGCTTTTGGATTGGTACTTTCGTACTATGCATCTACGCACTTGTTTCCTGGTAGAGCTCCTCGAGTAATGGATTTGCGTGCTACTAATGATAGGTTTATTATCGCTATTGATGCTAAACAGAATGTAGATCACGAGAAAATAGATAATTTGTTAAAAGATGCCGGAGCTATTGAGGTGAAGCATAACGAAAGAAAGTATATCAGCTATGAATAAGAATAGAATTGCTTTAGGTGCGCTAAGTATTTTAGCATCAATAACTATTTTTGCATCGTGCAAAAACAATAAAAGTACAGGTTGGGAGTTTGCTCGTAACATGTACGATCCCATTGCTTACAATCAAGATCAACCAAATAAAAATTTTGCTAATGGAGCTACAGCACAAACTCCACCCGCTAACACAGCGCCTGTTGGTTTTGATCGTTATCCCTATCCAAACACAAAAGAGGGATACGAAGCTTCTTCAGCATTGGTAAACCCATTAGTGTCTAGTGGCCAAAATTTGGTTCAAGGTAAGCATCTTTATATGGTTTATTGTGCACCTTGTCATGGTGAAAACGGTGATGGTCAAGGTCATATCGTTAAATTAGACAAAGGAATTTCTGCCGTACCTCCTTATCACGGTGCTGACGCTCAATCCTCAAGAGGAGGCTTGATGAAAGATTTAACAGCTGGAAAAATTTACCACACTATTTATTATGGATTGAATGCAATGGGTTCTCATGCTTCACAATTAAGTCCAGAAGAGAGATGGAAAGTGGTAATGTATGTTCAACAATTACAAAAAATACAATAAGAGATATCAATGGGAACACATGAATTAAATTTTAGTGAACAATATTCGTTTACTGGTAAAATTAAATTACTAAGTATCGTTGGTATCGTTATTGGTATTGCAACGATAGTTTATGGTCTGTTCTTAAATCACGACCATATTACACACGAAAGAACATTTGCCAACCTTTTGTTAATGTCTTATTACTTTGCATGTGTATGTATGTCTGCAGCCTTCTTTTTGGCTGTACAATATGTAGCACAAGCGGGTTGGTCTGCTTCAATTTTGAGGGTGCCTCAGGCTATGTCTAAAAACCTTCCTTTTGCCGTAATTATTTTAATTGCTGTAATGGGTTTTGGTCTTTACACACATAATCTATACCATCACTGGCATGCAGAAGGTTTAACAGACCCTAATTCGCCAAACTACGATAAAATAATAGCCGGTAAAGCTATTTTCTTGAATGTACCTTTCTTCTTTATCAGACAGTTTGTGTTTTTAGGTTCTTATTCAATATTTGCTTATTTTGTAACCAAATGGTCGTATAATGAAGACTTGGTTGGTGGTTTGAGCGGATATAATAAGAGCTTTAAATATTCTTGTATCTTCTTAGTAATTTATGGTTTTACTACACCTATTTTTGCTTTTGATACAATTATGTCCTTAGAAGCTCACTGGTTCTCTACCATGTTCGGATGGTACAACTTTGCTGCAATGTGGGTAAGTTCTTTAGCTATTATTGCTATAATTCTTATTCTTTTGCGCAAAGCAGGGTATATGTCGTGGGTAAATAATAGCCACTTGCACAACCTTGGTCAGTTGATTTTTGGTTTCTCTATCTTCTGGACTTATGTTTGGTTTTCACAATTCTTGTTGATTTATTATGCCAACATGTCTGAAGAAACGGTATATTTCTACAAACGTTTTAATGGTTATGAGTTTTGGTTCTATTTGAACTTAGTACTCAATTTCTTAGCTCCTTTATTATTGTTGATGGATCGCGATGCAAAACGTAGCGAAAACGTACTTCTTTTTGTTTCAATTGTAGTTGTTTGCGGACATTGGGTAGATTACTACCAAATGATAATGCCTGGTGTATTTGAGCTTGGACCAAAAAGTGGTAGTGGTTTTGGTGTTCTAGAAATAGGAATTGCACTTGGGTTTGTAGGTTTATTTACCTATACAGTAATGAGTGCTTTAAGTAAAAAACCTTTGATTGCAAAGAACCATCCTTTCTTGCAAGAGAGTTTACATCATCACTTATAAGAAATTATTAAACAAACTATATTTACGAGTGAAGGGCTATCTTTTGATAGCCCTTTTTTTGTGTCTATTTTCAGTTTTATTTTTGACTTTTATCATTTTTTATTTTAATTATATGTACTTGATATTAAGTGTTTTTTGTTTTATTAGGCTATATTTTATTTGTAATGTTGGTATTAATAGTTATTTTAGATTCATCAAATGATTACAATGGAATTAAAACACTTTTTCATCACATGGAAAAGAGGGCTTTTTAGTTTTTTTATTGCCCTCTTTTTTTCTACACAAGCCTTTGCACAAGAGGCCACAGCAGCCTCTTCAACTCCAAGCGTTAACATGGATATTGTTTATCGAAATGCGACTTTCTATGTTTTGCTTTTCTTATTGCTCTGTATGTTTATAGCCTTGATTGGCAAGGCTTTGAGACTTTATGAACTTACCGGAGAGTCGCAAGGCAAGTTCAACATTATCAATTGGGATAAGTTTAATGCTGTACTTTTTCTTATTTTCCTAATAGTTGGCCTTTATGCTACCTATTGGGAATATTCGGTACATGGTAAAATGATTTTACCAGAAGCTGCTTCAGAACACGGTAAAGCTATAGATAACGTGTTTTGGATTACCCTCTGGATAACAACTGCAGTATTAGTTTTGACTCATTTGGTTCTTTTTACCTTCCCATATTTCTATTATATGCGTAAGGGACGTACTGGTTATTATTATCCACATAATAATACACTTGAAAAAATTTGGACTATAGTACCAGCTATTGGACTTTTATTATTTATTTTCAATGGATTCTTAACTTGGAAAAGTATTTTCTTTAAAGCCGAAGATCCAAATAATAGACCTATTTCTATTGAGGTAACATCATCTCAATTTATGTGGGATGTACGTTATGCAGGGCCTGATGCGATTGTTGGAAGAAAGAACTACAAATTAGTAACCTCTATCAACAATCTGGGTATAGATTTCAAAGATAGATACAGTATGGATGATTTGATGGCTGATGAGATTGTACTTCCGATTAATAAACCAGTACGTTTTATTTTGTCAAGTAAAGATGTTATCCATAGTTTTTATATGCCACACTTTCGTGTTCAGTTGAATACCGTGCCGGGTTTAACATCTTATTTTGAGTTTACCCCAACAATTACAACTGACGAGATGCGTAAAAAATTGAATGATCCGAAATTTAATTATATTTTGTTATGTTCTAAAATTTGTGGAACAAACCATTTCAATATGCAAAAGAATGTTCGGGTTGTGAGCGAAACTGAGTACAAAGCTTGGTTAGCAAAACAAACTCCCTATTTAACTGATGATTTACGCAAGGCGTTTAATATTCCTGTTGGAAGTAGTGCTGCTACCGACTCAACAGCTACTGCACAACATAAGGATTTAGGTTCAGAAAACCATCAATTGGCTTTAAAATAAACAAACAAACTAAGAATATTAATTTAAACATGTCAACTATAACAATACAGGACAATCACCACCACGAAGATCATGGACATGATTCTTTTTGGACAAAATATGTGTTTAGCCAAGATCATAAAATAATTGCTAAACAATTCCTTATCACAGGTATTTTCATGGCATTTATTGGGATGGGACTATCAATCTTGTTTCGTATTCAGCTTGCCTGGCCCGATCATACTTTTCCTTTATTAGAAACTTTTTTAGGGCGTTGGGCTGAAGGAGGTCGAATTAAACCTGATTTCTTTTTAGCTCTGGTTACTATTCACGGTACAATTATGGTGTTTTTTGTACTTACAGCTGGCTTAAGCGGTACATTTAGTAACCTGCTTATTCCGTTGCAGGTTGGTGCAAGAGACATGGCTTCGCCTTTTATGAACATGCTTTCTTACTGGTTTTTCTTTGTAGCCTGTATCATAATGTTGAGCTCCTTTTTTGTACAAACAGGTCCTGCAAACTCTGGATGGACGGTTTATCCTCCATTGTCTGCTGTACCAAAAGCTATATCTGGATCAGGATTAGGGATGAGCCTTTGGTTAACCAGTATGGTGCTTTTCGTTATCTCATCATTGATGGGGAGTCTTAACTATATTTCTACCATTTTAAATATGCGTACCAAGGGGATGAGCCTTTGGAAAATGCCTTTAACAATTTGGTCATTCTTTTTGACTGCAATTTTGGGTACGCTTTCTTTCCCCGTATTGGTGGCTGGTGTAGTTCTGTTAATATTTGACAGAAGCTTTGGTACCAGTTTTTATCTTTCTGATATGGTTTTTGGTACTCAGATTATGCCTAATGAAGGTGGTTCACCAATCTTGTGGCAACACTTATTCTGGTTCTTAGGTCACCCCGAGGTATATATCGTGATATTACCAGCAATGGGTATATCTTCCGAAATTTTAGCGATAAACTCACGTAAACCAATTTTTGGATATCATGCTATGGTTTATTCTTTAATTGGTATTACTTCTTTGTCTATTATTGTGTGGGGACACCACATGTTTGTGAGTGGTATGAATCCTTTCTTGGGCGCAGTATTTATGGTTACAACTTTAATTATTGCATTGCCATCATCTGTTAAAACATTTAACTGGTTAGCTACCCTGTGGAGAGGAAATATTCGCTTTACGCCAGCAATGTTGTTTGCTATAGGTATGGTTTCATACTTTATTAGTGGTGGTTTAACCGGTATCTGGGTTGGTAACTCTGCATTAGATATCAATATTCACGATACTTATTTTGTAGTAGCCCACTTCCACTTGGTTATGGGTTGTGCTGCAATTTTTGCGATGATTGCCGGTACTTATCATTGGTTTCCCAAAATGTTTGGACGAATGATGGATGCTAAATTAGGCTATGTCCATTTTTGGATTACTTTTATCTGTGGGTACTTGGTATTCTTCCCTCAGCATTTCCTCGGTTTGGATGGGGTACCTCGTCGTTATTATGCATTCACAGAGTTTGAATTTATGGAAAAATGGGTATCGGTTAACATTCTAATTACCAGTGCTGCTATAACTGCAGGTTTGGCACAGTTGTTTTTCTTGTACAATTTCTTCCATTCATTATTCTGGGGTAAAAAGATTACAGATCCTAATCCTTGGAAAGCAAATACATTAGAGTGGACTACGCCAATTGAGCGTATTCATGGTAACTGGCCTGGTGAAATACCAACTGTTTATCGTTGGCCTTATGACTACAGCAAGCCCGGTGCCGATGATGATTTTATTCCTCAAAATGTTCCATACTCTCAAACTATGAGCTCTAATCAGCCACATGATTTTGAGGGGAACGAAGAGGCTGAAGAGATTCAGCGTGAGTGGAACGCTAAAAACAAACCACAAGTAGAGGCTTAATGTTTAGTGCTGAGATAAAAAGAACCAAGGACTTGGAGCAATTTAAACAGTTTCTTGCCGATTTCTCCAATTTGATTAAGCTCAGGCTTACATCATTGGTTGTATTTTCTGCTTCGATTACTTTTTTGATTGGCTCTAAAATTCAGGTTGGCGAGATCAATTGGTACAATTGGTTAGTTCTAATTATTGGCGGTTTTTTAGTAACTGGTTCGGCCAATTGTTTCAACGAAACAATGGAGGTAGATTATGATCGTTTGATGTCGCGAACCAAGAACAGGCCAATGCCGGCAGGTAGAATGACCACTGGGCAAGGATTGGTATCTGGAATAGTGATGGGTATGTTGGGCACTTGGCTTTTAGGTACTTTAAACCTTACAACTGGTTTGCTTTCGCTTATCTCTATTTTTCTTTATGCCTTTGTATATACCCCTATGAAAAGGGTTTCGCCCATTGCAGTATATATCGGTGCAATACCTGGAGCATTACCTCCGCTTATTGGTTATTTAGCTGCAATTGGTAATTCACCTATTCCCTATACACCTCGTGACTATGAAATTGCAGGTATATTATTTCTTGTACAGTTTATGTGGCAGTTTCCACATTTCTGGTCTTTGGCTTGGGTGTTGGATGATGATTACAAAAAAGCAGGGTTTTATTTGCTTCCAACCCGATACAGAGATCGTAAAAGTGCAATTGTAAATTTAATTAGTACTTTAATATTGTTGCCCGTAAGTTTGTTGCCAACTATTTATGGATTTGGGGGATACTATATTGCCATAATATCTGTAGTAGCTGGATTAATGCTTTGTTGGTATTCTTATAACTTGGTAAAAAACCTTGACGTCTCAAGTGCAAAGAAAGTGATGTTTGCCTCTTTTTTGTATCTGCCAGTGGTTCAATTAGGGCTTTTGTTTGATTTAGTAATAAAATAATGGAATTAGTATTTGAAAATGAAGAGCAAGTAATAACTAGCCATAAAGCAAAACGTTTTTTGGTTTGGCTGTTTGTGGGTTCTTCAACTATTATGTTTGGGGGCTGGACAAGTTATTATCTTGTATTTATGGCCTCTAAAGGGAAAGGTCATGGCTTAGTATTACCTGAGGCCTTCCAATACAGTACTTTGGTGCTTATTGCCAGTAGCATTCTTTTGTTCTTGGCAGGTAAAGCTCTAAAAAATAATAACATCATAAAACATCGTTCATTATTGATTCTAACTTTCTTGTTCGGTGTGCTTTTTGGTGTACTTCAATATTATGGATGGATTAGCTTATATCGAACAGGAGCAGTATTAGTCAATAACAATGCTGCAATTTCAATGATTTATATCATATCTGGTATGCACCTACTGCATATACTTGGAGGATTAATCATTATTTCTTTTGGAATAAGTGGCAATTTAAGCCGCCTACCGATGGCCACATTGAAGTTTAGGCAGGATGTAGCCGCTATATTTTGGCATTTTATAGACTTGTTGTGGGTTTATTTATACATTTTTTTATTGTTCAGTAATTAAAAATAGATTTAAAGCAAATATATTATATGGAAACACTTTCTAAATTAGATCGGATTAAAGATTCAAAATGGTCTGGAGGTCAGGAACCCTGGTCTATTGAATATGGTAAGGTGATGATGTGGTTTTTCTTGGTATCCGATGCCTTTACATTCTCATCTTTTTTGGTGTATTATGGCGCTCAAAAATTTGCTAACCATACTTGGATTGATGCCGATAAAGTCTTTCAATCAATACCAGGTTTAGCCGATTCAGGTCAACCCTTGGTTTTTGTTGGTTTGATGACATTTATCTTGATTATGTCTTCTGTTACCATGGTATTGGCGGTAGAGGCAGGTCATCGAAACTCTAAAAAAGAAGTAGTTAAATGGATGATTTGGACTATTTTGGGAGGTATGGCTTTTGTCGGTTGCCAAGCTTTAGAGTGGTCTCACTTACATCATGTAGGGTTTTGGTTTGGTAAAAACCCTGCTACCGGCTTAACCGATCCGGCAGCGATAAGTACAGCTCTGGAACCATTTTTTAGTAAAGAAATCTCTTATACCGCAGCTTTGCAGTTTTCTAATTTGTTCTTTACAATTACGGGTTTTCACGGTTTTCACGTGTCTGTAGGTATTATCCTCAACATTATTATCTTGTGCATGGTGTTAAATAACACCTTTGAGAAAAGAGGTACTTATCTAATGGTAGAAAAAGTAGGGCTTTACTGGCACTTTGTAGATTTGGTTTGGGTATTCGTATTTACCTTCTTCTATCTGATCTAATTTAAAATATCATCTTTAATAGTATATAAAATGGAATTACAAAATCATACTGGTCATGCTGCAAGTGCAGCTGCACACGAAGAAGGAATGGGTACTAAACTAATTTGGAAGGTGTTTGGTATATTGTTGGCCATAACAGCCTTAGAGTTTTTGGTTGCTTTAGGATTTGTTCATCATTGGCAATTAGTAAGTAAAGGAGCTGCTTTATATGCTTTCTATATTGGTCTAACCCTAATTAAAGCTTATTATATTGTTGGCTATTTTATGCACCTTAAATTCGAAAAGAAAAGTTTTATAATCACCTGTGTTTCGGTTTTCATTCTAATAGTTTATATGATGATATTAATTCTTATAGAAGGTAATTATCATCTTACACATCATGCTTAATTTTCAATATTTTCTTTAAATGAGTATTGAGAAAAGAAGGAAGTCTTTGAAGACTTTTATAATCCTGGTAATCCTATTAATGGTGCCAGGATTTTTATATTTTTTATTACGTACAGAAGGCAAAAACAGGTACAAGCCTTTACCAATTTTTGGTGATAAAATTGTGGATACGACCTTTCATTCGGTTAAAGGTAAACTTATTCCCGATACGATTTATCATCAACTATCTTCCTTGAAATTGCTGAACAGCAAGGGCGACTCGGTTGTAATTGCTTCAAATAAACAGAAGATTATCATCTTAAATTTGTTTAACAACAAAGCTTCTGAGCCTGCAATGCAAGCTATGGCTAAGATTTTTGATAGGTACTATCGCAATAGTATTTTTGATTTTATAAGTCTAAATGTTAACGCACATGTCAATAATGAACAGCTTGTAACACTCAAACAAGCTTTTGTAAAAAATGCTGATAATTGGCTTTTTTTATATGGAGATACCTCAGTTGTATATCCCTATATTCGCAAAGATTTATTGTTGGATGTAGTTGCTGAGCCTGATGGCACTTATCTTTTTAGTAATAAGATTCTCCTCATCGATACAGAGGGTAGGATAAGGGGGATTTATGATTCAGGTTATAAAATAGAAATGGATAAATTGGATGATGAGATTAAGGTTTTAGTTGCAGAAACATTAAGAAATGTACACGATGGAAGATAAGTTTAAGAAGGTTTCAGAAACAGAAGAAAGTAAGCATAACGATACCAAACGCAAAGAAAAACGATTGGCTCTAATTTCTATATTATTACCTGTTATTGTACTTCTACTTTTTGGAGTGAATTTAAGAAGACTTGGTTTTGATGTAGCGCCTCTCAACTTTTTACCTCCCATATATGCAGCAATTAATGCTTTTACAGCAGTGTTACTTTGTGTAGCTTTTGTTGCTGTGATGAAAAAGAAGCTGAAGCTCCATGAGCTTTGTATGAAGTTGGCCATATTTTGTTCTTGTGTGTTTCTGCTCATGTATGTGGCTTACCACATGACAGCAGAATCCACCAAGTTTGGTGGCGAAGGAGCTATACGCTATGTTTATTTTACAGTATTGATTAGCCATATTCTACTTTCGGCTATTATTGTACCCATGGTGCTGATTACTTTTTCTAGAGCTTTATCAAAACGTTTTGATGCACACAAAAAACTTGCTCGATATACTTTTCCTATTTGGTTGTATGTTGCTGTAAGTGGGGTTGTTGTATATCTGATGATTTCTCCCTATTATCAACAATAGCCATTTTAGCTAATGATGATAATAGGATAGAAAAATTTGTGTGAGGGTTATTTATAGCCCTGTATGCTCGTTTTTGGTAGCTGCGGGTTGCCCAACTTCACTTTTAAATTTGGGGTCGTAATTCCAGGTAATTTTATCTTCTACACGTTTTCCGTTTTGGTTGGTGATAGCCTCCACTGTGTTTAATCCTTGTTTTAGCTTCACATTTTTGAAAATATAATGTACCGCTGTTGTCCCAATTACCACCTCGTTTGCTAGAACTCCATTTACCTTTAGTTGAGGTTTGCCTTGATTAGAGTACACTACCACGTCAGTTACTTCATTGCCTCGGTTAATCACCCTGCGTTGGGTAATATATACTACGGGTTCTTTACTCCAATTGGCCTTATACCAATAAAAAGGATCCTTTTTTAGTTTTCTGTCAAAACTTACCAATCCTTTATAGTTTCTCGGATTTACGTTGAGGCCTGTTATAGGTGTGGCAAAGTCAAAGGTATTCCATACGTATGAGCCCAAAAAGATGGGGCTTTTTGAGATGACCCCCCAATGCACTTCGTGAAATTTTGTTGAGAAGGCCTCGGGGAAAAAATCGGGCTTGCTAAACTGGTTACCTTTGTTGCCTACCAGTTCTGCTTGGTGCTCGGGGATGGCCTCAGCACCGTACTCGGAGAATATAATTTTATAATCTTTAAAATCTTTTGTAATACGCTTTGCCCAAGTTTCAACATCGTCTTCTTTTTCACTAAGGTTTTCGAGTTCTCCGTTGTACCAACCAAAATAATGATTAATACCTTGTACATCAGCATTGTTATTTACCGGATGATTGATAACGTTGTAACCACTTACTTGCACAGTGTAGCGATCCGGATCCTCACTTTTTGCTAAATCATTCAGTTTACTGGTTAGCTCGATGGTGTAATTGGCCGGACTATACACTTCGTTGTGCAAACCCCAAATATAAATTGAGGGGTGGTTAAAATTTTGACGTATCAATTCTTTTAGCTGTTGTTGTGCATTGTTTTCTTCATAAGTACTTACACGGTTTACGAAAGGAATTTCTGCCCATACAATAAAGCCTAAACTGTCGCATTTTGAGTAAAAATAAGACGATTGCTGGTAATGAGCCAAACGAATTGATGTAGCACCCATTTCTTTAATAATGCTTAAATCTTCATCGTGATCGGCATTGCTCAAGGCAGAGCCCTTACCCCAACGGTCTTGGTGGCGGCATACCCCATACAGCGGATATTTTTCATCGTTCAAGAAGAAACCTTCTGATGCTCTTAGCTCAAACTTGCGAACCCCAAGGGGCTGCACCACCTCGTCCAACAATTCTTGACCTTGTTTTATCTGCACTTTTACCTGATACAGATAAGGGTCTTTTAGCCCCATCCAAAGGTGAGGGTTTTTTAGACTGATGTTTTGTTGTTCAATAGTTCTTCCTTGGGGTAATAAGTTGATTTTTTGTCGATTTGACGCTTTTACCTTGCCGTCATGTTCTAGTATCTGGCTGATGATTTCAACCTCTTGAAGCTTACCAGTTTTGTTCTCGATTTTGGTCTTTATTTGTATGTCGGCATTTTTTCTGGATACATTTTTCTGACTGATGTACACACCAGAAGAGGCAAAATCATTTTGTACTACCGAAATTTTATTGGTAATGATGAGTTGTACAGGTCGGTAAATACCCCCATACATTGGGAACAAGGTGTGGTTTACAGGAATTACCTGTGGTGTAGCTTCGTTGTTTACTTTCACCAATATTTCATTGTCTTGCCCCAATTTAAGCATATTGGTCAGTTCAAAAACAAAAGCCGAGTAACCTCCTTGGTGGCGCCCAACGAAGTTGTAATTGCCGTTGGCATTCGTATTAGCATAGTTGATATTATTTTTATCAATCTGGCTTGATAATGGAGCGTTGTTCAAATACACTTCGGTTTGGGTGTTTACTCCTTCAAATCGAATAAATATCCGTTTATTTTGCCAATCTGTTGTAGACCTGAAAGTTTTGCGATAGTAGGCATCGCCCGTGTAGAAGCGTTCGTTGCTGCCCAAGGTGCGTGGACGTGTTTGCATGTCGGTAGCATTCCACGTGTGGGGCAGTTGTACCAATTGCCATTTTCCGTAAAATACATTGGCAGCATTGATCGTATTGCTGTCGAAAGGTCCTTTTTTGAAAGCCCAATTATCGTTAAAAGGGATGACTTCTTTTGCATAGAGACTTACCCCTAATAAGCAAAAGAAGAGGGTGAATAGTTGTAGTTTTTTCATGGTTAGATATGGTGTGTTAAGATTAGCGTTCGGCTAGAGTAAAAATTTGGGCAATAATGTTCCAATTGGCATCAGCCTGTCTTTCCCATACAAAAACATAATTGAAGCTCTCACGTAAATCTGTTTTGTAGTCGATGGTAGCTAAGCCATAGGTATAGGCATAGTCGCCACCTAGTGCTTTTGCAGCATTGCTTGTTTTGAGGTTTATTTTGTCGATAACTCGGTTGTCAAAGGCTAGTATATCTTCTCTTCCTATCAGCATATCTGTGCCGGGGAACATCATACGGGCATCATGGTTGATAAATCCGGCGAATGCCAATATACCTTGCGTTTTGAGTAGGGTGTTAAGTACTTTTTCTGTGCTGGTTATAATATCAACTCCTGCTTTTAAGTCTTTTTTAGAGGTAAAACGAGGTTTATAGGCTTGTGTGGGCTCTACAAAATTAGTCTTGGCTTCTTTCCCTTTTATGGGTTTGTTTGCTTCGCTTCTGATGTTGAGTATGCATTGCCATTCGTTATCGATGTTTTGCCAGATAGATAGGTAATGACCAAATCCTTTTTTTGAATCGGGTATTTCATAATAGCCCGATGTAAAACCTAAATCCCTTCCTTTTGATATACGGGCAAAATTGGCTTGCCAATTCATTGTTTTGTTTTCAGCTGTATTGGAGTAGTATGTTTTAGCATCTCCCGGATTAGGTCGGAAAACTATAGCATCGGCACTGGTATATTTTAAGAAAGCTGTTTTCTCGCCATCTTTTTTGGCTTTGTTGGCAAATATTTCGTCGGCTTTTACTAGTGATTTTACGGTTCCATCTGCTTTTTGGGCAAATGTGATGATACTGGTGCTTACTAATATCCCTGTTAATATAGTTTTAAGTTTAATTGTTTTCATTTTTATTAAATAAAATTACTTCTCACGATAAATTGTTTCTAATACTGTTTGACCGGTCGCTTTCAAGGTATTGCGGTCTATGTTGTTCATGTTGTCGAGTTGGGTGTGCCAGTTGATATAAAAACCGCTATTGTCCGAGTAATGGATGATATCAATAGATTTTACCCCGGCTTGGTTCATCCAAAAGTGATCGTCGATAATATTACCCGAAGTCATATTGATAAAATAGTTGCCATAGCCAATCTCATCAGCAATTTTCCATACTTTGGAAACAATATCGGGAGCATACTGTCTAGAGACAGCATCTTGGGTAAATTGGGCATTGCTTCCGCCTACCATATCAAGATTGATAGCATAAATGGGTTTGTTTGTTCCAAATGTTGGGTTTTTGGCCCAATGTTGCGAACCCAAACACCAAGTCGTTTCATTGGGACTTTGATCATTAGATTTACCGTAGTCTTCAATATCCCATAAAATAAAATCGACCCCAATGTTAGGCGATTTTTGCTGTATAAGCCTTGCCATCTCCAAGATTACCCCCACGCCACTAGCCCCATCATTAGCGGCCTCAAAGGCTTTGTTCTGATTATTGGGGTCGCTATCTTGGTCAGAGAATGGTCGGCTATCCCAATGTGCGCTTATGAGTACTCGCTTGGTTTTCTCGGGATGAAACTTGGCAATAATATTCCTCAACTGGTGAGTTTTACCGTCGTAGGTGCTCACTTTGCTGTTTTGTTCGCTTACATCAGCTCCATATTTCTTGAAACTCGCCAAAAGGTACGCTGCACAACGGGCATGAGCTTCGGTAGATGGGATGCGAGGTCCAAAATCTACTTGGGCTTTTACAAAAGCAAAAGCACTATCGGCATCAAAATTGGGTGATACGAGAACTTGACTACTGCTGGTTTCCTCGGTAGTGCTTGCGCTTTGTTGCTGTTGGCACGAGGTGGTGATAACCGCAGCTAACAAAACTAAGATTGTTAATTTTTTCATGCTACTAAAGTTTAGTCCAGGTTGTTCCTTCTTTGCTGTCTTTCAATTGTATGCCTATATTTTGCAAAGCAATCCGTATGGTGTCAGAGGTGGCATAATCTTTATTCTCTTTTGCATTTTTACGCAAACCAATTATTAGCTCAATCACCTCGCTCATATCAGTATTGGTACCTTCTTCATTGCGAAGACCTAAAATATCGAACACAAACTCTTGTAGCAACTGTTTTAGCTTATCAAGTTCTTGTTCCGAGATACTGATACTGCCATCGTAAGCAGAATTGATAATTTTTACGGTTTCAAAAAGCTCTGCAATAGCAATCGGAGTGTTAAAATCATCGTTCATAGCCTCGATACAGCGCTCTCTAATAGGGTCAATAGTTACATCGCTAGTTGTGCCGGGTTTTATTTTTGGGAGTAGGTCTATTGCATTCATTAAGCGTCTGAAACCTTTTTCTGAAGCATCAAGTGCCTCATTACTAAAGTCGAGTGTGCTTCGGTAATGTGCCTGTAGCATAAAAAAGCGAACGGTCATTGGACTGTAGCCTTTACGCAGTAGCGGATGAGAGCCCGTAAAAAGTTCGTGCGGCAAGAACCCGTTGCCGGCCGATTTGGACATACGTGTACCATTTACGGTAAGCATATTGGTGTGCATCCAATATTTGACGGGTTGTGTATGTGAGCAAGCTTCTGATTGGGCAATCTCGTTGGTGTGGTGTGTGGCTGCTAAATCAAGCCCACCGCCATGTATATCAAACTGTTTGCCCAAGTACTTGGCACTCATGGCCGAGCATTCGATGTGCCATCCCGGAAATCCCATACCCCAGGGTGATGGCCATTGCATAAGCGTTTCGGGCTTGGCTTTTATCCAAAGTGCAAAGTCTAATCGACCTTTTTTATCGCCCTGTCCATTCAGTTCGCGGGTATTTTCAAGCAATTCTTCAAGTTTACGGTTGGTGAGGATGGTATAGTTGTGCGATTGGTTATACTTTTCTACATCAAAATAGACAGTGCCGTCCAACACGTAGGCATATCCATTTTTTAGAATTTCTTCTATCATCGCTATCTGTTCAATGATATGTCCTGTTGCGGTAGGCTCTATACTTGGGGGTAGAGCATTGAATAGGCGCATTACCTCATGAAAACCGTAGGTGTATTTTTGTACCACCTCCATGGGCTCAAGTTGTTCTAGCTTTGCACGCTTTGCAAATTTGTCATCTCCTTCGTCACGGTCGCCCTCTAAGTGGCCCGCATCGGTAATGTTACGTACATAACGTACTTTGTAGCCACTGTGTTTGAGGTAACGATAAATTACATCAAAAGAGATAAATGTACGGCAATTGCCTAGATGCACATCACTGTAAACGGTTGGGCCGCATACATACAAGCCCACATGTGGTGGGTTTAGAGGAGTAAATATTTCTTTTTTTCGGCTTAAGGTGTTATATATCTGTAAAGGTGTGCTCATGTTGCAAAGTTAAGTTTTTTATGTGAATTTGCTGGTTTTGTGAAGCCTTCGTGTATTAGTCTAATGACTTTATTTGCAAATCGCTTCGCACCGGAAAATGATCGGATAGTTGCTTGGGGATAACCTTGTAGCTTAATATACTTATACTTTTTGAACTCATGATGTAATCTATCTGAAAGTTGGGGAAAGCACCATTATACGTTTTGCCCAGCCCACTTCCTTTTTCCCGAAAGGCATTGTTTAGCCCACGACCAATTTGTGTAACGGTGTACGAGGCGGGCGTATCATTAAAATCACCAGCAATGATAAAAGGATAAGGACATTTTTGAAGTACGGATTTCATCAAATCGGTTTGTTCTCCGCGTTTGATAAAGGCATTTTTAAGCATGCTAACAATTCGTCGTGTGGGTTTGTACTGTGTGTCCATGTCGGTTTTCAATTTTTCGATATAGTCATAGTCTTGCTTATCAAACGAGATGGATTGAAAATGAACGTTGAATACTCGGATGATTTTGCCATCTAGCTTGATATCGGCATAGATACTTTTGTTGGCTCTATCGTTGGGAAATAGGATGCTGCCCGTATCAATGATGGGGAAACGAGAAAAGATAGCATGACCTATGGCTTCGTAATCGTTTTCTGAATAAGGAACAAAGTAATAGTGCCGTAGTCCGAGTTCTTTTTTAATTTTTTTGATATGATTAAACTCGCCTTTAGCCCTACTATAAAACTCTTGAAAACAGATGATGTCGGGTTGTTGCTCCTTGATAAGCTCAAATATTTTAGATTTTATTGTTATATCGTTGCCTTCGCCATATTTTCTAAATTCGTGTACATTATAGCTCAACAATCTAAAAGAATTGTTTTCCCTTTCTGTTTTGTTAGTGGTCAAGTCCTTGGTGCCAAAAAACTGTATGGTTGAGCTGATAGGCTGCCAAGCAATGAAAAAAATTAAAAGCGAACAACATAAAAGTATCCAACGTCGACAACTTAGCCAAAACAAGGTGAATAGGGTATGAAAAGCTAAAACAAAAGGGAATAATAAACCAGCAAAGGCCAAATAAAAATTGTCTTTTGGGTTAGTTTCTCCAGCCATCACTCCCATATAAAGTAATAAAGCGATGAGTAGATGGACAATTAATGCCAATTTTTCAAAAAAAACTAAGGGTTTTCTCATTTTTTATGTTGGCTGGCGTCAAAAAGTATTTGCTTTTCCCTACTACTCAGATTTTCGTATCCGGCTTTGGATATTTTGTCTAGAATAGCATCTATTTCAGCTTGATTAATATTGGGAGCTTTGGTTTTGGTATGTGTGCTGGTGTTTTTCACCACCTTCAATTTAGTTTTTTTATTAAAATATTTACTTAGGTCGGTTCCCTTTTGTAAGAGTTTAACAAAGGTAAAGCCCCAAAAAACACCTCCTAAGTGTGCCAAATTGCCCCCGAAGTTGCTGCTGCCCGAGGTGGTGCCAATCAGGTCGAGCACAATATAGACCAAAAGTAGATACTTTAGTTTTACATCACCAAATAGAAGTAGCCTGATACGATAATCGGGTATTAGCGTGGTTGTTGCTGCAAAAATAGCCATGACACCTGCCGATGCCCCTATGAGGATAGAATTGTTAAGTGCCTGTTGGAATGGTAGTAACTGAATTAACAAAAAAAACAATGCACCCATACCAACTCCTCCTAAATAAACCCAATGAAATTGTTTTTTATTTAAGAAATCAAGAAAAAGATTACCCATCCAATACAACCACAACAGATTGAACAAGACGTGTAACAGCCCGAAGTGAATAAACGAATAACTTAGTAGGGTGTAGGGTTTAAGAATAAAACTGCCCAAATTGCCCGATAGAGCTAGGTATTTACTCACCCAATCTTGTGCAATTGTAGCCTTGCCTGCTAAACTGGTCCCAAAACCAAACAAACCAATAAGTAAAAACACAGTAAGGTTAATGACAATGTACTTCATTGCTACATTGGCATTTATAAAATATTGGTCAATATAAAAACGAACGTTTTTTTTATTCGTAGTAGTCATAGAAACGATCTTTTTTGCTCCATAATTTAACCAATATAAAGCCAATAAGTGCACCACCTAGGTGGGCAAAATGGGCTACCGAATCGCCTTGAATTCTGGCTACACCCAAAAACAATTCAATAGCAATATAAATTGGGATAAAGTATTTTGCTTTGATAGGGATTGGAATGAACATTAAAAACAGCTCTACATTAGGATAAAGCATGGCAAATGCAGCCATGATACCAAACACGGCACCAGAGGCACCAATCATGGTTCCGAAATAGATAGAAAAAAGGTTAGATGCCGAGGCTTCGCTGTACAATGTGGGGTCGAACATGCCTTTGGATAGGCGATCTAAAGCAAGTTGGCCCTGGTTGATAATACTCCCCGTAATTTGGTAGAGCTC
The DNA here is from genome assembly GCA_039810685.1 of Pedobacter sp. Lineage (GTDB taxonomy): Bacteria > Bacteroidota > Bacteroidia > Sphingobacteriales > Sphingobacteriaceae > Pedobacter. The sequence goes on along the minus strand of JBDHXL010000001.1, from coordinate 89,921 downwards.
GAAGGCTTGTACAGCCCATTGCAAAACCAAAGCACCAAGTCCGGTTATGAGGTAGAAATTGAGAAAACGTTTCTGCCCCCAGCGCTGCTCCAATATGCCGCCGAACATAAACAGGGCAAACATATTAAAAAACAAGTGCATGAAACTGCCATGCATAAACATATAGGTGATAGGCTGCCACACACGAAATAGAGGAGAGTCGAAATAGTGAGCCCCTAGCAAATTATCGAGGTCGAATTGTTGGCCAAACAGCATTCTTCCTAAAAAGAAGATGCCGTTTATAATCAATAAGTTTTTGGTAACTGGGGGTATATAAATGTTATTCATCTTTATTTGTCAAATTTTTGGGCTATTTCTGCAAGTGTTAAGGTTTGTACGGTGGGTTTACCGTTCAATCCTATGTTGGGACTTTGGCAGGCAAATAGCTCCTCTATCAAATTGTTCATCTCTTCTTGTTCGAGCATTGTGCCGGCTTTTATTGCGCCGTTGCGAGCCAAGTTGCGAGCGAGTACCTCTCTTTTGTTTAGTTTTAGTTCTTGTTGTGAGTTTTTAAACCCTTCTATTAGGTCTTCAAGTAAATGTGCTTCATTGAGCTTGCTATTTCCAAGCTCAACCGGGAAACCGTCTATGATAAGGGTATTTTTCCCAAATTCTCTCAAGTCGAATCCTAATCCTTTTATTTCGTCCATCAGTGCCGTTACAAGTTCAAAGTCAGAGGGGTTTAGTTGTACGGTTTGCGGAAATAAACTTTGTTGTGTAAGTCCTTTTTTATTTTCCAAGTTGTTCAAGAAACGCTCATAAAGTATTCGTTCGTGTGCTGCCTGCTGGTCAATTATTAGCATTCCTGATTTTATCTGAGAAATAATATAACGCCCTTGTATTTGTAGATATTGCTTGGTTTTTTTCTCTTGAAAAGAATCTAGACTATCGTCTTCGTTGGGCAGCTGCATTTGTTGGGATGCCATGCTTTCGCTGATTTTATAGAGCGAAAGCCAGTCTTGCTGTTTGGGGCTTGTATGGGCAGCATCAACCTTAAATGTTGAGCGGTTTGTATTGTTTTTTTGTTCTTGAGCAAAAGGATTGTAATCGGGATTGAATGTAATACTGGGCGGAACAATGTCTTCAGGAGCCATAGGGCTAATCATGCGGTCAAAAGCAGTTTCCTGATTAAAATCTAAGCTTGGACTGATGTTGTATCGGCCTAATGAACGTTTTACTGCCGAGTGGATGATTGCATAAATAGACTTGTCATCAAGGTATTTAACTTCTGTCTTGGTGGGATGTACGTTGATGTCAATTCGTGAGGGGTCTATGTCAATAAAAAGTACATACAACGGAAATTGATCGTTAGGCAGCAATTCTTCGTAAGCTTTTGTAACAGCATGGTTGAGGTAGGCGTCCTTAATAAAACGATCGTTCATAAAAAAAAACTGCTCGCCCCTTGTTTTCTTTGCATACTCGGGTTTGCCGATATAACCTTTAAGTTTAATGATAGTGGTGTCTTCCTCAACAGGTATCAGCCTTTCGTTGTAATTGTTGCCCAATAGGTGTACAATTCTTTGTTTAATATTGGTAGCCCCCAAGCGATAAATCTCTTGCCCATCGTGATGAAGGCTAAAAGCGATATGGGGTTTGGCCAAAGCTACCCGCTGAAACTCGTCAATGATATAACGCATTTCGGTAGAGTTGCTTTTTAAGAAATTTCTACGTGCCGGGGTATTGTAAAAGAGGTTTTTTACTGCAATGCCGGTGCCGCTAGGGCTAGCTATTGGCTCTTGTTTTATTACCTTTGAACCTTCAATTTGTACAAAAGTGCCTAACTCTTCATTATGCAACTTGGTTTTGAGCTCTACTTGTGCTATGGCCGCAATTGAAGCCATAGCCTCGCCTCTGAAACCCATGGTGCGTATTGCAAACAAATCTTCGGCTTTACGTACTTTTGAGGTGGCATGTCTTTCAAAACACATCCGGGCATCGGTAAGGCTCATGCCGCAGCCGTTGTCAATGACTTGTATGAGTGTTTTTCCGGCATCTTTCACAATTAACTGAATTTTATCAGCACCCGAATCGAGCGAATTCTCTAACAATTCTTTAACCGCAGAGGCAGGTCTTTGCACCACCTCGCCGGCTGCAATTTGGTTGGCAATACTATCGGGTAAAAGCTGTATAATATCAGACATCGGCAATTCCTAAAAGGATGCTAAAATAACGAAAATACCGCTAATAAATGTGTTGCATTCTGATAGCTGCAAATTTTTACGATAATTCAACTTGCAGCTCAATGTTTTAGGGAGGTGGACTATTTTTATTTCCAAAATCTTTCTTCGTAAAACAAGCCTTGTAAAAAGATTGATACAATAGGTATGCTAATCGATGAAAATACTCTACATGCAGAACCTATAATAAAAAATATTTACAACTTGTTTTGATTTTGCACTACTTTTGCAAATCAAAAGAAAATTGAAAGCTAAAAGAAAAAATATGAAAGTTGAGTTTTTGTCTAAATCAGTTGGGTTTTTACTATTGTTTACTTCATCAGTTGTTTTTGCTCAAAAGGCAACATACAAAGTAGATGTAAGCAAATCGAGTATAGCATGGGAAGGTAAAAAATTGACAGGCTCGCACCAAGGAACAATCAATTTTAGCAAGGGGCAGTTGCTGTTTGATGGTAAAAAATTGATAGGAGGTACTTTTACTGCTAATATGACGAGCTTAAAGGAAGCTGAGAATAACGAAAGATTGACCGCTCACCTAAAAAATGATGATTTTTTTGGCGTAGATAAATTCCCAGAGGCGGATTTTGTTATTCGTAAAATAGCGGGTTCGGGTAATCAGTTCACCGTAACGGGAGATATGACGATAAAAGGCAAAACCAACTCTTTGAGCTTTCCGGTTAATGTAAGTTGGGGAGCGGATAAAAGTGTGACTGCTACTGCTGAAAATGTAGTGATTGATAGAACAAAATACGGGATAGAGTACAAGTCCAAATCTGTTTTCAGTACATTGGGAAACAACTTTATCAACGATGACTTTGCTATAACCGTAAGGATGGTAGGAATTAAATAAAAAAAAGTTTTTATTAATTAATTAGCTTTATTAACAGAATAATGCTTACATTTATTGATGTCTAAGATGCTATATAATTGTTTGCTTTAACTTAATACGATGCCGACACTAGACAATAAACGAAGCCTATTTATTATTGATGATGATGATATTAACATCTTCATCATAACAAAAATTGCCGAAAGAACAGGTTACGAGGTTACTGTCAGTTCGTGTCATAACGGTAAGCAAGCTATAGAAATAATTCAAGACCTAGTGGCCAACAACAAAGCATTACCTGATTTGGCACTAATCGACATCAATATGCCAATCATGAATGGTTGGGAATTTGTTGAAGCTTTTGAAGAAATGAATATCGAAGGGAAAGACATGTACATGTTGTCTTCATCTGTCTATGAAAACGATATCGAAAAGGCAAAAACTTACAAATCGGTTAAAGGGTTCATCTCTAAGCCCCTATCTATGGAGCGTTTGAAAGAGTTGTTTGCTGCAATCAATAAATCTTAAACTGCCCCTCCTCAAGCTTCACAAAAGCTTGGGTTTTGGTTTTAGAGTGATAAAATAAGCATTTCCAATTTTTTGCTGCGGCTTTATGCCCAAATGCATCACGAAGTTCCATAGCCTTTCTGCCATCATAATCATATTTGGCAATAAATTTTCTGAGCAGTTCTTCGGGTTCGGGTAGCACATCGCCTCCAAAAAAAACTTGCTCCGAATTATTTTCATCAATCCAAAATACTTGGTGGTAGGGACAATGTGCTCCAGTCAACTCAAAACGTATGCCTTTCTCAAGCATCCCGTTACCTTCTACAAAATGCAGTTGGGCATTGCGTTGTAGATACTCGAAAATAGAACTTTTGTATGAGGAAGATTTGTTGGTAAAAGCATATTCCCATTCGCCACGTTGTATCACATAACTAGCATTCGGGAAACTCAACCGGGTATTGCCGTCGTGTTGGTGAATCATACCACCGGCATGGTCGAAATGAAGGTGCGACATCAATACCAAATCAACATCATTAGGTTCAAAACCTGCTTTTTTAATGTTTTTGTGTAAAATGAGTTCACCGTTCTGGTCGCTATATCCCAATCCGGTATCCAATAGTATTAAACGGTTTGCTAATTTCACCAAAAATGGTTGTACATGTATAAATAAGGATGCCGGGCGGTCTTTAGGATTATCCTTTTTAGGATCAAAAGGGATAAATTTTTTGCTGATATCTACCGAATATGAGCCTTCAGAAAGTGTAAAAACCTCAATTGCCATGCGCCGTAATTTTTATGGGAAAATTGTTCTATTGAGCCACAAAGATAATGAAATTGAGTAGCTTCTATTGAGCTTGAATTTTAAAATGAAGATATGTAGGAGCTAAGCTAGCACAAATCAAGGTCATTTTTAAGAAGGATAATACAACAATGAAACATAAAAAAACTATCTTTAGAACTTAAATTTTTATAAGAATTGTAGGTTTTAAATGCTTGATAAACAGTAGTAGAATTAAATGGCAGCTAAAAAATGGACTTTTGTGCCTAGGGCAGATCAAGCTAATATTGATAACTTGGTTGATGCCTTGAAAATAAATCCGGTACTGGCGCAGCTCTTGGCACAAAGAGATGTAAAAACCTATGACGAGGCCTTTGCCTTCTTCAGGCCTCAACTTTCAGCATTGCACTCACCTTTTCTGATGCAAGATATGGATAAGGCTGTTGACCGAATCCAGGAAGCATTGAAAAATGATGAGATGATCATGGTTTACGGCGATTATGATGTTGATGGTACTACGGCTGTAACATTGGTTTACCATTTTTTTCAACAATTTACCGACAAGCTTTGCTTTTATGTGCCGGATCGTTATACCGAAGGTTACGGCATATCAACCCAAGGGATAGATTATGCCAAAAAATTGGGTGTTTCACTTATTATTGCACTCGATTGTGGTATCCGAGAGCTTCAAAAGGTAAGCTATGCTAATTCACTAGGGATAGATTTTATAATTTGCGACCATCATTTGCCAGGCGACAGTTTGCCCGAGGCTTTTGCGGTGTTAGACCCCAAGCGTGCAGACTGTGCATATCCCTTCAAAGAATTGTCGGGCTGTGGCATTGGTTTCAAGCTCGTACAGGCCTATTGTATAGCGAATAAGCTTGACGAGGCTTACTATTTGTGCTATTTGGATTTGTGTTTGGTAAGCATTGCAGCAGATATTGTACCTATTGTAGGCGAAAATAGAATTCTTGCTCACCATGGGCTAATTAAACTCAATAAAAATCCTTCAATAGGTTTAGCATCGCTCATGGCTGTTGCTTCACAAAAAAAACAATATGCTATAGCCGATGTAGTTTTTTTACTGGCTCCTCGTATCAATGCTGCCGGGCGAATGGGTCATGCTAGCGATGCCGTAAAACTTTTGTTAAGCAAAGAGCAAGATGCTGCAAAACAAAATAGCGATTACATCAATGAAAAAAATAAGCAAAGAAAAGAGGATGATGCGGATATCACCCAGCAAGCTCTAGCGCAGATTGAACAAGATAGTAATCAGGCAAATCGCACAACAACCGTAGTGCATCATCCTAGCTGGAATAAAGGTGTAATTGGAATTGTTGCCTCTCGGCTTACAGAAACCTATTATCGGCCTACGGTAGTGCTTACACAATCAAACGGTGTTTATACGGGGTCTGCACGTTCGGTGCATGGTTTTGACCTGTACCAAGCACTTCAACAATGCGACGACTTGCTGCTACAGTTTGGAGGACATAAATTTGCAGCAGGCTTAACAATTGCCCCCGAAAACCTTGAAGCATTTGCCCAAAAGTTCGAGCAAGTGGTTTCCGCTAGTATTCGTCCAGAGCAATTGGAGCAAGCGATTTTGATTGATGCCAGATTGGAACTGAACCAGATTACCGATAAATTTTGCCGGGTACTAGCACAAATGGGGCCTTTTGGACCACAAAACATGTCGCCAGTTTTTATTGCAGAGAACATTAGTTTAAACGATGCACCGCGAATTGTTGGCGAAAAACATTTAAAATTAAGTTTAAAACAACAAAATTCTCATATTTTTGATGCCATCGGTTTCGGAATGTCCGAATTCGAAGAGGCATTAAGGTTAGGTAAAGCATTTGATATTTGTTTCAATATCGAGCAAAATGTTTGGAACGATAAGGTTACCACACAGCTTAACCTAAAGGGAATACAAATTAAAGAAGTATAGTTATAAGCAGATATGTTATTAAGGGCAGAGCATCTTATCAAAAAATACAAACAGCGAGTAGTGGTAAACGATGTTTCTTTTGAAGTTCGTCAGGGAGAGATAGTGGGGCTTTTAGGACCAAATGGGGCAGGTAAAACTACTTCCTTTTATATGATTGTAGGATTGATAAAGCCCAACGAAGGTCGTGTATGGTTAGATGATCAAGATATCACTAAAGATGCCATGTACCGTAGGGCACAAAAGGGTATTGGATACCTAGCCCAAGAGGCCAGTGTATTTCGCAAGCTAACGGTAGAGGACAATATCATGGCTATCCTCGAAATGACCAAACTGAACAAGGATGAGCGGTTGGAGAAGTTAGAGGAGCTTATCGAAGAGTTTAGTTTGCACAAAGTACGCAAAAATAGGGGTGATCTACTGTCTGGGGGCGAACGCCGACGTACCGAAATTGCCCGGGCATTAGCAGCCGACCCCAAGTTTATACTTCTTGATGAGCCATTTGCCGGAGTTGACCCTATTGCCGTAGAGGAAATACAAAGCATGGTAGCCAAACTACGAGAGAAAAATATCGGTATTTTGATCACCGATCACAACGTACAAGAAACACTTTCTATTACTGATAGGGCTTATTTGCTCTTTGAAGGTAAAATTTTAGAATCGGGCACACCAGAGGTTTTAGCCGCCAACGAGATGGTGCGTAAGGTATATCTAGGTGCTAATTTTGAGCTAAAAAGAAAAACATTTTAATAAGATGGCAATCGTAAACTCCATTTTCACGTGGTACATGAAAAAGCGCATTCACCAGATTGAGCTTTTTATGAAATACCCGCATGAAGTGCAAGAAGAATGGTTGCACAGCCTTATTTCCAGTGCCGAAAATACCGAGTGGGGCAGGCGCTATGACTATAGAAACATGCTTAGTGCCCAGCAATTTAAAGAGCGTGTACCCGTACAAGACTATGATAGCCTGAAACCATTTATAGAGCGCATGATGCAGGGCGAACAAAATATTTTGTGGCCTTCCGAAATAAAATGGTTTGCCAAATCATCGGGTACTACTAGCGATCGCAGCAAGTTCATTCCGGTTTCGGAAGAAGCTTTAGAAGAATGCCACTATAAAGGAGGGAAGGATATGTTGTCTATTTATTGCAACAACCGCCCCGATGCCCAGTTGTTTACAGGCAAAAGCTTGGTTTTGGGAGGTAGCCATCAGATTAATGCCGTGTGTAAAGACATTCAATACGGCGATTTATCAGCTGTGCTCATAAAAAACTTACCCGTTTGGGCAGAGTATTACCGAACACCCGAAATGTCTATCGCTTTGATGAGCGATTACGAAACCAAGATAGATAGAATGGCCGAAGCAACCCTCAAAGAAAATGTAACCAATATTACTGGGGTGCCAACCTGGACTATCGTATTGGCCAAGAAAATAATGGCGCTTACAGGGGCAAAAAACTTGCTTGAAGTGTGGCCAAATCTAGAAGTGTATTTTCATGGGGCGGTTAATTTTACTCCTTATAAAACCGCATTTGAAGAGCTTATTCCCGATAAAAAGATGTATTACCTAGAAACCTACAATGCATCAGAAGGTTTCTTTGGGATACAAGACCAATCTAGCTCTGACGAGCTTTTGTTGATGCTGGATTACGGTATCTACTATGAGTTTGTTCCGCTTGAGAATGCCCAAGATCAATACCCACAAACTTTAACATTAGATGAGGTAGAGCTGCATAAAAACTACGCAATCATTATCAGTACCAATGCCGGGCTTTGGCGCTATAAAATTGGCGATACAGTTCAATTTACCTGCCTAAAACCATATCGGATAAAAATAACAGGACGTATAAAGCATTTTATTAATGCTTTTGGCGAGGAGCTTATTATTGATAATGCCGAAAATGCCTTAGCAAAAGCAAGTACGATAACACATGCCAAAATAAGAGATTATACCGCTTGTCCAATTTATTTCAAAGGTGATAATGCCGGTGGGCACGAGTGGTTGATAGAATTTGATGTGGAGCCCAATGATTTTGAGCGATTTGTTGATGTGTTAGATGAAACACTAAGAGAGGTCAACTCGGATTATGATGCCAAACGATTTAAAGACATGGCCTTGCGCCGGCCAAAAGTGCACCATGTACCTGATGGCACCTTCTATAATTGGATGAAGAAACGAGGCAAACTGGGAGGGCAGCACAAAGTTCCACGTTTGGCCAATGATCGCAATTATGTTGATGACATTTTGGGAATGATAAACTAGCCTTTATTTATTAGCTATTTTACTAGCTGTGGCTTAATATTTTCATTTTATTCTAGGTATTTCTGTAACTTTAACCAATAATAATTCCATCTAACATGAGTCGCCTTTTACGTATCCATATTATTATGCTCTTAGTCTTGGTGTTTGCTAATCCTGTCCAAGCACAAGAACAGCGTTCCAATTACTTTGCCGTAATCAAAACCGTGTCGTCCGAGCGTTTTGTGGGGGTAATATCTACTATTGAAAAAGAAGGAATTTCAATAGTCAGTAAGAAAAATGTAGCCAGCAAAGTTTCATTTGATCGTATTAAGCAAATAAAAGTGTACAAGCGTCGTTCAGATGTAGGCTATACCATAGTTTCGGCAGCATTGATAACCGGTGCCATTGTAGCGGCACAGCAAATAAATGATGGTAATGTGGCTACCCTAGTGGGTATTGGAGGGGCAGCCGGAATCACTACACTTAGTATGGCACTTCACAATGTTATACACGGGCCTTCGCTAAAAATAGAAAATAAACAGCAAGCCTTAACTTATGAGCTTGTTGCAGAAAAGCTAAAGCCTTTCACCAATTAAAATAAAACAAACCTCAGCTTTCTAATTTCGCTTGCGGGCTACGAGGCAAATTCGTATCATTGTTGCAACCAAATATTAACCTGTTGTAAAAAGACAGATTGAGATTTCTAACTCAATCCTTGCTTTTACACATAACCTTGCAATTTATGCAAAACGGATTTGATTTAAAACCTTCCGAAAATAGCCTACTTATTCGGGAGATGGCTAAAGATTTTGCCGAAAAATCTATTCGGCCCAATATGATGGAGTGGGACGAAAATCAGTACTTCCCTAAAGAATTATTTAAACAGATGGGGCAATTGGGTATGATGGGGGTATTGGTGCCCGAACAATACGGAGGAGCCGGCTTGGCTTACCAAGAGTATGTTGACGTGATTGTAGAAACAGCGAAAGTTTGTGGGGGAGTAGGTTTATCTTTAGCTGCGCACAATTCGCTGTGTACAGGCCATATACTGGCTTTTGGTAGCGATGATCAAAAGAAAAAATGGTTGCCCAAGCTAGCTAGTGCCGACTGGATAGGGGCTTGGGGGCTCACAGAGGCCAACACCGGCTCTGATGCGCTAAGGATGCGTACCACCGCTGTATTGGATGGAGATGAGTACATTGTTAATGGTTCAAAAAACTGGATTACACACGGTAAATCGGGCGATTTGGCCGTTGTAATGGTCAGAACCGGCGAGAGTGGCCGTTCAAATGGTGTTTCTGCATTGGTGGTTGAGCGAGGTACAGCAGGCTTTTATGCCGGAAAAAAAGAAAATAAGCTAGGTATGCGGGCATCAGAAACTACTGAAATGATTTTTGACAATTGTCGTATTCCAAAGGCCAATTTGTTGGGGCAAGAAGGCGAAGGCTTTAAACAAGCCATGAAAGTGCTCGATGGTGGACGTATCTCTATTGCAGCATTGAGCTTAGGTATTGCAAAAGGTGCCTATCAGGCAGCTTTGAATTATGCCCAACAGCGAGAACAATTTGGACAGCCTATTTTTAATTTTCAAGCAATTAGTTTTAAGTTGGCTGATATGGCTACCGAAATAGAAGCAGCAGAATTGCTAATTCGCCAGGCTGCCGATCTTAAAAACAGAGGTAAAGCAGTAAGCAAACAATCGGCAATGGCCAAATACTACGCCTCTGAAGTTGCAGTAAGGTGTGCAACCGAAGCTGTTCAAATTTTTGGAGGCTATGGCTATACCAAAGATTTTCCCGTTGAGAAATTTTATCGCGATAGCAAATTGTGTACAATTGGCGAAGGCACTTCCGAAATCCAAAAAATTGTAATTGCCAGAGAAATAATGCAACACTGAGCTTGGTGCAGTGGATTATAAAAAATGCTAAATACTTGTAAATGTATGTTGTGTCATTGAAATAATATCACTACCTTTGTCGTCCCAAATGAAAGGAGGTATATTAGGTTTATGATCGTGATCAACATTAAAGACGGCGAATCGTTAGATAGAGCTTTGAAACGTTTCAAGAAAAAATTCGAGAAAACTGGAGTTTTGAAAGAGCTGCGTAGCCGCCAAGCCTATGAAAAAAAATCCGTTGCTCGTCGTACCGAGATTAAAAAAGCAAGATATATTCAAGGATTGAATCAAGAAGGAAACGCTTAGTTTCTTTTAGATTTTAAGTAAAATATAAAGAGGGTATCTATTAGGATATCCTCTTTTTTTATGTCCGAATTTTGGGTAAAAACCCTTAATATTTTGACGGAACTCAAAGTATCGATAGATTTTCATCACTATTTATAAAAAAGCTTTGGCAATGTCTTTTTCTTTTGTAAATTCACTCATCAACCCAACTGAAGTGTAATATGCCAATCAACGATTTTCTAACATATTTGCAGTACGAAAAGCGTTATTCGCCACACACCATACAAGGCTACCGTGCCGATTTGTTGCAGTTTGAGAGTTTCTTAATCCAAGAGCAGGTCAATGATATACAGCTGGCTCAAGCACTGCATATCAAAAATTTTATGGTTGCCCAGCTACAGCAAGGTTTGGTAGAAAGTGCCGTAAATCGGAAATTGTCATCGCTCAAAAGTTTTTATAATTTTTTACAGCGTGAAGTACTTATAGTAAATAACCCGGCAAGGCTGATAAAAACATTAAAAACGCCCAAAAAACTTCCGGTCTTTATTGAGGAGGCAAAAATGGATACTTTATTGGATAACGAATATAGTTTTGATGATAGTTTTCAAGGAAAACGCAACCGATTGGTAGTTGAACTATTATTTGGTACGGGGATGCGTTTGGCTGAGTTGGTAAACCTAAAAGAAGCCGATTTAAATAGCTACGAAGGTACTATCAAGGTGTTGGGGAAGAGAAATAAAGAGCGTTTTATTCCTTTGCATAAGCCTTTGTTAAAATTGTTGATTGAATTTATCGGTTTAAAAAAAATACAAAGTTTCGATAACAAAAGCCCTTATATAATCGTTACCAACAACGGAGAGCAGGCTTATCCAAATTTAATATACCGTATAGTAAAAAGCTGTTTGAAATTAGTGTCCACACAAGATAAAAAAAGCCCCCATGTGCTAAGGCATTCATTTGCCAGTAGTTTGCTCAATAGAGGAGCAGATTTGAATGCCATAAAAGAGCTACTTGGGCACGCTGGCTTGTCGGCTACTCAGGTATATACCCACAATTCAGTAGAGCGATTAAAATCTATTTATAAACAAGCCCATCCAAGGGCATAAAAAAGGAGGAAAGATGAAAATCAGAGTGCAGTCTATTCATTTCAATGCAGACCAAAAATTATTAGATTTTATCCAGAAAAAGATGGATAAATTGGATCTTTTTTTTGATCAGATTATAAGTGGTGAAGTTTATTTAAGACTTGAAAATGTCGAAGATGAAGAAAATAAAATTGTAGAAGTAAAACTGGCTGTGCCAGGTACAACCATGTTTGCAAAAGAGCAATGCAAATCTTTTGAAGAGGCTGCCGATTTATCGGTCGAATCGTTGAAAAAGCAGATTACCAAACACAAACAAAAAACTAGGGCAAAACTAAGTGAACACAAAGAGTTGCTAAAGTCTGGTGATGAGTTGTAAATAAAGTCTTGACTTTCAGTAGAAGGCAATAACATACTGGCGAATTCAACTCGAATTCGCCAGTTTTTTTAAAATAAATTTCTGTGTATAGTTTTTTTGTGTAAATTTGCATTCCCTTTCCAAAAAGAGGTATTTTTTTGAGTTTGGGCTTACGTTCTCTGACAGAATATTAAAAAAGAAAATTTTTGCGGTGGCGATGATAAATATCAAAAATTTATATATTTGCACCGCCTAAAAATAGGTTTAAAAGCCTCCTTAGCTCAGCTGGTAGAGCAACTGACTTGTAATCAGTAGGTCATTGGTTCGATTCCGATAGGAGGCTCTTTTAAGTTGGTTTAATCATACTTAAAAGGGGGAGATACCAGAGTGGCCAAATGGGACAGACTGTAACTCTGTTGTCGCAAGACTTCGAAGGTTCGAATCCTTCTCTCCCCACTCAGATTATTTTTTTGAAATCCGAAAATTTAATCGAAAGAAGCGGAAGTAGCTCAGTTGGTAGAGCGATAGCCTTCCAAGCTATAAGTCGCGAGTTCGAATCTCGTCTTCCGCTCAAAAAAAAATAGTGAGCAGTTTAGTGGCAGTAGGCAGTTTTGCAATGCTGTTTACCGGATACTGATAACTAAAAAGCCGAAGTAGCTCAGCGGTAGAGCACTTCCTTGGTAAGGAAGAGGTCGTGGGTTCAAGTCCCATCTTTGGCTCCACAAAACAAGTAATAACTTTGTTTAGTCTGTAGAAGATACAGAAAAGACAAGGTTTTTTGTATTGAAGTGTAGCAAGAAGAATAATTAAAAAATTTAACCTACTAATTAGTATAAAAAATGGCAAAAGAAAAGTTCGACCGCAGTAAACCGCACTTGAACATCGGTACTATCGGTCACGTTGACCACGGTAAAACAACTACCACTGCAGCTATCACCAAAGTATTAGCTGACAAAGGTTTGTCTGAAGTTCGTTCATTTGATTCTATCGACTCTGCTCCAGAAGAGAAAGAGCGTGGTATCACCATCAACACTTCTCACGTAGAGTATCAAACAGCTAACCGTCACTATGCACACGTTGACTGTCCTGGACACGCTGACTATGTTAAGAACATGGTAACTGGTGCTGCTCAAATGGACGGTGCTATTATCGTAGTTGCAGCTACTGATGGTCCAATGCCTCAAACTCGCGAGCACATTCTATTGGCTCGTCAGGTAGGTGTACCTGCTCTTGTAGTGTTCTTGAACAAAGTTGACATGGTTGACGACCCAGAGTTGTTAGAACTTGTAGAAATGGAAGTTCGTGAACTATTGTCATTCTATGAATTCCCTGGTGATGATATCCCAGTTATCAAAGGTTCTGCACTAGGTGCATTGAACGGTGAAGAGAAATGGGTAAATACTATCATGGAGTTGATGGATGCAGTTGATAACTATATCCCAATCCCTCCACGTTTGACAGACCTTCCATTCTTGATGCCTGTTGAGGACGTGTTCTCAATTACTGGTCGTGGTACTGTAGCTACTGGTCGTATCGAGCGTGGTGTAATCAACACTGGTGACCCAGTAGAAATTTTGGGTATGGGTGCTGAGAACTTGAAATCTACTGTAACTGGGGTAGAAATGTTCCGTAAAATTTTAGATTACGGTGAAGCTGGTGATAACGTAGGTCTATTGCTACGTGGTATCGAGAAAACCGATATCCGTCGTGGTATGGTAATCTGTAAACCAGGTTCAGTAACTCCTCACACCGATTTCAAAGCAGAGGTTTACGTATTGTCAAAAGCAGAAGGTGGTCGTCACACTCCATTCTTCAACAAATACCGTCCTCAGTTCTATTTCCGTACTACTGACGTAACCGGAGAAATCTCTCTAGCAGAAGGTACTGAAATGGTAATGCCTGGTGATAACGTAACAATTACTGTAAAGTTAATCAACGCTATCGCGATGGAAAAAGGTCTTCGTTTCGCTATCCGTGAGGGTGGTAGAACCGTAGGTGCCGGTCAGGTAACTGAAATCTTAGCTTAATTATAAGCAACAAAATAAAAGGAGCCGATTAAATCGGCTCCAAACACGGGAATAGTTCAATGGTAGAATAGAGGTCTCCAAAACCTTTGATCAGGGTTCGAATCCTTGTTCCCGTGCAAAATAATTCACTTCATCTGTAATGAGTATTTAACTCAAATCCGTGAAGTTAGACAACACAATTAAATAGTATGAGTAAGGTAGTTCAGTTTTTTAAGGAATCATATAATGAAATGACCCATAAGGTTACTTGGCCTACCTTTGGCGAGTTACAAAATTCTACCGTGTTGGTATTAGTGGCCTCAGCAATTATTTCTTTGGTGATTTTTGCAATGGATAAAGGTGCTAGCTTCATCCTCGAAACTTTTTATAACACGGTCGCAAATTAATTCAGATGAGCAATCAGTTAAAATGGTACGTCGTTAGGGCGGTTAGTGGTAAGGAGAAGAAAGTAAAGCAATATATAGATGCCGAAATCAGCCGTTTGGGTATTACTCATTTAGTGCCTCAGGTGTTAATTCCGACAGAGAAGTACTACCAAATGAAAGACGGGAAGAAGATTGCCAAAGAACGCAACTATTACCCGGGCTATGTATTGATAGAGGCGGCTTTAGACGGTGAGCTAGAACATGTTATTAAAAATATCAATAGCGTGATTGGCTTTTTGGGCGACAAGGCTGGCAATGCAATCCCTATGCGACAAGCTGAGGTGAATCGTATTTTAGGTAAGGTTGATGAAATGAGCCAGCAAAGCGAAACCATGAACATCAGCTACATTGTAGGTGAAAATGTAAAAGTAATGGATGGACCTTTCAATGGCTTTACCGGAGTAATTGAGGAAGTAAACGAAGAGAAGAAAAAACTTAAAGTGATGGTTAAGATTTTTGGTCGTAAGACACCTCTAGAACTTAACTACATGCAAGTAGAGAAAGAATAATAAAAAAAATATTCAAATTAGTTGACGGACTGCAAGATAATACATAACTTTGCAGTCCTTTTTGCTTTTATAGTAGCCGAAAGGTATTAAATGTTACATTGCTTCCAAAATTTAACATTGAGTTTTAATTAAATAGAAACAAAAAATGGCAAAAGAAGTCAGTGCACTGATCAAATTACAGATCAAAGGCGGAGCGGCTAACCCATCGCCACCAGTAGGCCCAGCATTGGGTGCTAAAGGGGTGAACATTATGGAGTTTTGCAAACAATTCAACGCTCGTACCCAAGATAAGCCCGGTAAAGTATTACCAGTTGTAATTACTGTTTATGCTGACAAGTCTTTCGATTTCATCATCAAAACCCCTCCGGTTGCAGTTCAATTAAAGGACGCTACCAAATTGCAGAGCGGTTCTGCTGAGCCTAACCGTAAAAAAGTAGGATCGGTGACTTGGGATCAAGTTAAAGCCATTGCTGAGGACAAAATGCCGGATTTAAACGCATTTACTATGGAATCGGCAATGAGTATGGTTGCTGGTACAGCACGTAGCATGGGTATTACCGTAACAGGTGATGCTCCTTTTAACTAATTTATTTAACATTAACAGTTTACAAGAGTGGCTAAGTTAACAAAAAATCAAAAAATAGCACACGCTAAACTTGAAGCCGGAAAGTTGTACACCTTAAAAGATGCTTCAGCATTGGTTAAGGACATTACTACTACCAAATTTGATGCATCGGTTGATATCGATGTGGCTTTGGGGGTTGACCCTCGTAAAGCTAACCAAATGGTACGTGGTATTGCAACTTTACCACATGGTACCGGCAAGACTGTACGCGTTTTGGTACTTTGTACTCCTGACAAGGAAGAAGAAGCTAAAGCGGCTGGTGCAGACTATGTAGGTTTAGACGAGTATGTGTCTAAGATTGAAGGTGGTTGGACTGATGTTGACATTATTATCACTACACCTGCGTGTATGGCAAAAGTAGGTAAGTTGGGTAGAGTATTAGGCCCACGTAACCTTATGCCAAACCCAAAATCAGGAACGGTTACCAATGAAGTAGGTAAAGCCGTGAATGATGTTAAAGGTGGTAAGATTGATTTTAAAGTGGACAAAACCGGTATTATCCATACTTCAATAGGGAAAGTATCTTTCTCTCCGGAGAAAATATATGAGAATGCTTTGGAAGTACTCCAAACCCTCTCTAAGTTGAAACCTTCTGCAGCTAAAGGAACTTATTTCAAGAGTATTCATATCTCTTCGACAATGAGCCCTGGAATTGCTGTCGAAACTAAATCAGTAGCGGGGATATAATTATGAACAGAGAACAAAAACAAGAAGTTGTTTTAGCATTGCAAGAGAAGATGCAAGAGTATGGTAATTTTTATATTACCGATACTTCAAGCTTATCTGTTGAGAAAGTTAATATCATCCGTCGCAAATGTTTCGAGAGCGGTATTGAGATGAAAGTTGCCAAAAATACCTTAATCCGTAAGGCTATTGAGGGACTAGAAGGTGACGCATCCGATATTTATCCAACACTTAAAGGCCAGTCGGCTATAATGTTTGCAAAAGTGGCTAATGCCCCCGGAAAGCTTATTAAAGCACTCCGTGCAACATCCGACAAACCTTTGGTAAAAGGAGCTTACATCGATACAGCGATTTTCATTGGTGATAATCAATTGGATGCTTTGGCATCTCTCAAATCAAGAGAAGAGCTTATCGGCGAGATCATCGGTCTATTGCAATCGCCTGCTAAGAACGTGGTTTCTGCCCTACAATCGGGTGGTAGCACACTTGCAGGTTTGGTTAAAACATTACAAGAAAGAGGTTAACGAACACCTAAAGTTCGAATTGAATTAAACAACAAATTAGTAAAATTTTAAAATCTTAAATAAAATGGCAGATTTGAAAGCGTTTGCTGAGCAATTGGTAAATTTGACAGTAAAAGAAGTTAACGAGTTAGCTCAAATTTTGAAAGACGAGTACGGCATCGAGCCTGCAGCTGCTGCTGTAGCCGTAGCTGCTCCTGCAGCTGGTGGTGCTGCTCCTGCAGCTGAAGAAAAAACTTCTTTTGATGTATTCTTGAAAGAAGCTGGTGGTCAAAAACTAGCAGTTGTAAAACTTGTTAAAGACCTTACCGGACTTGGTTTGAAAGAAGCTAAAGACCTAGTTGATGGTGCACCTAAAGAATTGAAAGCTGGTGTATCTAAAGACGAAGCAGAAGCCCTTAAAAAACAATTGGAAGAAGCTGGAGCTGTTGTTGAGATTAAGTAATCCACTTAAGCTTGACAAAGCCTTGGAAAGACTCCGACCTAAAAGTCGGAGTCTATTCCCGTTTATGTACGTTTCATTTGTATTGGTTGATGAATCGTTTACTTACCCAAACCAAAAAAGTTTATTCTTAAACTAAAAATTTAGTCCCTTGGCAAATAAGATCGACCAAAGAGTAAATTTTGCACGTAGTAAGCACATTATTGATTACCCAGATTTTCTGGATGTGCAGTTGCAATCATTTAGAGAATTTTTTCAGATAGATACCACCTCAGACAATCGTCATACCGAAGGTCTGTTTCAGGTATTTGCTGAAAATTTCCCTATTACCGACTCGAGAAATATATTCGTATTAGAGTTCTTAGATTATTTTATTGACCCTCCACGCTATGACATTGCTGAATGTATAGACAGAGGGCTAACCTATAGCGTTCCATTGAAAGCCAAATTGAAGCTTTCTTGTAACGATGAAGAACACGAAGATTTTGAAACTATTGTACAGGATGTGTATTTAGGTACCATTCCTTACATGACTCCAAAAGGTACTTTTGTTATCAATGGTGCCGAGCGTGTTATCGTTTCTCAACTTCACCGTTCACCAGGTGTGTTTTTCGGTCAAAGCCGCCACACCAACGGTACGAAGTTGTATTCTGCCCGTGTTATTCCGTTTAAAGGATCGTGGATCGAGTTCGCAACAGACGTTAACAACGTGATGTATGCTTATATCGACCGAAAAAAGAAGTTTCCGGTAACTACGCTCTTGCGTGCTATCGGCTATGACTCTGACAAAGATATTCTTGAGCTTTTTGATCTTGCTGACGAAGTAAAAGTTAGCAAATCTGGTCTGAAAAAATTTGTTGGCCGTAAATTGGCCGCAAGGGTATTGAGAAAATGGGTAGAAGATTTTGTTGATGAGGATACTGGAGAGGTAGTATCAATAGATCGTAACGAGGTTATTCTTGACCGCGATACCGTATTGGAAGAAGAACACATTGATATGGTTATCGATGCTGGTGTGAAAACCATAATTCTTTCTAAAGAAGATAGTGCCGTACAAGGTGATTATACAATTATTTACAATACCCTACAAAAAGATACCTCTAACTCGGAAAAAGAAGCGGTAGAAAATATTTATCGTGCTTTGCGTAATGCAGAACCACCAGATGAAGAGACCGCAAGAGGTATAATAGAGCGCTTGTTCTTCTCAGACAAACGCTATGATTTGGGTGATGTAGGTCGTTACCGCATCAATCGTAAGTTGAAGATGGATACCCCTGATGAGGTAAAAGTCTTAACTAAAGATGATATTATCGCTATCGTAAAATACCTCATTAAGTTAATCAACTCTAAAGAAGAGGTAGATGATATCGATCACTTGTCAAACCGTCGTGTACGTACTGTTGGTGAACAGTTGTATGCTCAGTTTGGTGTAGGTTTGGCACGTATGGCTAGAACCATCCGTGAGCGTATGAACATCCGTGACAACGAAGTGTTTACCCCTACGGATTTGATAAATGCCCGTACTTTGTCTTCGGTAATTAACTCATTCTTTGGGACCAACCAGTTGTCGCAGTTTATGGATCAGACCAATCCTTTGGCCGAAATTACCCATAAACGTCGTTTATCAGCTTTAGGCCCAGGTGGTCTATCGCGTGAGCGTGCTGGTTTTGAGGTACGTGACGTTCACTATACACACTATGGTCGTTTGTGTACTATCGAAACTCCTGAGGGACCAAACATCGGTTTGATTTCATCACTTTGTGTACATGCTAAGATCAATAACCTTGGCTTTATCGAAACTCCATACAAGCGTATAGAAAATGGACAGGTTGTAGTTGATGAGCCTGTTACTTACCTGTCAGCTGAAGATGAGGACGGGAAGACTATTGCTCAAGCCAATGCCCAATATGATGAGAAAGGTAAGTTTCAGACTACACGTGTTAAAGCTCGCTACCAAGGTGACTTCCCGGTTATTGAACCAGAGAAGTTGGATTATATGGATGTTGCTCCAAACCAGATTACTTCTATTGCAGCATCATTAATTCCTTTCTTAGAGCATGATGATGCCAACCGTGCCTTGATGGGTTCAAACATGCAACGTCAGGCTGTGCCTTTGTTGCGCCCCGAGGCTCCAATTGTAGGGACTGGTCTTGAAGGTCGTGTGGCTAGGGATTCGAGAACACTAATCAACGCTGAAGGCGATGGTGTAGTTGAGTACGTTGATGCCAATGAAATTATAATTAAATACGATAGAACAGACGATGAGCGCTTGGTTTCTTTTGTTGGCGATAGCAAAACTTACAAACTTACCAAGTTTAAGAAAACCAACCAAAATACTTGTATCAACCTGAAACCAATCGTTAAAAAAGGTGAACGAGTAACAAAAGGACAGGTGCTTTGCGAAGGTTATGCTACCCAAGATGGTGAGTTGGCATTAGGTCGTAACCTAAAAGTAGCTTTTATGCCTTGGCAGGGTTACAATTTTGAGGATGCGATTGTAATTAACGAGCGTATTGTACGTGAGGATATCTTCACCTCTTTGCATATCGAAGAGTTTGAGCTTGAAGTGAGAGACACCAAACGAGGCGAGGAAGAACTGACTGCCGATATTCCTAACGTTTCTGAAGAAGCTACTAAAGATTTGGATGAAAACGGTATCATTCGTGTTGGTGCTGAGGTTAAGGAAGGTGATATTTTAATTGGAAAGATTACTCCAAAAGGAGAATCAGATCCTTCACCAGAAGAGAAACTTTTACGTGCAATCTTTGGCGACAAAGCGGGCGATGTTAAAGATGCGTCCTTAAAAACTCCTCCTTCTATCAAAGGTGTAGTAATTGATACCAAATTGTTCTCAAGAGCCAAGAAAACTTCAAAAGCTGAAGAAAAAGCTGCTATTGAGAAGTTGGATAAAAAATACAACATTGCTATCGAGAACCTTAAAAACGAGTTGGTAGATAAGTTGTTCCATATTGTTAATGGAAAAACTTCTCAAGGAGTCTTTAATGTCTATAAAGAAATGTTGGTACCTAAAGGAGCTAAGTTCACTCAAAAGATTTTAGCTGATTTGGACTATACCCACATCAATCCTTTTAAATGGACAACAGACGAGGATAAGAACGAGCAAATAAAAATGTTGTTGCACAATTACGGTATCCGTGCTAATGAAGAGCTTGGAGCATACAAACGTGATAAGTTTGCAATTAGTGTTGGTGATGAGCTACCATCAGGGATTGTGCAGATGGCCAAAGTTTATATTGCTAAAAAACGTAAGCTAAAGGTAGGTGATAAGATGGCGGGCCGACACGGTAACAAAGGTATCGTAGCACGTATTGTTCGTGATGAGGACATGCCTTTCTTGGATGATGGAACACCGGTTGATATTGTGTTGAACCCACTGGGTGTACCTTCACGTATGAACTTGGGACAAATTTACGAGACTGTTTTGGGCTGGGCCGGTAAAGAGCTGGGTGTTAAATTTGCTACACCTATTTTTGACGGTGCAGAGCGTGATGAGGTAGAGTCTTGGATAGAGAAAGCTGGTTTACCAGTATCGGGTAAAACTTACCTAAACAACGGTTTGACTGGTGAGAAATTTGACCAAGCAACCACTGTTGGTATAATTTACATGTTGAAACTGGGTCACATGGTTGACGATAAGATGCACGCACGTTCTATCGGTCCATACTCGTTGATTACACAACAACCTTTGGGCGGTAAGGCTCAGTTTGGTGGTCAGCGTTTTGGTGAGATGGAGGTTTGGGCACTTGAAGCATTTGGTGCTGCCAATATCTTACAAGAAATCTTGACTGTTAAGTCGGATGATGTAATTGGACGTGCCAAGACTTATGAAGCCATTGTTAAAGGTGAGAACCTACCAACTCCAGGCGTACCAGAATCATTCAATGTATTGGTACACGAGCTAAGAGGCCTAGGATTAGATATTACGTTAGACTAGTTATAAGTTGTTCTTATATGGCCGAGAATGCTTGGCCATATAAGGACACAAAACACAAAATACAAAGAGAATGTCTTACAAAAAGGATAACAAACTTAAAAGTAACTTCACCTCAATTACCATAGGCTTGGCCTCTCCAGAAACTATTTTGGAGCGTTCAAGTGGTGAGGTTTTAAAGCCCGAAACCATTAACTATCGTACCTACAAACCCGAAAGAGACGGTTTGTTTTGCGAGCGAATTTTTGGTCCGGTAAAAGATTATGAATGTCATTGTGGCAAATACAAGCGTATTCGTTATAAGGGTATTGTTTGTGATCGTTGCGGTGTAGAAGTTACCGAAAAGAAAGTACGTAGAGAGCGTATGGGGCACATCAGTTTGGTGGTTCCGGTAGCGCACATTTGGTACTTCCGCTCTTTACCAAATAAAATCGGTTATTTGTTGGGCTTGCCTACCAAAAAACTCGATTTGATTATTTACTATGAGCGTTATGTGGTTATACAGCCTGGTTTGATGGCTGAGCAGGGTATCCAGTTTATGGACTTCCTTACCGAGGAAGAATATTTGGATATTCTGGATAAACTACCTAAAGAAAATCAGTATCTCGATGATAAAGACCCCAATAAATTTATTGCTAAAATGGGTGCTGATGCATTAGAGGATCTTTTGAAAAGGATAGATCTAGATACGCTTTCATATAACCTACGCCACCAAGCAGCTAACGAAACTTCACAACAACGTAAAAACGAGGCTTTAAAACGCCTACAAGTTGTAGAGGCTTTCCGTGGCTCTCAAGAGCATATTGAGAATAAGCCCGAGTGGATGGTGGTTAAAATAGTTCCGGTTATCCCTCCAGAGTTGCGCCCATTGGTGCCATTAGAGGGTGGACGTTTTGCTACTTCAGATCTTAACGATTTGTACCGTAGGGTAATCATCAGAAACAATCGTCTGAAACGCTTAATCGAGATTAAGGCTCCTGAAGTAATTCTGCGTAACGAAAAAAGGATGCTGCAAGAAGCGGTTGATTCGCTATTTGATAACTCTCGCAAAATAAATGCGGTTAAAACCGAAGGTAACCGTGCCTTGAAATCACTTTCTGATATATTGAAAGGTAAACAAGGACGTTTCCGTCAAAACTTGTTGGGTAAACGTGTTGATTACTCGGCTCGTTCGGTTATTGTTGTTGGGCCAAATCTTAAATTGCACGAGTGCGGTTTACCTAAAGATATGGCAGCCGAGTTGTACAAACCGTTTATCATTCGTAAGATGATTGAGCGTGGCGTAGTAAAAACCGTTAAATCAGCTAAAAAAATTGTCGATCGCAAAGACCCAATTGTTTGGGATATCTTAGAAAACGTATTGAAAGGCCATCCTGTATTGCTAAACCGTGCGCCTACTTTGCACCGTTTGGGTATTCAGGCTTTCCAACCTAAATTGGTAGAAGGTAAAGCCATTCAGTTGCACCCCTTGGTGTGTACTGCGTTCAACGCCGACTTTGACGGTGACCAGATGGCCGTTCACTTGCCTTTGGGCAATGCCGCCATTTTGGAAGCTCAAGTTTTGATGTTGGCTGCTCATAATATCCTTAACCCTGCAAACGGAACTCCAATTACCGTACCTTCGCAAGACATGGTTTTGGGTCTGTACTACATCACCAAAGGTAGAAAAACCGATGAGACCCGTGTAGTAAGAGGTGAAGGAATGTCGTTCTATTCTGCCGAGGAGGTGATTATTGCCTACAACGAAAAGCAGATCGATTTGCATGCTTGGATTAAGGTTAAGGCCAAAGTGAAAGCTGCTGATGGTACTCTTACTGAAAAACTTATCGAAACAACGGTAGGTAGGGTATTATTTAATCAGGTAGTTCCGGCTGAGTTGGGTTACATTAACGAGTTGTTAACCAAAAAATCGTTGCGGGATATTATTGGCGAGGTGGTAAAAACTACAGGTATGGCACAAGCATCTAAGTTTTTGGATGACATCAAAGAACTTGGTTTCCAAAGTGCCTTCCGCGGAGGACTATCATTCAACCTTCAAGATGTCAATATTCCGGTAGAGAAGCACACTTTGTTGGAGCAAGCCGCTAACGAAGTAGAAGAGGTAAGAAACAACTATAACATGGGTTTCATTACCAACAACGAGCGCTACAATCAAATTATCGATATCTGGACACGTATCAATAATCGATTGACCACATTTGTGATGAACCAATTGGCCTCAGACAACCAAGGTTTCAACTCTGTTTACATGATGTTGGACTCAGGAGCTCGTGGTTCTAAAGAGCAAATTCGTCAGTTGGCTGGTATGAGGGGCTTGATGGCTAAACCTCAAAAATCAGGTTCGGGTGGTGATATCATCGAAAACCCAATCCTTTCAAACTTTAAAGAAGGTTTGTCGGTGTTGGAATACTTTATATCTACCCACGGTGCCCGTAAAGGTTTGGCCGATACGGCGTTGAAAACTGCTGATGCTGGTTACTTGACCCGTCGTTTGCACGATGTGGCACAAGATATGATTGTGAATGATGAGGATTGTGGTACGCTAAGAGGTATCTTTACCACAGCTCTAAAAGATAATGAAGATATTGTAGAAAGCTTGTACGAGCGTATTTTGGGTCGTACTTCTTTACACGATGTTTATAACCCACTAAATGGCGAACTTCTTGTAGCTGCCGGACAGGATATTGATGAGAATATTGCCAAAGCAATTGAGGAATCGCCACTAGAAGGCGTAGAAATACGTTCGGTGTTGACCTGCGAAAACAAGAGAGGTGTTTGTGCACTTTGCTACGGTAGAAACTTAGCAACAGGTAAGCGAGTACAAAAAGGTGAAGCCATTGGAGTTATCGCTGCACAATCTATCGGTGAGCCCGGTACACAGTTGACACTTCGTACTTTCCACGTGGGTGGTACCGCAAGTAACATTGCTGCCGAATCACAAATTCAGGCTAAGTTTGATGGTCAAATTGAGTTTGAGAACTTAAGGTCTGTTGAAACCCAAACAGAAGATGGCCCAGCTCAAGTAGTTATTGGTCGTTCGGGCGAGTTTAGGATTGTTGAGCCAGGTACCAACAAGGTTATCATGAACAACAACATCCCATACGGTGCTTTATTGTTTGTGAACGAAGGCGACAAAGTAGCCAAAGGTGATAAAATCTGCTCTTGGGATCCGTATAATGCCGTTATCATTTCAGAGTTTGCAGGTAAAATAGAGTTTGATGCAATTATTGAAGGAGTAACCTATCGCGAAGAATCTGATGAGCAAACCGGACACCGCGAGAAAGTGATTATCGATTCGAGAGATAAAACCAAAAACCCATCAATCCGTGTGTTGAACAAAAAAGGTGAGTTGTTGAGAAACTACAACATCCCAGTAGGTGCACACATTTCTGTTGATGAGGGAGAAGCTGTACAAAGCGGTCAGATTTTGGTGAAAATTCCTCGTGCAACAGGTAAAACCCGAGATATTACCGGTGGTTTGCCTCGTGTAACCGAATTGTTTGAGGCACGTAACCCTTCAAACCCTGCTGTTGTTACCGAAATTGATGGTGTAGTTACCTTAGGTGGTATCAAACGTGGTAATCGTGAAATCACTATCGAATCTAAAGACGGTGAGGTTAAGAAGTATCTCGTTCCACTTTCAAAACATATCTTAGTTCAGGATAACGACTTTGTAAAAGCTGGTATGCCATTGTCTGATGGGTCAATTTCACCTGCCGATATCTTGGCAATTAAAGGTCCTTCAGCTGTACAAGAGTATCTGGTAAATGGTATTCAAGAGGTGTATCGTTTGCAAGGTGTGAAAATTAACGATAAGCATTTTGAGGTGATTGTACACCAGATGATGCAGAAAGTACATATCGAAGATCCGGGAGATACCCGCTTTTTGGAGAGTGAAGCCGTTGACCGTTGGGATTTTATGGATGAGAACGACGCAATTTACGATAAGAAAGTAGTGGTTGAGCCAGGTGATTCAACTCAGGTTAAACCCGGTCAGATTATATCTGTACGTCGTTTGAGAGATGAAAACTCCCAACTAAAGCGTCAAGATCTTAAACAAATTGAGGTGAGAGATGCCAGACCAGCTACTGCTAGTTCAATGTTGCAAGGTATTACCAGAGCTTCATTAGGTACCAAATCGTTCATCTCTGCGGCATCTTTCCAAGAGACGACCAAAGTACTGAACGAGGCTGCAATTGCCGGAAAACGCGATTATATGCTCGGTTTGAAAGAGAATGTAATTGTAGGGCACCTAATCCCTTCAGGTACAGGTATGAGAGGTTATGAGCGTATTATCGTAGGTTCGCAAGAAGAGTACGATAAACTGTTGGCCTCTAAAGCCGAAGAAGAAGATTAAGCAAAAGCACAAAATTTTTCTTTATACCCAATTAATCTCCAAGGTGAAAACTTTGGAGATTTTTTATTTCTTAGGCTCAGAATAATAATATAGTTTTGTTTTTATGGAACAACAACAAGAAAACCAATTGAATATTGAACTATCTGAAGAGGTAGCAGAAGGCATTTTCTCTAATTTGGCTATCATAACCCACTCCAATACCGAGTTTGTGATGGATTTTATACGGGTTATGCCCGGTGTGCCAAAGGCTAAAGTAAAATCGAGAATAATTTTGACCCCCGAACATGCCAAACGATTGATGCAGGCGCTTAACGATAATATAAATAAATTTGAGGCTGCTAACGGTAGAATTAAAGCACAAGATGAACCACCTTTCCCAATGAGTTTTGGAGGACCAACAGCTCAAGCATAGTTATGGATAAGTCAATTTTTGAAAAACTAGCCAAACAATTAGCACAACAAGGTTTTAATATAGTTGCCAAAGACTTTGAGCGACCTTGGGGTGGCTTTTTTGTGGTAGATGAACAGCAAGCACAGGCTTTTGCCGATTGTTATTTTGATGGCTTGAATGTAGATAGTTTACGTATTGGTGGGAAGTTGAGCCCTAAAATATTGGTAGTTACTCCTCAAAAGCGCCTATCATGGCAGTACCACAATCGTAGAGCCGAAATTTGGCAGGTGCTAGAGGGAAATGTTGGTGTGGTAAGAAGTGCTACTGATGTTGAGAACGAACTAGAAGTGATGAAACCCGGCAACCGAATTGTTTTGGGCTGCGGAGAGCGGCATCGTTTGGTTGGCCTACAAGACTGGGCAGTATTGGCAGAGATTTGGCAGCATACCGACCCACAAAACCCAACTGATGAGGATGATATTGTGCGCTTACAAGATGATTTTGGTCGTTAAACATTTGCTGTAAATTTGCAATTGGCTAGTTACGGTAAATGGCAGTATAAGTAGCTTAATGCAAAAAGATAAGCAGGAAATAGAGGACAAAAGGCAGGTAGAGGTAAAACGTCTATTACCCGTTATTTTGGCTACTTCTATTTTTATGCAAATGCTCGATTCGACAATCCTCAACACTTCATTGCCGGCCATAGCTCATGATTTGGGCGAATCTCCGCTAAACATGCAAAACGCTATTGTAAGCTATGTGCTTACCTTAGCACTGTTTATGCCTGTAAGCGGCTTTTTGGCCGATCGTTTTGGTACACGTAAGGTTTTTATTGCTTCGCTGCTACTTTTTAGTTTGGGTTCGATATTTTGTTCACTGTCCCAAAATATCAACCATTTAGTATTAGCACGTGTGGTGCAAGGTATTGGAGGTAGTTTGATGACTCCAGTTGGCAAATTGGCTCTAATCAGGACTTTCCCTAAAAACGAACTGGTTAGAGCAATGAATTATGCAATTATTCCGGCTTTAATTGGCCCGGTGTTAGGCCCACTTATTGGTGGCTATATGGTTGATTACCTGTCTTGGCACTG
Source organism: Pedobacter sp. (assembly GCA_039810685.1). Lineage (GTDB taxonomy): Bacteria > Bacteroidota > Bacteroidia > Sphingobacteriales > Sphingobacteriaceae > Pedobacter. The sequence goes on along the minus strand of JBDHXL010000001.1, from coordinate 62,755 downwards.
GATTTTTATCATCAATATTCCTTTTGGTTTATTGGGTATTTTGTTGAGTGTCAAATATATGCCTAATTATGTTTCGCAGTCTATTGAGTTTGATTTAAAAGGATTTTTGATTTTTGCTTTAGCTTCACTCATGCTGTCGGTATCGCTTGAGCTATTGGGTACTTCGGTTCGCTTAAGCCCGGTGTTGTTAGTATTACTCTTGGGCTTTTTGTTGTTCTATTATTATTACCGCCATGCCATTAAAGATAGTAATCCAATTTTTCCACTAAACCTTTTCCAGGTACGTACTTTTAGGGTGGGAATTTTGGGTAATATGGTGACACGCTTAGGTATCAGTTCTGTACCTTTATTGTTGCCTATGATGGTGCAGTTGGCCTATGGCCGTAGCGCCGTTATCTCTGGCTGGATTGTTGCCCCTATGGCACTCACGGCTATGTTTGGTAAATCGGCAGTAATTGGCATACTCAACCGCTTTGGATACCGAACTACACTAATGGTCAACACCACTGTAATTGGTCTATTGATAATTGCCTTGGCTTGGCCAAATCCGCAAAGTTCTCTCTATTGGTACATACCTTTAATAGCTGTTTTAGGCTTTTTTAATTCTATACAGTTTACGGCTATGAATGCTATTTCTATTGCCGATTTGCGAGAATATCACACCAGTAGTGGTAATTCACTTGTCTCGGTAAATCAGCAGTTGGCCATTGGTTTTGGTATTGCTTTTGGTCTTATTATACTCAAAGTTTTTAAAGGTGATGCCGAATTGATTGAGCACGATGTACACAATGCTTTCCGCTATACATTTATGGTGATAGGGGCATTGACTATTTTGTCGGCATTGGTATTTAGACGCTTGCATTTCAAGGATGGCGACAACCTTAAATCGCTTGCATAAAGCGACCTTTGTACTATCTTGATGACTTTTTAAAGGTGTTTTACTGACACGATGGCAGATGTTTTAAGCTTGTTTTTGAGGCTTTGTCTGCTTATTAAGCTTGTCACACTGTCAAATGCCACTTGGCACAGCACTTGATTACAGCCAAGCATATTGTTTAAGTTTAAAAAAGAAAATAATAAATAAAATGGGAAAAATAATTGGTATAGACTTAGGAACTACCAACTCGTGTGTTTCTGTGATGGAAGGCAATGAACCGGTAGTGATTACCAACAGCGAAGGTAAACGTACAACACCTTCAATTGTTGCTTTTACAGAAAATGGTGAGCGTAAAGTTGGAGAACCAGCCAAGCGTCAGGCCATTACTAACCCTACCAAAACTATTTATTCGATAAAGCGTTTTATGGGTTCTAGCTACACCGAGGCAGAACGTGAGATTGGTCGTGTGCCTTACAAAGTAGTAAAAGGCGATAACAACACACCACGTGTTGAGATTGACGACCGCAAATATACTCCTCAGGAAATTTCTGCTATGGTTTTGCAAAAGATGAAAAAAACCGCTGAAGATTTCTTAGGTCAAGAAGTAACCGAAGCTGTAATTACAGTACCGGCCTACTTTAATGATGCACAACGTCAGGCAACCAAAGAAGCAGGTGAAATTGCAGGCTTGCAAGTAAAACGTATCATTAATGAGCCTACTGCAGCTGCTTTAGCCTACGGTTTAGACAAAGCGCACAAGGACATGAAAATTGTAGTGTTTGACTGTGGCGGTGGTACACACGACGTGTCAGTTTTGGAACTTGGTGATGGTGTTTTTGAAGTAAAATCTACCGATGGAGATACCCACCTTGGTGGCGATGACTTTGACCACGTATTGATTGAGTGGTTGGCTGATGAGTTTAAAAACGAAAACGGTATGGACTTGCATAAAGATGCAATGGCCTTACAACGTTTAAAAGAAGCTGCCGAGAAAGCTAAAATTGAATTGTCGAGCACAAGCTCAACCGAAATCAATTTACCTTATATTACTGCTGATGCTACTGGGCCTAAGCACTTGGTGCGTACCTTGAGCCGTGCTAAATTTGAGCAATTGGTTGGTGATTTGGTAAAACGTACTATCGAGCCTTGTAAATCGGCCTTGAAAAATGCAGGTTTGAGCACTTCTGATATTGATGAGATTATTTTAGTAGGTGGTTCAACCCGTATCCCTGCTATTCAGGATGCCGTGAAAGCATTCTTTGGTAAAGAACCTTCAAAAGGTGTAAACCCTGATGAAGTGGTGGCTATTGGTGCAGCTATTCAAGGTGGTGTATTAACAGGTGATGTAAAAGATGTGTTGTTGTTAGATGTTACACCGCTTTCTTTAGGTATCGAAACAATGGGAGGTGTAATGACTAAGTTGATTGAGTCTAACACTACTATCCCGACCAAAAAAACAGAAACATTCTCTACTGCTGCAGATAACCAACCCTCGGTTGAAATTCACATCTTGCAAGGTGAGCGTCCAATGGCTAACCAAAACCGTACTATTGGTAGGTTTATGCTAGATGGTATTCCGCCAGCACCTCGTGGTGTACCACAAATAGAGGTTTCTTTTGATATTGATGCCAATGGTATTTTACACGTTAGTGCTAAGGATAAAGCTACCGGCAAAGAACAAAAAATCCGTATCGAAGCTTCTTCGGGTTTAACTGATGCCGAAATTCAGAAAATGAAACAAGAAGCTGAAGCTAATGCCGAAGCCGATAAAAAAGCTAAGGAAGAAGCAGATAAGATTAACAGCGCTGATGCCTTAATTTTCTCGACCGAGAAACAATTGAAAGAGTTTGGCGATAAACTATCTGCTGATAAAAAAGCGCCAATTGAAGATGCTCTGAAAAAATTGAAAGATGCACATGCAGCCCGTAATTTTGCTGATATAGAAGTTGCACAGACCGAGTTGCAGAATGCTTGGAACGCTGCTTCTGGAGAGATGTACAAAGCGGGTCAGGATGCACAACCTCAAGGTAATGCTGGGCAACAATCAGAACCACAACAAGGTGGTGATACTGTAACTGATGTAGATTACGAGGAAGTAAAAGAAGACGAGAAGAAATAACCAGTCAGAAAGTCCGAAGACTGATGTCTGAAGACAATATAAAAAAAGCGTTCCGGTGTTAAATCGGGGCGCTTTTTTGTTGTTTTAAACCTTGGTTAGGTGCTGTTAGGAGCAAAAATTATTTACAAAATGGGAATTGTATTCCCATTTTGTAAATAATTAATTATATTTTTGTGTTATGGTAAAAAGACATATAGCGCAAAAGTTAAAAGATATGGCAGGGAAATTTCCTGTGATTACCGTAACAGGGCCAAGGCAATCTGGCAAAACCACACTTTGCAAGCAAATTTTTGCCGATTATCATTACGTATCGCTCGAAAACCCCGATATGCGCTTGTATGCCGAAAGCGACCCCCGTAGTTTTTTGGAAGAGTACAATGAAAAAACTATCATAGACGAAGCCCAAAATGTACCACAATTATTTTCTTATATACAAGGCATTGTCGATGAGAGCAAACAAATGGGGCAGTACATACTTTCGGGTTCGCAAAACTTCTTGCTCTTAGAAAAAATAACCCAATCGCTTGCAGGCAGAACTTATATTTTCCATTTGTTGCCGTTTGCCCACAACGAATTTGCAGGACATTACGAGCAAGATTTGTTTCAGAGTATTTACAACGGAGGCTATCCTGCTATTTACGATAAGCAACTAACACCGCTCGATTTTTTTCCATCTTATGCACAAACCTATATAGAGCGTGATGTTCGCAGTATATTACAGGTAAAAGACCTCAATCTGTTCAATATGTTTTTAAGAATTTGTGCAGGCAGAATAGGGCAGCTTTTTAATGCTTCAGATATTGGCAATGAGATAAGTGTAGACCATAAAACCATTCAAAGTTGGCTTTCTATACTTGAGGCAAGTTTTATTGTGTACCGTTTGCATCCTTGGCACGTAAACTTTAACAAGCGTGTGGTAAAAACGCCCAAACTCTATTTTTACGATACAGGCTTGGCTTGCTATCTGTTGGGCATACGCAAGGCAGAAGAACTAAATGTGCATTTTGCCAAAGGGGCATTGTTTGAAAATTATGTAATTACAGAATATATTAAAAATATGCGCAACGCAGGCGATAATAGCAGCCCATATTTTTGGCGTGATAATACAGGCAATGAGATAGATTTATTGGCTGATTTGGGGCGGCAGATAAAAATTATAGAAATTAAATCGGGCAAAACCGTTAAAACCGATTTTTTTAAGGGGATAAACTTTTTTGAAAAAATACAGGTTGATTATGATTTGGAAAAATACATTGTTTACGGGGGAGATTCCGGCCGTAAACAGTACGGAACACAAGTTTTACCGTGGAACAAAGTAGATGGAATATAACGGGCTTAGCACTTTAAAAATATCGCCTTGCTAACAGATTTCCTATTTTTTTATTTCTCTTAAGTTTCATTCTAATTTTCACCCTTTTTTAAAACGCCCGAAAATTTGAACGGTGCTTTAATAGGTATTTAATAGCTTTTAAATAATAACAAAAAAGCCCTTTAGCATTACTGCTAAAGGGGGACGACAGGCCCAGTAGGCCCGGCTGTAATCTTCGGTCTTATAAGGTCTGCAACCTGGCCGCTTGATTATATCTTTAAATTTTGTCTTCAGAAAAAAATGCCTTGACGCTACTCAGACTAATTAGGGATGCAACTAGGCGAAACCCCAAGGCTTTGCAAATATAGTTATAAATCCTTGTTATACAAATTATAATAAATTTCCATGTAATCTACCAGCATATATTAAGCCCTACTCCAGTGTTCTATTTCATTTTTTCGACTCCAGATGGATTGCCAACACTTAACGTAACGATGGGAGGCTACGACTTTGGACAGGTTTCACAACGCTATATTTACCACATGATGTGAAATATAATTGATAATAGCCTAATGTATCGTATGGCCAATGAAAACCGAATGCGAGTTGTGGTCACATCCACTAATAAGGGGGGGGTAGTGATAAGGACAGAATAGGGCAACCCTGAGGTAGAGGAAATAAAACTAGATAAAATGGGACTATCAAAATAGGCATTGGACAAGATCGCACTTAACGAATTGCAGAAACGCAGATTTAACGGCTATAAAGGAAGTATCACAAGTTTTGGTACTACACGTTGTAGGCATAATGAAATAGCCGTAATACGAGATATTGAATATCCAGAAAGAGAGGGCGCATATATGATTGATGCGGTTAAAGTTCCCTTTGGGATGAATGAGTTTAGAGGGGGAATAACTATAGGAATAAACACAAGGAAGTTTATAGCCTATTAATATCCCAAATTTTTAGATGTTTGCATAGGTGGTAAATTTATCTTATGAATGATCAAACGTCTAACATTTCAAACAGAAAGTCAGACATCCGTAACCGTTAAATTATAGACGAATATACTCGCTTATTCTTTACTGAGAGTAAGAGGGAACGTGTAATTTGGGAGGAATTGTCCGAGCGTTTTTTTGAACCGGACACTATCTGTAAGATTATTTTAAGGCTTGCCAAAGGTTAAAATTGGCGAGCCTTTTTGTTGATGAAAATTAAAATCTTTGTACTGTTTTAAACTAACGAAAATTTTTGGCGGTTATTAATACACATTTTCTATAACTTAGAAAAATGATAAAAACCACCTATTATACCATTAGTCTTTTGATTATCTTTTTTACGAATGGGTATGCCCAAAATTATAAACTTTTAGTGGGTACTTATACCAAAACAAATAAGAGTGAAGGCATATACGTTTATGATTTTGATAGTAATACAGCCAAGACTACATTGCTGAATGTTATAAAAGGCCTGAAAAACCCCAGTTATCTTGCCTTGAATACAAAAAATAATGCTGTATATAGTGTAAATGAGTACGGAACACAAAGTGCAGTATCTGCATTTAAGTTTAATTCACATACTGGGGAGGCTAACTTGCTAAACAAAGAGGCTACTGATGGAGCAGATCCTTGTTTCATTTTGGCCGATAGAAAATGGGTAATTACAGCCAACTATACTGGAGGAAATATCAATGTATTTAGGCTTAAAGCAGATGAAAAGCTTTCTGCTGTACAACAAACCATACAGCATAAGGGTAGCGGCCCCGACAAAAGACAAACAAGCGCACACGTGCATCAGGTATCTTTATCGCCTGATAAAAAGTACCTTTTAGCAACAGATTTGGGGGATGATAGGATTTATGTTTATCGTTATCGTCCAAATAGGAGTAAACCCTTGTCATTAGTGCACTCCGTAAAAACCAATCCTGGTTCGGGGCCTCGGCATTTAACTTTTAGCCCTAACGGCAAGTTTGTTTACCTCGTGCACGAGTTTAACGGAATGATTAGTATATTTAGCTATAAGGGAGGTAACTTAACTTTGCTACAAGAATTAAGTACGGTTGTTAATGGATTTCAGGGTAGAATAGATGCGGCAGATATCCATGTTTCTGCTGATGGTAAATTTTTGTATGAAACCAATCGTGGCGATGCCAATACCATCTCAGTATTCTCGATAAAGGATAACGGCAGTTTGGAACATGTAGAAACACAAAATACCTTGGGTAGGGGGCCTCGTAATTTTGTCATTTCTCCGAATGGTAAATACGTGTTGGTTGCCCATCAATATACACATAATATTGTGGTTTTTAATAGGGATACCACTACTGGTAAACTTTCGGATAGTGGAAACCGGATACTTGTTGACAGTCCCGTTTGTTTGGTTTTTACGGGCGAGTAGTTTGATTTTGGAGAGCTATTGCAATAAAAAATCCCGTTGTTAAATGCAATGGGATTTTTAAGGTTACTTGCTTAAAGTACTGTTATTACACTTGTTTCTTTGCAAGGTTAGCATCAACTATTTCTTGAAGTACAGTTTCGTTCTTTATCAGTTCTTGCAATAGTTTAAATTGATTTTTCGCCCTATCAAGGTTTTGCTCGGGGTAGTGGGTAGGGTAGTAAATACTTCCGTTGAGGTAATCAGTCAAGAAACGCAAAGCTTGCATATAAATGATGTATTTACCGCTAAATAAAATCAGTTCTTTTTCTGTAGAAGTCAAAATGTCGCCCATTTCAGACAAATAGCCTGCTATCATAGCTTCAAAATAAGCCTGTCTAATGGTTATCTTGCTGAGGTCAGTTTCGTTCTCCGAATAGGCACAGAGGTAAGTCCGCATCATATCGCCAAGGTCAGAGATAAATTTTCCGGGCATTAGCGTATCCAAATCTATAACGCACAAACCTTCAAAGCTGTCTTTATGCAGTAGCACATTGCTTATTTTGGTGTCGTGATGCATTACACGTGTTGGGAAATCGGCTTTTAGTTCTACAGCCAAATAGGTGTCTAAAATGTCTTGATGCTCTTTTGCTAGAGCAATTTCGTTTTTGGCGTTATTAGTATATCTTTCGTCGGCATGTTCAAGTGCTTTTACAAACTGATCATAGCGTAGTGCCAGGTCATGAAAACCAATAATAGTTGGACTTAACTTGGTGCTATCAAATTGGTCGAGCAGCCGACTAAGTTTACCAAATTGTTTGGCAGCCTCATAGGCTTGTTTGGGGTCGCTTAGCGTGTCTAATGCTATGCTGTCTTTGATGTAAGGGATCAGTCTCCAATAGTCATCATCAATATGCACCATAGCCCCATTTTTACGGTTTACTACGGGTGCCGGAAATAGGTATTCAGGATATTTTTCTTTCAAATAGGTAGCTACGTGTTTAATATTGGAGGCAATTACCTCTGGTTGTTTAAAAACGTGCGTATTGATACTCTGAGCAATAAAATGCTCATCGTTTTTTGGATAACTAATCAAATAGGTCCGGTTGATGTGTCCGGAACCTATTTGTTGTATTTTTATGTCTTCTTCGGGTATTTCGTATGCTTTTAAAATACGTTCATCAATTGTTAATTCCATAGTTTTTCGGGGTAATCACCACTTTTTATAAGCTCATTTATGTTGTTTTGAACCAATGGCTTATCTTCTTTGTAGGTGACACCGAACCAATTACTATCGGTAGGAATAACTTGAAAAGAAGCTTTTTGGGTATTAACCAGATGCTCAGCAACCAAGGCGATAAAGAACTCAGCCTTTGGTTTTTCTTTGTTGGCAAGTGCAAAGATTTTGAATTGTTCTTCGGTTACCTTAAAAACAGCGGGGGTAAAGCCCCAGAAGTTCATTGACACAGGGGTGTTTGCACTTAGTGGGAATTCTTCGCCGTTTTCTTCATAAACAATTTGCGATCCTTTGGCGTAAACTTTGGTGCGTTCGTCTATTTGGGTAAGTTCACCATGTTCGTTTACTTGGCATACTCCTCTGGATACAGCTCCAAAATCTGAAAGTGTTTTACCCACTTCATAGCCAACAATCACAAAATTGTCGTCTTTGGCTTCTTCGGTCAAAAATTTCACCATTTTTGCAAAAGCGTCATAACCGTAAAAATCATCGGCATTAATGATGCAAAAAGGCTCGTTTATTACAGTTCTGCCTGATAGCATAGCGTGTGCAGTGCCCCAAGGCTTTTCGCGGTAAATCTCTTCATCGATACCGAATTGCTTTAGGTCAAAATTCTGATAGACATAGTCCACCTCAATTTTTCCTTTCAGTTTCTCATCGAATATCGCTCTGAAATTGGTAACAAACTCTTCTTTGATGATAAATACGACTTTGCCAAATCCTGCTTTAATAGCATCATGTATAGAATAATCAACAATAGTCTCACCGTTTGGCCCAAAACCATCAATTTGCTTCATGCTTCCGTAACGTGTAGCCATGCCTGCGGCTAAAATTAATAGGGTAGGTTTCATTCAATGTGTTTTTTTGATTAACATTTTCATTAGTTTGGTCAAAAGTAAGACTTTACAGCCAATTTTTGCTTTTTGCTTACAATTTTTGGCTGCTTGCAATTATTCTATTGGTTAAATACGCATAGGCCTTATTGGTTTATTTATTTTTATTCTAGTAAATTTCTCAAAATAACTTTTTGCTAAATGGAGGTGCTAACAATGTTCTTTTATTTTTTTCTTAGCACTTTGCTATCTAAATTTTAACTAATATGTATCAAATTTTACTTACAATTCTATGTGGACAGTCAACAAAAAATTGAAATACTAAATCGGAAACAGTTCGATGTTAATCTTTAGTTTTATTAAGTAAGTATTTGATAAATAATTGTTTGTGTTTAGTTTGTTGTTTTTTTGTATTTGTATTATCCTCACTTACTTATCTTTTTCTAAGTTGGTATTATTTGTCTTAAAAAGAAAGGAACTAACAAACGTTTGCGTGTTGTTTGGGTGTTGGCCTTTAACTAGTGATTCTGATATTGAATAGGAGTAATACTTTTGTAGTAAGGATTCTAAAACTTTAAAGGTGTTTCAACTTTACATTTGTTTGTTTTTATGTTATCTGGTTTCGTTTGCTTGTATTTGTTGTTTGTTGAAAGGCGTTTAATGCTATAGAATAAGTATTTAACAAACAAACGTTTGCGTGGAAATAAATTTTACCTGCTTTTAACTTCTTCTTATCTTGCGCTTAACAAATATGTTACTAAAAGCTTTGACGGGTTTGAATTGGCAAAATGCAGAATTTTGTTAACAAAACAGCACAAACAAACATAACTTAACCTACCACTACCTATGAACAAAATTAAAATTAAAGGCAAATCTGGCCATTGGTGTTTTAGCTCAAGTAAGGCATAACACTCAGATAAGTTAGACATAATTAGCAGATAACTATTTCTTATACAAACAACTCAAATAAACATTAATAAAAATGGTGAAGAACAACAAAGTCATTTTATATGCCTTGTTAAGTACCACGCTAGGTTTTTATCATGTACAGGCCAAAGCGGCAGCAAATCCCAAAGCGGGAATGCACCACGAAAGGCTAAGTAGCAAGTTGCCCAATACCGTTTTATCAAAATCAAAAAACGGTGGAGCTCCAATGCAAGACACGGTAAAACTAGTTGTGAAAACAACATTCGTAAAAAAAGGTAAGGGAGACACCCTCGAAATCGGGCAACTACGCAATGTGCCCAACTTGAGCTTGCAGCAAATGCTTAAAGGTCAAGTAGCAGGTTTATACGTGCAAGAACCAACTGCCGAGCCTGGTACAGAACAAAACATGGTGTTGCAAGGTATCTCTGCACCCATATTTACTAAACGTGATGTGTATAGTCAGCAGCCAGCAGTTTACCTAAACGGTATTTACCTAGTTCAGGATAATCCTTTCGCCTACGATGTACAGAAATACGATTATAACCGTATTGGTCCAGCAACCAATTTACTAACCAATATTGATATAGACAATATCCAGTCGATAGAAGTGATAAAAGACCCTGTTGCTTTAGCTAAGCTGGGGCCTAATGCCGTAAATGGTGCAATTTGGATTACAACTAAAGCCGCCAAGAGTGGTTTAAGGCAAATCAGTATCAATTCTTTCGGTGGTATTGTACCGGCAGAAAACGTACAAACTACCAATGGCGTTTTTGAAAATGATTTTCGTAAACCGTTTTATCAGAAATATGCTACCAAAGCTAATTATGATGCTTATGCTAGCTTTTTGAGAGACTCTACCAACCTTGATTATTTTGGCAGTTCTAATTGGAACGACTTGTATTATAAAAATACTGCTGTTTTTGGCGCCAACTTGGGAATTACAGGGGGTACCGAGCGTGCTAATTTCCGTTTCTACGGAACAGGAGTACACAACGCCTCAAACGCAGATAATACCGCTTTGGATAAATTCAATGCTTTCTTCAACATCAACATGATGCCTTTTACTTGGCTCACCGTATCGAGCTTTTTGAACGCATCAAGAATAGACCGTTTTAGAAACAGAAGTCTTCGCGATCGTTTTGCTGAAGTGCGTTATATCCCAGATTTGTCTAACCCGCTTTCACCCAATAGAGGAAACTATCAATTATTTTTGGATGAATACGCCAAAGTACTCGATGATAACCGTACTAATTTGGTGAATGGATCTTTAGCCTTGAATTTTGGGATTACCAAACAGTTGAATCTTAATTCGGCGGTTGTGTTTGATTATAACGAAGGTATCCGCAATGCATTTTACCCTTCCACTTTGATGGACGGTGTTAACTACGTTTCTGGATTTTTTGGTTACAACCAACGTTTTGGTTGGAACAATACTCTATCTTATGATCTTGAGCTGAATAAAGAACATGCTTTCCGTTTTGAGTTGGGACAGTCAATGCAAGATGATTTGTATCGTTACAACTACCAAAGAGGTTATGATGGTAATAGTGATTTTATCAAGATTAACGTCGTAAATGGTAACCCAGGTGCTTCAAACTACCTAAACGCTATCGGCAATTTCTACCTATTTAGATATACCGATAAGTTGCGCCACAAATTATTGTCAGTTTACGGGGCAGCAAAATACACTTATAAAGATTGGTTGACTGCCAACGTGGTGTTGCGTCATGATGGTACCTCGTATGGACAGCCCGATAGCCGATGGATGACCACACCAGCTTTTAGCTTGGATTGGAACATAAAAAATCATTTGCTTAGCAGTAATAAATTTTTTAATCACTTGAGTTTGAACGCTGCTTGGGCACGATCTACCCGTATATTCTTAGACGATCGTTTTGGTGCTGGTCCTCAGTACCGTACAGAATACGGTTGGTATGAAGAACCTACCATTCCTACTTTTGGAGGTTTCCAAGGTATTTCTAGACCATACAATTCAGGATGGGTTGGCTATGAGCTAACCTTGCCTTATAGCGATAGATTTAGTTTAGGTGCTTCTGCAACTGCATTAAACAATCGTTTATCATTAGGTTTAACCTTTTATAACAGAGACGATAAAAACCAATTGGTAAATTTACCACTCAGTGCAGAAAGTGGATATACCAGCATTTTCAAAAACGGGATGTGGGTAAACAATAAAGGGCTAGAGGTTTTATTGTCGGGCAATGTGCTACAAAGCAAAAACTCGATAAGCTGGACTACCGGTGTTAACCTAGCCTTCAACAAAAATACTTTAAAGGCTTTACCTGGAGGCGTACAAGATTTGATTATTGGCGATAACAAACTTAAAGTAGGCGAGTCGGTTGGTGCTTATTGGTTATACTCTAACAAAGGGATATATCAAACCGATGCCGAAGTACCTGTAAATCCAAATACCAATCAGAAACTAAGTTTCAACGGTATAGCTCTAAAAGCAGGTGACCCCAAATGGGTTGATTACAACGGCGATTACAACATCAACGAGGCTGATAAACGTTTTGTTGGAGACCGTATGCCAAGTTTTACAGGTGGATGGAACAACGAGTTTAAATACAAAAACTTCAATTTAAACTTTCACTTCTTTTTTGCCTTGGGACAAAAGCTAATCAACCAGTTCGATGCTACTCGTTATGATTTTATCAATAAAGAAGCCGCAATCGACATCAACTCAATTCGTGAGATTACAGCTTGGCAAACACATGATAAGTTGAAAACTTATCCGATTTACAACGTTTGGAGCAACGTAGTGCCTTACCGTAGCGACCAAGATTTGTTTTTGGAAGATGCTTCTTACTTAAAACTTCGCTCGGTAACATTGGGCTATGATTTGGCCATGTCTAAATTTGCTACCAAAAAGCAGTTAGGTTTTAGAAGAGCCTATATCTATGCTACCGCAAGCAATTTGTTTACCATCACCAATTTTACCGGTACCGACCCCGAGTTGGCTAATTTTAACGGTTACTATGATGGTACAGGAATGCCAATTTCCAGAGTGTTTACATTAGGTTTGAAATTAGAATTATAGGAGGGAGACAGATTATGAACCGAAGAAATCAGAATATTAAATTAAAAAGTGCTTTAGTACTACTCCTTCTAGTTTTGATTGGAGTTGGTAATTTCTCTTGTAAAAAAGCGCTCGATGTTAAATCAACCCGTTTGGCACCCGAGCAATACATGTGGAAAAACAAAGAAGATGCCAAAGGAGCATTGATAGGTATTTATACCCTGATGCGTACCGCCATGGTATCTGACAATACACACTGGCTCATGGGCGATTTGCGTGCTGGTGATTTTGTTTCGACCAATCGCTCGGACTTGAAAGCAATCATCGACGGACAGTTGAACGCCACTTATCCTATTATGAACCGTATCAGTAACTGGCGTCGCTTTTACTCAGTAATCAATGCGGCTAGTGTTTTTATTGAACGTTCAAGAGAGGTAGTTGCCAACGACCCCCGATATACTTCTGTAAATAATGAAGCCGATGTGGCACAAGCTAGAGCATTGAGGGCTTTTGCTTATTTCTATATGGTAAGGATATGGGGAGATGTACCTTTGTTGATTACCTCGCACGATGGTGATTTTTCAACCCATGCTCGTACACCTGCCGATAAAGTGTTGGCATTTGCCAAATCTGAATTGATATTGGCGACAAAAGTATTACCTTATCGTTACGGTGGCTCAGACCCTTTATTGCCCGGTTTGTATTACGGTAGTGGTTGGGCTACATGGAACGGGGTATTGTTTACCAAATTATCAGCCTATGCTATTTTGGCTCATATAGCTGCTTGGGAAGGTAACTATCTTGATTGTGAAGCTTATACTAAATTTTTCTTGGATAATACTTCTAAGTTAAATGGCGATGGAAGTTTTGGAGTAAAATACATCACTACTGATGAACTTACCGAAAACGTGAATGCTTATAGCCCATTTGCATTTAAGCGTGCCGTACAAATTGTAGGTTTTGGTTTCGAGTATGGTAATGGTGAGGCTACTGCCAACGGACACATCGAGCAATTAACCTTAGCCAAGCCATTGGTATTGAAAGAATATCCGGAAATATTCATACCTAAAGACACCATTAGAAAGGTATTTACCGATACTAAAGATTTGCGTTTCAGCATCGATCCGTTAACCAATTTGTATCGTACCAATTATTTCACCAATTACGTGAGCGAAAGACCAATATTCAGTAAAATTAAAGTGGTAAATGATGCCCAAACTAGTGGCAACTTCTCTTTCTTCACATCGGCAGTATTGTTTACCCGTATTGAAGAGGTAACCTTGTTGCGTGCCGAGGCATGTGCTGTGTTGGGTATGAGAAATGAGGCAATTGCTGCCTACAACCAAGCAATAGCCCAAAGAGGTATTACAGCTTATGCTTCTGGTTCTACCGAAGATTTGGTTGATGTGATTTTTGCCGAAAGACGTAGAGAATTGATGGGCGAAGGATGGAGATGGTATGACTTGGTAAGATACAATCGTATCAAACAAAACAATCCAGCTTTTAATGCACTACTAAACAATGGAGGTATTTACTGGCCCATAGCCAAGGATGTTATTAATGCTAATCCCAAAATAACCCAAAACTCTTACTGGAATTAAGGTTTTAAGAATAATTAAGATGAACAAGATAAAAACATATAAGCTTAATACGATGAAAGGCTTGGCACTATTTGCCATGTTGAGCATCGGTATGGTAGCCTGTAAGAAAAACTCAATTTATTACGATTATCAAAGTAATGTTAAAGAGTTTGACGGCAATGTGTTGCAATATTTACAAGCTCAGCCCAATACATACGACTCTTTGTTGCTTGTGCTGGATTTGTTGCCCGATTTGAAAGATAGTTTGGTTAATAACCAAGTAACGTTGTTTGCACCAACCAATGAAAGTTTTAGGGTAGCTGTACGCAACTTAAACATAGAAAGAGCCAAAGAAAATAAAGCTCCCATGTACCTGAGTGATTGTGCCCTCGAGCAATTGGATACACTTACTACTCGATACATTTTAAGAGGTAAAATGACTACCGACACCTATGCACCATTTGTGGACGGTACAACTTATAAATCGTTAAAGAGCGGTTACAGAATGCATGTTTTGTATGATAAGATAAATGCCTCGGGATTTGTGCAGGGCGGTCCACGTTCTGTTGTGTATAGTGATCCTAAGAACAATATCTTCACGAAGTATTGGCAGCGTTCAAATACCAATGCGGTAAATATTGTGGCCAAAAATGGAGTAATCAATATTTTGGCACCACTACACGATTTTGGTTTCAATGAATTTATAGAAAGGGTAGATCAGTAATGGACAAGAACATGAACAACAGAAAAAACATACTCTTTGCAGGTTTGGCTCTTTTGGCTAGTGCAAGTGCTTTTGTAGCCTGTAAAAAGAATATTCCTGATGAGCGACTGTCATTAGGTAGTGATAGTAACTTTACCAAAACAGTATATGAGCCCGTGTTGGGTCGGAACACACTATACTCCGATAACTTTTTTGTGGGCAGTTCTTCACAACCCTTAACTTTTAAGATTGTGAATATGCGCCGTTTTAACGGAGATCCTGCACCTGAGCTTTTAGATTATTTTCCGGTGCAGGTTTGGAAAACTGCTTATGATGGAAGCGAGAAAAGTATTGCAGAGATTGAAGCCAAACGTGCTGTCGAGAACAGAAGAGTGTTTGAGATTAGAGAGCACTCCGGCCAATTTTTGATGTGGGCAAAAGCCAATTCTAATTTTGTGAAAGTACAGGCCGATTCAGGATACGTATTTGATGTAGAGGTCTCTAACTCTGGTGGAAGACGCTATTTTAGAGGTTTTAAATTGCAGCCTTTTAGAGAGCGCCCTTATGAGCCATCAAACCTGAATGCTGTTACCGGACAAACCATGAGTTTGGGTATTAACCCCTCAATAGTGAATAATATAAAAGGTGAACGTACTGGTAACTACATGGGTGGAGGTGATATTTTGGTGCAGTTTAAGAAAAACAATGCGCCGGGCAACTCTTTGTCATTTAAGTTTGTTGATTCTTTGCAACAAACCATAGATCCCAACAAGTTTGCAACAACAGACTGGGAAGGCCTTTTGCATGGTTTTAACATGGTGAAGAATAGCGACTCGGTAAAATATGATGTAGCCTATCCTATACCATTGGTTAATTTCCCAACCAAATACACTACAACCAACGGCTCGCAAGCTAGGGTAGTGTTCCGTTACGAGCGTATGGGCTTTGGCAATGTACTTGAGAAAGCACTACTCGGATTAAATTTCAATATTTACGAACCCGGCAACTGGACCATACTTTTCTGGTTTAGGAATGAAAAGCCAAAATTTGTAAATGATTAACCAAACCTGATAAACTATTTGAGAAATGACTAAATATATTCAAATATTCGTTCTGGCCTGCTTTTTCTTGGCAACTGGGCAACAAGTACAGGCCCAAACCAAGAAAAGAGTTACAGGTACTGTTTCAGACGCAAAAGAAGGGATACCTGGTGTCAACATCTTTTTGAACAATGTTGCCATTGCTGCTACTGATGGCAATGGAAATTACTCGGTAACAGTACCCGAAGATGCTGTCTTAACTTTTTCGTATATCGGTTTTAAAACCGTAAAGAAAAGTGTTGCTGGTGTGACTAAGCTCAACATCAGAATGTATGAAGATAATAATAACCTAAAAGAGGTAACAATTTCGGGCTATGTGTCCAAAACAAAAGAAACCTCTGTAGGTTCTAGTGTAAAGATTTCCGGTAAAGATTTACAAGCCGTTCCGGTTGCTAGTGTTACCGACATGTTGCAAGGTAAAGTGGCAGGTCTTAACATCCAACAAAATACAGGCTCGCCTGGTATGCGTGGCTCTATCACCGTGCGTGGTTTGTCTAGCACAAATATCTCTGGAGCAGGTAACGAAGCTTTCCTTCAACCTACCTCTCCATTGTTTGTAGTGGATGGTGTGCCTGTGGATGATAACCAAAATTTTAGCTATGGTTTCCAAACCTCCGGACCTGGTGTGAGCCCCATCTCCTTAATACCACAGCAAGATATCGAGAACATTGAGGTGTTAAAAGATGCGTCAGCAACTGCACTTTATGGTTCGAGAGGTGCTTATGGTGTAATCCTGATTACCACTAAAAGAGGTAACTCAAAAGTGCCAATTGTAACTTATAATGGTCAATTCTTTGTAAGTGCAGTGCCAAAGCTTCGCGATGTAATTGGTGGGGTAGAAGAACGTAACTTGCGTATCCAACAAATTTTAAGAAGTGATACCAGCTATTACCACGCACTTGGCCTTATAAATGGTACTTCTTTTATTGCCGACAGTTTGAATGCTTATTATAACAATGCGACTAACTGGCAGTCATATTTTTACCGTACAACCTATAACCAAACCCACAATTTAAACATTGCTGGGGGTAATCAGGCTTTCAACTATAAGGTGAATTTTGGTTATTATAATCAAAAAGGTATCCAAGAAAATACAGGGTTTAATCGTTCTAACCTGCGTATGAACATGCAGTACATGCCCAGCCAAAAATTTAAATTGGCAGCCAATGTAAATGCAGCATTAGGGAAACAACAAAAAGGTAGTGGTAATGGTTTGCTGAACACCGGAGTAGCTACTGGGGGTGCTTCTTCTTCCTTACTACCTTCGCCTTCGCAGTACTCGGCTGTAAACTCGGTGCTTGGAGCGGTAAAAACAGACAATGACAATAAGACTATTGATGTGAACAGCACCATTGAGATGCGTTACGAAATTGTAAAGAACCTAAGTTTAACTTCGAATTTCAACTACACGTTTAATACCGGAACTGAAGACAATTTCTTGCCTGCCTCGATTAATGGCGATCGTTCTTCATTATACGCTTACAACAGTGTGAAGAACGTTATTTACAATCGTAACCTTTTGCAATATCAATATTCTTTAAAAGATAAAGAAGGTGATGATGCGCACAACTTCTTGGCTTATGTGTTTAACGAAACCAACTCGGCCAACTTCAAAGCCGATGTTATCCAGAACAATAAGGTAGTAAACGATTATTTGCGTGGACCTATTGTTGGGGTAGATAGTTATGTAAGTTCTAAAGGCGGTACTTTGAACGACTTTTATCAGTCTCGTTCAGCAGCCTTTGCTGGTAGTTTCCGTTATGATTATAAACGCCGTTATGTTATAGATGCTACATACCGTATGGACGGTAGCTCATCTAACGGACCCGATGCCGGATATACCAGAAACCCCTCTATCGGTTTCCGTTGGAACCTGAACAACGAGGCCTTTATGAAGAATATTACCGATAAATGGTTAGATTACGCTTCATTTCGTGTAACTTATGGTACCGTTATTCAGCCAAGTGGTAATGTTTATGACGTATATGGTAAATACGTTTCTTCTAATAATTACAACGGTAACCCTACAGTAGTAATTCAGAACTGGCGTATGCCAAATACCAATTTGCAACCAGTACAAAACACTACGCTCAACTTTGGTTTTGATTTTGGTGTATTTAAAAATAGATTATTTGGTTCATTTGAAGCCTATTATAAACAAACCGACAAAATATTTGGTGTAAAAAGAATTGCCAACATTAATGGCTTCTCTGAAGTAACTACTAATGAGGAAGCTTTGGTGAATATTGGTTATGAAGGTAGTTTGACAGCTAGTTTATTACCCAATAGCAGTAAAACCCGCTGGACAATCTCAGTGAATGGAGCTATCAATCATGATTATATGGCTGCATTGCCTAACGGCGTTCGACAAATTATTGTAGTGGATAATGCCAATGGACAATCTATCTTAAAGCGTATTGGTACTAATGCTTTGTCTAACTTTATTTACAATACAAAAGGTGTTTACGCAAAAGATAGCGATGTACCTGTAGATCCACTAACAGGTTTGCGCTATAGAGCTGGTACTTCGGGCAACATCTTGAGCTATTATCGAGCTGGCGATCCGAGATATACCGACTTAAATGGCGACTATATTCTTGATGGAAATGATTTGGTAGATGCTGGTAACTCTCAAATTCGTTTCAACGGAGGGGTAACCATGGATGTACGTTACAAAAACTTCACCGTTCAAGTACAAGGTAACTATGTAATCGGTCGTGATATTTTGAACAATGCTTTGGCTTCACAGTTTCAAGCATTTAACAATCCTTTGGCACTTAGTGGTTTGGTGCCCATCTCTCAGTATGATATTTGGACATCTGTTGGGCAAATTGCACGCTACCCCAATCCTTATGATTATTTGAGAAGCGGTATCGTTAACCCTTATCGGTATGCACAAACCTTGTTCCAAGAAGATGGCTCTTATTTTAAATTAGGTTACATTTCATTGAATTATTCTCTAGATCAGAAGTTTACTTCTAGACTTGGTATGAACAGGGTAGCCTTAGGTTTCACGATGAATAACGTGTTTATGATTAGTAGATACTCTGGTCCAAACCCAGAGACTGTTTCGGCATTAGGTAGGGACTACTCTGGTGGATATCCAAATCCTAAGACCTTTGTTTTTAACCTGAACATTGAATTTTAATTATTCTGAAGATAATGAAAAAATACACATACATAGCACTCGCAGTGCTGTTGAGCATAACGAGCATAAGCTGTAAGAAGTTTTTGAACATTGTCCCTGCCGATAACCTTTCGGGTAACAATTTTTGGCAAAACAAAAAAGATGTTGAGGCTTTTACCAATGGCCTATACAACTCATTGCGTGGTAAAATAGGAAATGGTTTGGTTACTCTTGGAGACCTTCGCTTTTCTGCAATTAGTACTGGTGACGGTAATTATGGTGCTTTATTAAGCAGTAACAACCTTAATACCTTAATAAATAATAGTTCTGGTGGTTGGGGTGGTCAAGCTGCTGCTGCAACCCAATGGAAACCATTTTTTGATATCATTACATCTGCCAATCTTTTATACCAAAAAGTAGATGAGGTGCCAAGCGGCAAATTGAGTGAGCAAGATATCAAACGATATAAAGCTGAAGCAGTATTTGTACGTAACCTTTGTTACTTCTTTATGGTAAGGTTATATGGCGATGTACCCTATTATACTGCACCGTTTAATGCCACTCCTTTGGGCCGTACACCCATGTTGCAAGTAGTAAAAAAATGCTTGAATGACCTTAATGCAGTAAAAGCAGACTTGCCTTGGTCATACTCAGATCCTACCATGATTGGTACAAGGGCTATGAAAGGGGGAGCTATTGCGTTGATGATGCACTTTAATATGTGGGGTGCTGGTTTTGATGAAGATACCAAGAAACGTGATTATTATCTTGCAGTTAAAGATTTAGCTACAGAACTATCTAGCTCTACTGATTATGCTTTGTTACCTTATACACCAGAAGATAACAAGCGTATTTTCAAAGGTCGAACCTCTGAAAGTTTATTCGAGATTTACCAAAACTTCAACTCAGGCGAAAAACTAAGTGATCGATCAAACCTAGGTTATGTTTTAAGCCATTACCCTTACTTAGGTACTGAAAGCATGCATGAAAGTCGCGGTTATTTCAGAAAGAAATTTATGAACAAAATTTATAGCGATGGTGAACCCGATTTGCGTAAAGATTTATGGTTTGAGAATATTGAATCTGATAACCGTACCTTTCAGTTTAAAAAATATGCCAACGTATATGTCAATGGAATTACAGTACAGAATGATGATGATTTAATTATCTTCCGTTTGTCTGATGCATATCTTTTGGCTGCGGAGGCCTATGCAAATCTTGACGAAGATATTGAAGCCAGACGCTATCTAAATATCGTCAGAAACCGTGCAGGTGCAACCGAGATTACTTCTGGAGGTGGTGATCTTAAAAACCAAATTTATTGGGAACGTGTTCGCGAATTGATGGGTGAGGGACATTATTACTATGATTTGGTTCGCACCAAGAAAATTCTAGATAAAGATTACGTTGAAACACCAATGACGGTTTCGGCCTTTAACGCCGGTGCTTGGACTTGGCCTATTGATGCTAGTGCATTGACCGATAACCCCAACATGACACTAAATAACTATTGGAGATAAGACGATGAATAAACTAACAATAAAGGCACTATTAGTGTTGCTTATAACTACGGCGTTATTTGCTTCGTGCCAAAAAAGTAACTATTTTAAAGATAGTGGTGTACACAACCCCAACTATCCAGGCAGTATATTGGCCTATCTTAAATCAAAACCAGTATATTTTGACACCCTGACAAAGGTTATTGAAATTGCCGGAATGAATGATTTCTTCGACAAAGACAAGGACATTACTTTTTTTGCACCTACCAGTTCTTCGATTTATAAATCGGTGAAAGGCTTAAATCAATACCTTAGACAAAACGGTAGAGATACTGTTTCTAAATTAGAACAGATTAAACCCGAAGCCTGGAAAAATATTCTTTCACTCTATGTTTTTGAAGGGGTAAACCGTTTGAAAGATTATCCGCAGATAGATACTTTGAATATGGCTGCTTTTCCGGGACAAGGATACACCTCAAAAAATGGACGAACTATGAATATTGGCGTAAACTTCAATGATGCCAATTCTGGTGGGTCAACCATTAAATATGCAGGTTACAGACAACTATTCTTGGCCTATATTCCCAATTATACAACACCTCGCGAAGGTTTGAAATATGCACCTGTAGCAACTTCTGATATTGCTCCTAATAATGGTATCATCCATGTTTTGGCACAAGAGGCCAACTATGGTGGAAGTTGGAAAAGCAAGCATAATTTTGGCTTCGAAACCAGTATATTCATCAACACTGTACAATCTTATGGCATTTTGCCCCCAACACCCTAATCTATCGAGGAGAATAACGCTATGAAAAAAATGATAAATAATATACGTTTAAGCCATTTGTTAGTACTCTTACTTGCAATGATGGCGATAGCATGTAAAAAAGGGGATGTGATTGGTGAAGATCCCTATGCTGGTGGTAAGCAACCACTAGGTATTAAATTTGATAATGAATTGCCTGATCCAGAGTTGGCAGAGCAAGGCGGACAAGTAAAAGTATTGGTAAGAGGTTTACTTAAATACAAAGACGATTTTAAGTTTTATGTTAACCAAACAGAAGCAACAGTACTCTCATTTACCGATAGTACAGCAATTGTTAAGGTGCCAGATAATGCCAGTACAGGTGGTTTATCAGTGGTTGTAAAAGGTCAAACCTTTTTTGGTCCTGTATTACGTATAGACGGTAAAGTAAGCATAGACGAAACCTTCACTACGCAAGGAGCAAGCTATCGTGATAATGCCGGTAATATGATGCAGGCTTCCATCAATGATGTTGCAGTATTACCCTCGGGCAATATGATTTTGGTAGGTTCGTTCAATAACTTTGATAATAAATGGACGGAGAAACAGCCCAATGGTGGTATTGCTCAAATCACAGCCAATGGTTCTTACGTAGCGCCAGTTACACCCGGTTTTAATTTAGGTGCTGGTGTAAGTGCTAGCGGATCGGTACAGACTATCACCCGCATGGTAGGAGGCCCTCATGATGGCAAATACATTTTAACAGGTTTGTTTAGCAATTTTGTTAGTCCAATTAAAAAGAATGTCAGGGTAAACATGAGCAGTGTAACCCGTATTAATGCCGATGGTAAACTAGATACGGTTATCCTAGATATGATTAACCCAACCCCAAATAATATTGCCAAAAACCAAGATACTGTTCCGGCCTTTAATGGTGGGGTAGATGGTATGGTGCGTAAATCGTTTGTATTCAACAATCGACTTTATGTAGTGGGTAATTTTAAAAACTATGTTAGACGCTACTACGATCGTTCAACCTACGATTCGAAAGTGCTAGATTTTATTCGTATGAACCAGTTGGCTTGTATGAAAATAAACATGGATGACCCATTGCGTGAAGGTGAATTGGACTCGACTTTCCATTTCGACCCAGTAACTCGTCAAAGTCCAATAGCTGCAAATGGTCAAATCAATGACGCTATTCAGTTACCTGATGGTAAATTGGTGTTGGTAGGTACTTTTACTACTTTCAACGGAACACCAGCTAGCCGTATAGTACGTTTAAATTTGGACGGAAGTGTAGATAATACCTTTAATACTTCAGGCGGTGCCGATGCTGAAATAGCTAAAATAACCTACAACGCTGTAACCAACAAAATATTAGTCTCAGGTTTGTTTAAAAACTTTGGAGGTACAGCTAAACAAGGGGTGGCAATGTTAAATACCGATGGCAGCCTCGAAGCTAGCTTTAATTTTGGTGTACTAACCGATGGACTACCCACCTATGCAGGACAATTGAATAATGGTAACGTTATTGTTGCTGGTAATTTTAACACTTATAACGGCGTAGTGAGACAAGGCTTTATGATTTTGAAACCCGATGCTAGTTTGGCTCCAGGTTATAACAACTCGGGTCAGTTTGTGGGTAATATATCAAAAATTGTAGAAACACCAGCTGGAGCAAGCACTCGTTTAACCCTTATCGGTACGATTTCACGTTTTGATAATCGTAGCTATAACGGTATCGTAAAAATTTTATTGAAAAACTAAGACATGAGAATATTGAATATGAAAAATCCAATCAACAAGCGAAATAGTCGCTCTATTTTGAGCCTAGTAGGTGTTTGTGCCGCTTCGCTAATATTGACATTGTCTTCGTGTAACAAAGACTTTCCCAATACGCTCAGACAACAATATCCTGATGATGAAAAAGAAGCAAAAGGTGATGAAAGAAAGGTATTGTACATTATTTTAGATGGTGTGCGGGGTCAAGCATTAAGCGAAATAAACCCAACTACCTTAAACCTTTTGGCTAGAAACTCTATTTATAGTTATGATGGTTTGGTTGATTCGAAAAGTAATACCATGACCAATGCCGGAGCTTGGGCTAATATGACTACAGGAGTTGACGCAACCAAGCATATGGTAACTAGTGAAGACTTTGCAGGTAATGATTTGACCGATTACCCTACTTTGTTTACAAGGCTAAAAAACTTAAACTCAAATTGGCGTACAGTATCTATTGCTGCATCATCAGTGTTTAATGATAACTTGGCGCTTGATGCTTCAGAAAAACAAAGTTTAACTAGTGATGTTGAGGTGAAAAATGCTACTATTAGTGAATTGAAAAATAAAAACGCCAAAATAGTAGTAGCCCAGTTTAAGAGTGCTGATGAAGCCGGTAGCCTGGGTGGTTACGAAACATCAAACACCAATTATACACAAGCTATCAATACTTTGGACAGCTATGTGTCTGAAATTATGGAAGCTTTAAAGTCTAGAGAAAACTATAAAAACGAAAATTGGTTGGTTATTGTAGCCTCTAGCAAAGGTGGTCAAGTACCTCCTCCTCCAGGAGGTGCTGGTATGGGAGCTTTTAGCGATTCGAACAGAAACTCTTTTGTTATCTTTCATAATCCTAAATTCTTCCGTCAAGTTTTTGCAAAACCAGAAATTACGGCATTGCCTTATGTAGGTTATGCACCTCGTTTTGCGGCCAACACCGCTAATAATGCCGTATCTACATTAAGCAATACCACTGTTGGTAATTTTGGTAGTTCAGGAGAGTTTACCCTTGCTTTTAAAATGAAGCATAACGCAGCAAGCCCGTTATACTATCCAGTTTTCTTTGCGAAGAGAAATCCGTTTAATTCTGTTAGTTCTACTGGTTGGGGATTTTTATTTGGTGAGAATGGTTATCAGCTCGACTGGGGTGGTAGCCCTCGACCAGGCGGAGGCGATATCCGCGATGGGATATGGCACACTATTGGTTTTACCATTACCAATGTAAACGGCACACGTACACTTTCTTTATATACCGATGGAGTGAAAAAATCTTCAAACAGTATTCAAGGTAGAAACATCGACAATACCACCACCATGAGAATTGGTGCTGATATTGCCGGTGCAGGCTATCAAGTAACCAATTTTATGCTAAAAGATTTGGTTATTCTAAATGTAGGTCTTTCCGAAACCGACATGGCAGCATTTATGCGTAAAGAAATGCTACCCAGCAGCCCATATTTTGGAAACCTGATTGGCTGGTGGCCGGGTAATGAATCAACCGGAAATACCATCAATGATCTTTCTGGAAAAGGAAATCCATTTACTAGTAATGCAAATGTTTCGCTAACCTCTTTTGAGGATCTTTCTCCGAACGTAAGTCCCGAGATATCTGATGCGAGTTATAGAGCTGTTATCAACAATGTTGATATACCTATGCAAATCTATCAATGGATTGGTGTACCAAATACCGCTCAATGGTCTTTGGATGGTAGAATTTGGAAAATTATTTACACCAGCACCCGCAACTAAGTATTAACTAGAAAATCAATGAACATGAAGACATATAAATTAGTTGGTTTAATTCCTGCAGCATTTTTGATACTTTCACTCAATGCCTGTAAGAAATATGGTCGCAACTTTGAGGATGGTTATGACAAAGCCTCTGCTGGTCAGCCAAGCATTTCGGTTGATACCAATATGAAAGAGATCGATCGCTCGGCATACGCCAAAGCACGTATTTTCCCGGGCTTAGTAGATATTGCAGAGCCACGTTTGCAAAATCAAGAATTTACTTTAGACCTCAATTTCTCTAAACAAACAACCGCCAACTTGCGTATATCGGTTGCTCCAGAACCTCAGTTCAGTACTGGGTTTTATGCAGCACCAGGCGAGTTAATCAAATTAGTTGTACCACAAGGTGTCAACGGTCTGCACATCCAAATAGGAGGGCATACCGATAACTTATCGGGCAAAATCCCATTGTTAAGAGATCCGATGATTGTAAATAAGAAACCACTTTATCCAGGAATAAACTACATTAGAAATCTGTATGGTGGCAACATCTACATCAATGCTAGTTTTGCAATTCCTGACCCTGTAAAATTTGTAATCTCTGGAGCTTGTGCCTCGCCCGATTTTGTGTTGGGTGAAGATACAGATGCAGGATGGATTGCCAAAGTAAGAGCAAGTCACGTACCTTGGCTTGAGCTTAGATCAAAACGTGTAATTTTCTTGGTGCCTAAAAACCGGATTATAGCCAAAATTAATAATGGAGAGTTGAATAGTCCAACAGCTTTGATGACCGAATGGAACAATAAGTTTGAACTTGATTATAACGGATGGATGGGGCTTTCTGATAATGCTCCAGATATTCGTGATCGTAGCCCACAAGGTGCTTGGCGTGGAGCTTTGGATATCCAAATAAGCGTAGGCTATGGTCACAACGGTTTCCCCGTGATGGGTGTTGACGACCAATATTGGTTTAATAGTTTCACCAGTTTGGCCGATTTGTTAAGCAGCGAGGGAATGTGGGGGACGTACCACGAATTTGGGCACAATTGCCAGCAAAACTCTGTTTGGAGCTGGAGCACACTTGGCGAAACCACGAACAACCTTTTCAACTTTAAAGCAGCCAACCGTATGAATGCCGATTATACTAAGCTTCATCCGGCCGTTACCGAAGGTTTCCCGCAAGCTGTGGCCTATGCATCAGAGGTTAAAGACGGCAAAAATTTTGATGGCGATGCCGCAATGGATAATCCCTTCAAAAGAATGACCCCTTTTATCCAGATATTTGAGTTGTATGGCTACGGTGCTATGACTAAGCTGTACACCGAGGCTCGTCACGCACAACGTTTGTCTAACAACGATATTGATAAACATGACTTTGTTTACGAAAAACTTTCGGATTACACCCAAATTGATTTATATCCCTTCTTTTATTTCTGGGGTATCTTGGTGAGTGAGCAAACTAAAGCTAAAGTTGCGGCAAAGTATCCAATGCTCAACCAAAAAATATGGACTTACAACCCCCTAACTAGAACAGGTGGTACAGGCGCCATTGTTTGGCCTATTGCTGCAACCGCAGGTGCAAATACATATACACAAAATGGTAGCCCAATTACTAATATGTTTGATGGTAACACCAATACAATTTGGCATGGCACTTGGTCAGGAAGCCCGCTAGGAGTATTCCCCTACACCTTCAATGTTGACTACAGAGTTGCTAAAACCTACAGTTCTGTTTCATTTACTCAGCGACAAAACAATAGCAACGGTTATATTAAAAACGCCGAGATATATACCAGTACAGATGGTAAAAACTACACTAAAGTGCTCGATGTTACTATCCCGAATAACACATCTAAGCACACGTTTAATTTTGTAAGTCCAATTACTACCCGTTATGTGCGTTTTGTTTTCTTAAATAATTATTATAACAATAATACTGCTTCAATGGCCGAGGTTAGTTTTAATCCTTAACAGATAAGAATGATGAAAAAAATTGCAATATATATAGGTTTACTTTTGAGTATTTCTTACTCAGGCTGTAAGAAGTTTGATAACCCTCCACCTTTTTTTGAGGAGCAGGAGGATATACAAGTGAAACAGCGAAAAGTTTTAGTAGTAAGTATTGATGGAGTTACAGGCTCTGAGTTGCAAGCTATTGCACCGCCCGTATTAGAAAGTTTGAAAGCAACATCAAAATACACCTATGATGTGCTTCGAGGTTCAGTTTCCAATGATGCAGCATCTTGGACTTCTATAGCTACAGGGGTGAGCTACAATAAGCATTTAATCAAAGACAATGATTTCTTACCTAAACCAGACGTAAATCATCCACACGATGATGTTAAATCTTTTCGTAATATCTTTGATTATATTCTTCAATATAAATCGGTACAAACCGCATTGGTTTCTCCTTGGGAAGATTTACGTACCTACCTGCGTGTGGCCGATTTTGTACCAGTAGTAAATACCGATGCCGCCGTTAAAGATTCTACCGTGAATTTGTTGACTAAAAACAATGCCATCGGAACCATCTTTGTTAATTTTAGGGATGTTATGGCAGCAGGCGAGAACGGAGGATATGTGGCCTCAAATGACAATTATAAGAATGCCATCCTCAAGTCAGATGAGTACTTGGGCAATATACTAACTGCCTTAAAGGCTCGTAAAAATTATGCTAATGAAGATTGGTTGGTAATGGTTACCTCTGCACATGGCGGAAGTAATACCGACCCTAAACCAGGTTTCTTGTTTGTTTCTCAAAAAGACCTAAAGTCCGAGTTAGTGAAAAAATCAGGTTTAAATACAGTTGCCTTTAATCTTTCTTCAGTGAATGCGGAAGTACATGATGATAATGGTTTGTATGACGCCGGTTCTGTTAAAGATTTTACAGTTCAGATGGCTGTACGTCTCAACGCTCAAACTAGCTGGCCTGGTTTCTTGTCAAAAAGTTCAAATCTGTCTGGGGGTACTTTTACCGGTTGGCTCTGGATGCAGTCGGGAGCCAATTGGGCAGTTGTTTTTGGGGGCTCTGCAAACGGTGGTAACGGCAAAAACCAAATTGCGGCTGGTAATGGTATTGCTGATGGTTCATGGCACACCCTAACCATGGTAGTGAAAACTACAGGAAACCCAGCCACTGCCAGAACGGTTACTACCTATATAGATGGTGTACAGACCGGATCAGGAAATATATTGGGTAATAAAAGTCTTTCTGTTACAGAGCAATTACGTATTGGTTACAGAAATGTGGATGGTACGGGTACTGGACTTAACATGAACGCTGCCAATTTAGCTTATTTCAATGTTGCACTTGACGCCAATACAATTCGTGATAATGTAAGTCTTAAAGACATCACCCAACACCCTAATTACGCCAATCTTATCGGATTTTGGCCAATAAATGAAGGGGCAGAGGCAGTAGTAGGTAACACAGCGCCTACTGGTTATAATATGCAACTAAATGGTGCTTTTGGATGGGCAAGTCTTGGAACCGATGTGCCCAGCTCTGTAACGCCAGATCCTAATGCTTCTGGTAAGTCAATAATTGTAACTCCTACCTCTATTACGGCTTTAACAATGTATTGGATGAGAATCAATATATTGCCTGAGTTTGGTATGGATGGAGCACCATTTTTAGATCAATTTGAAATAGAGTTTTTAAAATAAATACCTAAAAAGATAAATTTAAAACAGCAAGTTTCGGTTTTTTGCCGTTTCTTGCTGTTTTTGTTTTATAAATAGCCTTCAAAATACTTAACTTTGATAGGTGCAAAATCAAGTAAATACCCCTTATCCCTTTCAGGAGCTAGCCAAAAGCTTGGCCGGACAGCTCTTTTTTGACGATTCTAAGGAGCATGAACTTCAGAAAAGAATTTATGCTACTGATGCTTCTGTTTATCAAGAAATGCCTTTGGCGGTTGCTATTCCGCAAAATGAAGAAGATATCAGTAAGCTCATTCAATTCGCCAACCAGTATAAAATTAGCCTAATCCCACGTGCAGCAGGAACTTCATTGGCCGGACAGGTGGTAGGTCGTGGTTTGGTAATTGATATCTCCAAACATTTTAATCGAATAATAGAGGTAAACGAAAAAGAACAATATGCTTGGGTAGAGCCAGGGGTAGTAAGAGATGTACTAAACGCCAATTTGAAAGCGCATGGACTGATGTTTGGTCCCGAAACTTCAACCGCCAACCGAGCCATGATTGGAGGTATGATAGGTAATAACGCTTGTGGCTTGCACTCTATTGTGTGGGGCGATACCCGTGCCAACCTCCTCGAACTGAAAGGTTTTTTGAGTAATGGAGACAAAATAACGATAAAGCATTGCACAAGCGATGAATTTAAGGCAAAAGGACAGCAAGATGGATTCGAAGCCGAAATTTATCGCCGCTTGGATCAGCTGATCAGTGATGAGGATAATAGAAACATAATTCGTTCGGGCTTTCCAAAGACTACACTTACACGTCGAAACACAGGTTATGCACTCGATTATTTGATACCACAGCCCAATAAAAAAGGCATAAATTTGTGCGAGCTAATAGCAGGATCTGAAGGTACTTTGTTTTTCATTACGGCAGCAAAGCTTAATCTAATTCCGCTGCCACCCAAGAAAGAGGCCTTACTTTGTGTACATTTTTCTTCCTTGGCCGAATCGCTCAAGGCTAACCTCACCATCCTCGAACACCAGCCGACAGCTTCCGAATTGGTTGATAAATACATAATGGATTTTACCAAGGGGCACCCTGTTTTTCAGCACAATCGTTTTTTTATTGAAGGTGAACCCGAAGCCTTGTTGATGGTTGAATTTTTTGCAGACACGCAAACAGAGCTCGACCAAAAAACAACAGCCTTAATTGATGACTTGAAATCGAAGAACCTCGGCTACGCTTATCCGGTTTTGTATGGCGAACAAACCAAGTTGGCTTGGGACGTTCGAAAAGCCGGACTAGGACTTATCCGAAATTTGCCAGGCGACAATCAGCCTGTTAATCTTATTGAAGATTGTGCCGTATCGCCCGAAGACCTACCTGCTTATATTGAGGATTTGCAAAACTTGCTTGATAAGTACCATCTCAAAGCATCATACTATGCCCATGCAGGAGCTGGCGAACTACATGTAGAGCCACTCATCAACCTAAAAACTTCAGAGGGCCGACAAACATTTCGTGATTTATTAAAGGATACCGCCATTTTGGTGAAAAAACACCAAGGTTCTTTAAGTGGCGAGCACGGCGATGGTAGATTACGTGGAGAGTTTATAAAAGATGTGCTGGGCGATGAAGTATATCGCCTACTCAAAGAGGTGAAGAATATTTTCGATCCCAACGGGGTGTTTAATGCCAATAAAATTGTGGATACACCGCCCATGAACGAGTTTTTGCGTTACGAAGCTCAGCAACAGCCCAAACCTATTGACACCATTTTTGATTTTTCGAAAACAGGAGGCATTTTGGGACTCGCCGAAAAATGTTCGGGTTGTGGCGAGTGTCGTAAAACACCAGTAACCGGAGGGGTGATGTGCCCCTCGTATATGGCAACCCGCAACGAGAAAGACACAACACGAGCAAGAGCTAATACGCTACGCCAATTTCTTACCCATCCGCAAAAGGAAAATGCTTTTGATAGCAAGGAAATAAAAGAAGTTATGGATTTGTGCCTAAGTTGTAAAGGCTGCAAAGCCGAGTGTCCTACCAATGTGGATATTACTAAAATGAAGGCCGAGTTTCTTCAGCATTATTACGATGCCAACGGAATTCCTTTTAGAACCCGTGTCATTGCAAACTTTACCCGTTCACAACGTCTCGGGATGATTTTTCCATCGCTGTACAATGCCTTGGTAAGTAATTCATTTACCGGAGGGCTAATTAAAAAAGTGTTGGGTTTTGCACCGGGCAGATCGCTGCCTAGCCTTGGCAGAACAAGCCTTAGAACTTGGAAGAAACAGTTTGATAAAAACCAAAAATCCAAAAAATATCGCTCTAAGGTATATCTTTTTTGTGATGAGTTTAGTAATTACAATGATGTAGAGATTGGTATCACTACTATTAAACTACTTGACCAATTGGGCTATGAAGTACAAATACCTCAACACAAAGAAAGTGGTAGAACATATTTGTCAAAGGGTTTGTTGCGTAATGCCAAAGCTCTGGCAGAGTACAATGTACAAGTCTTGTCAGAAATTATCAATTCGGATAGCCCCTTGGTAGGGATAGAACCTTCTGCTTTGTTAACCTTTCGAGATGAATATCCTGAACTGGTGGACGAAAAATTAGTACAAAAAGCTAAAAAACTAGCCCAAAATACATTCTTAGTTGAAGAATTTTTGGTCAATGAGTTTGACAAAGGCAATATCCAAACTACGCAGTTTAGCACAGAGACTAAAAATATAAAATGGTTGGGGCATTGCTACCAAAAAGCTTTGAATGCTTATAGTGCTAGTGAAAAATTAATGCGTATTCCAGCCAATTACCAAGTAGAGGCTATACCGGCAGGTTGTTGCGGTATGGCGGGTTCTTTTGGTTATGAGGCTGAGCATTTTGAGGTTTCTATGAAGGTAGGCGAATTAGTGTTGCTACCCGAGGTTAGAAAGCAAAAACCCGAAACAATAATTGCAGCCTCAGGCACCAGTTGCCGCCATCAAATTAAAGATGGTGCCAGCAGAAAAGCCCTACATCCGGTAGAGGTACTCTGGAAGGCACTCTTGTAAACTTTTATTCATCTACCTAATACCTATGAAACTATTACATCGTTCTTGTTTAGCTCTTGTTATTTTGTTACTGCCCCTTGCTTTGTTCGCTCAATCTGCGAATGATGTCGCTTGGAACAAACTAGACTCATCCTTACAGCTTAGTTATGCATCGGTTGATAAACGGTATGCTAAACATGAAGTACCTGAACTCAATAAAACAACAGCCATTACACTCAAAGCTTGGAAGGGCGAGAGCGTGTATGCACACGTGTTGATGTGGAGTAAGGTCAACCAAGGCTCAATTCAGGTTGACTTTGGGAAATTCTTCAATGAAAAGCGTCAAAGACTGCATGCGCTAGCCAAGGCCAATTTTGTTTCCTATGTGATTACTGATGAGTTTGGTAAAGGTTGTGGACATCGTAAGCCAAATGATTATGCCGCCTCATTGTCTGAGGATATTATTGAGAATAGTAATAAAAAAGATCTGACACTGCGAGAAGTACATCCACTTTGGTTAACCATAACTGTGCCTACTAATGCTGTTGCGGGCACTTATCATACCCAATTACAGGTTAAACAAGCAGGCAAACTCATCAAAAGTCTAGATTTAAACATCGAAGTGTTGAACCATACTTTACCCAATCCAAATCAATGGCAATTTCACTTGGATTTGTGGCAGCATCCTGCTGCTATAGCCAGGGTGCAGGGACTAAAAATGTGGAGCAAAGCCCATTTTGAGGCGATGAAACCTTTGATGAAACGTTTGGCAGATGCCGGACAAAAAGTAATAACCACTACCTTGAATAAAGACCCTTGGAACGTGCAAACTTTTGACCCCTATGCAGATATGATTGTTTGGACGAAGAAAAGTGATGGAACTTGGGACTATGATTACTCCGTATTTGACCAATACGTAGAGATGATGCTTTCATTAGGTGTCAACAAAATGATTAATTGCTATTCGATAATACCTTGGAACAACAGAATTCATTACAGAAGTGCTGCCGAAGAACGATTTATTGAGGTAGAAGCTAAGCCCGGCACTAAAACATTTGTAGAATATTGGACACCCTTTTTGAAAGACTTTGTATTGCACCTGAAAGAAAAGCAATGGTTAAATATTACCAATATTGCCATGGATGAGCGCTCTCGCGAGCAAATGGAGGCAGCAGTAGCTTTATTAAATGAAGTGGCTCCAGAACTAGGGCTTTCTTATGCCGATAATCACCAAACGTACAAGCGTTTTCCTAATAGTAGAGATATTAGTATTGCGTTTGCTCACTCTTTCGATAAAAATGATATTGCCGAAAGACGCAACCGTGGGTTGGTGAGTACATTTTATGTTTGTTGTTCAGATGCATTTCCCAACACGTTCACGTTTTCAGATCCGGCAGAGGCCTGCTATTTGGGTTGGTACACCATGGCCAGTGGTTTTGATGGCTTGTTGCGCTGGTCGTATAATTCTTGGGTAGAGCAGCCATTGCTCGATTCTCGGTTCAGAACATGGCCTGCCGGTGATACCTATATCGTATATCCAGGCAATAGAAGTTCTATTCGTTTCGAGCGTTTGAAAGAGGGCATACAAGACTATGAGAAATTACGCATCATCAAAAAACAATTAGAAACCAAAGGAGATACTAAAAACCTAAATCGGCTTAATCAAGCCATCAATAAACTGGCTAAGATAGAAAGAACGGCAACTTGGAACGACGACCTTAACGCAGCAAAAACTCTACTAAACAGCTTGTAGAAGTTTTTTTGTAAATTTGACCATACATCCTATCTATATGAAAAAAATCCTTACTAGCACATTGGTGTTTGTGCTTTGTTTGTTCTCTCCTACAAAAACTCTTTTCTGTCAAAGTAATCTTATTCCGCAGCCGCAAACCTTAATGTGGCTAAAAGGGAGTTTAGATCTTTCTAAGGGTATATATCTGGTAGATAACCAGGGCGGGTTGGTTAATGAATATGCCATGGTGCGCCAGTGGGCAAAAGAACATGCACTAAAGCAGGTGAATGCATTACACTCAAAAGGCACAGCTAAATTTCAAATTAAGCTAGCTGCTGATGCAGGGGATAACGAGGAGGCTTATCGTTTAAAGATTGACGATAAAGGAATTAGTATTGTGGCCAGAACCGATAAAGGAGTGTTTTATGCCCTTCAAACATTGAGGCAGTTGCCCGTATCGGCAAAGAAAATAAGGAAGGTTCATGTAGCAGACAGCCCGGCTTTTCCGTGGCGAGGCTTTTTGCTTGATGTGGGCCGAAACTACCAGCCCCTAGCTATGTTGAAAGAGCAGATAGATGCAATGGCTAGGTACAAACTGAACGTGTTTCATTTTCATTTTACCGAAGATATTGCTTGGCGTTTAGAAAGTAAACTTTATCCGGGTCTTACCGCTGCAGATGTGATGACCCGTTGGAAAGGACAGTATTATACGATTGATGAGTTTAAAGAACTGATTGCCTATTGCAAGGCACGTAAAATATTGTTTCTGCCAGAGATTGACATGCCTGGACACAGTGCGGCTTTCAAACGTTTTTTCAAGGCTGATATGCAAACAACAGCCGGAATGACCTATCTCAAATCCTTGATTCGGGAATTTCAGCAGAATTTTCCGGAGCTGACCCATTTGCACATAGGAGGTGATGAGGTGAAGATTGTGAACGCCAATTTTATGCCCGAGATGCTTCGATTTACAGATAGCCTCGGATTTAAAACTTTGGGTTGGAGCCCGGGAGCAAAGCTACCCAAATCAACCATACGCCAACTTTGGATGGGAGGCCCACAAGCACTTGCGCCGCAAGATAGTATCACTTTAATCGACTCGAAGCATTTATACCTCAACCACATGGATCCTTTAGAAACGGTGGTTACACTTTTTCATCGCAAAATTGGGGAGCAAGACCGAGCCAACTCGAGCCTGATTGGTGCTACACTTTGTTCTTGGCCCGATAGGGCGGTTAACCGAGCCGTAGATATGTTTTACCAAAATGCTATTTATCCAGGGCTTTTGACTTTTGCAGAGCGGATTTGGAGAGGTGGGGGCACAGCTGCCTGGACCTGCAACCTTAAGCCAAGTGACAGCAAGGAACTTACAGCTTTTGTTGATTTCGAACGCAGGTTGCTCTTGCATAAAAAACGTTATTTCAGCAAGCAGCCATTTCCATACTACCAACAGAGTAATCTTAAATGGCAGCTAATTGGTCCTTACGAAAATCAAGGTGACTTAGATAGAGAATTTGGACCCGAAAAAGGCGAAATTCAATCAGACAAGTATTACAAAACTCAATTGGGTGCAACAATTATTTTAAGGCATTGGTGGGCTGATTTTATAAAGGGAGCTATAGAAAATCCAAAAACCAATTCCACTTGGTATGCTAAAACTAAAATATGGAGTGATGAAGCCAAAATTGCTCCGTTCTGGATAGGTTTCAACGACTTATCAAGGTCTTATGCTAGCAATAGCCCCGATAGTGGCACATGGGATTATCGAAAAAGCAAGATTTGGATTAATAAACAATTGGTTTCGCCACCACAATGGATAAATGCAGGGCGCAAAGGCGATTTAGAAATACCATTGGTGGACGAGGGTTACAGCTACAGGCAAGCCAGCCAATTACAGCTTCGTAAAGGCTGGAACGAGGTATTGGTTAAGCTACCCATTGCAGATTTTAAAGGCAAAGATTGGCAAAATCCAGAAAAATGGATGTTTACCTTTTTGCCGTTAAATGACTAGGTTTTTTAGCCTTGCTGTTGGGCTAATTTGCTATGGCGGTAGCCGTAAAAGAAGTAGATAATTAGTCCTACCAGCAACCAAATACCAAAGCCAATCCAGTTGCTGATACCCAATTCGCACATCATATAAAAACAGCACAAAAGACCCAACACCGGAATTAAAGAAAGGTTTTTGGTGAAGCTAAAATAAGCGATAATCAAACTGAAAATGATAAAAATCCACATCGGTATTTTGTGCTTAAACAAAGCCCAACCACTTTCAAATTTTTTATCGAAACTCACTTTAGAACTTTCCATAAATTGCAGGTATTGCTCCTCGCTCAAGCTGCTCAAATAGGCCTCGGCATCTATTTGTTTACCTAGTAGCACTACGGGGTTTCGTGCTATTTCTTCTTGCACGGTTTTTAAATCTGCTTGGTTTAATGAGGTGATGAAATTGAGGGGCGAGACCACCTGTGTTTCGTTACTAATGAATGAAAGAGTTTCCTTTTTAAACTCTGTAAAAGACAAAACCAGCGCAGCAATAAATGTCAAAGGTATGATGTACTTGGCGTTGACGTAAGGAATACGAAACTTGCCGTATTGAACCCCTGGTTTGTTCTGTAGCACCAGTACACCACCGCAAACTAACACAAAGGCAAATAATGTACCGATAGAGCAAAGGTCGGTAACCATGGTCAAATTCATGAACAGCGAAGGTATGGCAACTACAAAACCCACCACAACCGTAGCAAACGAAGGGGTTTTGTGTTTGGGGTGTATCTTAGCAAATGATTTGGGCAATAAACCGTCTCTACTCATACTCATCCAAATACGGGGTTGCCCCATTTGAAAAACCAACAAAACACTTGCCATGGCAAAAACAGCACTAACAGCAATAATGCCACTCATAAGTTTAAGGTCTATTTGGTCAAATACATAAGCTAGTGGGTCGCCAACAGCCAAGGTGCTGTAATTCACAATACCGGTTAGTACTAAGGCTATTGCAATATAAAGCAGCGTACAGATGATAATGGCCCACATCATACCTCGAGGCAAATCACGCTGTGGATCTTTACACTCTTCGGCGGTGGTAGAGATGGCATCAAAGCCAATGTAGGCAAAAAATACAGCCGAAACTCCCTTTAATACTCCTGATATCCCGTTTGGAGCAAAGGGATCCCAGTTCTTAGTGTCCACATAAAAGATACCCACAGCCAAAACCAACATTATCACAGCCAGTTTTACAATTACCATGGCATTGCTAGCGTTTCTAGATTCTTTCATCCCCCGATACACCAACCAAGTGATGAACACAATGATAGCAAGGGCAGGTAAATCGGCCACAAAGTGTAGTCCAAAAAACTGTGGTGCACTATCCCAAGCTTGTGCGGCAATACGGCTAGCTTCGTCCAAATCGGCCATACTTTTCCCTGCATTAATTAAAGCTTCGGCATGTTGATGTCCTTGGTAGGCACTTAGGTAATCCATGCTGGCCCAATGTGGTACGTGTATGCCCTCAATACCTAACCAAGGTATCTTTATGGATGAAAGTAGCCCTGTAAAGTAATCAGACCAAGAAATAGCAACGGTAATATTGCCAATTGCATACTCCATAATAAGCGACCAACCAATTATCCAAGCTATCAATTCGCCGAAGGCTACGTAAGAATAAGTATAAGCACTTCCCGACACCGGCACCATCGAGGCAAATTCGGCATAGGCAAAAGCAGCAAAACCACAGGCAATTGCCGTAAAAACAAATAAGAAAATAACAGCAGGGCCACCATCGGCACTGGCCTTACCGATGGTGCTGAAAATACCGGCACCAATAATTGCTGCAATACCAAAGGCAGTAAGGTCTCTGACGCTTAGTGTTTTATGTAAAGATGCTTCGTGATCGCCGTGGCCTTTTGCAGCATCAGCTAATATTTTGTTGACGTCTTTTTTACGGAATAGCTTTTGTAGCATGTTTGGTTGATTTATTTACCAAACTTAAAAAAAATGATGTAAAGACCGAAAGCCAATTGAAAAACTAGCTGTATAGAGGGCTTTCAACTCGCATAAAATTAGCCTTTATCAAAAAGTGCTTTCAGTTCCACCGCATCATCCGGGCGCATTTTTCCACCAAGTATCAAACGCAATTGTCGGCGGCGTAGAGCACCCTCATATAGCTCAACTTCTTGCTCGCTTTCTGGTTTCAGCTCTGGTACCGGAATAGTTTTTCCTTGTTCATCTATCGCTACAAAAGTGTAATAGGCTTCGTTAGATTTTAGTTTACTGCCCGATGGTACATTTTGTGTCCAAACATCTAAACGCACTTCTACCGAAGTATTGAAAGCCCTTGTTACTTTGGCTTCTATAGTGACAACATCGCCCAGTTTTATAGGTTGTTTAAAAGATACATTGTCCACAGAAGCGGTTACTACAATATTGTTACAGTGCTTTTGAGCCGAAATGGCTGCGGCTATATCCATCCAATGTAGTAAACGGCCGCCCATAAGGTTGTTTAGCGTATTGGTGTCATTGGGAAGCACCAGCTCATTCATAATTGTGAACGAATGTTGGGGACTTTTAATCTCGGAATTCATCATGCCCAAATATAGTTAAATGCTGAGAAAACATTAATTTCTTCAAGATTTTTGAATAACAACAAACAAAAAGTGATAATAGGGAAGTTAGAACACCTCGAAAAGATAAGCTGTTTATAAAAAAAGATAATGCAAACAAAATGCGAGCCATCGGGGTCAAATGTTTATAACAACACGATAGAAGGTGCGACCCCATCGGGGTCGTATAAGTGCAAATTGCCAAGTGAAATAAGCAGGTAATCCCCTCTGGATTTTTGCAATGAAAACAATGAACAGCACACATTAATTAGTACAAGGCGAAGATTAATGCTTAATGATAAATTGAAAATGAGGATGACAGATTTATTATAAAATAATAGCGTAGAATGGATTACGTTGGGAGAAGCGGCAGAGTAAGAGCAAAGTGAGCAATTAAAATTCAGAAAAAAATTGTGAATTTGATTTTGAAGCATTACTTTTGCATTCCCTTTGCGGGGAAAAGCACTCGTAGCTCAATTGGATAGAGCATCTGACTACGGATCAGAAGGTTTGGGGTTCGAATCCCTACGAGTGCACCAATTCTCGAAGCCTTGCCGCCCATAGCGGGAAGGCTTTAATTTTTTCACGAAAGATCAACTTAAATGCTAAATTTAGTTCTCTTTGGCCCTCCGGGTGCAGGCAAAGGTACCCAATCTCAAAAACTAATTGATCAATATCAGTTGGTACACATCTCTACCGGAGATTTGTTTAGAGCTCATATCAAAAATCAAAGTCCACTTGGACAGCAAGTAAGTAAACTAATTGCTGATGGCGAATTAGTGCCTGATAGCATTACTATTGCCATGTTGGAAGAAGAAGTGGACAAAAACCCTACAGCAAAAGGTTTTATTTTTGATGGTTTTCCTCGCACCGTACCACAGGCAGAAGAATTGGATAAATTTTTAGCCAGTAAGGGCGAAAAAATAAACGGGGTAATTGCACTTGATGTAGATCAAGATGAATTGAGCCGTCGTATTGCCGAACGTCACAAGATAAGTGGAAGGGTTGATGATGATGCTGAAAAACTAAAAAAACGTATCGACGAATATTTTAATAAAACCATTCATGTTTTGCCTTACTATGAAGCACAAGCTAAATTAACTAAGGTAAATGGTATTGGAGAAATAGATACAATTTTTGCCGAGCTTTGCAAAATTGTAGATGCTTACTAAGATCAATTGACCTAAATTCAAGTGCTTTCTCTTCGATAGTAGAAATACATTATCAAAACATCCGTATTTTTGCGGATGTTTTTGTTTGTAGGCCTTACCCATTTGAGGCAAGTACCAATAATTACACTGTTTAAAATAAAACATTATCTATGGCTCAAGGTTCCAATTTTGTTGATTATGTGAAAATATGTTGCCGCTCTGGCAAAGGTGGGGCAGGTTCTGCACATTTGCACCGCGACAAATTTACCGCAAAGGGAGGCCCTGATGGCGGTGATGGTGGCAGAGGGGGGCATATCATCCTCAGAGGAAATGCTCAGTTTTGGACCTTGTTGCACTTAAAATATCGTAAACACGTTATTGCTTCAGACGGAGGAGTAGGGGGTAGTGCACAAAGAAGTGGCAAAAACGGTGATGATGAAATTTTGGATGTTCCCTTAGGTACTATTGCCAAAAATGCAGAAACCGGCGAAGTGTTGTTTGAAATTACCGAAGATGGCCAAAGCAAGATATTAACGGCAGGCGGTAGAGGTGGATTGGGCAATGTACACTTCAAATCACCCACAATGCAAACCCCTCGTTTTGCCCAACCCGGCGAGCCCGGAAAAGAAGAGTGGATGATTTTGGAATTGAAAGTATTGGCTGATGTAGGCTTGGTGGGTTTTCCTAATGCAGGTAAATCTACACTACTTTCGGTACTATCTGCTGCTAAACCAGAAATTGCCGATTATCCTTTCACTACCTTGGTGCCCAATTTGGGTATTGTTGCTTATCGCGATTCCAAATCGTTTGTAATGGCCGATATTCCCGGAATTATAGAAGGTGCTTCAAAGGGTAAGGGCTTAGGTTTTCGATTCTTACGACATATTGAACGAAACGCCGTTTTACTTTTTATGATACCGGCCGATACCAGTCGTAGTATTTTGGAAGAATATCGCATATTGCGCCATGAGCTGCTAGAATTTAACCCAGAGCTCATGCAAAAACCTCATTTGTTGGCTATAACCAAATCCGATATGTTGGATGATGAGCTGAAATCCGATATGAAAAAAGAATTGCCCCAAATACCAAGCGTGTTTATCTCTTCAGTAGCACAACAAGGCTTAGATACGTTAAAAGATTTATTGTGGACTACAATTAACCAAAGCGATAATTAGGTTTTAGGAACGCTCTATAACGATATCTTCTAGCACCAACATGTCCATCTGTGTACGCAAGTAGCAATCTAATGCTTCTTCTGGTGTATTTACTATGGGCTCGTTTTCGTTAAAAGAGGTGTTCAGTAAAATAGGTACTCCGGTTTTTTCGTAAAAATTATGGATCAAACCGTAATATTTAGGTTCTAAATTTTTACTCACGCTCTGTAAACGGCCAGTGCCATCAACATGAGTAACTGCCGGTATTTTGCTTCTTTGTGCTTCTTTTATTAAGAATACCTTCTCCATAAAAGGTACATCGTCATCTTGTTCAAAATAATCGGCCACATGTTCTTTTAAGATAGATGGGGCAAATGGGCGGAAGGATTCTCTTCTTTTTATTTTCGAATTGAGGATGTCTTTAGCGTCGCTTCTACGCGGATCGGCAATGATAGAGCGGTGTCCTAATGCTCTTGGACCAAACTCGGCCCTGCCTTGAAACCAGCCTACTACCCCGGCATTGATTAAGCAATTGCTAACCTTGTCAAATAGAGCATCACCTTCTAATTTTTGATAGTTGATGCCTTTGCTCTTCAATAGCTCTTCAATAGCTGCGTTAGTGGTTCTGCTACCAAAATAGCCGTGTAGTATAGGCTCGGTACGGGCATTGCCTAACACCTGGTTATATACCCATAGTGCAGCACCTATACTAGTGCCGGCATCGTGACCTGCAGGTGGTATATATACTTGTTTAAAAGGGGTATTCAATAAAATTTTGCCGTTGGCTACCGAGTTTTGAGCTACGCCACCTGCTATACACACCTGATCGAGCCCGGTGCGTTGGTGCAAGGCATTTAATAGATGAAAAATCACTTCTTCGGTAATACGTTGTATTGAAGCAGCCCAATCACGATGATTTTGGTTAAGCGCTTCGTCTTTTTGTCTGGCGGGTCCAAACTCTGCAAGCAACTGATCGGAGTAGAGGCGGCCACCCATTACAGGAATTCCTCCTTCCCAAATCATGTTTATGCCTTGGCTAGGGTGAGTAAAGTATTTTAGTTCTAGCTCAAATAGCCCATTTTCTTTTAGTTTAATAACTTTTCTGAGTTCGTCCACATATTTGGGCTGACCATAAGGTGCTAGACCCATTACTTTGTACTCATCGCCATAATGCGGAAAACCTAGCCATTCGGTAAAGGTGGTGTAGAACACACCCAAGGAGTGCGGATAGGTGACAGAATCTAATACTTCTATTTTGTTGTTTCGACCAATGGCAGTCATAGAGCTGGTAAAATCGCCAAAGCCATCCACGGTAAGCAATGCCGATTCTGCAAAAGGCGACGCAAAAAAGGCACTGGCCAAATGGCTCCGATGGTGCTCAACATTGTGAAATTGTGCTTTTAGCTCACCCGGTTTCAATTGAAAATGTTCTTCAAACTCATTCTCTATTGACGACACCTTTTTGAGGTTTTTTACCCGATTGAAGATGTTGGTGAGGCTTAGCCTGTTTTTCACAGCCATCAAGGCTTTTTTAGTTAAATTTGCTTTGGGATCTCGAGATATGGCAATATGATCAACCTCTCTAATATCTATTCCGGCCTCTTGCAAGCAAAACTCGATGGCCATACTCGGAAAACCGGCCCAATGTTTTATCCGTCTAAATCGTTCTTCTTCAGAAGCAACAATTAATTGATTGTTTTTATAGATACAAGCTGATGAGTCTCCGTGATAGGCGTTAATACCAAGTATATACATAGTGCAAATTTGCCGCTAAGATAATAAAATCTAGTTTTTATTGATAGGGGAATTCTGGGTATTTCGTTCACTTCGTTTTATCCAAAAAAAGACCGTTACGATTAAAATTGCATATACTATCGTGTTGAAGAAGTTGTGGTGGTCTATACCCCATAAAAAATCTTTTCCAGTCCAAAAGATAGAGATGAGCACAAAACGAGCTATATTGAGTGCTTGGATAAGCAAGAGACCAAAGAGTAGAAAGCCAATTTTTTGTTTGAAAGGCTTAGGAAAGGCCAAAACAAAAGCCGCAAACACCCCCATAATACCATAACCCAAACAGGTGTAAACCAATTTGAAACCGGCTAAGCCCACAACTTTTAGCTGGTAGTCGTTGGTGATAACGGTATAGCCCAGCCAGCGTAAAATTGTTGCTGATAGCTCGATATCGAAGTCTCGCCACCAGCGAATATAGTTGAGGTATTTGTCTAGAAAAGGGATGTAAGCTCCTCCCTTTGCTGTAATGCCAATATAGGCGGTGTTAAAAATGTAAAAAAAGCCCGATAGGCATAAGAACAGCCCTATAAACCGAAGTTGTGGGTTGGCCCATAAGTTTTTTAAACCTTGTTTATTGAATGCCATTTTTGTTATGTAGCTTAATTTTTTCGTCAATTTTTATATCAATGAGTAAGCGGTACCAAAAGGCTTGCAAGAAATGGAAAATTATTCCGGTTCTGCCGTCTAAGAAACCTAGCTTAAAAATCATTCTATAACTAAAATATAAAAAAGGTCTAAGGTATAAAGGACATTTCCACCAAATTTGCTTAAGAAAATTTACCCGCTCGTTAGGGTCGCCAAAGAATTTCCCTTTTTGGGTTTGACCTCTTAGCTGTAGCCTTCGTTCAAATTCTTCTTCGGCTACGAGGTCGCTGTATCGGTTGTGTTTACTTATCCAGAAACTTATTTCGTTTTCTTTAAGATTTTCTTCAATAAGGTGCCCATTTTTCCAAACCAAGGTGTTGCCCGGCACAATAAAGCGGTGATCCATATTTTCGTTTAGGTCAGAGAAACCTTTATTAGGCCTAAACATTTTGAGCATGTATTTGGGGTAATAGCCTCCGTATTTTATCCATCGGCCTTTGAAGTAATTTTTTCTGTTGAAATAGATGCCATCAACACTACGGTAGTCTGCATCGTTAAAAAGTTCAAGATGCTGTAACAGCTCGGGGCTAACGATATGGTCGGCATCTAGCCCGATAACCCAGGGTGTTTGGATATCAAAATGCTTCAAGGCATAATCCCATTGTTTGGGATGGTTCTCAAAAGCATGATGATGTATAGTGGCTTTATATTGCTGGGCAATGTTTAGGGTTTGGTCGGTACTACCGGAGTCTAAAATAAATAAGGGAGCGTTTAAGATCTGTATTGATGCCAAAAGGCGAGGCAAATGTAACTCTTCGTTATAGGTTAGTATGATAAAACTAAAGTCTCTTTTCATTTTTGCTTGGCCAAACAATAGCCTCAAAGATAGGCTAAATTCTTATATGCTACGAACAAAATAGTTTCGAGGTCTTGATTTATCAATCTTGTAAATTACTCGTATAGTGTTTTATAACGATGAAGTAGTGCAGAACTTCCAAAATCATTTCGTAGTATTTGCGGAGCCTGCTGTCTGATACGATCTCTTTTTGCTTGATCATTAAACGCTGCTGACAAACATTGAGCGATTTGGTCGGGTTCTTGTGGGCATACCCAGCCCAATTGTTGCTGTGTTACGTATGTGGCTAAGCCTACACCTTCACTCACCAAAACAGGTAGGCCAATGGATAGAGCTTCAATTACTACATTTGCAAAATTTTCTTTTACAGAAGGTAAAACTAGCAAGTCGGCATGAGAAAGAAAATTGAACTTATCTTGTCTTGCTATAGAGCCGTGCCAAGTAATATGCTGTGCAATTTGTAGATTTTTTGCTTGCGCTTTTAGTTGCTCAACATATTCTGTTTTGCCTTGTCCTCCAATATCAAGATGCCAAGCAATTTCCAACTTGGATAATGCAGTCAGTAACTTATCAATACCTTTAATTTCGTTAATCCGCCCTAAAAAAACTAGCCTGAAAATAGCTTGTTTGGTTGGAGAAACTGTTAGAGTTCCCAACTCTACGAAATTGGGAATGATTTTTATTTGATTAGGAATTACTGATGAGATGTCTTTTGCTTCTGCATCGCTTGTGGCGTGTATATGACAATATTGCAGCAAATTGCGACCTAAAAATTGGTGAAGTAATCTTTTTGCTAGCGAATTACTGTTGTTCAGGGTGTACTCATTAAGCATGCCCCGTGGTGATAAAACAACCTTTACCTGCATCCACTTGGCAATAAGGCAAGAAAATATAGATACCAAATTCCACCAGGCGTGTATATGTACCACAAGCTCTTGTTGCCTACTCTTTTTAATTGTACGATATAGAAACCAGTATAGACCTGGCGAAAAATGACTGTGGTCTTTGGTCCAACGTTTAAAATAGTAAACTTTTACACCATCAACCCAAGTTGCTTTGCCAATAGGAACATCTAGTTCGGTTTCGCCATTAGCAGTAGTTGTTAGCACGATGATATC
Organism: Pedobacter sp.; assembly: GCA_039810685.1. Classification (GTDB taxonomy): domain Bacteria; phylum Bacteroidota; class Bacteroidia; order Sphingobacteriales; family Sphingobacteriaceae; genus Pedobacter. Next base: position 18,097 of record JBDHXL010000001.1, on the reverse strand, counting down.
CAAGTTGGCTTTGGTTAGTTCTTCCGAAAGTTTAGATACCGACATGGTTGGTCCACCATATACGTAGGCCGGTTTATAAGCTGCACAAATTTGGATAATCTTCATCTGGTAGCAAGGATAGGGATTGTTAATGATTTTTAAAAATTTGTTTAGTGTTATTACTTGTTATTACTCCATCCGTGTAAATTGAAATAAAGTTGATTGAAATAGGTTTATGACTATGGGTTGTGCTTAAACGGGAGCTAGATTATTTGGCGGAGAAATTGAAAAAATGTAAAAAAAATATTACAGCATTGGATAAAAAATGTATTTTTAGCACAAGGTATAAACTAACCTATGAGAATATTACTAGTTGACGATCATGCAATTGTAACCGATGGTTTGGAGGCTATACTCCGAGATGAGGCTGATTTTGAGATTGTTGAAAAACACAGCTCAGGGCATTTTGCATTAGCCTGGCTAAAAACCAACGAGGTAGATATTTTAATTACAGATTACTCTATGCCCGATATGGACGGGCTTAGTCTTGTAAAACAAGCCAAACAGCTAAAACCCGATTTAAAAATTTTGGTACTAAGTATGCACGACGAGGCGGCTATGGTTCGTGAAATGCTTGGTGCTGGGGTTGACGGTTATGTGCTGAAGAAATATGCCCATCAAGAGCTGACCAATGCTTTGCAAGCTATTGCCGAGGGACGCCAATTTTGGAGTGCCGAAATCAATAAAACTTTGTTGAGTGCTCTTACTCAAGGTGAAAGTATGGAAAACCATATTACCGATAGAGAACTTGATGTGCTGAAACTTATTGTACAAGAGCTAACCAGTAAACAAATTGCCGAAAAATTGTTTATTAGTGAACGTACCGTAGAGACCCATCGCAAAAATCTTATGCGTAAAACTGGGGTTAGCAATGTTATTGGTCTGGTGCACTACGCCTATTCACATAAGCTTATTTAACTCTTTTTTACCTTCTTAAGTATCATAAGGCTCAGTGCATTCATTGGGTATCCGCTGATATTGTTTTGTAACATCACAACTGATTGATCGTATAAAACGGGTACAATAGCAGCTTCTTCCATTACCATTCTATCCATTTGGTGGTACAGAGCAAAACGTTTCTTGTCATCAGGTTGTAGGTAGCTTTGTTCAAATAGTCGATCGAAATTGCTGTTGTAAAAGGCGGTATAGTTTGGGCCAAAAGGTACTTTGTTTTTACTGTAAAAAACCGACAGGTAGTTCTCTGCATCGGCATAGTCGGCAATCCAAGAACCTCTAAAAAATACAACACCATTTTTTGCCATCATGTCGCGTAGGCTGGCACTTGGACTTACTTCTACTTTTGCTTTAATACCAATATTAGCAATTTCGCCCTGTATAAACTCTATTAGGTCTTTGTAGGTGGTAGATGTGCTAATTGTTATTTCGGGCATACCTTTGCCATTGGGATAGCCGGCTTCTTTTAAAAGTTGGGCGGCTCGTTTTGGTTGGTAGCTATAACCTTGCACAGCCACACTATCAAAACCAGGCATACCTCTGGGCACAAAACCCGAAGTTGCCGGGTAGCCTATACTGTTGCGTAGGTATTTGATGAGTTTTTGCCTGTCAATAGCATAATTGATGGCCTGTCTTACTTTTTTGTGCCTTAAGGGTGAGTTTTTTACTAATACATTGGTGCTGTCGAGCAAAAAACCTACATATTCGGTACAAAGATAAGGGCCTTTTAATAATTGAAACTTGTTGTGGTATTTGTGGGTCATTTTACCGCTTTTGGTCAAGATATCATCGCGATAGCTACCGTCAACACTGTAAAAAAAGTCAAGTTCTTTTTTCAAAAAACTCATAAATGCACTTTGTTTATCGTTGATGAAGCTCACCTTTACGGCATCGAGATAAGGCAGGCGTTGTTGGGTACTGTCGAGCTCAAAATAATTTTCATTTTTTAATAAAACCAGCACTTCGTCTTCTTTCCAGTATTTGAAACGGAAGGGTCCGGTACCTATAGGGTGCGTTCTGAAATCTTTTCCGTAGTGCTCTACAACCTCGCGGGGTACTACTGAGCAGTATTGCGAGGTAAGTAAACTCATAAAAGCAGGGAAAGGTTTACTGAGTACTATGCGAAATGTACTGTCGTTGAGTGCGATAAAGCTATTTTTATCTTTTACTTTGTCGCTAAAAATCCAACCACCAGACGAGGCCACCTTGGGGTCGATAAGCCGATAAAAACTATAGGCAAAATCGCTAGCTACCACTTTGCGACCTTTGCCGTTTTTAAACAAAGGATCATCATGAAAATATACATCATTTCGCAAATTAAAAGTGTATTGCAAACCATCGGCAGAGACCGACCATGATTGAGCAATACAGGGCTGTGGGTTTAATTGAGCATCGGTTTGTACCAATCCGTTAAAAACCTGATTAATCATCCAAATGGCATTTTGGTTGCGTGCAAATGCAGGGTCTAGCGAGGTGAGGTTCTGATCGAGGTTGATGTAGAATACTTTTTTGTCTTTTAGCTCTTTCTTTTGGCAGGATGTGGCTGCAACAGCAAGGCACAGACAAAATAAAATGATTTTAAAGTTACGCATCGACAATGTAAATAGTATTTTTGCCACAAATTAATAAAATAATCCTATGTCTGCTTTAGATGGTTTGATAAAAAAGAATATTGAACCCAGTTTACACGAAGAACTGGAAGAAAGACTGGCCATTGTTGAGCATAAAATGAAATTTATGGACAAGGTGATGGTTGGTGTAGTTAATACCGCCGGAGTGCCTTCTGTAGATTTGACAGCAGCCTTAAACCTAGCTGGTGCAATAGTGGTGTCTCAGGCTAGTGAGGCCGATTACCTGATTGTTTTTGAGCCAGGTAAACAACTGGGCGATTTGATGTCGGCATCAGGAGTGCTGCTACAAAAAGAATGGCCAGCGGTGCAACAGGGCAATGTGGGTCTATTAAGTGATAGTTACGATACAAACCAGCCCGAAGATATGGTGATGTTGGTAGAAGATTTGGCCGAGCTTTTGCATCCGGGTCAGTTTGTTTTTGGCTACGAAGGCGATAAGTGGCTACGTTTTATTAGCTAAAGCTAGTATTCGGCAAATTTGTCTAATTGTTCTTTACTAAATCTCAAACTGTCTTTCCCGATAAGGTTACCGGTTTCGTCTATCTCATTTTTGATATTGGGGATGTGGATACGCAATGGCATAACATTGAGATGCAGATAGGCACATACTCCACTAAAATGTTCAATGCCTCTTATATTACCATATTTGCCCGAAGATAAACCCACCAAACAAGCTTTTTTGTCGTAAAAACTGTGCGGAAATTCGCAAGCATCAATAAAGGTTTTCAGTATGCCCGGGTAGCTGCCGTTGTATTCGGGTACTATAAATAAAAATTTGTCGCTTTGCGAAATGAGTTGTTGTAATCTTTGGAAAGCCGGTGAGCGTTCGCCATACAAATCTTCAGCACTAAAATTTTTTGGTAATTCTTCAAGACTTAGCAAGTTGCTATTCAAACCTCTGTTGGCCAATTCTTTTTGATAATATTTAGCTAGTTTTAGCGTATAACTATTAGGTCTGTTGGTGCCGGATATAATGGTAATCATTCAAAAACTGTTGAAAAGATGTTTATAACACAAAACGCATTACTGCCCGATTTCAGTTTTTTTTGTATCTTAGCAGATTGTTAAAAAGTGCGTCTTTTTTACAAAAATAGCATTTTTTTAGAAACTTTGATAACAACCCGAGTTCGGGCTACGAACTTCTTTAAGATAGATAAATGAGTAAAATTATTGCTTTAGCCAATCAAAAAGGAGGGGTCGGAAAAACCACTTCTTCAATTAACTTAGCAGCCAGTTTGGCCGTATTAGAGTACAAAACCTTGCTGGTTGATGCCGACCCTCAGGCTAACTCTACATCGGGTATAGGTTTTGACCCTCGAAACATCAAAAACAGTATTTACGAGTGTATCATAAACGATGTAGAGCCCGCTGATGCCATCATGAAAACAGAGACTCCTAATTTGGATTTGCTCCCTGCTCATATTGATTTGGTGGGTGCCGAAATTGAGATGATTAACCTACCCAATAGAGAGTACAAAATGAAATCTGTACTTGATAAGGTTAAAGATCAGTATGATTTTATCATTATAGATTGTTCTCCTTCGTTGGGTCTAATCACCATCAACTCGTTAACAGCTGCCGACTCGGTAATCATTCCGGTTCAGTGTGAATATTTTGCACTCGAAGGTTTAGGTAAATTATTGAATACTATTAAAATCGTTCAAAATAGGCTAAACACCAGTTTAGAGATTGAAGGGATATTGTTAACTATGTATGATGTGCGTTTGCGCTTATCTAACCAAGTGGTAGAAGAGGTGCGTACCCATTTCCAAGACCTGGTTTTTGAAACAATTATTCAACGCAATACCCGTTTAAGCGAAGCTCCAAGCTATGGCGTTTCTGTAATTATGCATGATGCAAATTGCAAGGGAGCAATCAATTATCTGAATTTGGCTAGAGAAATTGTTAAGAAAAACGGATTGGCTAAAGAAGAAGAAGATGTACAAACAGCAGCAATATAGGTTGTAATAGATGGGAGCTTTTCAACGAAAAACAGGTTTAGGTAAAGGCTTGAGTGCACTTTTGGAAGATAATGAGAGTGTAAACCAAGATAAGGTAGTGCAGCCAATAGAAACTGGCAAAACTAAGGATGATAGTATAGGGCAAATTGCTATATCTGCTGTTGTAACCAATCCCTATCAGCCTCGTACCGATTTTGATGAGCTGGCTTTGAATGAGCTGGCCGATTCGATAAAAATTCATGGCTTAATTCAGCCCATAACCGTTCGCGAAAAAGAAGGCGGAGGTTATGAACTCATATCGGGTGAACGACGTTTGAGGGCTTCTAAATTAGCTGGTTTGACTGAAATACCGGCCTATATCCGTAAGGCAGATAATCAACAAATGCTAGAAATGGCCTTGATAGAGAACATTCAGCGTGAAAATCTGAATGCTATTGAGGTGGCACTTAGTTTTCAGCAGATGATTGATGAGTGCCAGCTTAAACCCGATCAGTTGGGCGAACGTGTAGGTAAAAACCGTACAACGGTGGCCAATTATTTACGCTTGCTGAAGTTACCTCCCAGCATTCAGGCTTCTATTCGTGATAACCAAATTAGCATGGGACATGCAAGGGCACTTATCTCGGTATCCGATACGGCCAAACAGTTGCTTATTCATCAAGAAATAATTGCTAAAGGCTTGTCTGTTAGAAATGTAGAGGATATGGTGCGTAATATAGACAGCCTTAAAGTACCTAACAATAAAAGTAACGAAAAAGCAGTATCTTTTGAAATACAGAAATTACAGAAAGACCTGTCTGATAAATTTGCAGCAAAAGTGAAGCTGAAAGTTAAAGATAACGGAAAGGGAAGCATAGAAATTCCATTTGCCAATGCAGACGACCTAAACCGGGTATTAGAATTATTAGATTGGTAATGAAGGTACTAGGGCTTTCTGTATTATTGTTTTTTCTTTTTGCTAATCCGCTATTTGCACAAAAAAGCTCAAAGACTAAAGATACAAGTGCAGCAGTCCTGCAGGCTGATACTACTGCAAATACCTATGTCAACAAAGGTAAACAGGCTGCCCGAAGAGCCATTAATCGTTCATTGTTGCTGCCTGGTTTGGGACAGGCCTATAATTATGCTTTAATTGTTGATGATGTAAAATCGGGTAGGGCAAAAGGTAAGCAAATTATTCCTAAAATATACCAAATCGGCAAAATAGCCGGGCTGTATGTTGGGGGGACCATGTTAGTACTTTCTTATCGAGAAAACAACAATAATTACCATCGTTTTTTGCATGAGCTGCAATACCGCCGTTTGCATAACGGCACACCCGATCCAAACAATGGGCTGTCACGATATCCTGATATCAATGCGTTAACGCTGGCCAAGAATATTTATAAAAGAAATCGTGAAATCGTTATCTTTTCTTTGATTGGTTTGTATGGTCTAAATGTATTAGATGCTTATGTAACTGCTCGTCTAAAGTTTTTTAATGTAGATGAAACACTTACAATGCAAGTAGCACCTAGCACAATCGAAACAAATACTTTTTACGGTAGCTATAACGTAGTACCGGGCATTAAACTAACACTTAAATTATGAAAATAGCATTATTAGGATATGGGAAAATGGGGCAAATTATTGAAAGATTTGCCCTGGAACGCGGCCATGATATTGTGCTGAAAATTGGGATTGAAAATTTAGAAGATTTTACCTTGGCTAATTTGGAACGTGCCGATGTAGCAATAGACTTTAGTGCACCTGATGCCGCTGTAGGAAATATTTACAAGTGTTTTGAGGCAAAAGTACCCGTAGTAGTAGGCACTACAGGTTGGTATGGCGAACTGCAAAAAATAAAAAACAGTTGCGAACAGGGTAACAATACACTGTTATATGGCTCTAATTTTAGTATTGGGGTGAATATTTTCTTTCATCTCAACCAATTGTTGGCCAAATTGATGAATAACTATCCTGCTTATGATGTGTTGGTTGAGGAAACGCACCACACCCAAAAACTCGATTCGCCTAGTGGAACGGCAATGACCATAGCCGAGGGTGTAATTGATTGCATTGAGCGCAAAAACGAATGGATTAATGAATTGGATGGTACACCGCTAAGCCAAAATGCCAAGGCAGAGCAATTGCTCATCAAATCATATCGGGTAGAGAACGTACCGGGTACCCATTCGGTACTGTACAGCTCAGAGGTAGATGATATCGAGATAAAACACACGGCTCATAGTCGTGCGGGTTTTGCCCTAGGTGCGGTAGTAGCTGCCGAATGGTTGCAGAATAAAAAAGGTTTTTACAATATTGCAGACATATTTAACTTTAAAGACTAAGCATGAACTGGAAATTTTGGCAAAAAAATACAAAAGCTGAGGCAAGCAAAAAGAAAAAAAGCAAAACCCGCGAGTGGCTGGATGCGGTGGTTTTTGCCGTAGTTGCTGCCACAATAATTAGGATGTTTTTTATAGAAGCTTACACAATCCCTACGGGCTCTATGGAACGTTCTTTGATGGTTGGCGATTTCTTGTTTGTTAGTAAGGTCAACTATGGTCCCCGTTTACCCATGACACCAGTGGCCTTCCCCTTTGCTCATCATACAATGCCTATTTTAGGTACAAAAGCTTATTGGGATGGTGTACAGTGGAAATACCGCCGATTGCCCGGTCTTCAAGATATTAAAAGAAATGATGTGGTTGTGTTCAACTTCCCGGAGGGCGATACCGTAGCCTTAGAAGCTCAGGATGACAATTATTACCAAATGCAATTGCGGGGTGATAGTAGAGAGACAATTCATAATCGGTTTACGATAGTGTCTCGGCCTGTTGATAAAAGAGAAAATTTCATAAAAAGATGTGTAGCTATTGCCGGCGATACCATCAGCATGAAAAAAGGATTGGCTATTGTAAATGGTAAACCCGAGCCTTTGGTGGGTACCGGAGGCTTTGCCTACCACGTAGAGTTCAATACCGAAGATGTGAACCTAAAACTTTTTGAAGACATGGGTTTCCGTACTGATGCTACGGCGCTACCAAATGTTTATCGTTTTGAAGGTACACCTGATTTGGTAAAAGAATTAAAAAAATCGCCCTATGTGAAGTCTGTAACCGAAGAGTTGATGCCCGAAAATGAATTCGACGTATTAATTTTTCCTCACGATAAAAATAGAGCTTGGAATTTGGATAATTTCGGGCCTATCATAGTGCCCAAAAAAGGTTGGACAGTGAAACTGGATAGCTTAACCATGCCTCTGTATGAACGCTGCATTCGAGTATATGAGGGCAACACCTTACAAAAACAAGGTAATGATTGGATAATAAACGGACAAAAAGCTGATCATTATACGTTTAAAATGGATTACTATTGGATGATGGGAGACAATAGGCATCAATCGGCCGATTCGAGGTATTGGGGCTTTGTGCCTGCCGACCATATTGTGGGTAAGGCTCTGTTTATTTGGATGAGCTTAGATAGTGAAAAATCATTCCTCAACAAAATAAGATGGAATAGACTTTTTAAAGGCATTCATTAATACGAGATATACTAATTGCTATTTTTTTGTTGAGCTTGGTGATTACAACCAACAAATGAATAAAAACTTAGAAAATTTAGCAGTACAAGATATTATTTTTGTACTGCTTTTTATTTGTAAGATATTGATATTCAGTATTAAAATGATAATTTCTGATTAATCAGAGAAAGCCTATCAAGAAAAAAAATGAAAGGCTTGCAACCTTTGGCTTTTAGATTGCATCTTCAGAATATAACAACTAAAATAAGTGAAGATAAACTACTCGATAGAAGAATTGGTTAAGGGCTGTAAGGAAGGTCAGACACGAATGCAAGAGTACTTGTATCGAAGTTATGCGCCTAAGTTACTGGCCATTTGCATGCGCTACACCAAAGACCAAATGGAAGCGGAAGACGCCTTACAAATGGGCTTTATCAAAATTTTTCAGAAGATAAATGAATATCGCTCAGAAGGTTCTTTTGAAGGCTGGATGAAAAGAATTATGGTGAATATAGCGATAGAAGCTTATCGCAAAAAATCACGTTCATTGCTACTAGTATCTATTGATGACCATCAGATATATAACGAAAGTAATATAGATTTCAATCGTTTGGCCGTACAAGATTTGATGCGTATGGTACAAGGGCTTGCAGATGGATACCGAATGGTATTTAACCTTTATGCAATTGAGGGTTATTCGCACAAAGAAATTGCTGAAATGTTGGGAATTAGCGAAGGAGCTAGTAAATCACAACTCTCTAGAGCCAGAGCTTTATTGAGACAGGAAATCTTAAAAATGGAGGAAACTAACTATGAAAGAGCAAATGGATAATGAATTTGATAAATTGTTTAGTGAAAAATTTGATTCACTAGAGGTGACACCCTCAGCAGATTTGTGGCCGAGTATTGCACAAAATATCCGACCAAAGAAAAAACGAGGCATTCCACTTTTGTGGTCTATTAGCACGGGTATTGCCGCTGTATTGGTGCTAACAGTTTTGCTTCGCGACGAAGAAAAAGTTAGACTGGTAAATAAGAGACAGGACATAACAAAACCAGAGCAGTCTATAGCAGGTGCAAATATTACTGTTGAAGAACCATCGGCCCAAGTTATTACCTTGCCTAAAGCGCAATCAGGAGTAACAGACGAAAATAGTTATAGTGCTAAGCCCTCGAAACCGACAGTTGGCTTTGCACATGAAAAAAAATCAATAGAAAAAGTAGAGCCCGTACAACCATTGATGGCGCAACATCGTCTTCAAGAAACAGAGACCGATTCGGTGAGAGATGTTTTGCTAGCTGCTTTGGATGTTGAGACTGCAACACAAACTCTAGCCCTAAACACTGCACCAATTAATAGCGCTGGCGATTTGACCTTAGCAAGCCAACAAGATGAGGAACAGAGAGGTATCCGAAACGTAGCAGACTTAGTGAACTTTGTGGTGGACAAAGTAGATAAACGTGAGCGTAAGCTATTAAAGTTTAATACTGATGATGATGATAACACCTCATTAGTTTCTTTGAACCTTGGTTTTTTGAAATATAATAAACAATAATTAACGAAATAAATAAGCAAATCATAAAATGAAAAAGATAATAATCAATGCTTTATTACTAGTTGGACTGGTTGTAGGCAGCATAAACGTACAAGCACAAGACACTTTGTCAAATGCTCAGAAAAAAAACACTCAAGACCATGTAATGCACAAAACTAAAGACAGCTTGCAAACCAATAAATCGGGTAGCAAAATGGGGGTATATGGTGGTTTTACCTTTACAAGGTTTGATATTGGCCTCACCAAACTGATAGACAACGGTAGTTTAAGCCTAAAACCAGCCAACAGCTTCTTAGATTATAAACCCTGGAAAACCAGTCAAGTTTCGTTTGATGTTTTGCAATTGGGTTATCGTTTCAGTAAACACTTTGCTGTGTATGCTGCCGGAGGTTTTGATTGGACTCACATTCGTTTGGATCAGGATATTACCATCCAAAAGAACCAAGCCTTGGATAATTATGTTGTGGAGAACATACATTTTAGTAAAAACAGGTTCTCGGCTAGCTACGTACATATTCCACTCAATTTTGAGCTTCGCTCTAATAAAAGCAAAAGCGGCCGCAGATTTCGTTTTGTTGTAGGGCCAGAATTAGCCTTTTTAATTGATGGTAAGGTAAAACAGGTAAGTGCCGAAAGAGGTAAAACCAAAGTTAACGACGATTTTCATTTCACCCCACTACGCTACGGAGCTACTGCTCGTATCGGTTACGGAGGTATGGGCTTTTTTGTCAAATATTATGCAAACGATATGTTTGATACGCCTTCACAAGCCGGACTAAAGAATATGGCTTTTGGTTTGACCTTTGGGCTTAATTAATACAAATCGTCTAAAAATAAATAGCTAAAGCATGTCTAATAGGGACAGGAGATTTTCTCTGTGTCCCTTTCTGCGTTAAAAAATTTAAAGCAAGTATAAGTCTATGATTAGAGCCAACAATGAACGAATTTAAAAAAATGGGTTTTTGAGTAGCTGAGTTTTTCCATCACCTACAAATGATTTTGACGTTCTGTTGCAAAAATCTTGCTTGTTGTAATTAATCGTTGATTGTTTATCTTTGGGTTTTAAGTTTTAAAAACATGAAACGTTTTTTCTTGCTGTTTAGCTTAGCCATTTTATCTTTTTCTGTTCAGGCACAAAAAAACACTGCACCCGAGCGAGACTGGACTAATGCAGTACTCTGGCAACAATACAGCGGCGAGTACAGAGCCTTGGCATTTCAGGCCTACAATTTCGCTAAACTTTCACTAAAAGAGGCCCTTTGGCAACAAGCCAACGGGAAGCCCAATTGTGTTATCGTTGATGCCGATGAGACCATAATTGATAACTCTCGTTTTCAAGGCTATGAGATAAAACACGGTTATAGTTATAACCCTAAACATTGGACAGAATGGACCGCTAAGGCTATGGCAGATACTGTGCCCGGAGCTTTGTCTTTCTTGCAATTTGCCGCAGCAAAAAATGTTGAAACTTTTTACCTAACCAATAGGGACGAGGCTGATCGTAAAGGAACTATAGAAAATCTAAAAAAACTAGGTTTCCCCTATGTTGATGAAGAACATATTCTACTAAAAAGTAACACTTCTGATAAACAACCTAGAAGAAACAAGGTATTAGAAAAGTACAACGTGTTACTGCTTTGTGGTGATAATCTGAGTGATTTTTCTAATGTTTTTTATCGTGAGGGAAAAGATACCAAAGAGCAGGTTGATGCCCATCAGCATCTATTTGGCACCAAGTTTATAGTATTGCCCAACCCCATGTATGGCGACTGGGAGAAGCTTTTGTACAAAGAAGGCAAGTATAACGAGCAAGAAAAAGCCCAACAAAGATTTGACCAACTTAAAAGTTATTAATTTGTCTTGTAATTAGGTAAGAAATACTATTTTTGCACAACAAAACAAAATTCTAATCATCATGGATGCAAAACAAAGAGAACAGAGCATGAAAACTGCTAACGATAGTGCAATCTACACCAAGATCGTGTTTTGGTCACTTGTAGCTATTGTAGGCGTGTTTTTGAGATTTATAATAGACACTAAAACTGTTTCAATCATATCTTGGGTAATTTTATTTGTAGGCTTTATCATGGCTTGTAAAACTACCTTCAAGATATTGAACGCTAAATAATAGTTCAAATATTCTATAAAGTAAGAGAAGCTTCTTTGGGAAAATATATCCCGAAGAAGCTTTTTTTTTTTGAGGACTTAGTGCTATTGTAACATTTAAAAAGCGAACGAGTAAATCACCACTATAATCTGTTAAATTTGATAAAAAAAGATATGCGTATCCATTCTATCCTTTTGCTGTTGCTTATTGCGCCAATAGCCTTATTTGCCCAAGAAGATTTTAGTTCTACATTTAGAAAAATAAATCAAGAAGTCAAACAGCATACACAAGCCTATCATCACCTAGAGCAGGCCACTCAGCGTATAGGCCATCGGTTAACAGGTTCTGCAAATGGAGCAAAAGCAGAGGAATTGGCTTTTTCGTTATTGAAATCTTACGGTTTCCGAGTAAAGTACCAAAGTTTCGAGGCTCAGAGCTGGGAGCGACGTTCTCTTGCTCTTACAGTTGGGTCAAATGCCGATAATACTCGAGCAATAAAGGCCGTAAGCTTAGCACATTCTCCAGTATCTGCTCAGCTAAGTGCGGCATTAATTGATGTAGGCAACGGGCTCGATACCGATTATGCTAGTTTGGGAGAGCGGGTAAAGGGGAAGATGGCTCTTGTTTATCTGGGTGTTTTACCCGGCTCAGCAAAAGGAACAAGCAATTTACATCGCTCAGAAAAAACTGCTCTGGCTGTCAAACACGGAGCTGTTGGCGTTATTTTCATAAATACCGTTGAAGGCGGCGTGTTATTAACCGGTACGGCTTCGGTTGATGGGAAGCTTATTGCAGTACCGGCACTTTGTATTGGTTTAGAGGATGGTTGGGAACTAAAAAAGCGTTTAGTCAATGAAAATTTGGTGGCCAATGTCGATATGCAAAATTTCTCATCACTCATCAAAGCCAGAAATATAATTGCTACTTGGCCGGGTAGCACATTGCCTAATGAGAAAATTGTAGTTGGTGCCCACTTGGATAGCTGGGATTTGGCGACCGGAGCAATTGACAATGGCATTGGCTCTTTTTCGGTAATAGACATGGCTCGTACTTTTGCACGCCTACAATTGAAAACCCGACGAAACATAGAGTTTGTGTTGTTTATGGGCGAGGAACAAGGTTTGTTGGGCTCTAAAGCTTATGTAGAATAAAGCAAGCGAGATAAAAGTATTGACCAAATTCGTTTCATGCTCAATTTTGATATGGCTAATGACCCAATAGGATTTTCGACTACAAGGCCAGAGATGAAGAAATATTTTAGTGCCTGGGGTCAGCAAATCTCTGCGATTGATTCGGGTTTTGAAAATAAGTTTAACAGTGGCGCAGGTTTACATAGCGATCACCAACCTTTTATGTTAGCCGGATTACCTATAGCCGGAACCCTAGGAAATTTACCCAAAAACGCAGGCCAGTATTACCATTCGGATGGAGATGTGTTTCGGTTGATAGACAAGCGGGGGATGACCAACTTGGTTCGATATGCTTCTATGTTGACTTATGCTTTGGGCAATACCAAAAATATAGCTGTAGAGCGCTTTACCGACACTCAAAATAAGGCTTTTTTAGAAAAACATCAGTTGAAAGAAGCCTTGAAAATTGCAGGTGAATGGCCTTGGGAAGACTAAAATTTAGCTCAACGAAGGGAAAGAAATACCTTTTATCTTGCTATAGAGCTCAACGGCATAAAGATCGGTCATGCCCGAAGCAAAATCTAACACACTCTGTATGCGAGGGTAAAGCTCATCACTATCGTTTAAAAACTGTTTTGGGATAAGCTTTACCAGTTTTTTGTAATAATGAGTGTTGTTGTGGATTAGTGCTGGTACAAATTCTTCTAGCAAACCAGCCATTACTTTATAACCTGAAACTTCTTTTTGGATGACCGATTGATAGTTGTAAATTTTATCGACAGATATCTTTTCTATGGCCTTCCAAGCCTGTAAATAGGGAGCTGGCAAACTATCGGTAAGGCTTTGGTTAAACTTACCACTTAAAATTTTCTCTTGTTCAGCAAAAAAGATCTCGGAGCAAAGGGCAATGAGGTGGCTAATAGCTTTGGCACGCAACAAACCTACTTTAGCATCGTTGTCTTCAAGTTCATTGAGGCGTGTTGTCAAACTTTGACTGTTGCACAAGGGAAACATCAAGGCTTTTACTTCTTCAAAACTCAATATCTTTAAGCGGTGTGCATCTTCTAAATCAATAATGCCGTAGCAAATATCATCGGCAGCTTCTACCAAATAGCTCAAGGGATGACGGTAAAAGCTCAAAGGCTCTTCACTCGCTACAAGCATACCCAACTCTTGCGCTATTTTTGCAAATTTCTCCTTCTCTGATTGAAAGAAGCCATATTTTTTGCGATGTAATAAAGTTTTGTCGTGTCCAATGGCCGACTCGCAGGGGTACTTACCAATTGCAGCAAGGCTCGAGTAGGTGAGGGCATAAGCTCCGCTACCCTTACCTTCAAAAGGATAGGTCAGTATCCTAATGGCATTGGCATTACCCTCAAAATGACTAAAATCTTTTTGCTGGGCAGGGCTTAGCTGTGCTAAATACTTTTGCCCTTCGCCATCGGTGAAATACCTGGATATTGCTGCCTCGCCCGAGTGTCCAAACGGAGGATTACCCAAGTCGTGTGCTAATGCTGCTGCGGCAACAATGTTACCAATTTCACTCATCAAAGGCTGTTCTTGATCCAGTTTAGGCTGAAACTCTTTTTGTTTGTTGTAGAAAATACGACCGAGTGAGCGGCCTACACTGGCCACCTCAAGGCTGTGGGTGAGGCGGTTGTGTACAAAAACACTGCCAGGCAAGGGAAATACTTGGGTTTTGTTTTGCAAACGCCGAAAAGGGGATGAAAAAATCAATCGGTCATAATCTATCTGAAACTGTGAGCGGGCTTCGTCTGTGTTTTTTGTGGTGTAGTGTTCGTAGCCCCAGCGCTTTGCTGATAATAGTTTAGCCCATTCCATCATAGATCTGCAAAAAAAAATATTATAACGACAAAAGTACACGAAATTAGCTTATAAAGCGGTATTTTTCTTGTAGCTATTTAATCGTCGGCTAAGCTAAAATCAGCTATATTTGCAAACCTATTTCTCAGCATGTCGGATATCAATCAGATAAAGAAACCCATTGCCTCGGCTATTGATGCCTTTGAAAATAAGTTCAAGGAATCAATTCGTAGTAAGGTGCCTTTACTGAATAGGATAACGCATTATATCGTAAAACACAAGGGTAAACAGATGCGGCCCATGTTTGTGTTTTTTTCGGCACAACTTTGTGGAGGCATTACCGAATCGACCCACCGTGCGGCTGCCTTGGTAGAACTTTTACATACGGCAACCTTGGTGCATGACGATGTAGTGGACAATGCTTACGAAAGACGTGGTTTTTTCTCTATCAATGCACTTTGGAAAAATAAAATTGCCGTTTTAGTAGGCGATTATTTACTGTCGAGGGGTTTGCTGCTCTCGGTAAAACATCAAGAATTTGAGCTCTTGCGTATTGTATCGGAGGCAGTGCAGCAAATGAGCGAAGGAGAGTTGTTGCAAATAGAAAAGGTGCGTCGTATGGATATTAGTGAGGAGCTTTATTATGATGTTATCCGTCAAAAGACAGCATCTTTAATAGCATCTTGTTGCGCCAGCGGGGCACAGTCTGCCGGAGCAGATAAAGCTACGATAGAAAAAATGAGGCTTTTTGGCGAACTTATAGGGATAGCTTTTCAAATTAAGGACGATACTTTTGATTTTAGTCTTGACGATGTGGGCAAACCCAAAGGAATAGATATTAAAGAGAAAAAAGTAACGCTCCCTTTGATTTATGCTTTAAACAAGGCCGATAAAACCGAGCGCAAACACATGATCAACTTGGTGAAAAATCATAACGAAGAGCCAGCAAAAATTCAGCAGATTGTTGACTTTGTGAATGCCCAACAAGGGGTTTACTATGCCGAGCAAAAGATGTTGGAATATCAAGCACAAGCTTTTGAAATTCTTGCCGATTTTCCGGATAGTGAGGCCAAAACCGGATTAGAACAATTAGTAAAATATACCATAGAACGTAAAAAATAATGTCACACGAAATCATTTTCTTTGCAGGGTTCCTGTTGTTTATCCTTTTTATTATGGCCTTAGATTTGGGGCTGTTCAGCAAAAAAGACCACGAGGTTAGTCTGAAAGAAGCAAGTATCATGAGCTTTGTAATGGTATTTTTTGCACTCAGTTTTTACCTACTACTTATCATAAAAGGCGATTACCTGCACGGAATAGATAGCATGGAAAAGCTGCAACAGGTAATAGCTAAAAACCAGCACCCTATTAGTGTAATATCAGATAATTTTGCAGCCAGCCTTCAATTGTATCGTCAAAATTTGGGAATTGAGTTTTTGACCGGCTATGTGGTAGAATATGCCCTTTCGGTTGATAATATTTTTGTAATTGTATTGATTTTCTCTGCTTTTGCAGTGCCAAAAAAGTACTATCACCGAGTGTTGTTTTGGGGAATAATTGGCGCTATTGTTATGCGTTTTATCTTCATCTTTGTTGGTGCCGCACTCATAGCTAAATTCTCGTGGATACTCTATGTGTTTGGAGCATTTCTGGTCTTTACGGGTATTAAAATGTTTTTGGCCAAGGGCGAAGAAGAAAAAATTGACACGCAACATCACCCCGTAGTACGTTTTGCTTCGAAGTACTTCTCGATACACCCACATTTTGAAGGGCGCAAGTTCTTTCATCTTGTAAACGGCAAAAAAGCATTAACCCCTTTGTTTTTGGTGCTACTTATTGTTGAGTTTACCGATTTGATTTTTGCAGTCGATTCTATTCCGGCAATTTTTGCGGTAACCAAGGATGCTTATATTGTCTTTTTCTCGAATATTTTTGCTATCATGGGTTTACGCTCAATGTTCTTTCTTTTAGCAAATATTATCCATAAGTTTCATTACCTAAAAACTGGTTTGGCGGTGCTGTTAACCTTTATTGGTTTTAAGATGTTGGCACACGGTTACCTAAAAGGATGGGGTTTTAGTACCGAACATTCACTAATAATCATTGTGGCAATTTTGGCAACGAGTATCATTGCATCATTGGCTTTCCCGAAGAAAAAAACAACGACAAAGGCTTAGTTGGGTGCAACTATAACAGACGCCCTAACAAGAAAACGACATTGTAACGAAATGGCTTTATTTAACATAGACAGCAAAGACAAACTTGACCAGATAAAGGAATTGCCTTTCAAACTTGAAAAGGAAATCCAAACTTTGACAGAACAAAATTTGCAGACCATTTTCGGACTTAACTTCGTTCGTTCTGAATTTGCAATTGGCAATTTTCGCATTGACACATTAGCGTTTGACAAAGACGCATCAAGTTTTGTAATCATTGAATACAAGCGTGATAAAAATTTTAGCGTAATTGACCAAGGCTATGCTTATTTATCACTAATGCTTAACAACAAAGCAGACTTCATACTTGAATATAACGAAAACAACAAAGACACTTTGAAGCGTGATGACATTGATTGGTCGCAATCACGAGTTATTTTCGTTTCACCAAGTTTCACAACATATCAAAAAGAGGCGATAAACTTCAAAGACTTACCAATTGAACTTTGGGAAGTTAAACGATACGACAACAAGACAATTAGCTACAATCAAATTCAGACATCGGGGGCGCAGGAAAGCGTAAAGACAATCAGTCGACAAGACGAAACAATTGAAAAAGTAACACGGGAAATAAAAGTATTTACCGAGCAAGAACACTTGGACGGTATGTCAGATGAAACCAAAGAGCTTTATGAAAAATTCAAAAACGCAATCCTCAATCTTGACAGCTTAGAAGTTAAGCCGAAAAAACTTTACATTGCCTTTGTTGCCAACACAAATGTCGTGGATATTCGTTTGCAAAAAAATGGACTAAAAATGTGGCTCAACTTACAACACGGACAGCTTGACGACCCAAAAGGAATCTGTCGAGATGTTTCGCAGACAGGACATTGGGGAAATGGCGACTATGAATTACAAATAAACTCAGACGACAATTTAGAATACATTTTAAGTTTAGTAAGACAATCAATAAAAAAGAACAAGAAATAGCGGCAGTTAGCAAGGTATTGTCTAAAGCAGGGTAACGAACTTCTATGAAACTTTTGTACTATAATCAACTTTAATTTTTCAAATCAACAGTAGTGCTAAAAATCCCCGCCTTCGGCAATACCCAAACCGTCAGGCTGTGAAAAAAGTCATTTTCTGAAAAAATACTACTGATAGCATCTTCATATTCGCATTCTTCTGGCAATAGAGCCTGCCATATTTTATGCTGCAATTTTCTGTTGTAAAA